>NZ_CP174162.1:0-1130687 GCF_045276205.1 Mycoplasmopsis adleri
TTTTTAGTTAGTTTTACACAATAAAATAGTGTTAATAATTATGTGGAAAACTTGTGGATAAATAATTAAATAAATGTTGATAACTCAAAAATTAAATGTTTTTTTATACCTTTATTATTTAAAAATAATAAGATTAAAACATGTCGATAAGTATTAAAAATGAAAAAAGTTTAGCTTTACAAACATACACAAACACTTTTTTAGAGATTTTGCAAAATGAAATTGGCGATCAATTAACTTTTAAAACATTTTTTAATGATTTTAGGATTACTAACATTGATGGTTCGCATATAACAATTGCTGTTTCACATGCTTTTATTAGCAGACCAATTGTTTTTGAAATGTATAAGCCAAGTATTCAGAAAGCATTAGATGAGGCATTTGATTTTGATTGCACTTTTGATTTTGAAGATGCTTCTGAAATTCAAAAAACTAAAAAGAAAGCTACTGTAAAAAATCCTGAAGTTGAATTTCAAGATATAAAAAAGGAAGCAACATTTGATAACTATGTTGAATGTGATTTTAATAAAGAGGCTATAAAAATTGCAAAATACATAATTGATGGTGGTAATGACTATGTTCCTGTTTTTATTTTCGGTAAATCGGGACTTGGAAAAACTCACTTAATTCATGCTGTTTGTAATGAACTAATCAAAAAAGGTGAAAAAGTTAAATATATAAACGCTAACTCATTCTCAAGAGATATAAGCTTGATATTACAAGAAAATGATCAGAAAAAGCTGAAAAAAATTAGAGATGAATTTGATGAAGCGGACGCTGTTATGTTTGATGATTTTCAAAGCTATGGTATTGGAAATAAGAAAGCAACTTTAAACTTAATTTTTAACATATTAGACTATAGAATAGAACAAAAGAAAACAACAATCATCTGTTCTGATAGACCTATTTACTCACTTAAAAACATGTTTGATGCTAGATTAATAACTAGGTTATCTATCGGTTTTCAATCGGAAATTAGGGAACCACAATATAATGATTTATTAAAGATTTTGGATTATATGATCGAGGAGCAAAACCTAGAACCTTCTCTTTGAGAAAAGGATGCTAAACAATATATTATAAGAAACCATGCTAATAGTATTCGTTCATTAATTGGAGCTATTAATAGATTGCGTTGATATAACAAAGATATTATTAAAACTAATTCAAAATATACATTATCAGTTGTTAATTCAATTCTTAAAAATATTCAAGAAGATAAAAAAGATATTACACCTGATATGGTCATAGATTATGTTGCTAAATACTACAAAATATCTAAACGGGATATTTTAGGCAAAAGCAGAAAAAAAGATGTTGTTTTAGCTAGACATATTGCTATGTGATTAATTAGATCTATTATTGATATATCACTAGAACAAATTGGAAAAATGTTCAGTAATAGGGATCACTCAACAGTTATAAATGCTATTAATAAAATAGATAAAGAATCAGAAGAAAGTGATACAGCATTAAAAAGAACTATTTCACAAATTACTGATGAGCTTTATAGGAATAAATAAACACATAATATACATATTTTATCCACAACTTAGTTTTGGGAAAAAGTTCAAAATTAGCAGAAAAAATATACAAAAATTACATTTTTTGGACTTATTCACATAACCACACAATATACTATATATACAAGCAAGAGCTTAAGTAATTAACTTAATAAAAATCTTGGAAAGAGGCCAACATGAAAATAAAAATTAATAAAAATAAATTAGATGAAATTATTGAAATTGTTTCAAAATTTACTGACCCAACAAGCTCATTTTTCAGTATGAGATGTGTATTAATAACAGCAACAGGCGGACAACTTGTTTTTAAAGCATGTAATGAAATAACATCTATTATTAAAAACTTGCCAGTTGACGACGAAAATGTTATTGTTGAAGAACAAGGTGAAGTATTGGTTCAATGTAATTTATTCAAAGGTATTATTAAAAAATTATCTGGTTTCATTGAAATTAAAACAGATCAAAATAATAACTTAGAAATTATTCAAGAAGACTCAAGGTATTCACTTAATACAACAGATGTAAATACATTTGTAGCTATTGAAGGTAATTTAAATGTTAAGAAGTTTGAAATTAATACAGAAGAATTTAAAAAGGCTATTAAAGATGTTGCGTTTGCGGCAAGTACAGAACCTAACTTAATTTATAAATGTATTAACTTTAAATCAAAAGGAAATAAACTCAATTTAGCTGCAACTGATATTTATAGATTAGCTTACTACACAATTGATACTAAGAAACCATTAGAAGAATTTGACTTTAATGTTAATGCAAAAGATGTTAAAGAATTAATTCCTGCTGATGCACCTAAGAAAATAACATTATTCTATAACTCACTTAAATTTGGTGTTGAATATGAAAATACAATTGTTGCTGCTAGAATAACAGATCTGCCTTATCATGATATTGAACAATTATTTAATCAAGTTATGAATGAAACTAAATACAAATTAACAATTGATAAAAAAGAATTAAATAATTTACTTAATAAGATTTGATTAAATAGTAATGATAAACAAAATAGAATTGAAATTAAGATTACTAAAAATGAATTAAGTATTTACAGTAGACTTGATGAATTAGGCGATTCTTTAGTAAAAACTGATAAATTTGATATTGAAGGTGGAACATTAGTATTTGATATTAACTATAACTATTTAAAAGATGCTTTAAATATCTTGGATGATGAAATCTATTTATTAATAGATGAAAAGATACAAAAGATTTTAATTTTATCTAAATCAAATCCTAACTCTAAACAAATAGTTTCACCAATGAGAAGATAATATGAAAATAAATGTTGAAATTAAAGAAGACTCAATTGAAATAGGTCAATTAATAAAGAAGCTTGGTTTAGTTTCTACTGGTGGTCAAGTAAAATACTTCATGAGCAATAACAAGGTTTTAATTAACAATAAAATACCAACTGGCAGAAGTACTAAAGTTCATCCTGATGATATTATTTGAATTAATGATGACTTAATCAAAATAAATGAAGTTAAATAATGCTTGTGTATATTTCTATAAATTTATAATTAAATAATTAGATATATCAATATAGATATATCTTTTTTATTGATCTAATTTAAAATTAAAGACAATAAAAAATCAACCTAAGGTTGATAATTTTATCTTTTAATATATTTCTTAAATCATGTTTTCTTATCTATTGTATAGCTTGATATATAAGTCTTATAATATCCTTCATTAGCAATAACACCGAGATATATAAAATATGACATGTTAGATACTAATAAAGCAATATACATGAATACACCAAATACACCAAATTTTTTATAATCTATTAATGATGTTAAATAACCAAAGATTGAGATGAAGATCATAGTTGGAACAGAAGCAATTAAAACTCCAGGTGTAACTGTATTTCAACCAACTTTAAATGCAGGTGTAAACTTAAATAATAATGAAAATCCTAAATATAAAGTAACCATTAAGTAAATAGAGAATGATATATAGAAATAAACGTTTTTGGCTATTTCATTGGTTGTTTTGGCAAATCCAAAAGCTTTATAAAATGATAAATAAATAGCCATTGTAACAAAAATGTAAATAGAAATTCAAAAGACTGTAATAAATCCCTTTCCTCTATTTATGAACCAGTTTCCAGTTGTCTCATGTTTATAAATATAGTTTTCACTATAAATAAATTTAGCAAATCCACTAGAAGCTACTCATAAAGAAGCTAAGAATAAAGGAATAATGACAGCATATGTACCAGCTATAGAAAAGTCAATACCTTTTGTAATAGATTCAAAACCAGGGATAATCTTAACTAAAATATTGTTTAGGAATAATGTTTCCAAACCTCACGGTAAGAACTTTAATAGCAGGAATACAGAAAGCATAACAGGTATAAAAGAAATTAATAAGTAGAATGAGAAAGAAACAGGAATAAAAGCGAAATCCCGACCTGAGAACCGTTTATATACTCTATCAATCATTTCTCTAACTTTAGGTTTATTTTTTCATGATGATTTAGGTATAGCAATAAACATAATTATTGAAATAAAGAATTTAATGATCTTTTCAATAAGCATTGATTGATGCTTAACAGGCATAATGTTTTTATTAAAAGCAGACTTCTTAAGCAAAGAATTATATTTCCTTTGCATTGCTTTCACATTATTGTTAGAATAAATCACAGGTAAATTTTGCTTCATATATTAAATATTAACAAATTTAAACAAAGATTAAATTAATTAAAAAATAAGGAAACTATTTTTCCTTACTTTCAACTTTATTATAATCAAAATCAGTTGGAACTTTTTTACCAAAATATTCAATTTCAACAGTTACTGTTTGTCCTTTGTCACTGCTTTCAAGAACTTTACCTTCAGTGCCTTTGAATGGACCGTCAATAATTTCAACAATTTCACCAATTGAGAATTTGTTTTGTGGTGCATTCTTATCAAATTCTTCTTGTAATTTTTCTTCTTTAGCAAATGATTTCTTCATTTGTTCATCTGAAACAGGAGTTGGTTTAGAACCTTTACCTGAAGAACCAACAAGTCCAGTAACATATTGTGTATTACGGATAACAAATCATGCATAATCTTCCATTTCCATATTGATGAAAATGTAGCCACTATACATATTTACGTATTTAACTTTGTATGGTTCACCCATGTTTTTCTTTTCAGCTTCTTTTGCTGTTAAAGTAGGTTTTTTAAAAATTTTGAAAGCACCATCAGGTGTAGCATCTTGATTGAAAAGATCTTCAATTTGTTCACTGATAATACGGTTTTTTAAAGATTCAATAACTTGTTCTTCTTTACCAGAAACAGTTGTAATCATGTATCAACGATAATTGTGCATATTGGCTCCTTTTATTTTGGCATTATTCCAGATTGTTTAAAAATAAAGAAAATTAATGTTGTAAAACCAAACACGATAAGTGTGAAAATAATTGTAAATATGATAACTTGAGCAAATGAAGCTCATGTTTTCTTTGCTGAAGGTCATCTAACTCTTTTGAGTTCTTTAACAAAACGTCTAATTAAATATTTCTTTTTCTTAGCTTGTTTTTGAGCAGTTATATCTTTCTTTTTCATTATTTTTCTTCCTTATGTAATGTATGTTTTTTGCAATTTGGACAATATTTTTTGATCATAATTCGATTAGCACTACTTGATAAGCTCTTAGAAGTAGAGTAATTTAATTTATGGCATTCTTCACAACTTAATGAAATTTTCTTTTTTAACATAGTTCAATTATAAATTAATATTAAATTATTAATATGATATTTTATATTAAGTTTTAAATATGTGAAGTGAACTTCAAAAATACGATACTTATAATAACTTCAAAAATAACGAATTTTTAACTTTTTGGTATCTTTATTTATGCTATGAAAAAAATTGAAAAAATAAATTGTTCTAATTATGAACTTAGAAATGAGTACAGATTAGAATTTATAGCAAAAAATATGAATAAATCCATCACTTGAATTAGTAAATATTTGCAAATTAATTGGCATACAGCAAAGAAACTTAGAGATAAAGTGTTAAACAATTGCTTAATTATTTCTCATAAAAATAAAGGTAATCAACACCATAGAAAAATTAGCACTAATAGGATTGATGAGTTGATTAATGAATATCTCACTTTTATTGATGATGTATATGACCGAAAATGCGATTGTTCTGTTTCATTAATATTTTTTTATGATTATTGCTTAAAAGATTTTGACAAGAACAATATGACTTATAGATTATTCATAAAGAATCTGGTTGCTAAGGGTTTTTATTCAAAAAATATGACCAAGAAAACAAAGAAAAAAGCAAGAGAAAATTTAAGAAAACTTAAAGAAAATAATGGAGATGTAATAGCAATAAAAAGATTAATTAAATATAATGAAACTATGGAAACGACAATGTTTAAAGCAAGAAAATGTAGAGATAATAACCTTGATTTTGGTGAAATAGTTGAACTTGATGCTTGTGAACATCGTTGAATGAATGGCGAAAAATCTAATATTTATGTAGCTGTAGATTCATCAACTTCAAGAGTTTTAGCAGTACATATTGAACAAGGAGAGACTAATCTAGGCTATATGAAATTATTGGAAAATCTATTTAGAAATTATGGTAAACCAAAAATAATTAGAACTGATAAAAGAAGAACTTTTTGAGGTACTGATTATTCGGATACGCCTTTAAAACAGTATTTAAATTCAAAAGGTATAGAACTCCAAAGCTCTAGTATTGCCATTTTTAAACCTCATGTTGAAAGAGCAAATAATTCTCTACAACAATTCTTACCTCCATATTTACATTTAAAGAAAATAAAAACATTTGAAGATTTTATTCACAATAAAGAAGAAATCATTCAAGCTTATAATAAAAGAAATAAAAAAGATTATGAGCACAAGAAAAATATATTTTCTAAAATGGATGAAAGTCAATGTAGTGTCTACTTAACAATAAAAAGAAAGATATACGCATCAACTGTACAATTTCAAAATAAGTTTTATGTTGCTGTTAATGAAGAAAACAAAAGGCAATTTATTTCGCCTGATGACGATGCTGCATTTATTATTAAAAGTGATGGAAGTTTATGTTTCTCAATAAACCAAAAAGAATACAAAACTGAAATTTTAAAAGACAAGGAGCTAAATGATTTTCAGCAATTTTGTATTCACTTTAAATTTGATTCTAGTCAGTCATATTCGAAAGAAATATATCAATGATCTAAAAGAGGCTATTCTTTTTATAGAATGCTTGATGACTTAGTTTTTAAGCTTAAAGATGCTTTAATTAAGTTTGATCCAGATGATGAAACATTAAAGAATATTGTTGTTCAAAACGATGAAATTCTAGAGTTTTTCCATAAATGACTTTTAGAAATAGAATCAAAAAATCTCGACGTCATTTAAACGCAAAGATTTTAAAATTTTAAAACTATAATCTACCCAAGATGATTATAGTTTTTTTCTTTTAAAAAAGAAGAATTTTAATGTTTTTCCAATAATTAATTTGTTTTAAAAAAATCGTTATTTTTGAAGTTCAGTTCACAAATTATTAATATGATATTTTATATTAAGTTTTAAATAATTAAAGAAAAAGCTAGTAATTGTAGAAACTAACAACCTTACTAGCTAAATCGTTTTTATATTGGTTAATCTTTTGAGGAGAGCAAAAATCTTTTGCATCTGATAAGATTAAATTCATTTTATTTTTGTCTTTTTTATTTAAATATTCATAAAAGTTTTTATAGTCTAGATTATCGATCAGCATATTAAATTTATTTTCAGCATCTTCATCTTTTACATAATGTAAATCTTCAAACGACACCATATTAGAAGCGAAGAAACGTTTTTTAGCACATCAATATTTGATTGTTGAAAAACAAAAATTCTTGATAATAACTTTTAAATATGATAAGAATGAAGCATCATCTTCATATTTATATTTTCGAATTATCGGTATACAAAAACTTAAAAATTCGTTTGTTATATCTTCTGGTTCTAATGGCATGTGTTTTACTTTATAGACATTAAAATAGACGTTTTGGTAAATTTCTTTATAATAATTTAATGCTAAAAATGAGATTAATTCTTTATCAGTTAATCTAGCAAAAATTTGAGGTAAATCGTTATCTTTTATATTTAATAAATTTAGTCAAGTTTTAATTTTCGGCTTTTTCATTTTTTATTAATTCAAACAAAAGAATACCGGTTGCAACAGAAACATTTAACGATTGTACTGTTCCAAATTGATCAATATGAATAATTTGATCAGCAGCATTTAAAACTGATTTAGATACTCCACTTTCTTCATTTCCTACAACTAAACATGATGGTTTATTGTAAGTAATTTGATTGTGAGGCAATGACTTTTGTTCAAGTGCTGAAGCGTAAATCCAAAAGTCCCATTTTTGTAATTTTTCAATTGAAGCCACAATACTATTAACTTTTATAATTTTTACACCAATAAAACCACCCGAACTAATTTTTAATACAGTAGGTGTGATATCTGCTGAACGTTCTTTCGGAATGATTATATGTTTGATACCAGCAGCGTTTGCTGTTCTAAGAATAGCGCCAAAATTATGAGGATCTTGAATATGGTCAAGTATTAAAACGTTATTTGGTTTATCATGTTTAATTGATTCCAAATCATAAATAGGAAAATCTTTTAATAAGGCAACATATCCTTGGTGATTTTCATTTTTATAGGTTTGAAAAAAGTTTGCATCTTTAATTTCAATTTTTATTTTGTTTGATAGTTCCTTTATTTTATTAGCGTGTGGTAATGATTGAACATAAACGCAGCTTATAGGAAAGTTATTTTTTATCGCGTCAATTACTGTATTTCTACCACACAAATATAATTCTTTCATATTCAAAACCTCGATTTTATTATTTTTTTACTTATTTTACTTTGTTAATAAAAGTTTTTTTCCATAAGAATTTTACGGATTTTATCAGCTTCTAAATAGTCTTTTTTATCTACTAAACAGCGTCATTCGTCAAATTGAGAAAGTGCTTCTTCATAACGAGTAAACCTTGTTAATTCAGGGTGAATAACATTAAGAATTGAAAAAATATTTTTAGCATTTTCTAAACTTTTAGTTTTATTGAATTGTTTAATTTCTTCATTTAAAATGAAGTTGTAATCAGAAAAATTACCATTTGAAATAGCTTCTAGCATTTTAACAACTTGTTCAGATTTAACATCAATTAAGTTAATATTTTTAAAAGTTGTAAAGAATTTAAATATTAATTTTTGGAATTTATTTTCTAACTGAATCATGTTATTTAGCATATCTTCAGTGATGTTAATATTTGCTGTTAATTTTGTATTTGTAAAGATTAATTTTAAAACAGTTGGTGAATAAGTTTTAAGGAAATCTTTAGCTAAAATTACATTACCTAAAGATTTAGACATTTTTACTCCATCAAGATTAATTTGTCCACATCTTAATCATTCTTTTACTAAAGGTTTTTTAAATAATGAATAATGTTGGATGTTTTCATTTTCATGATGAGGAAAAGTTAAATCCATTCCACCACCGTGCAAGTCTACTCCATCTGATCCAAAATGTTTATTGATTAAAGCACAACATTCGGTATGTCAACCAGGACGTCCTTTTCCAAAAATTGAATCAAATTTTATTCCTTTGGTTGTTTGTTTTCATAAAGCAAAGTCAGCTTCGTACTTTTTACTTGTGCTTTGTTCTTCAAAAATCATATTTTCTAACTTTTGATTAGATACCATACCATATGCATCACGGTTTTTTGCTACATCAAATCATACATTGCCTTCATTATCAACGTAGGCATTTTTTGAATCAACAAGTTTCTTTATATAGTTAATAATTACATCCATATTTTCAGTAACTTTTTCAATATGAGTAATTGTGTCAACATCAAGATTTTTTAATAAATTAAAATACTCTTCAGTATAAAAATTGCTGATATCTTTTTCAGTTTTGTTTTCTTGAATTGCTCTATTAATAATCTTGTCATCTACATCTGTAATGTTATGAACAAAGCAAAATTTTTCACCTAAAATACGTCTACTTTTAAGCATGATATCGTAAGTAATTACGGCTCTCATGTTTCCGATATGAGGGCTATTATAGACCGTTGGTCCGCAAAGATAAATTTTTAACATATAAAAATTATAAAGCATAAAAAAATATTTATAAATAATCCAAAAAGCAAAATTTTAGAACTTTTTGCAAATCCACATTTTTTATTATTCTACTATTTTATAGGCATATTTGGAAACACGATGTTTTTATATCAAGGGTGCTAGTGATTTTTAAATATATCATATTAAAATTATAATTTTAATCTATAATTTAAACATTGTATTTATATATGAGAATTTAATATTAAGTATTAAATAAATACAATCACTAAAAAGAATTAAATTTTCATAATTTAAAGGAGAACTCATGTGAAAATTAAATTTGAAAAAACATGTATGACATAAATATGTTATTTCAGCAGGTATCTTAGGTGGTATTACAGCAATCGCATTAGGATCAATGTATGCTTATTCAAAAAATTCAGACGACAAATTAGGTAAAGTTAACCCTACAAATCCTGAAGAATTAAAAAATATTTTTATTGACAGGAAAGTAGAGCCAAAAACTAATTTTGTTGAAATTCACAATAATAAGCACCGCATTACATATGACCCTAAAACAGATAGCGTATTACTAGAAAACAATAGATCTGTATCAGCTGAAAAATATTTAGATGACTATTACAAAAAATATCATGCACTTCCATATTTAAATATTAAATATGGTTCTTTCAATTTCTACAACCAATACATTGAAGCAGTTAGTCCTTATGAGTTCTACAAGTTCACAAAATGATTTATGAATAATGTTTCATGAGGACCAGAAATTATCACCTTGAAATCATTCTCAATTGTAAAAGGTGTTGAAATGCACGGAAACAGTATTACTCTTGGTTCGCACGCTAATAAGAACAAAGAATATACAACAATTAAGTTCTTCCCTGATGCATTTTTTGGTACTTTACCAGTTTATTCAGAACTTGAAGGAAAAGGGAATGCTCAAGATTCATTAACTTACAAAATCAACAAGAAGATTTTAACTGAACCAGAATTACAAAGTTTTTTAGGAAATATTGCTAGATATAATGCAATTGCTAATGTTTCAGCAAAAACAATTAATGCAAATCATTTTAGAACAATTAGTAACGTTAATGCATTAATTGGTAAAAAAGTTTTTGCTGTTAAAGGCAATTTAAGTGATGTATATGTTAAACAATCAATTTCACCAGTTGAAAAGAATAGATACTTTAATAAGTCTCCATACCTTATGGTTATTTCAGCACAAAACGAAGCGGAAGCTAGAGAAATTCTTAAAGCAAAATTGGAACAATATAAAGATCCTAACAATATTTTAAAAATTGATCCAGCAACTGTTACTTTGGAACAAAAAACTATTTTAAATGTAACCTTAGATGCTAATGAGTCAAATAATTCTAAAAGAATTATCGACAAATATTTAAATATACTTTTTGATGATGGAACAAGATACTACCTTAATAGAAGCTTTAATGAAATCCTTACTTTAGAAAAAGACCAATTTGTATTATTGGATGATTTTATTCAAGTTGATAAAGCGTTATCTCAATACAAAAATGATTATGATGAAATCAACGAAAGATATAAAGAAGCTATTAGAAAAGTTGCAAATAAAAAAGAATGAACTGACGAAGAAATCAATAAACTAGTTAAATTAGCTCATGACTGATCTATTGCAAAATTTAAGAAAGAAACATTTTCAAAACAAAAAAATATTTATGAAATAACCAAAAAATGATATCTTGACATCAAGAAAAATATTAGTAATTATGAATTAGAGGTCAAGGGAATCAATGAAAAAATTGAAAAACTTCGTAAAGATGAAAAAGAATATGAAGAGAAAGTCAAAAACGCTACAGATAATAACGAAAAACAAGTTGCTCAATCTAAATTAGATAGTATAAGACAAGATATTAAAGAACATGAAGAATGAAAGAAAAGTAAAGAAGACACGAAAAAAGCACTTTCAAATCAAATTAATGACGCAGGAATTAAGAAGTACATTGAAGATAGAATCATAAAACGTCAATCCACAATAGCAAAATATGATCAAAAAATTGAAAAAGAGTTAGAACCTGAACTAGAAAAAGCTGAAAAAGCGAAAAATCAAAAACTTGCTGCGGCTCTTGAGGATGAAATTGCCAGAAGAAAACGCTTTAAAAATGAATTTGGTTTATTCAATTCAAACGACCAAGAAATTGTTGCACAATTTACAATAAATCCTAAAGATTTAAACTTAATTATTGATGAACTAATGGCAAAAAATGATTCACGGTTCCAAGAAGCAGATGCTAAAGTACAAGAATTAAAAACTGAATTCATGAAACTCGGAATGCTTTCAGCTGAAGAAAGCGAAAAAGACAAAAACTTAGCTTTTCTTGAACTAGTAAATAACTTTTGAACATTCCAATATGACTATTATGCTCTTTTACCAACTCAAGCAGATTTTGAAAAAGAATTTAAATCTGAAAGAATGAATGATTCATTCTCGAGAGTTATAGATCATAATAATAAGTTAAACAAGTTCTTCAATATGCTTGATCCAGAAAGCAAAACTGCTGAACAAAAGACGCACATCAATTATAACTACTACAAATATGACATTGCATATACACCTATGCAAGTTATTACAAATGAGTCATTAAGTGAACTTGTTGAAAATACACAATTAAACTGAAGAGATTTTTATAACCTTCATGATTTTGCTAAAGATAGAAAAAATATTTTAGGTGATGATAAAACTGAATTTTTCGTTTACACCAATAAATTAACTGAATTAGCAAATATCTTAGAACAAAAGAACCCTGATTTCTTTAAAGCTATTGATAAAGATAAATTGCTTAATGATTTAGCTAAAGCTAAAGCGACAGTTAAAAATGATTCTGAATTCATTACTAATTATGAAAAAATGCAATTATCTATTTATGATAGTCTTAAAAGATTTATTGCTAACGATGTTTTACCAAACGATTTTGCACTTTTAGGTTTTGAAAAAGAGGGTAAATTATTTAAAGATGAAAATGAATTTCAAAACTTCATTTTGAATGATTTAACAAATGTTAAATTGTATTTAGAATCTATTTTAAATGGTGTTCCTAATTCAAAAATTGATTCAAAGAAAATTGGCTTAAAACAATACCTAGCAAATTTAGTAGGTACAATACCAGCTGATAAAAAAGCAGATTTTGAAACATTAATTAATGCTATTGAAAAATTTCAAGAGTTAAACAGTTCAACTGCTCTAGATACAGCTGAACTTGCTAAAGCTTTAAATGATTTGCAAAAAGCTAAAGATAAATGAAATGAAAATCAAAAAGAAACTTGATTCATTAAATACAGCACAATTGTGAACTTATTAGATTACAAGAAAATAGTAGAAAATAATCTTGAAACAATTTCTCTTCTTGAAGGTAAGTATGTTGAATACAAACAAAAAGTTGCTGAGCTTCATTTTGAAACTTTAAAAGTTAAAGAATTAAGCTGAAAATTCCAATTATTCAGTTCAGCATTATCAGCAAACAATAAAAACTTGCAACAACAATTTAAAGACTTGATTAATTCATTTGAACAAGAAATGCCACAAGTTAAAAATGATGTTGAAGAAAAAACAAAATTAATTTTTGATAGTAGAGAAAAACTTAACACTGCATTAATGACATTATTGCTTAAAAGTGATGATGATCTTTTAACACTAACTCACTTAAATAATCAAAGCTTAACAAAAGAAGCAATCGACAAGACAATTCAAGATTTAAATACTAAATTAACAACTGCTCAAGCAGCTACAAATAATTTAAAAAATGCAAGTGATAATGCTAGAAATGTTTTAAATACCAAACTTAGAGGAACAACTCTTGATAAAGAAACTCTTGATCTAATTAATAAAGAAGGCGAAGAAGCCAATAATGAATTCTTTAAACCTCTAAAAATAGAAGAAAATACCAATCTAGAAAAAGCCTTTGAAATATTATTTGATCCTATTTTCAAAATTTTAAAAGAGTTTAATCATGATATGCCTGCTGAAAACGGCGGAATAAATGCTAGTTGATATAGATATTTAAAACAACAACTATTAAAAGATTTAGAAGCAGCGGTTAAAGACTCTAAACTTGAAGATGTTCAACGAATTACTGATTCATTAGATAAATTAGAATTAATGAGTGAATGACACAAGAATATTGAAAATGAAATTGAACAAATTAAACAAGGTGCGAAAAACGGTACAAGTAGTATTGTTGAATTATCAGCAATTTTTGGAAAAATTAAAACTGATGTTTCAGATTTTATTAATAATAAAAATCTCAATTACAGCAAAGAAGCATTTTTCGCACATCTTAAAAGACTTAAAAGAATCATTAATATTAATGGAGAAAAGTTAACAACTGTAAAACGTCAATCTCATAAACTTAATGAAGAATATTTTAAAGCTTTAAACAAATATAAAGACAATTTAGCAAGTATTGATTTGATTCAACAACGTATAAAACAAGAGGAAACGTTAAAACAACATATTGAAAACTTTGACAAGAATCAAACTCTTAAAGACAACTTTAATAAATATATTAGTGAAACTGATCAATGCAATAAAGATCTAAAACAAGCGATAGAATATCTAAACTCGTTAGAAAAAGTTTTAAGTGATAAAAGTGTAAATCATCAATTAAATACATCGCTTAACACATACTTAAATGCTTTAGATGATTATGTAAATTCAACTCCAGAAGGCAAAGAATTAACTAAAGCCGAAAATGAATTAAAGGATCCAAAATACGTTATTAATGTTAAAAAGCAAGAACTTGATAATGCACGTCAAAAGTCACCATATCTTGGTGTATATAATGAAATAGAAGCAACAAAACAATACTTTAAAGACTTTATTGCTAACTATACAGAAAGCTATAAAGCAGCTATAGAAAATAATATTATTGCTGAGATCTTCCCAGCACGTGACTGAGCATCATTTATTGAACCAGCTTTAAAAGATTCAAAAAATAATTTCTCAGAAAGATTCCAAAATCTTTTTGCTGCATTCTTTAAAAATCTAAATATTTTAAATAATAAAGATGAAATTGATTTATATCAATTATGTCAGAAATTAACTTATAGAATTATTGCATTAAACAAGAAAATTATTAGTGGAGATGCTGCAGTGAACGCTAAAGGTGCAGCGTATAAAGAAGCTCTTAAAACAGAATTTGATAAAAGAACCAGCATTGTTTTTGCCAAAATTAACCCTGAAACAGTCACATTGGACGAAATGAAAAAAGGTTTTGAAAATCTTAACAATATAATTAAAGAATTTAATACTCAGTTCCTTCATTCATCAGAAACTGTTTCAATAAGTCTTGATTGATTCAATGAACTTAAACATTTCGAAAAACAAATTCAAATCTTCCAGGATTCAGCAGCCGGATATGCAGGCAAGTTGTTTGGTATTATTAATAGTTCAAGTTGAGCGATAGTAGGCCAAGATTATCTACGCTATGCTTGAGGTCTTAATTATGCAATTAAGAATAGCAAGATTAATAAAGGCTACAAACTTAATGAATTTAAATCGAAAATTAAAGAACAAATTGCTAGCTCAAAAGATCCAGTAGAAAAACAAAGTTTAGAAAAACAATTAGATGCTCTTGACCATATTGATGAAGTTTATGATGAAGTACATAAATTAACTAGAGATGATTTTAAACCTTTTGATGAAAGTTTAATTCCACCAGACAAAACTATTGAACCAAGACGTTTATTTAATAGTGCGTTGAAAGAAGTTAAGAAGAGTGAGAAAAATCTTACTAAATTACTTGAAAAAGAATCTCCTAAATTCCAACAATATGCTAAATATATTAATTTTGCTACAGTTAAATCAGGAAATGAACAAAAACACTTAGATAATTATTTGATGAAGGTAGCAAACAAGCTATTGAATTTATTAAAATTAGATCTTAAAAACAAATTATTATATGGTAATTCAGATAGCGTTCTTAAAGACATTCCAGTAAATGAATGAGTAAATGCAGATGATTTAATTGTTGCTAAATCAAGAATTGAACTTTTTGAAATCTTAACCAAAAAAGGTATTCTTAAATTCAATGCAACTAATGACGAAATCAATAAAGTTGTTCATAAAATGGATTTAAGAGATTTCAAAAAAGATGGTTCAAAATTAATTATTGAAATGGCTTCAAATAACCAAAGCGACTATATTAATACTAAAATGGTCAAATTCTCTGTTGATGCAAATGCGAATAATGCAATCCTTGAAAACGTTAATGAATTCATGTCTGTAGTAGGATATAAGAAGATTCTTGTACCTACATTGATTAAAGAACAAAGTGAAGTTAAGAATCTTGAAACTGGTAAATATGAAAAAACATATGACTTGTTTGCTGATGCTTACGAAAACTTAATTGATTACTTAGTTCAAAAAGTTCCTTATGCTGCTGAGTGATTAGAAGGTCCACACATTGTAAAGAAACTTAATGCTCAAGGTGTAATGGAATATAAAGTTGAAAACGGGAAATACTTAGGATTTAATAAGGATTCTCGTGTTGGATTATGAGCTATTCTTAAGATATCTGATCCAAACTTTGCAGGTATTTCAACTGACTTCCTTAAATTTGTTGGTGCTCACGAATATGGTCACCACATGACATTAAATGGAGCTCAAGATTTAAGTAATAGAGGTAATAACCCAATCTTCGTTAGTGCTTTAACTCCAAACTCAACCCCTAATATTAATAACTACTATAGTAAAGATGCTGTTGAACTTTACTTAAAAGCTAGAACTCACGTTGAGTTAGATACCAAACGTCTTTTAGATGAATTTGGTGTTGTTAAAGACTATGGTGAATATGCTACATTTAAATTCCCTATATATAATAATGGCAAAGTTTCTTATGGAGATGATGAAGCAGATAAAGATATCTGAGGTGTTGATTTAGATAGCCAAGATGTTAGAGCTGCTTTAGAAAATAAGAGAAGAAGATTCTTACAAGATTACGCCGGTATGATTAAAGCTGTTGAAGAAAGAAGAAAAGCTAATGGTTTAACCGGTGATAATGCAAAATGAATTAGTCCATTCGACTTATGAATTATTAATGCTATTGACTTCTACTCAGGTACATTAAACCCTACTGTAGATAGCGACTTCGAAAATGCTGCTGTTGTTAAATACATGATTAAAGATGGAAATAACCAATACGTCTTTAAAAAAGCATCAATTGAAATGCTTAAAGGTGTTTTAAAAGATGGTTCAGGTGCTCAAGTAGAATTTGAAGAAATTAAAAATCCTGATGGAACAATAATTACTTTAGTTCCTAAAGTAGTTGAAGGTATTAAAGATGATGAAACAGGCAAATATGTTCAAATTAATAAAGTATTAATGAAGAATAAAGATGGCTCACCAGTTGTTAGTGTACCTTTAGGTGTAAGACTTGATGACAAGAATGATCCAAACTATGACCCTAATGCTTTAAATTATGTAAATGAACAAATCAACATGATAACCAAGACCATTCAATCACTTATTGTAACTAGATTCCAAATTAATGGTTGAGATAAGAGCTGAACTCGTTTAGATGGAACTCCAGATATTCAAATTGATTATCCTGCTTTAAGAACAATGATGGGTTCAGCGTTATCAAGTGATGTTGCTAAAACATTCTTAAACGTTTATAAAGATTATGTAAAAATTAGAGACAATGAAACAGGTTCATTTGATTTAACTGATCCATTATTTACAGTATATAAACTTGATGGAACAGTTGATAAAGAAATTACTGCTTTATTTAGAGAAGAAGGTAAGGAACTTAGAAAACCATTAATCTATGCTAATCCAAACATCTTTGCTAAAAATAATGATGTAACTTTTGCTAATGTGCTTTCAACCTTGTTTATAGCTGGTAACCAATTAGGTAATAGAATGAACTCAGGTGAAGGTCAAATTCTTTACATTGATAAGGATCACCAATACATTCCTAACATGATGTTAGATAATGCATTTACTGATTTATTCTTTAAACATTCATTACCTGAAACACTCCAAAACCTCTTCCAAACAAAGAAATTGGTAAAATGATTATCTAAATATACACCTGACTTTATTGGTATAAACAAAGATGCAAACATTGTTTGATTAATGCAAAATAAGGATGGTGAATTAGTTAACTTATTTGAAAATAATGGTAGCTTAAGCCTAGCTGGAATTGGTAATACTGAAAAACTTCAACTTAACTACTCAGTTAAAATGGCTCAAATTGATAAGAACCCATTAAACGGTTTATTTGGATACATTTTAGGTGAAAAAGGTTCAACAGGAGATAAAACTTACTTCAGTGATTACAACAAATGATTAGACTTTGTTTCAGTAGACTTTTCAAAAGCTAAATATGATACTAAATCTAAATCTATAAATTGAGATGTTAAGTACGTTAAATCAAAAGTAGACTTTGCTAAATTCAAAGAAAACTTCAAGAAGAATGTAATTGATCAAATTCCAACTTATGTTCTTAACTCAGCTGATAGTGCTAAATTAGTTGCTGAATACACTAAATTCTTAGAAGAAGCTAATAAAGATACTAGTGATCAAAAATGAGCAAATGAAATTATGTCAAGATTTGCTCGCTCACAATATGTTATGTTTAATAGAAGTTTCACTTTTGATGAAATTAAGAAAAATCCTGATTTAATGTGAATCTTTGATTCAAAATTAGGTTATGGTGAATTCAAAAAAACTGAATTTAAGATTGAAAACCCAGATTCAAATAAATGAGAAATTAGCAAAGATGGTATGCTTAAAGCATTCGATGGTATTGCTAAGAAATTAGATGCTAAATTAGATCAACTTAACTTATTTGATACTTTAGTATTTGATAATAAAGTACAACTTTATACATCACAAACCTTAGCTATGTTCTTCTTACAAAGAATGGATTTATTAAGCATTTTTGCTTCGCTTGCAAATGCAACATTTACAACTAGTCCTACAAGTGATGTACTTGATTACTTCAAGACCAAGAATGAACGTAAGTACAATGAATTCTTCTCGGATTATACATATAACTTTGCTGAA
Organism: Mycoplasmopsis adleri; assembly: GCF_045276205.1. Lineage (NCBI taxonomy): Bacteria > Bacillati > Mycoplasmatota > Mycoplasmoidales > Metamycoplasmataceae > Mycoplasmopsis > Mycoplasmopsis adleri. Next base: position 18,684 of record NZ_CP174162.1, read on the forward strand.
GTTATAAACCGTGATAACTTACAAATTACTTACTCACCATCAACACATGACTTTGGTAACATGCCTTCATTCTTATCAGGAATTAGTGAATCTAATACTGGTTTAGAATACATTGTTGATGGTACATCAACCAAGAAATGAATTTCAAAAGCAATTAAATTTAAAGATACTAGAAATAGATATGGTATTGCAAATGCTATTTTAGACTACGAAGGCTTATATGACTTAGAACAAAAATACAAGGCCGAAGCTTTCAATAAGACCTATAAACAAAGCGTTTTCGTAAATGAAACAAACTTAAACAATACTGAAAATTACATCAATAATTACTTTGGAGACTTCCAATCAATTAATAATGGTTGATTTAAAGATAGATGATACCGTGATATCTTAGACTTCAAACTTTATGATGATAAAGGTCAAGATATTAAGGATGACACAATTAGAATTACAGATTTAACTGGTAAAAGAGTTGAAACTAGAGCAAAAGCTTACTGAGAATTCTATATTCAATCTCAAGGCGTTGGTAGAAGAAACATTTCATCAATTTGAAGAAATTCAGATAAAGATGCTGTATGTATGTTTGGTTACTTAACTAGTGATATTGCTGATAGAGTTAACTATATTGCTTTCAAAGATAAAGTAACTGGTGAAATTAAAACCTTAAAGATAAATAAAGATCATACAGATAACATGTTCTACTACAAATCACAACATATTCTTAATGAAGATAAATTTAATAATGGTGATAAATCAGTTCGTCATACACTAGCTGATGAAGAGTATGACTTTGCAGATAGAAACGGTCACCATAAAGGTAAAGGATTTGTGGGATGAGTTAGTGATTATGCAATCATGTCTAAATATAGAGATAGATTATTATCACCAGGTCATTCATATGAAATTTACTTCTGTAGCGATGAAAAAGGCTTAAAAGACAAAAAATTCATTGACTTAGGTTCATGAGAAACACTTGCTGAAAACGGCAAGACATTCTCGCAAGCGCCAATTAAGGTAACACAATACAAAGTTGATCCAAAGAATGGTTACAAATTAATTTTAGATGCAAACGGTAAACCAATTTATGAACCAACCATCTACATTAATGACCAATTCAATGGTGTTAAATAAAAGAAAGGAGAAAACAATGAAATCGAAAAAAATATTGTTAGGTGCATTAGCAATTTCATCGATTGCTTCCACAGTTGCACTTACATCTTGTGGAAATACAAAAATCCACAATGTTAAAGATTATGATTTAGGTTTAGTTTCTGAACCAATTAACTCATTGAACTATATTAAGTTCTCATCAGTTAATAAAATTTTGCCTTCATTAGTTGAATCTCCTTTAAAGAGTGGACCTAGTGAAAACATCAAAAGAATTTTAAGCTTACCTGAATTACCTATGGGCGTTTATCAAAATAATAATATGCCTATAGCTGAATACTTTAATAACGTTTCTGCTTCAGATCCACAAACTGGTACATACTACCCTCTTGACCAATTCGGCACTGCAGCAGGGGTTTTGAGCACAGATAGCTCAATTTATAGACCTGTAAATTTAGTTGTAAATAATAATAAAGTTCAATCAATGAGTATCTCATTGAATGAAGGAAATAGTAAATGAAGCAACGGAGATGAAGTTACTGCTGATGACTTTATTGATGCGGTTCATTACATCCTAGACTTAACAACTGGTAGTCAAAGATTAACTGGTATGCTTCAAAGAAAATTTGATAATGCCCAAAACTTAGTTGATATTCAACAAGAGTACATTAAAGAATTTGGTATTACTTATACTAATCCATTCCAATACCCAAGCTTAATTCAAGTTAATGGTGTTTGAATGTATGATGGATTTAATCCAAACTATAAATTATTCCCATCACAAATTGATAAAATTGTAAAAAGTCAAAAATTTGCAAATGTTAAAAAAGATGATGCTTGAAAGAAACAAATTCAAGCTAAAGAAGCAGAAATTCTAAAACGTTTAGAATATGCTGTTCGTAATTTAGGAATTTACTCAGGTCGTTTATATTGAAACTATTCAAATAAGGATATTCTTTCAAGTATTCCTTATTCACCTGATTTTGATCCTAATGCCGATGAAACAATTGTAATGCTTCCTAACCCAGATTATATGTATGGTAAACACAGCATGGAAGAACTAGCAAATATTCCTCAACGTGTTGCTACAAGAGTTAAAAAATATTTATTCACTGATAGAAGACAAAAGTTTTCAAGTAGTTTTGATGAATTATTAAGAAGAAGTAGAAAACTTAAAAACAAAGTTAGTGTTAAATATAGTGAAGCAAACAAAGCTGAATATAATGCTGCTGTAAATGCTGCATATAATAAGGAAGACACAATTAATAATGACTTCGTTAAGAAGTTTGACTCAAGAGTTTATAGATTTACAAGACAATTAGCTTTCAATGAATACTCAATTAGAGTTGAATACTCACCAAGTGAGCCAACTTCACTTTCAAATGCTGTACAAGATTTACAAAGCCATTTAATTCCAATTAATAGAAAGTTCGTTGAAATTAATGGTGGAATTACAGAATTTGGTTTGAACAAAAACAAATTCTTAACAAATGGACCATTTAATTTAGATGAAGTAGTGCTCGGACCTCAAGGTTTTGTAACCTTACTTAAAAATCCTCATTATTACTCATCTGATAAAACACTTTCAAATAAAATTAAAATTTTATTCAGCTCAGACCCTAATATTAACTCAGCACTCTATGCTGATAAATATATAGCAGCTACTAAAATTCCAGCAATTCAACAATTGCTTTACTGAACTGATATCAATTACAGAAAACATATGAAGAAAGCTTCAGGTTTTGGAACCATAGCATTAGCCTTCAATCTTGATCAAGAAAGATATGAAAAGGCTAGTCAAAATGAACGTTATATTTATGATGAAAACTTAAGATGTGCAATTTATTATGCTATTGACAGAAATGAAATGCTTAACATTGTAGGTTGAAACTCATCATATCCAGTTATAACTTGAACTGCATTTGGTCAAGGAGCTTCATCATTTGGTGACCCTATTGAATTAGCTTTCGACCACGACTACATGTATCCAAATGTTAGTGATAAAGTTAAAAAACCAATTCCAATTGAAAACTATACTCACATTGACCACTTATCTAAGAACTACAACTTTGAACATGTTGATAGAACAGATAAAGCTCACCATTTAGATATAGCTAGAGAATACTTAGAAAAATTTAAGAAAGCTCACCCAGAAGCTAAAAGTGTTAAATTGAGATATATTTCAAACTCAAGTGATGAACAACAAAATGCTGGGCTTGCTCTTCAAGACTTTATGACTAAAGCATTTGGTGGTTATGTAGATATTGAAATTAAAAGCTTACCTGAAAACGTTTATGAAGATTTCAGAACTAAAGGTCAATTTGACTTGCTTTATAGAAACTTTGATGCCTTCGGAACTGATGCTTATAGCTATGTAAAAGTGTTCTTTAGAACCGATGGAATTGATACTAAAAATGCTAAGGAAACTGGTTTTAGAAACAATCCTTCAGGTTCATGAACTTACGCAGACTATTTTGCTCAATTAGGCTATAAAATGGGCAAAGACGGAAAAGTTACTAACGATAATTTAGCAGCTGATAGTCCTGCTGAAACAACAAGAAAAAGACTAATGATAAAGCAAAAGGTATGAGACAAAATTGTTGAGTTAGTATTCAAAAAACCTAATGAAACAAATAATGATTTTACTAATAGATATACTTCATTCTTTACTAACCAATTTACACCAGAAGAATTAAAAGAAAACTGAACTGAACAAAGTGCATTTGCTATTATTGCTGGTTTAGAAAAAGTAGTTCGTGATGGTGCACCAGTAGTACCTTTAATGGAAGTTGATACTTATTGAGAAATCTCAAGAGTTAATGGTGCCGAAAACTTATATACATATTCATTACAATTTGCATATGATATTGCTAACCCACCTAAACCATATCTTCCAACTGAAATAAAAGAAGACTAATTATAGAAAGGAAAACCAATGAATCAGAACACAACCTTAATAGATAAAAAACAAGGTATTATGTTCATCGATGATTTAAGCGAGCTTGATCCAAAAGCTAAAATAGTTGATAACACTCAAAAAATCGACTTTGAGGGCAAACTAAAGAAAAAGCTTAAGTGAAATCAAAAAATCTTCGATATCCAGAACCCTTGATTAAAAATATTTTTAAAAACACTTTTGATACTTCTAGAGTTTTTCGTGATAGCTTTCATAGTTATTACAATTACGTTCTTCTTAATTAATTCAGTACCTGGTGGAACTGGTATTACAGCTGGACTAGACGAAGCATCAAGAAAAGCAGTTGAAGAAAAATATGGATTAAATGAACCACTTATTATTAGGTATTTCATTTATTTATATTCATTCCAGAAATAAAAGTCCCAACATTTATAAAATGTCGGGATTTTTCTGTCCTTTTGGTAAAATAAAAATGATAAAAAGAAAGGACAACATAATTATATATGAAAAACGATAAAAAAATTTTCTGTACTTTGGTTAGAAGTAAAAATGTGCATAACAAAATTCAAACTTCACAAATTCATTTCGCTGTTGATAAGAATTACTCTGAAATTTTAAGCCGCTCGAAAAACTACTCGACACACAAAAACCATATCGGTTTTGCAGAAGTGTTTCAGATAATATATGGATTACTAAATTTTCAATCTTTAAAAGAAATATCTCAAAATATTGAAATATCGACTAAAGCGATTAAAAGGTTTTTATTTAAATATTCAAAAGGAATATATTTAGGCAAAGGCGATAGAAAAACCTGTGATTGTTGTGATGCTAAAATTAAAAAAGTTCGTTATTTAAATCTTGATGAATTTATGATAAATGTTGCTAATTTTGATAAAAGTAAAAGAATAGCATATTCAAAAAAGAAAATAGAACAATATCAAGATTTTAGAAATTTTTGAACAGAGCTTTTTGATGATTATACCCAAAATAGAAATAATAAAGATTTAGCAAAAAGAACGCCTAAGCTAAGCGCTAACGAAATATTAAGAAGATTTGAAGAAAAGTATCCAAACAGCTATAAACCTTCAAAATCTATGGTATATAATTTGATATCACAAAGAGTCTTTAAAGACCTTGAAATAGGCATTTTGGTCAATTTATCCACCAAAGGAATTAAACAAAAACGACCCCCAAAAAGAGACAGTCGAAAGCTTAAAAAGATTGGAGTTAGCATTGATCAACGCAGCACAGAAATCAATGAAAGACTTAGAGATAATGATTATGAATTAGATACTGTTATTGGTTCAAAAACTGATCAATGTTGTTTCGTAACGCTAATTAATAGAAAGACTAGACGCTTCTATTTTCATATGGTACGGCGGACTAGCACTGGTGTTAGAGATGGGCTGATATACCTAATGCAAAAATATAACTTGACAATAGATTCGCTAACCATAGATAATGGTAGTGAAAATGCGAAACTAGATGAAGTGCCAGGTATTAAGCAAATATATAAATGTCACCCATATTGTTCGGGAGAAAAAGGCTCTATCGAAAACTGCCACAGGTTATTAAGACGGTATTTTAAAAAAGGCAAGTCTATAGACCCTTACTACGGTCAAGATTTGACTCCTGTTATGGATTTTATAAATAATTACAAGAGAAGCATTCGCTTCTAATCCAAACTTTTTATGTGCTAAAAAGTTTGACAAAAAGGCACTTACTTTTTTGGAAAAAAGTAAGCAAAAAACTCAAGTTTTTTACAAAACTTGGTATTTTCGTTTAAATTTTTTTAGGATTTTAAAGCTTTTCTTGGTAATAATTTATAATTTTTGTAACATTTTTGATTTTACGCAAAATTAGGACTTTTAAAATTGGAATTTATAATTTCATTTATTTAAAGAACTTAGCAAAATTTGACTTCGGTATATCATTATCAGTTTTCCCTGGAGAACACATTAATGATTTCGTATGAGTTAGATTTTACAAAAGTTTCTTAATAGGTATTTTCTCAGTTATGCTTACATTATTAATTGGTATCCCAGTTGGTGTATATGTAGGTATGAACCCAGATAAATTACCTGACCATATTGCGACTGTAGTTGTTTCAATTTTCTCATCTATTCCATCGCTTATTTTTGCCTTATGGCTCTTGTTAATAGGGCGTCAGGTCAATCTGCCATACTTGTTTGACGAGCATAATATCGCAACATATGTGCTGCCTGGTCTCGCCTTGTCGCTAGGTTCTATAATTGTTTATATTAAATATATTAGAACTGAGCTTAATAGAGAACTTAACTCGCAACATTGCAAATTCTGTTATTTAAAAGGTATTTCAAAACGCCGTTTTGTTTGAACACATGCTCTTAAACCTGCTTTATTCCCTATCGCAACATTCTTCCCTGTAGTTATCTTTGGTAGCTTTATTGGATCAATGTTTATTGAACAAATATTCTTTATAACAGGTTCTGGTGGACTTCTACTTAATGCTATTACTTCGAAAGACTATAACATTATTCTATTTATGGTTACATTATTCTCATTAATTACAATTCTTTCATATACTTGTCGTGATGCGTTATACCAAATCATCGACCCAAGGGTAAGAAAGAGAGGTTAATCGTGGCTAACAAGGTAAAAGAATGATTTTCTAATCTTTCTAGAAGAAATAAAGCAAGAAATGAGAGTCCAACCAATGAAATGGGGAAAGATTTAGCACCTAACCCTATTTTGCAACCATTATTACATAAAGAATGACAAATTATAGGGAACTTACTTGAATTTAACGAAACCAGCAGAATGCATAAAAAGCAAAATGCTTTCGTTGAATTCTTCTATCGTTTCAGCAGAAGCTTTGCCGGTGTATTTGGATTTGTGACCTTGATGGTACTTATCTTATTAGCGATGATTTTACCTTTTACAACTCAGAGCCCTTCAACTATTAATGTTCAAGAAAGATTTGAAACATTTTTCACAAACGGACATATTTTAGGAACGGATGCCTTAGGGCGTGATTTATGAGCTAGATTATGACATGGATTAAGATACTCGCTTACTTTGTCATTTGTAGCAACCTTTATCCAAGTGTTTGTTGGGTTAGTAATTGGTATTATGATGGGACACTTTAGAGTGTTTGATAAGATTATGACCTTCATAATTAAAATTATTTCTAACGTTCCATCAATTATTATTCTTATTGTTATTACAATTATTCTTAAACCAACATTCTGAGTTATGGTATTTGCTTTATCATTTACATCATGGGCGGGTATAGCTAACCAAATGCGTTCACAAGTTTTACGTGCTAAATCATTTGAATGAGTTAGTGCATCAAAAATTTTAGGTACACCTACTTATAAAATCCTCGCAAACTACTTACCTGTATTAATTCCATTATTAATTACAGAAATAGTATTCCACATCCCAGGTATTATTCTTTCAGAAACTTCTTTAGCATTTATTGGACTTTCAATTCCAAACGTTGCTACATTAGGTAACTTGATTTCGGAAGGTTCAAAAATCTTTACTGTATATCCTCGTTATGTATTAATTCCTTCATTCGTTTTAATTCTTGTAACTACCTCAATTCAATTAATGTCAGCTGCTGTTCAAGATAGCTTATTAAGACAAAGATAGGTATAAAACAATGGAAAAAGAAAAACAAACAGAAATAATTGAAGAAATTAATGAAGCTATTAAAGAAGATAAAAACATCTTAGGATACAGTAAGAAATTTAAAGAAGTGATTGAATATAAGAATAAACCTGCTCCATTAGATATGATGGAAATTAAGAGTGAAAAAGGTAAAGGATTTTGAAGAAACTTTAAAGATTACTGAATTCAAAAAGGCAGATGATTTAAATCATTAGGAATTAAAATTGCTAACCTTTTTAGAAAGAAAGATAAAAAGATTAAAGAAGCCGAAATTGATGTCTTTACAGGCACACAAAGCGAAATGGTTTTTGGCAAAGAAACTAAGATTGCTGCGGAAATTGATGATATTTATTTAACATTTAAAAACCCAGCAAACCCAAAAGAAAAGAACTTAGTTTTAAGAGGACCAAGTTTAAAAATTTACGAAGGAAAGGTTCATGCCTTAATTGGTGAATCTGGTAGCGGTAAATCAGTTATTACTTCTTTACTATATGGTTTAACCGGATCTAACTCAATTATCGAGGGCGGTAAAATTAGACTTTATGGTTTAGAAGTTCAAAACTTTACAGCTTATAACTGAGAAAAATCTAAACTTAGAGGAAGAATTGTTTCGGCAGTTTTCCAAAACCCTATGTCAATTTTGGACCCAACTATGAAAGTTGGTAACCAAATTATTGAAGGGATGCTAGTTAATAAAATTGTTAAAAACAAAAAAGAAGCTCGTGAAGAAGCTATTAAATACTTAAAATTAACTAAAATTAACAATCCAGAAGCTGTTATGAAGACTTATCCTCATGAACTTTCTGGCGGTATGATTCAACGTATAGCTATTGCTGCAATTATTTCGCTTAAACCAAAAATTTTGGTTATGGATGAACCTACAACAGCACTTGACCCAACTGTTCAAGCTTTAGTGCTTGATATTATTAGAGAACTTCAAGAACAATTCCATATTGCGATTGCATTTATTACACACGACTTAGGTGTTGTTGCTTCGATTGCTGACTTTATTAATATTATGTATGCTGGTCAAATTGTTGAAAGTGGTACAAAAGAAGAAATTCTTTTACACCCACAACACCCATATACTTGAGGTTTAATTACCTCAATGCCTGACTTTAATAAAGGTGAAAAATTACAAGTTATTCGTGGAGCTGTTCCATCTAACTTAAATAATATTCAAGGTGATGCTTTTGCTGTTCGTAATGATTATGCATTAGGTATTGACTTTAAGCAAGAACCTTCGTTTTATCAAGTTTCTAAAACTCACTTTGTAAAAAGTAGTTTATTAAGCAAAAACGCTCCTGAATATAAACCACCAAAAATTATTCAAAACTTGTGAAAGAAATACGATCATAAATTAGCTGAAATTGCCGGCAATAAAAATGATATTTATGTTTCTGATGAAGGATTTCAAGAATATGTAAAACTTGCCGAAAAGCATAATGAAGAAGTTCATGCTTTATGACAAGAAAGAGACGCTATTCTAAAAGAAAGAGCAAGAATTAAAGAAGAACAAAAAGCTAAAAAGGCTATGAAACAAGCTAAAAAAGAAAATAAAAAAGAAAATAAAGAGGTAAAACATGAGTAGATATTATGTTGAAAAAGGTAAATTTGGCAAGATATTAACTCGTGAAATTTTACCTGGAACAGAAGAGATGCTTAACGCATATCCTGATTTAGAAAAGCTTGTTGAAATTAGAAATTTAGATATTACTTATGGTTCTGGAAATAAAACTTTTAAAGCCATCAAAGATTTAAACTTAAACATTTATGATGGTGAAGTTTTAGGTCTTGTTGGTGAATCTGGTAGTGGTAAATCAACAACTGGTAGAGCTATTATTGGTTTAACTCCACATAGTTTTGGTTATATTAAAATCTTAGATAGAATTATTCCTAAAAATTTAGATAAAGGTTTTAAATGAGGTAAAGCATACAAAGATATTGTGAAATTCATGGTTAATAAAGTTCAAATGATTTTCCAAGATCCAACTAACTCACTTAACCCATTCAAAAATGTTGAAACAGTTGTAGGTGAAGGTTTGACTAACACCAAAAACTCAAAATGAATTTATTTATCATCATATGATGAAACAGTGTTTATTGAAATTAATAACAACTTAGTTGCAAAAAACAAAAAGTTTGAATTGTATAATAACCCATTAAAGGTTCATAGTGAAAACTCACAAACTATTGAAGCTTCATACAAATTTGTTTATGAAGATTTCAAGCAAGCTTTAGAAGAAAATAAACCTAAAGATGAAGCATTTTTTGCAGAACAACTTGAATTATTAGAAAAACACAGAATTGAAAGAGATTCATTAACTAATTTAAGTGAAAAAGAATGTAAAAAACGTTTAATCATTGATATGCTTAAACAAGTTGGTTTAGACGATTCAGTTCTTGATCGTTTCCCGCTTGAATTCTCTGGTGGACAACAACAACGTTTAGGTATTTGTAGAGCAGTTATTTTACAACCTAAATTACTTATCGCTGATGAACCTATTAGTGCACTTGACGTTTCTATTCAAGCCCAAGTTATTAATATTTTCAACGAACTTAAAAAGAAATATCACTTAACAATTCTTTTTATCGCTCACGACTTAAGAATGGTTGAATATATTTCAGATAGAATTGCCGTTATTAATAAAGGTGTTTTATTAGAAATTGGACCAACTGATGAAATTATTAATAATGCCTTTCACCCTTACACAAAAAGTTTATTAGATGCTGTGCCATCAATTGAAAATGAAAAAGGTTCATTGCTCGGTTCACAGTATGATCCAGCTATTCATGGTTATGATGAAAATGTTCAACCTAAATGAATTGATTTAGGCAACAAGCACTTTGTTTTAGCAACTGAAGAGGAAGTTGCAAAATATAAAGAAGCTAAAACAAATAAGAAAAAATAATATTTTAAAAGACACATCTTGGTTTGAGGTGTGCCTTTTATTTTGTGGTTTATGCCATGCGCAGATCTTAGTAAATATCTAGTTAATTATTAATTATTCATTTTGCTAATTTCCCTATGAAACAAATGAATTAGAAAATTAGCATCATTACTAATTACTAAATTCCACGAGTTTTTTAACAAACTACATATGAAATTTTTTATAAAAATTTAAAGCGTATATTCACGAAAACATGTGAACTGAACTTCAAAAATAACGATTTTTTTAAAACAAATTAATTATTGGGAAAACATTAAAATTCTTCTTTTTTAAAAGAAAAAAACTATAATCATCTTGGGTAGATTATAGTTTTAAAATTTTAAAATCTTTGCGTTTAAATGACGTCGAGATTTTTTGATTCTATTTCTAAAAGTCATTTATGGAAAAACTCTAGAATTTCATCGTTTTGAACAACAATATTCTTTAATGTTTCATCATCTGGATCAAACTTAATTAAAGCTTCTTTAAGCTTAAAAACTAAGTCATCAAGCATTCTATAAAAAGAATAGCCTCTTTTAGAATATTGATATATTTCTTTCGAATATGACTGACTAGAATCAAATTTAAAGTGAATACAAAATTGCTGAAAATCATTTAGCTCCTTGTCTTTTAAAATTTCAGTTTTGTATTCTTTTTGGTTTATTAAGAAACATAAACTTCCATCACTTTTAATAATAAATGCAGTATCGTCATCAGGCGAAATAAATTGCCTTTTGTTTTCTTCATTAACAGCAACATAAAACTTATTTTGAAATTGTACAGTTGATGCGTATATCTTTCTTTTTATTGTTAAGTAGACACTACATTGACTTTCATCCATTTTAGAAAATATATTTTTCTTGTGCTCATAATCTTTTTTATTTCTTTTATTATAAGCTTGAATGATTTCTTCTTTATTGTGAATAAAATCTTCAAATGTTTTTATTTTCTTTAAATGTAAATATGGAGGTAAGAATTGTTGTAGAGAATTATTTGCTCTTTCAACATGAGGTTTAAAAATGGCAATACTAGAGCTTTGGAGTTCTATACCTTTTGAATTTAAATACTGTTTTAAAGGCGTATCCGAATAATCAGTACCTCAAAAAGTTCTTCTTTTATCAGTTCTAATTATTTTTGGTTTACCATAATTTCTAAATAAATCTTCCAATAATTTCATATAGCCTTGATTAGTCTCTTCTTGTTCAATATGTACTGCTAAAACTCTTGAAGTTGATGAATCTACAGCTACATAAATATGAGATTTTTCGCCATTCATTCAACGATGTTCACAAGCATCAAGTTCAACTATTTCACCAAAATCAAGGTTATTATCTCTACATTTTCTTGCTTTAAACATTGTCGTTTCCATAGTTTCATTATATTTAATTAATCTTTTTATTGCTATTACATCTCCATTATTTTCTTTAATTTTCTTAAATTTTCTCTTGCTTTTTTTCTTTGTTTTCTTGGTCATATTTTTTGAATAAAAACCCTTAGCAACCAGATTCTTTATGAATAATCTATAAGTCATATTGTTCTTGTCAAAATCTTTTAAGCAATAATCATAAAAAAATATTAATGAAACAGAACAATCGCATTTTCGGTCATATACATCATCAATAAAAGTGAGATATTCATTAATCAACTCATCAATCCTATTAGTGCTAATTTTTCTATGGTGTTGATTACCTTTATTTTTATGAGAAATAATTAAGCAATTGTTTAACACTTTATCTCTAAGTTTCTTTGCTGTATGCCAATTAATTTGCAAATATTTACTAATTCAAGTGATGGATTTATTCATATTTTTTGCTATAAATTCTAATCTGTACTCATTTCTAAGTTCATAATTCAGAACAATTTATTTTTTCAATTTTTTTCATAGCATAAATAAAGATACCAAAAAGTTAAAAATTCGTTATTTTTGAAGTTATTATAAGTATCGTATTTTTGAAGTTCACTTCACATTTTTATAAAAATTTAAAGCGTATATTCACGAAAACAGCAATTTCCTTTATAATTTAAGAGAAATTAAAGCATAAAGGTGGAGCTAATGAACTATAAGAAAATTTTAATTAAGCTTTCTGGCGAAGGTTTGGTAAACAAAGAAAAACATTTAGCAATTGACTACACTCTTGTAGAAGATATTGCGAGACAATTAAAGGAAATTGTTAAAAAAGGAATTCAAGTTAGCGTTGTAGTTGGTGGCGGTAACTTCTGAAGAGGCGCTAGTGCAGCTAAGAATGGTATTCCAAGAAATAGAGCTGACTACATCGGTATGTTAGCAACAATAATGAATGGACTTGCTTTAAGAAGTGGTTTTGAAAAAAATGGATTAAAAGCTAGAGTTCAATCATCACTTAACATTGATCAAAAGGTAGCTGAAAACTACATAAATGAAAAAACAATCAAATACTTAAAAGATGGTGAAGTTGTTATTTTTGTTGGTGGTACAGGTAGACCATACTTCACAACAGATACAGCAGCGACATTATTTGCTTCAGAAACCGGAGCAGAAGTAATTTTAATGGGTAAGAATGGTGTTTCTGGAGTTTATGATTCAGATCCTAAGACTAATCCAAATGCAAAAAGATATCAAAAAATTTCATATGATGAAATCCTTGATAAAAAATTACAAGTTATGGATTTAACAGCTACAAGTATGGCAAGAGACAATAACATTAACTTAATTATTTTTAACATTAATGAAAAGGATTCTATTTTAAGAGCTATTGAAGGCAAAATAGAACACACAGAGGTAACTAAATAATGGAACTAGATTTATATTTATTAGAATTTGAAGAAGAAACAGAAAAAGTGCTTAACCACTATGTTTTCGAACTTTCAAAAATTTCAACAGGAAGAGCTAATCCTCAAATTATTAGAGGTATTAAAGTTATGTATTATGATTCTTTAACACCACTTGAAGAATTAGCAAATATTAGTGTTCCTGAACCACAACAATTACTTATCAAGCCATTTGATCAAACTTCAGTTAAAGATATTGTTAAAGCTATTTCATTGGCTGGCTTAGGAATTAATCCAGTTGATGAAGGTAGTCAAATTAGAATTACATTTCCACCTTTAACAACCGAAAGAAAGAAAGAATTAGTAAAAGGATTAGCTAAACATACAGAAGCTGCTAAAGTTGGTGTTAGAAACGTTCGTCAAAATATTAATAAGTCAATTAAAGCTGATGAAGAACTTTCAGAAGATGTTCAAAAAAGATATTTAGATGAAGTTCAAAAATTAGTTGATAAAAAAATAGCCCACATTGATGACTTAGAAGCCAAGAAAGAAAAAGATATCTTAACAGTTTAATTTAATAATTAATGCACTTCGTGTGCATTTTTATTTTGCCTAATTTTCCTATTAAATAAGGGCATAAGCGATTTATTAAACAGCTAAACAAGAGCACTTTTCATTTAATTAAGTGCCGCGTTCATAAGAAAATTTTAATAAATCGCTTTCTACACCACACTTAATTTAAAGATTTAATACTTGGGAAAAACATGAGGTTTTTATCATTTTAGTTCTTTTTCTCAATGAAAAGTCTTTTATTTAAATAAAAAGATGTATGAAAGCAAAATGAAATATATTTTTAGGAGTAGTTATAGGTATAGCATCTGTTGGAGCAGCAACTTCAATAGCTTTTTCGACATCAGAAGCCAAAATTAAACCTATTGACAAAAATAAAGAATCAGGTAGGTTTAAAGTAGTTGTTAAAGGCTGCGTTCAATTTCCAGATACATATTATTTCGATAAACCGACAAGTTTAAAAGAGATTTTTAGTATATGCCATCCATTAAATAATGCTGATCTAAGTTCTTTTGATTTAAATCAAACATATGCAACCAATACAACAATAGTAGTTGATAAAAAACAGAATAGTTTACATAATTCAAATAATGAATATGGCAATTCAGGTATGTTGCAATGAAGCCAATTAAATAATACTAATCAATTAACTTCTAGAGGAATAAGCAAATCAATTGCTCAAAAAATTATAAATTTAAGAAAAAATAGGGAGTATGTTACATGAAATGACATTTCAAATATAAAAGGCGTTGGAGAGAAAACGCTGAAAAAATTACAGAGTTTTTTAAGTTTGTAAATCCGTATATTTTAGCTTTTGCAATACCTATTTTCATGCATTTAAGTTTATACACTGAAACAACACAAATTTTATGAATAATAATATATACACTTTTATTATGTTTAATTGCATTACTATCTCAAAAAGCGATGTATGTAGCTGTTATTGTTGCTCTTGCATATTTACTTTCTATGATTCCTAGATTTAATTATCAAAGTCGTCCTATTGGCGAATATCTTATTAATGGTGAAATAATTAAAGTCTCCAAAAACTATTTTGTGATAAGTGATAAAGGATATAACATATTGGTTTTTTCAAGAAACTTGAGTGTTATAAATTTGCAAGAAGGATCAAGTGTTACTATTAATGGAGAGTTAAATAGTAATTTAAAATCATTCAATTTAGACCCAAATTTTTTAAAAAGTAATTCTGTTTCTTATGTGTTAGAGAATCCTAAAATTGAAAGTTTGAATCCACCAATTTATAACATTTCTAATAAAATAAATTGGTATCCTTATGGTTATCCATTTGCCGACAAATACTGAAAAACAGTAGTTTTTGGAATTTACGATAGTAATAATGAATTAATAAATGATATTAATAAATTGAACGTATTACATTTACTTGTTATTTCTGGTCTTCATTTCGACATTCTTTTTGTAATTCTTTTTTGGATATTTAAACCTTTGTCAAAAAGGTGAAAGCACACCAATAAATTCGTCTTTTTAATAGTCTTTTTATATTTAGTTTTGTTAAGAAGCTTTATATCAGGTATAAGAAGTTTTGTGATGCAAGCCGTTAAAAGAAAGGGCACTATAGGTAAAAGAAAAACTAATTTTTTAGATGGTTGAGCGACAGCCATAGTTATTGTCTTTCTGTTAAATTATCAATGAGTATTTAGCTTATCTTTTTTAATTTCTTTTATGTCCTCGTTTTTTGCGTTATGCATTGCTAAACTTTTATCTCATACTAAAATCAAAAGAAATATTTGGAAAACATTGATCATTTCCGTGTCTTTATATTTAATAAATCTACCAATATTATTGAAAATTAATAAATACTTTAATCCTTTCGGTCTCTTCTTTGGTGTTTTACTTATGCCTGTTTTTGAATTAACTTTTTTTGTTTCGGTATTTTGTTTTTGAAGTTTGGATTTTATCAATGCTTATTATTATGCGTTAGATGTTGTATTAAATTTTTTGATTGCAAATTCTTATCCATTAGAGATTAATTTTAAAATTAATTGATCATTGATTTTTTGTATGTATATTGTATGGTTGTCTATTTTGGCGCTGGTCAAAATAAAACAAAAAAATCAGCCGAAGCTGATTTACGGTTAACTTTTCGTTAATATGGCGCGCCCAAGAGGAGTCGAACCCCTAACCTTTTGGTCCGTAGCCAAACACTCTGTCCAATTGAGCTATGGGCGCATTATTTGGAGGCACCAACCGGACTCGAACCGGTAATCAGAGTTTTGCAGACTCGTGCCTTGGCCTTTTGGCTATGGTGCCATTGTAAGCAACTCCCAAAAAGTTTCAAAAGAATTATACAACAATAATTATCTTTTATATAGTAAAAAAATATATGAGCTGCTTAAAAAGATTATTTATAGGAAGAGATAAAATCTAATAATTGTTTTGTTTGTTTTTGATGATAAAGAACGTCAATAATGCTTCTAAGGAAAGGAACATGTAAAGAAGGGTATTGAGTTAAAATGTCTTCAAGAATTTTCGCATTGTGAAACCCCTCAATTGTTTTTTTGTTTTTCTTTAAAGTATTTTCTAAGCCTTCTTTAGCAACTTCATATCCAAACGAAAAGTTTCTGCTTTTTGGACTAGAACATGTTAAGAAAATATCGCCTATTCCAGCTAATTCAAAGCCTAATTTGTCAGAACCTTTAGGGAACATTGTTTTATATATTTGATCAATTTCCTTAACTCCAATAGAAAGAAGAGCTGCTTGAGAGTTTTGGTAAGGCATCATATAATTAATCATTCCTATACCAATTGCTAAAACATTTTTTAAAGAAGCAAATAATTCTGAACCTTGTTCATCTTCATTAATCACTGCTCCAAATGTATCATTATTAAAAATATGAGCAACTTCATGTAAATATTTAGTGTTAGGACCCACAATATTTACCATAGTTAAACAATTATGGAAAACTTCAACTGCGAATGATGGACCAATTAATGTACAATAGTTTTTAATATTGTCTGAAAATTTAGACATTAATATTTCTGAAAAGAACTTTTTACTTTGTGATTCAATACCCTTGGCAACATTAATAATATTTATCTTTTTATCTTTAATAATTTCTTTAATTTGTGAAAGAACTGAAACAATTGCACCTGATGGAACTGCTAAAACTAAATAATCAAAATCACTTAATGCTTCATTTAAGCTCAAAGTTGCTTTAATATTTTGAGGATTATTAAATTTCGCATCTTTGAAATATTTAGAGTTTAAGCCTTTGTTTATATCATTAATTTCATCATGATCAATGCCTCACAAAGTAACACTATTGTTATTTTTAGATAAGACAGAAGCTAAAGCACTGGCTCAAGCACCAGAACCTATAAATGTAATTTTTTTGTTCATAGTTTTTCCTTTTTTAATTGTTTTATAGTTTATTAAGTAAATTATACAACTTAACAAGTTGGTCTAATGTTAATTGTTCAGCACGAGTATTGTCATCGATATTCATAGTTGAATATGCTGATGTAATAAGTTCTTTATCATAGTTTTGTTTTAATGATCAAGTAAGTTTTTTTCTTCGATTAGCGAAGCAAAGTTTTAAGAAGTTTTTAATATTTTCAAAGTTATCTTGCTTGTCTTGATAGAACTCTAAAGAAACGATAGCAGAGTCTACTTTGGGAATAGGAGTAAAGTTATTTTTGCCTACAAATAATTCTTTTGTAACTTTTGCTACGTATTGACATGTTACAGTTAATTTACTATATTCTTTAGAATTAGGTTTAGCAACTAATCTATTAGCAACTTCATCTTGGACCATTAATGTAGCTCTTTTAAATAGGAATCTGTAATCCAAAAGTTTCATAATAATATCACTAGTTATATAGTAAGGGATATTACCACAAACCTCAAAACCACCGAAGCTATTTAAATCAGCTTCTAAAAAATCTCCTTGAATGATTTTTTTAGTTTCATCATTAAATCAATTCTTAGCATTTAAAATTTGAATCATATCAGTGTCTATTTCAAATGCTACAAATTCATCTGCTGCAGGAATTAAATGTTCTGTTAATGCTCCCATACCTGGACCAATTTCAATTATTTTTTTATTGGTTGGATTAATAATATTAACGATTTTCTTTATGATTCCTTGATTATTTAAAAAGTTTTGACCAAATTTCTTTTTAGCTCTAATGTTTTCTTGAGACATTTATTTTAAAAAGAGAATTTGCGTTTTTTAAAATTTGGTCAGTAAACTTTTCGATAGGCATATCCTTTAAGCCTGCAAGATAGTTCGCGGTATAAATAACATAATTAGGATAATTAATATCACTTCTTTTAATAGCAGGCGAAAGATATGGGGCATCGGTTTCAGTTAGCATTCTATCAATAGGTAGTCATTTTACTACTTCAACTGTTTTATAGGCATTTTTATAAGTTACAATACCGCTAAAACTAAAGTAGCAACCTAATTCATAGAACTTTTGTGCTCAATATAAATCGCCACTAAAAGTATGAATCATGAATTTAACATCAGGGAATTTTTTCATGATTTCATAAAGGTCTTCATATGAATCTCTCATGTGAATTACGACTGGTATATTATGTTTTTGAGCAACTTTAATTTGTGCTATAAATGATGCTTTTTGTTTAACTTTATCAGTTTCAGGATAATAATAATCTAAACCAATTTCACCAATTGCGACTACATCAGGTGTTCATTGCTTTTCAATAGTTTCACCATCAACAGCTCCATGTGATTCATTTGGATGGATACCAATAACTGGGAATGTGTAATCAAAGTATTTGCAAATTTCAAGTACTTCAGCATTTTCAGCTTCATTGCAACCTGTAATTAACATAGCTGCAAGTCCTTTATTATGCGCTTTTTCAATAACTTGAAAATTGTCTTTGTAATACATTTTAATTGGGTGAGTATGACAATCTATGAATTTAATTGACATATATGGCTCCTTTCTCTTTATTAATTATTTGCCTAAGCAGAAGTTTTTGAACATTTCATCTAGAAGCAATTCATTATCTGCTCTACCGGTTATATCAGTTAAACTACTTCATGCTTGACGTAAATCAATAATTGTTAAATCAGGGTCAAGATTATTATCAATAGCAGTGATAGCATCTTGAATTGAGTGTTGTGCTTGTTTAATTAAAGCTAATTGTCTTGAGTTATTTACATATTGTTCATTATTTAAATCAACATCTTTAAAAATAGAAACTAGTTTATCTTTTAGTTCTTGAACATCATTATTTTTAGCACTGACATAAATAGCATCTTTTCTGATTTTTGATGGATCAATCAAATCTTTTTTATTAATAACTGGAATATAAACTTTGTGAAAACTTTTAGCTAATGCTTCAATTTCAGCGTCTGATTCATCTTCGGATTGATTTGGATCAAAGACATGAATTACAATATCTGCCTCTTCTATTTGGTGCATTGATTTTTCAATTCCAATTTTTTCAATCGTTTCATTTGTCTTTCTAATTCCAGCTGTATCTATAAATTGGAATAAGTATCCTTTGTATTGAAATGATGCTTCAACTAAGTCTCTGGTAGTGCCAGCAATATCAGTTACAATTGCCTTATCTTGCTCTAAAATAGCGTTTAAGAGAGAACTCTTACCAACATTAGGCTTACCCAAAATTGCAACTTTAATACCTTCAAAAATTAATCTTGATGTTTCACTTAATTCAATTGTTTTTAGAAGTTTATTATTTAATGCTATCAATCTTGGCTTTAGTTCATCATTGAAAGGATTATCAAAATCATATTCAGGATAATCGATGCTTACTTCCATTTCACCAATCATGTAAGATAATTCACTTTTAAGTTCATTAATAAATTTGGTTGTTTCACCATCGAATTTTTTAAGAGCTAATTTAGTTTGATTAAGAGTTTTTGAATGGATTAATTCGTTAATAGCTTCTGCTTTGATCAAGTCCATTTTTCCATTTAAAAAGCTTCTTCTACTAAATTCTCCAGGTTCAGCTAATCTTGCCCCATTTGCTAAAAGTAGCTCAAGAATTCGATTGGTAACTATTATTCCACCATGGCAATTTATTTCAACTGTATTTTCACCAACAAAATTATTTTTACCAATATATCACACGCATAAAACTTCATCCACAACTTCATTATTGTTGAAGTTATCTATTATTTTTCCGAATGTAATAGTTTGGTTTGCTCCAATTTTACCTGTAAAAATTTTTTTAACGATGTTAATACTATCTTCACCACTAACACGAATTATTGAAATTGCTTGGTTAACTTTACCGCCTGAGGAAATTGCTGCTATAGTGTCATTTATCATAATAATGTAATTTTACATTATTAAAGATATAATGCTAATCATTTATTCAAAACTGGGAATAACTTGCGGTTTTTCCCAAAAAAGTTCATTTTTTGATTTTCTTTCAAAAAATCACAATAAAAACATATGAAAGACTTTTATATATCAAATACACATTTCAAAGAAGTTATTGCTAAATATTTCAATATGTTTGACTCTATAAAATCATTATCATTTTTGAATTATTCAGAGAATGAGAATAGGTTATCTTTAAGGGTCAGATTGTTAATTAATTACAAGTTCCTATTGCATTCGATAGGCTTAAATTATTGTAAAAATTTATATAGAAAATATAAAAGCAAAATCGAATTATTTAAAGATGATCTGCGGCAAAATAAGATTACATACGAAGACATATATAATGACATAAAACCCTATAAAAAAGACTTATTTATCAAAAAGATTATGGCAATTGAGAAGTGAACAAAGATGTATAAATTCACGAATTACACCTATCAATTTGAGTATTTTAAAATTAAACCAGAATATTCCTTTATGGATTCAACATATCAAAAAGCAAGCTTAATTGTCGTTTCAAAACCCAATTATAATAATGAAAGAGTTGTAATATATGGCATACCCAGTAATCTTTATAAATTTGAACATATAACGAAAAATAAATATTTTTATAATATGCAGCACAATGTAGTGAACACTGTGTTTTTACCAATTAGTGTTAAGTATAAAAAGATTTCGGATAAAGATTTAGAGTCATACCTGAAAGTTGATGTAACTTTTTGAAACAAGAAGCCATCTACAAGTTATCTGGCAAGTTAAACAAACATTCATATTATCATCGTAAAAATACAAGCATTTTTTAATAATAAAAAAAGAAAGGAAAAATCGTTGTGATCTTTCCTTCCAAATTAAGAAAATTGATAATTTCTTCTTTAGGTTTTTCCTAAGATTAATTATTATTTTTGTAATTTTACAAAGTATGTTAATGTTCTAACAAGTTGTGCTGTATATGACATTTCGTTGTCGTATCATGCAAATACTTTGTAAATTCTTTTACCATCATGTTCTTGAACTCTTGTTAATGTTGAGTCAAAGATTGAACCGTAGTGTGAACCAATAATATCTGATGAAACGATAGGATCTGTTTCATATTTTAATGTTTGGTTTGCTGCTTTTTCAAATGCTGCGTTAATTTCTTCAACTGTTGGTTCTTTCTTTAATTGAACTGATAAGTCAATAAATGAACCTGTAATTGTTGGAACACGTAAAGCAAAACCATCTAATGCACCATTAGCTTCAGGAATAACTAAACGAATAGCTTTAGCTGCACCTGTTGTTGATGGAACGATGTTTTGACTTGCTGAACGAGCACGACGTAAGTCACCTTTACGGTGTGGTCCATCTTGTAACATTTGGTCACCTGTAAATGAGTGAACTGTTGTCATGAAACCATTTTCTAATCCAAAGTTATCAACTAAAACTTTAACAACTGGAGCTAAACAGTTTGTTGTACATGAAGCAGCTGAGATAATTTCATCTTCTGCTGTTAATGTCTTGTGGTTTACATTGTAAACGATTGTTTTAACATCTTTACCAGCTGGAGCCGAAATAACAACTTTTTTAGCACCTGCTTCGATGTGTTTGTGAGCTAAATCTTTTTTAACAAAGAAACCTGTACATTCTAAAACGATGTCAATACCTAATTCTTTTCATGGTAATAAAGCAGGATCTTTTTCTGAAAGAACTTGGATAACGTGTTTTCCGTCATCGATAACGATTGTGTTATCTTTAACTTCAACTTTATTTTTTAATGGTCCAAATGCTGTGTCATATTTTAATAAATGAGCAAGCATTTTTGCGTCTGTTAAATCATTAACAGCAACAATTTCAACTTCTTTATTGTGAGTTTCAAGTAAGTAACGTAATGTTAAACGACCAATACGACCGAAACCATTAATAGCGACTTTTTTCATATTAATCTCCTTAAAAAATATTTTTATAAACTAGTTTATTTAGTATTAATTAAGTAATACTAACTAAATTATATATATTTTAAAAACGA
Organism: Mycoplasmopsis adleri; assembly: GCF_045276205.1. Taxonomy (NCBI): domain Bacteria; kingdom Bacillati; phylum Mycoplasmatota; order Mycoplasmoidales; family Metamycoplasmataceae; genus Mycoplasmopsis; species Mycoplasmopsis adleri. Next base: position 40,975 of record NZ_CP174162.1, read on the forward strand.
TTTGGCTTTCGAGGAAATATAAAAATATAAAAAGTATGGTATTTTTTCCCTTTTTATTAATAAAATACCTTATTTATTGTTGTTTTAGTTGAGTTAATATAAGCGGAAATGCTAGTTTGATTGCATTGTTAAGTTAGTTTAGTTAAAAGCAAAAAAATAACCGATTGACGATTATTTTTGAGCTTCGATTTTTTCACAACCCATATAAGGGATTAATTTTTTAGGAATTGAGATAGATCCATCTGAGTTTTGGCAATTTTCTAAAATTGCAGCTACTAATCTATCGATTGCTAAGCCTGAACCATTCATAGTGTGAGCATATTGAATTTCATTATTTTCATCACGATATCTAATCATAGCTCTTCTTGCTTGGAAGTCACCCATGTATGAAACTGAGCTAATTTCACGATATTTAATTTCTGATGGAAGTCATACTTCTAAGTCAATTGTTGTTCTAGCTGAAAATCCTAAATCACCAGTACATAATCTTAATTCTCTGTAAGGAAGTTCAAGTTCTTCTAACACTAATTTAGCTTCTTGGAGCATTTCATTAAATTCAGATTCTCAATCTTTTTCATTAGTAATTTTTACTAATTCAACTTTTTTGAATTGGTGATTTCTGATGATACCTTTCATATCTTTACCACCAGAACCAGCTTCTGATCTAAAGCATTCTGTGAAAGCAGTTAATCTAATAGGTTTAGATAAATCAATGATTTCATTATTATATAAGTTGGTTAATGGAACTTCAGCAGTTGGGATTAAATATAAATCATTTGAATTCATGTAGAATAAGTCTTCTTTAAATTTAGGTAATTGACCTGTACCAAAAAGAATTTCAGGTTTAACTAAAACAGGAACAGCATATTCTGTATAACCATGTTTATCATGTAAGTCAAGCATAAAGTTTTGAAGTGCTCTAGTTAATTTTGCACCTCATCCTTTATAAATAACAAAACGTGAACCCGAAAGTTTTACAGCTCTATCCAAATCGATGATGTCTAATTTTTTAGCAACTTCATAATGAGGAAGAACACCTGAGATTAAACCTCTACCTAATTTATCATGTGTAGCAATTACAACATTATCTCTATCGTCTGCACCTTTAGGTACAAAAGGCATAGGTAAGTTTGGAATTCTAATTAAAGCATCTTGAACTTTAGCATCAATTTTTTTAGCTTTTTCTTCATATTTTTGAACTTCTTTTTTAAGTTGTTCACATTCGCTTTTTACTTTTGCAAAAGCTTCTTTATCATCTTTTAATTTAGGTAGTTCCTTACTTAATGAAGATAATTTAGCTCTTTTTTGTTGAGCTTTGAACATGATTTTTCCTCTATCGCTGGCATGTTTCAACATGTTATCGTAAAATTCAATATCAAAATTTCTTGATTTTAAAGCTTCTCTAACACTATCAGGATTGTTTAAAATATATTTAAGGCTAAGCATACTAAATCTCCTTTTTTATAGTTGTTTTAGCAAATTTTATAAATTCAAAATATTGAATATTTTTAGCTTGCTAATTTGTTATATAAATCATAATACATTTATTTTTAATCAGGCAAAAAAGATTATTAAAAAAATGATGTGTTTTTTGCTTATTTATATATAATTAGAAAATACATTTATAATTAATATATTATATTAGGAGGAATTATGAGTTTAAGAACATATCAACCTAGCAAAAGACAAAGAGCTAAAGTACACGGTTTCCGTGCAAGAATGGCTACTGCAAACGGTAGAAAAGTTTTAGCTGCTAGAAGAGCAAAAGGTAGAGCAAGATTAACTGTATCAGACGCAAAATAATTTTTTAGAATGGTATCTTATTTAGCATGAAGAAAAAATACAGACTTCAAAAAAGTTGACAATTTGATGAAATAATTAAATCGAAAAATCAACTAGTAAATAAATATTTAGTGCTTTATTATAAGCCTGCCAACGAGTTTAAACTTGGTATTACAGTTCCAAAAAAATTTTGTGGAGCATTTTGAAGAAACTATTATAAAAGGCAGCTAAAAGCAATCGTTCATTCATTAGATGTTTACGATATTAAATATCATTGTGTTTTAATTCTCAGAAAAGAATTCCTGACTGAAAATTATGCAACGAAATTTGATACCACTAAAGAAATGTTTAAGAAGTTAAAGAAATAAATTATGCAAGAATACAGATCAGATAATTTTAACTATTTTTCAAAAGAAGACCAAAACAAACAAAAACGTAAGAATGTTTGAAAAAAGGTTTGATTTTGAATTAAGATAGTTCTTTATATCTTTTTATTCGGTATAACTTTGACAGGTTGCGTGCAAAGTTGTACTATCAAGTCATCTAACTATACTGGTAATGGTGTTGAAATATATACTAGTGCACAGAATGTTAGCCCTCACGTTGCTACCTTTAAAGCAAACAATCTCTCAAAAGACGATACAAACAAATTGAAAGACCAAGGTGTTGATTTAGAAGCCTACGGATTAAATAACAAAAATAATGTAATGTCATTTAAATCTGATGCAGCTGCCAACTTCAACCTTTCACATAGATTTTATCGTGATCAACTAGAAGCCATTCGTAAACAAACCAAAGAATACGGTGGTGAATACGGTGCTTACAAAAACACAAACGTTGGTTTCCAACTTTATAACCAAAAGAATGAAATTATTGGTGGTAAAGAACAAGCTATAACCAACAAAAATGGCAAATATATCTTTGCTACAATGCCAGTTGGTGTTAGCGATGAAAAATTGCCAGCATATAAATATGAATCGATTTATAAACCAGGTGAATTAAAGACATGAGAATTTATTGACCCAGGTTTTAACTTTGATAAATACTTTCAATATGATGCTACTTCAAAAACTTACAAATTAGCATTGCCTAAAACAGGTGAAGATGCTAATAGAACTAAATTACTCATTCAAGGTAAATTTATAGATACTTTAAAAGTTCCTAATGGTAAGAAATCAGCAGATCTTGTTTTTGAAAAACCTCTTTCTGTTTTATCTGTATCAGCAGATAATCAATACTTTAGAAACGGAATTTACTCTGATAGATATGGCTTTGGTAAAGTAAGACGTGATATGTTTGAAACCTTAGCAAATAATACCTTCTATTCAGAAAACTCTATATTCTACAAAAAAGCTTTAGAAGAAGCCAAAACAAAATTTGGTGCATCTATTGATGATTATTCAAAACTTTCTAAACATGTGTTAGGTATCTTAGCTTCAAAAAATGAAGCACAATTACAAAGTTTAGAATTATCTCCAGTGTTATTTACAGCACTTAAAACATATACAAATAGCATTTCAGAATATGCTAATTCAGTTGGTTTTACAGCATTAGATCAATTCGATCCTATCAGAAAGCAAATTGCCGAAGAATACAATAAAACAGCTGTAGACTACAATAATCAATGAAGCGTTGTTCAAGCAGCTAAAGCTGCATATGATGCTAATAAAACTGATGCAAACAAAAAAGCTCTAGATGTTGCACAAGCTCGTTTAGATGAATTAAAAACTCTTCTTAGTCAACAAAACAAAAATTTAGATTCAACTAATAGAGTGTTAGCTACATCTCCAAATTCAGTTCTTGCTCCACAAGGTCAAAGCTTAAGCTCATTACCATTTACTGGTGAAACTCAAAGAGTTATAGCTAGCTGAGGAACTGCTTGAAAACTTGGACCATTCTACGGTTTATTCGTATGACCATTAGCTTGAGTTTCAGATAAATTAACAAGCTCAATTCCTGTATGACAAGGTTGAGGAACTATTCTAGCTCTTGTTATTATTACAATTGTGCTTCGTGCTACAATGTTTGGATTGACATTTAAATCAACTATTAACCAATCAAAACAAGAAGATCTTAAAGCTAAGAAAGCTAAAATTGATGCTAAATATGCTGAATTTAAGAATAATAAACAAATGAAAGCAAGACAACAAGCAGAAGTTGCTGAGTTGTACAAGAAGAATGGTATTAACCCATTAGATTCATTTGCTGCAATACTTATTTCATTCCCTGTCTTCATTGCTGTTTGACGTGTTATCCAATCACTTCCTGATATGAAATCGACAGTATGGCTTGGAATGTCATTCGCTGAAACATCATGGAGACGGCTATTCTTCAATGGTGAATGGCAATATCTCGGATTGCTGATTGTCGCGGCAGCCGTACAATCTATATCCCAATTCTTGCCTCAAATGTTGAACCACAAGAAATTCAAAGAACGTACCAACTTAGAAGAAGTTAAAGCACTTAAGAAACAAAATAAAACACAAATTATTATGGCTATTGTAATGCTTATAATGACGCTTATCTTTAGTGCCGGTGTTCAAATCTATTGAATTATTTCTGGTCTTTGAATGATAGGTCAAACTCTAGGTATTCACTACTTCAAGAAGAGTGCATATTACAGAAGAAAATTCTTAAATAAAGAAGCAAAAATATAATAATTTAGTCGGTGAAAACCGACTTTTATTTTGCTTTTATTGAAAAATCTCTATACCTTATATATAATATATAAATATATATTAAGGAGCAACTTATGAAAATTTACGATATAAAATCAACCTCACCATATGAAACATTAAATTTAGAAAATATTATTATGAGAGACCCTGATATTAAAGGTGATGTTTTATTATTTTACCAACACAAAAATGCAATTATTATTGGTAAAAACCAAAATATTTATGAAGAAATAAATGAACAATTTGTTAAAGACAACAATATAACTTTAGCTAGACGTAAATCAGGAGGTGGAGCAGTTTATCATGATTTAGGTAATTTAAACTTCAGCTTTATTTCTGATAAAAGTGATAACAATAGTTATCAAAAATTCTTAGAACCTATCATTGCTTTTTTAAACTCATTAGGTATTAAAGCAGAATTTCATGGGAGAAATGATATTTTAGCTAATGGTTTTAAAATTAGTGGTAATGCACAATATTTAGAAAAAAATAGAATTGTTAGCCATGGAACATTATTATTTGATGTTGATATGACTATTCTAGCCAAAGCTTTAAACCCTAACAAAATTAAATATGAATCTAAAGGTATTCAATCACATAGGGCAAGAGTGTCAAACATTAAAGATTTATTACCTGTAAAAATGTCTGTTCAAGAATTTAAGGATAAATTAATTCAATTTTTCTTGAAGGATCCAAATAATACACTAGAAGAAATTCCTCAAGATAAATACAAAAATGAATTTAACAAGTTAAAAGAATTATTCCAATCTAAAGAATGAATTTTTAATAGATTTGCTGATTTTACATACACTAATACTCAAAAGTTTCCTGGTGGTTTAATTACAGTTAAGGGTTTAATTGAAGAAGGAGTTATTAAACAAATAAAATTTGAAGGTGACTTCTTAAGCAAAAAAGATGTTTCAGAAATTGAACCATTATTTAATAATGTCGCTTATGATTCAAAAGAAATAGCAAAAGTACTTGATAAGATTAACCTTGAAGAATACTTTGGAACTATTACAAAAGAAGAGTTATTAACTTTAATAAAAGGATAATTATGGAAGCTTTTATTAAAATTAAAGATGATGAAATTCATTATACTTATGAACCAAACCCAAATAATTTACCGATAGTTTTATTTGTACACGGTTATAATGATAGTTCAAAAACAATTACTCCATTAACAGTTATTAAGAATCGAAATTATGTAGTTTATGCAATAGATTTACCAGGATGTGGTTTATCTAGTGCTTTACATAAGCCTATTACTTTAGAATATTATTGTTTAGTTCTAGAAGAATTTATTAAGCAAGTTTTTGGTGATAAACACATTAATTTATTATCACACTCAATGGGCTCTATTCCTTGCTTATATGCCTATAAAACAGACCAAATAGACAATTTCATAATGCTTACTCCGCTTAATTATTCCTTAGTTCATGACGCTAATGATTTGAACAAAAACATTAGACAATGATTGCTTCCAAAATCATATGAAGAAGCTTATGATGGAGTTATTCATTTAGTTTATGAACCTAATGAAGCATTTAAAGCTCATGCGACATTTTTGGCTAATAAGCTCTTTGTTAGAAAAGATATTATTAAAGAAAACTTTAATTATTTAGTTAATAATGAAATTCTAAATAACACATTTTTAGATAAGCACATCAAGCCATTATTTATCGAGTCAAAACCTTTTACATTGGTTTATGCTCAAAATGATAATTATGTTACAACCAAGCAAATTAATCATATTAAACCTGATTTACCACAAGTTAATTTTGTTGAATTAGAGCGCTGTGGTCATGCCGCTATCTTCCAAAAATCACATGAAATCAATAACTTAATTAACAAATTAATTAAATAAATATATATAATTAACAAATATGGAAAAAATTTATAATGCTTTTTTTGTCAATAGCGCTCGTCCAATATCAGCATGATTTATCATCATTTCTGGTATTTTAGGCGCTACTATGACAATTGTAATTGGATTACCCCAAGCTATTCACCTTTTTAAAACTAAGAAAGCAGGATTAGTTAAATACTATTCATTCTGAACTTTCTTTGCCGGAATTTTAGGTTGAATATTCCTTGGTGCTTTTGATCCAAATCAAAAAATTTTAATTTTAGTTATTGCTAATATTATTTGTGGTTTTATATACATCTTTGTGCTTTGACTTATTTATAGATATGCTGAAGACAGCAAAAGACAAAAATATCAATGAGTATCATTTGGAGTTGCTCTAGGCTCAATGATTTTAATTACTGTTTTAGCTATTTTAGGCTTAACATTAAATTTAAAAAATAACGAATTAGTACAAACTGTAGTAGCTCAAATTATTCCAATTTTAACAACTTTTGCTTTCTTACCTCAAATCTTAAAATCAATTGAAACAAAAGATTTTTCAGGTATGTCAATTGGAATGGTTATAGTTTTTGTACTTGCTAATGTATTTTGATGTACATATTGAATTTCATTTATTTTAAATGCTGGAGCTCAACCTCAATACATGAGTGCTATCACATGACAAGTACTTTCTTTATTACTTTATGTTGCCGTACTTATTATGATGATTGTACTTGAAAAGAAAAAGAAAATGAAGTTCAATCCTTCAAATGAAGAAGAACCATTTGTTCAACTTAATGGAGAATAATCTATGTACAAATCAAAATTAGATATTAAACAAACTCAGCAAGCTATTCAAGATTTAAAATTTGCTTTTACTAAGAAATTAAATAAAGAGTTAAATTTAACTAGAGTTTCAGCTCCATTATTTGTTTCTAGCAATTTAAAAATTAACGATGGTTTAAATGGAGATGAACCAGTTTCATTCTCGCCTAAACAATGATCATGCAAAATGGAAATTGTTCATTCACTTGCTAAATGAAAACGTGATGCATTAAAAAAATATAACTTTTCACTTTATGAAGGTTTATGAACTGATATGAATGCAATTCGCAAGGATGATGAAGTTGATTATAAACACTCACTTTATGTGGATCAATGAGATTGAGAATTAATTATAGACAAGAAAGATAGGAACTTAAATTACCTTAAAAAAATTGTCGAAATTATCTATGAATCAATTAGATATGTCGAAAATAAGATTGTATTTAAGAACCCTCAATTATCAGTTAAATTACCTAAAACTTTAACTTTTATTGATTCAGAAGAATTGTATAAAGAATATCCAAATATGACTCCAGAAGAAAGAGAAAATATTGTTGCTAAAAAATATGGTGCAGTGTTCATTTACAAAATAGGCTACAAATTACCTGACGGAGTACCTCATTCAAAAAGAGCTTTTGACTATGATGATTGAAATCTAAATGGTGATTTAGTATTCTATGATTCTATTAATGATAAAGCACTAGAAATTTCATCAATGGGTATTAGAGTTGATAGCGAGTCACTTAAAAAACAATATGAATATTTAAATAAAACCAAAAATGATTTAGGTTTATATCATGAACAAGTTTTAAACAATGAATTACCATTAACTATTGGCGGTGGTATTGGTCAAAGTAGATTAAGTATGTTTATTTTAGAGAAAAAACATATTGGTGAAGTTCAAGTAAGCGTATGACCTGAAGAAACTAGAGAAGAACTTAAAAAAGAAGGTATTATTCTTTTATAGTTTTCAAAATAATAAGAATATTTAATCCATACAATATTAAATATGAAGGGATAATTAGTTCCCTTCTTTTATTTTTTGCTTTGTTTGTACTATACACAAATAGCTATTTTATAGATATAAAAAGACACTTCCTTTTCGAAAATGTCTTAATAATTAGTAATAATAACTTCTTCTACGCATCCTCTTCCATCACCTTTTGAACTGATGAGTCTTCTTACTTCAATTACATGAATATTGAAATCTTTATAAAGCTCATTTATAAATGGAGTATTGAGATTAGATAGCATTAGTTTTACACCTTTTTTGTCTAGTTTTTTAAATACTTCAGCTAATCTTATTTGTTCCTCTTTTCCGAAACCGTCTTTTGAATAATCAACAAATCCTTTTTTATCAGGAAGAACATCGTAAGGAGGATTGAAGTAAATGAAGTCATCTTTTTTAGCACCTTTTGTAGCTTTTTCAAAATCCATCATTGTAATTTTGACTTTATTATTTGCAAAATAATTTTGTATATTACACAAATTCGTTGTATCAAATATCTTAATTTTTTGTTTTTTGCCTAAAGGAACATTAAAATATCCTTGACTATTAACACGATATAAACCATTAAAACAAGTTTTATTTAAATAAATCATTCTTGCTGCTCTTACATAATCAGGTAATTTATTATAGTTAGGATCTCTATCCATGTTTCTTATTTCATAATAATATTTTTTGGAGTGATTTAATTCATGTGTTTGTAATAATTCAATTAATTTTGTAAAACTTTTATCATTTTGAAAACAATTCAAAGTTATAATTAATTCTTCATTAATATCATTGATATGAGCTTTTTTAGGTGTTCAATTAAATAATAGAGCTCCGCCACCGAAAAAAGGTTCATAATATTCTTTAATAGTTGTAGGATTAGGCAGATAGTGTTTTAATTTATTAATAATTTGACTTTTACCACCTGCTCATTTTAAAAAAGGATGAATAATATATTTTCTTTCAATATCCATCAATTGCGAAAGAGGGACATTTAAAGCAGTACTTAATTTGTCAATGGTTTCTAATGTTACATTTGCTTTACCTTGTTCTATTTTAGAAATTTGAGATCTTTCAATTCCGGCTTTTAAAGCTAATTCTTCTTGTGAAAGCATTTCACCATTTCTAAGTTCTTTAATTTTTTCTCCAAATAATATTTTTATCATATATATCCTTAATAATATTATTGTGTAATAAAAAGCACAATATTAATAGTTCTATTATATATGTTTTGATCATAAAAATAAACAATATTTTTTATTTCTTGATTTTTTAATAAAAAGATATCTGATAGAGATTATTAATTAGTTAAAAATTCCTTAAATCACTTTAAAATAGACTTTTTAGTAAATTTTTAGTAAATAAAATTAATAAACAATATATAGATCAGGAACCTTTTAAAGTGGGTGACAATTGATTATGATTACTAGCAAAAACCTATACAAATTTTTACAAAATTATAGTTAAATTTTTAATTATTTGACAACATTTAATTCCAATTGAACTGATTTTTTGAACAAAATAAATATTTATACATTTGTTAAGTGAAATTCATAAATTAACTTTTTCTGAATGTATGATCATAATCTATATTTCATTATTAAATTCAAAATGATTTTAATATTTTAAAACTTAAAAACTCCATCAAATTACATTGTAAAACCCGGAAACTTTTAAAAGAATTACATTGTAAAACTTGGAAACTTTTGACAAAATTACATTGTAAAACTTGGAAGCTTTTAGAAAAATTACATTGTAAAACTTGGAAACTCTCGGAAGAATTACATTGTAAAACTTGGAAACTCTTGAAAAAATTACATTGTAAAACTTGGAAACAATTTTAAAAATTACATTGTAAAACCTGGAAACTTTTAAAAGAATTACATTGTAAAACTTGGAAACATATCGATAAATTTGGTATTTATAAGCGTGCTAGGAGGATCATTTAGCACCAAGACACTATTTATAAAGAATAATAAAAACACTCTTACATAATGTAAGAGATGTTAAAAATTACATTGTAAAACCTGGAAACTTATTTGTAATTTTTATATTTAATTAATTATTAAGGAACAATTTTAATAATTATTTTTTAAGCTTTTTTATTATTAGTATTAAATTGTTCATCTGTTAAAGCATAGAAATTGTTTGATGATAGCTTGTATTCAGTACCTGTACTCTTACTTTTTACAGTAGCTTCAATATAATAAATTCCAGAAGAATCATTATTCGCTTCATTAATTGTATGAAGAGCTGTATAAATATCAATATTTTCAATTGATCCTTCTTTTATTGTGCTTACACTATTATTTTTAAAGCTTATATATTTTAATTCGTAAGTACCTGTAAAGTTGGTTCAATCTCCACCAAGAGTTAATTGAATATTTGATTTTGCTAATTTTGATAATGATAGTTGATAGTTATTTCCGCTAGATAATCAATGTAATTTTAATTTAGGAACTGCTTCATTAACAAAATTAATTTGAACTTTAGGTGATTGAACTATGTTTTTATTATCAGCATATGATTTTGCAACAACATAAACATAAATTGATTTTTTGTCTTTAATTTTATCTTTTGGAATAACTAGATTATCAAATATAACATTTGAAAGCACTTGTGTATAAGAACCATCTTTACTATCTGCTAAATAAACATCATAAATTAAGTTTGAGTTTAATTTTGATACAGCACTAAAGGTATCAACTGCTTCAAATTCACTAAGACGTAATCCGTTATTATTCACCTCATCTTTAGAAACGCTTATTATATTTGGAATTTGATACATAAAGAAAATTTGAGGATTTTTCTTAATAATTCTAGCAATAACTTCTTTTTCAAATTCTTTAATTTCTTTAATATATTGACCAATTAAATTAGAATCACTAATATATTGCTTAAGCATTTTCATAGACATATTATTAAATTTAATTTTGTCGTTTAAGTCTATTTGATGGGCATTTTGACCAATTGTGAATGTAGATAATTTTGTTTTAGTAGTTAATAATTGGTTTACTAAATCAGTTCAATTTAAATTGCTTTCAAAAATTAATTGATGTTCCTCTGGCGTAAAATTGTAAGTAATTCAATTATTATTTGAAAGTTGAATAAATAATTTTTCATCTTGGATGTAGTAGTTAACAATTTTAGTGCCAGTTTCAATATTTTTGAGCTCAATAACTTGACCCTTTTTAATTTTTTTGTTATATACATAAAGTGATTTTTTATATGTGCCATTGTCTTTTAAAAAGATAAAGCTATCTCTAAAAGAAGTTAATAAAGGGTATCTTAGTTCTTCTTTTGGAACATAAGACATAATGAGTCTTGCCATATCTTGATCGCCATCAAGAAACTCTGATAATGGAACTTCAATTGGTTTATCTTGATTAAATCTTGTTTTAAAGAATGATTTTTTTCATTCTCTAGTTCCTTTTGAAAGAGTAGATCTTAAGCCATAATATCATCCTTCATAAAATTCAAATGAGCTTCTTTGGTCATAAAGGAGATTTTTATCTGCGTAGTCATTTCATAAGTAAGCATACATATTATCTTTACCAAAGACACTAAATTGGTTTTTCCCATTAAATATTTTGCCTAGTCATTGTTTACTATTTTTTACATCTCAAGGTAAATAGTTGAATTGATTATAGTGAAATTGTTGACCGTTTAATGGTGTATCATAATCGGCGCCAACAGGAAATATTATTTCATATCTTGATGCTGCATCCTTAGTATAAGCATATTGGTAATCGGTTTGTATACCTGAAGCAGATGTAGCATAAGTAGGATCTGATGCATATCAATATTTTTCATTTTTACCAGGAGCTTTTAAATAAACATATGAAATTTGGTGAAGAACATTGCCTGGGTTTTGACCTGTGATAACAGATAATGATGGAATTCCGGCTATATTTAAAAGTATTGAAAATGCAGTACTTACACTTGAACATACCCCAGCGTGGATATCTACCAAAATATTTATATCAACTTCAAGCATGTTGATATCATATTTAAATCAGTTAACAACATATCTTTGAAGTACGACCATTTTATCAAAATCACTCATTCCAGGTTTAATTAAATTAAGACCATTTCTAATAAATCTATCAAAACTTTCTTTCTTTTGACCATTAACCATTCATGGATATTGGATATTAACACGGTTGATATTTGTAACATATTTTTTATCACCGCTAAGGCTAAAAGTCATTTGTGGGTTTGCAGTAACAAAATTTGGATGTTCTTTTCAATCATATAGTAAGAGTTCTTGATAACCTTTAACCATTGATTCTGTTGGAATCTTTCTATCTCCAAATATGTATGATGAATTACCTAAACCATTGCCGCTATGTAAATGAACATATTTCTAATATCTTGGCTAGTAAGGAATTTAGTATCTTTTTTAATTAACGGAGCATTACCTCAATTTGTAATAGTTCCACGTTCATTAGGTTTTACCTCAAATGTATTAGGATTAATATATCCGGTTGTAGGATTAATTAAAGAAAAATTAATTTTAGAAACAACATTTTCATAGTCCGCTTTCACTAAAGCATCAAGGTCTTTTGGTGCTTCATCCACAGGCACAATAGGTGTTGGCTTTTCTTCGTCATGCTTAGGTTCAGTATTGTCATCTTTATGAGAAGGATCAGTTGGATTTGTTGTCGATCCACCGGTATTAGGGTTTGTTTTTCCTTCATCAGGTTTTGTTTTGTTTCCCCCTTCTGATGATGGTGTGGTTTTATCTTTTTCTTCTGTTTTATTTCCTTTTTCGTCAATTCCTGGTTTCTTTTGTTCGATGTCTTTTTTATCTTTAGAATCGATTATTTTGTCCTTATTTTTATCTTCTTGTGTTTTACATGACGATGAAATTATAGTAGGCATAAATGTACCTGCTAGTGCTAATGATAATAATTTAAATCCTATTTTCTTTTTTGACATATATTTCTCCTAACTTTGATATCCGTATTATATAGTATTTAATATAAATATTAGATTAAAAATAAAAGACCCAACACTTAAAAAAATGTTGGGCATTTTCTGTCCTTGGTTAAATAAAAATGCTAAAAAGAAAGGACAAGTTAATTATATATGAAAAAACGATAATAATCAACTTTTTTATAATACATGTTTTACATGATGGGTTAGGTATATTTATTTTATTAAATTAAGACCGTTCATTATTTAAATTATTACAATTTTATTGATATACAACAACAGGCAAGCATTTCCTAAATATCATTAAAAATAAGCTAATTAGTCAATTTGCTAATTCTAGAAAATTGCATTTGCAACGACATTTATACTATTTTTATTTTTTAAAAACAATTGCTTTTATGATCAATGTTTAATTTTTATATCCTTTTTATTTCTTCAATTTAGATTAGGACTTTTAAAACAGAAATGAACAGATATAAAAAAATTTAAAAAAATATTTTTGTTTCGTGTTTTTAATATATAATAATAACACATTTATTAAATAGCACATATGCCGATTTAGCTCAGCGGTAGAGCAGCTGGCTGTTAACCAGTTGGTCGCAAGTTCAATCCTTGCAATCGGCGCCATATGGTCTGTTGGTGAAGCGGTTAACACACATGGTTTTCATCCATGCACGCACGGGTTCGATTCCCGTACAGACTACCATTTTTTGGAGAGTTAGCTCAGCTGGGAGAGCATTACCCTTACAAGGTAGAGGTCATGGGTTCGATCCCCTTACTCTCCACCATGCCGTCTTAGCTCAGTTGGTAGAGCAACTGACTTGTAATCAGTAGGTCGTAGGTTCGAGTCCTATAGACGGCACCAAGACTTTGCTTCGGTGAAGATATTTTTTTATTTATTTAGTAGATGCGCATGTGGTGGAATTGGCAGACACGCTAGATTTAGGCTCTAGTGCTTCGGCATAAGGGTTCAAGTCCCTTCTTGCGCACCAAATCATTTTGATAATTCCTTAAACAAAAAATACCATTAAGAGGTATTTTTATTTTTTCATTTTTTGAATGCTATCTCCTTTGCGCATTCATCAAAAAGTAGTTTCTTAGCTAAATCATTATTTTTCTTAATTATTCTATAATTACTCATTAATGATAAAGAACCAACAATAGTGTTTTTTCAGCCGATCAAAATTTCAATATCATCCATTAAGCAATTAAAAGAGTGAATATAAAAGTTATATTTAAAAAGTATTTTATTTAATTGTTCATATCCTATATCTGTTTTCATATACTTCTTAAATATGATTTTTATCAAAAAGTTCAATTTGTGAACTTAAATGAGAAAAATAATATGTTTTTATCATATTTTTCCATTAATTAATGAATCAGCTTACTTTTAGACATAAAACTTCGGAGGTAAGAAAAAATGATTTTATATAGAATCGGAGAAATTATGCATAAAAATGGCTCGAATATTATTTTTGAGAGCCAAAGTGTAGGATATACAGGACTAATGCCAGAAGCTGATAGAGTGGAAAAAGGTCAAAAGTTAAAATTATATTTTTATGAAATAAAAAATGATTATTATCAAGCAACTTATTTATTTAGAGATTTTAAAGAAAGATTATTGTTTATTGACTTAGTTTCATTAAATGGTGTTGGACCAAGAATTGCATTTAACGTTCTTAATTTAGGTTATGAAAAAGCAGCTGCATTAATAGCTGCAGGTGATTTTGATTCATTATTAGAAACGCCTTATATGAATCCTAGAAATGCAAGATTAATTATTGCTGAATTACAAGACAAATGAAGAAAAATGATTAATCCAAAAGAAGTTTCAGAAACCATTGTAAGCACAAATAAAATAAATGAAACAAAAGAAACATTAAAAATGTTAGGTTTCAAAACTAAGCAAATTGATTTGGCTTTAACTAAATTAACAAGTTCAAACGATGTTGAAGCAATGGTTGAAGAAGCTATTAAAATAATTTCAGCAGGTACATATGAATCAACTGTCGCTTAGACCAAATAATTTTCTTGAATTCGTAGGTCAAAAGAAACTAGTTGTAACTATTCAAGCTATGATTAAAGGTTCTCGGACTAGAAATGAGACTCTTGATCATATCTTATTTTATGGACCACCAGGAACTGGTAAAACATCATTAGCAACAATAGTTGCAAATGAACTAGATGTTAAAATTCATTATTTACAAGGATCTTTAATAGAGAAAAAATCAGATATTTTAAGCGTTTTCGCAAATATCAATGATCACGATATTATCTTTATTGACGAGATACATAGCATTAATAAAAATGTTGAAGAGATTATTTATAATGCAATGGAAGATTTTACAATCGACATTATTCTCGGACCCGAAGGTAATTCAAAAGTTATGAGAATGAATCTTAAACCATTCACATTAATAGGCGCAACTACTAAACCAAATTTAATCAGTCAACCATTTAAAGATAGGTTTGGTTTTCATGCAAGATTGAGTCCTTATGATGAAGATGACATTGTTGAAATTTTAAAAAGAAGCAGATTAAAATTAGGTTTTAATGTACAAGATGATGTTTTAAGATTAATTACAAAATATTCTAGAGCAACACCTAGAGTTGCTAACCATTTATTAAAGAGAGCATTTGATTTTTCATTAAAAAATAATGGAAATGAAATCACAATGGATTCAACTTATTCAGCCTTAAAATATCTTGAATTATATGATTATGGTTTAACCAGAGATCATATTGATTATCTTGAATTATTGAATAATGTTTTTAATAGTCAATATGTTTCAATTGATTCAATTTCTGGAATTTTAAACATCAATAAAGATAATTTAATTAATGATATTGAGCCATATCTTTTATATTTAAAATTCATAGAAAAGTCGCCGAGAGGTAGAAGAATTACAACAAAAGGAATAGATTATTTATTAAAAGTTCATCTAAATATTAGGCAAGAATAAAATAAATTTTTAGCTTATGTTTTAGATGTTTTAAATAAAAAGTTTTAGTAGATTATTTAATTGTAAAATTGTTTAATTTAATTGTTTTATAGTGCTTTTAGAAAAATTAAGTAGTTTATTTTTGGTGTTTAAAAAGTTATATATATAATGGTTTTAATAAAACTAAAAAGCTGTATAGTAATTTTCGAAAAGTAGCAAATAGACTTTTTATAATTAATATTCAATATTTAATATATAATGTAATACATAATGTCTGTAGGTCAAAAAATTAAGAATTTTTTTAAGAAAATGTTTAAAGTAACCAACTGAAAAAGGTGGTTGCTTTTGTCGTTCACAATCATAGGTGCGATTATCGGAATTGTTCTTGGATCTATTTATCATCTTCGTAAAAATGTTAATAAATCTATCCAATATGGTGGTGGAGTTAGATACCAAGTTGAAGCCAAAAATGTAGGCCCCAAAAATGATGGTGAGTTAGTTAAAGGCAATGAACTTAAAGATATAGCTGAATCACTAAATTATAGATTCTCAAGTTTAAATGACTTCTCAGCTTCTTTTAGACCTAAAGGTGATGGTATTGTTGAAATTACAAGAAGTAATGTTTTAACTGGTGCCCAAACAAAGAATTTTGAAAATGCTATTGTTAAAAAACCTACATTAGTTTTCACTGATGTTGAAATGAAACCAATTTTTACAGATGGTTTATATATTGAAAATTCAACAATTGATTACAACAATATTAATAGATACGCAGTTCCTTTAAAAGAAAATGGTGCAACCGTTAAACAAAGTTGAAATGGTGCATATTACATTGAAGGTGAATTTGAAAACAAATCAGCCGCAATCGAATGATCAAAAGCTACAAAAGCTATTTCTCAACAACATAAAATTATTTTTATGTGAATTAACTTAGATGAATTAGTTGATTATGCTAAAGTTCAATTCCCTACTGAATGAAAAGAAGCACATGAAAACCCAGCTAACTTCTCATTCGTTTCAAATACTCCATTCAACCCAACAACACAAAAAATGAATGCAGTTAAAAAATATTCATTCGATGCTGCTAAATATTTAATTAGTATTGTTAGAGTTGATAGTGCTGCTCAAAATAATTTATTCTATATTCAAGGTAATGCTAAAGGTGAATATTTAACTAAATCTGAAGCGCAAGCTATTAGTTCAAACATAAACTTTAGTTCTAAAAATGGTTTAAAATTAAGCATTATTGGGACACCAAGTGTGGTTACACCACAAAACACAGAATACAATTTCAAATTAGTTTGAATAGCTGGTTTAGTAATTGTTTCATTAATTGCTATTATGTTAATGGTTAACTATGGTTTATTAGGTGCTTTAAGTACAATTGCAATGGCACTTTACATCTTCTTAACCCTAGTTATGTTCACGGTACTTAGAGGAGAATACTCACCTGCATCATTTGCGGCGTTATTCGGAGCATTACTATTAGGTGCAATGAACCCTATAGTCACGCTGAATAAGTTTAAACAAGATATTTATAAAGGTGAAAAGCCTAAGAAAGCCTTACGGAATGCTCAAAGTAAGACATTTATAAACTTACTGGATGTCAATGTAATGGTTTTAATCACTGCGATTATCTTCTTCTTTATGGGAACACAAGATATGAAAAACTTCTCGATTGTGTTTGCCTTCAGTTCATTATTCAGTATTGCTGTAATGTTATTAATTAATAGATTATGAATTACTTTAGTAGTTCATACCGAAACCTTTGATAATAAATTATCATGATTTAGTGTTCATAGTAAGAAAATTGGCGTATTTAATACGGATGCTAAATATAGAAAATTTGATTATGTTCACCTTGCTAAACTTTTAATGTTTATTCCAATTATTTTCTTTGTTGCCTCAATAATCGTTTATGGTTCAGTTGCTGGTGTTAAACATGATGGATGAGCTGGATTTAATAAATACGATATCTCCAGCGACCCTTCTAACTTAAACATCAGAATTGAAGTAGTTGAATTGCTTAAAGCATTAAGTATTGTCCTAGTTGCTATTCTTATTTATACCCTTGTAAGATACAAATGAACATTTATGGTTTCTTTTGTAGTTTCGATGATTATCAATATAGGATTAACATTTAGTGTTGTTGTAATTACAAGAATTCCATTTGATCACATTACTATATTAATCTTTATGATGAGCGTTATCTTCTCAGAAATTCAAACGATGGTATTATTTGGCTCAATTAAAGCTAAAATGCATGCCGAAGAAAGAGAAAGTGCATTTACAAAAGAACAAATTAGAACAATTTCAAACTCAGTATTCTTTGAAGAATTTGCTGATTACATGACATTGATGCTAGTTCAAATTGGTGTGTTTGCTTTATTAATTGCTTTCTATAGATCAACTAATGTATGATTAAACTTATTAGTAATTCTAGCTGCAATTTATGGCACATACAATGTCTTATTTATTACCATTTCATTATGATCAAAATGTGAAGAAAGAAGACAACACAATATTCAAAAAAGAATTGATACCAAATATTGAGTTATCCCAGGAATTCACGAAGAACAAGTGTTCCCTGGTATTAATTCATTTACTGCATAATTTTAAATCACCGCGAGGTGATTTTTATTATAATTTAAGTCCTAATATATTTAAGTAGCTAAAGGAGAAAAATGTTTTATCTTTTAAACAAAAAGAAAGGAGAATCATCCTTTCAAGCAATCAAAAAATTTGCTAGAGCAAATAGCATTCCCAAAATTGGACATACAGGTACATTAGACCCTTTAGCTAGCGGTTTATTATTAATAGCCACTGATTATGATACCAAGCTAATTCCTTATTTAAATAATGAAGACAAGACCTATGAAGTTGAAATTGAATTTGGCAAACAAACTGATACATATGATGCTGAAGGTAAAATAATTAACTCTTCAGATAAGCTAGTTAATCAAAAAGATTTAACTAAAATCCAAGAATGATTTATCAAGCAAAATTGTCAAATACCACCGATTTATAGTGCTAAAAAGATAAATGGACAACGCAGTTATGACTTAGCTAGACAAAACAAATCAGTTGAATTAAAACCTCAAAAGATAAAAGTTTATGATGCTAAAATTTTAGATTTTGATGAAAAACAACAAATTTTAAAAGCATCCTTGAAGGTTTCAAAAGGCACTTATATTCGTTCTCTTGTAAATGATTTAGGAGTATTTTTAGGAACCTTTGCCTACATGAAAAATCTTAAAAGAACTGCTATAAGTAATTTAGATATTTCACTATTAAATGGTTGAGATTTTGCTAAAATTAATATTACACACATTATAGGATTACCTATATTTGTTCCAACAAACAAAGAGTTTAATGAAATTAAAAACGGTAAAAAAATTAAAGTTTTTAACCACACAAATGGTGAGCATATACTAGAATTTCAAAACACAATTTTAGGCATAGTTTCGATAGAAAACAATCAACTCACTGTTAAAAAACTTTTTGGAAATAGACTAAAAGAAATAAATATTAATTAGGAGCAATCATGGATAAAATGAGCAAAACAGATTTGAAAAAGAACATTAAATTAGCTGCTTTTGATATTGACGGCACATTATTACCACATGGTGAATTAGAATTTAATGATACTGTTGTTAACATGTTTGATGAATTGCATAAAAACGGTATTAGAACAACTTTAGCAACTGCTAGAGAATTTGTAACAATTGGTAAATTAATGAAAAAACCTAGATCATTAGATTTTTTTATTGGTGCTAATGGTTCATTTGCATTTGATAATAATTCTAAAAAAATTATTTATGAAAAAACAATCAAGTTTGATCAATTTAAACTTTTATATGAAGCTATGATTAAATTTGAACCTTGTGATAGCGTTTTAATCATGGATCAAAATTATGGTTTTAAATCACCTAACATGGATACAAATACATGATTCTTACAACCACATAACGAAAAATTAATCGATATGGATTATGATAAAATGGACAAAAACCACTTACACATCATTACAATTGGTGCTGACGGTGATGAAAAAACGGTTAAGTGTGCTGAATATGCTAGAAAAATTATTGCAGACAATAATTTAGATTTAGAAATTGCAGCTAAATGAAGTAAAGGTATTTTCATTACACCTAAAGGTGTTACAAAAGCTGGTACATTAGAATGATTATGTAATTATTTAAATTTAGACATTAAAAAGAATTTAATTGCTTTTGGTGATAGTTCAAATGATTACGAAATGCTTAGAGAAGCAGCTTATGGTGTTGCTATGACAAGAGCAAACGACTGAGTTAAAGGCGTTTCAAAAGACGTTGCATTAGATTGTGAATATGATGGAGTTTACAAAAAACTTTGTGATTTACAATTAATTTAATAGGAATTAATCAATGAGTTTAGATATCTATAATTTTAATAATTTTCCAACTTTCAAGGATCCAGTTTTCATAATTGGGTCTTTTGAAAGTTTTCATTTAGGGCATTATGAGCTTTATAAAAAAGCAAAAGAATTGCAAGCAAACGAACCCGAAAGAGATATTGTTTTAGTTTTTTTTAAAGATATTGAAAACATTAATAAATATAAGAATCCATTTATTTTTAGTGATTTTAATAACCGCATTCAAGAATTTGCCAATCTAGGTTTTCAAAAAGCAATTTATTTAGAATTCAACAAAATAGCTAATTTAGAACCTTCTGAATTTATTAAAAAGTTAACAACCAACCAAAATAATTTTCATATTATTGTGGGCGAAGATTTTAAATATGGAGCTAAAGCAAAAGGGAATGTAAGCACTTTAAAAGAGGAAATTGGCTCTGATAAAATTACCGCAATGCCTTTTTTAAAGGTAAATGAGTCAATTAAGATTTCAACTTCTTTTCTAAAAGAATGCCTTGAATTAGGTGATATTGAATTAGTAAACTCATTAAATTGTTTTACATATAGCTTTAGTTCTAAGTTGATTAATCATAATTTAGACGACCATGTTATTAACATGCAAGTTGATGATAATTTAGTCTTATTAAGAGCTGGCTTATATTTAAGTTATGTAGAAATTAATAATTATGTTTATTATGCAATTTTAAGAGCAAACCTTGATGGCGATTATGATCTTAAATTTGTGGACTTTGCTTTAAAAGATAACGAAGAAATTAATTCTAGAATTAAAGTTCTAAAACCATTAAGGTTCTTTGTTAAACCTAGCGATGAAGCTATTAGTGAAACTGATATTAACAACAGCAAAAAACAATTTATAAAAAAATAAAATTATGGTAATATTAAAGAGCATTTAATATGAAACAATGCATTTTTATACTTGGTTTTAATTAAAATTAAAACTAGGGTAAAACATATATTTTAAATTCAAATATGGAGATTAAACATGATTACAAAAGAACAAAAAGCTCAACTTGTTTCAAAATACGGTAAAAACAAAAAAGATACAGGTAACATCTTCGTACAAATCGCTATCTTAACAGCTGAAATCGAAGACTTAAAACCTCACTTCCAAAACAACCCTAAAGACAACCACTCACGTAGAGGTTTCTTAGCAAAAATTACAAAACGTAGATTATTATTACAACACTTAAAAGAAGAAGATTTCAATCTTTATAACAAAGTTATTACCGAATTAAACATCAGAAAATAATCTTTTTTCAAGAAATAGTGAGAAATCACTATTTTTATTTTTTACAATATAGGAAGATCATTAATTCAAGCGTTCATTTATTCAATATTGCTGCTTTATAGTGGTTTTAGGAAATTACATCACATTATTTTTGCGGCTAATTTGCATATATAACACCATCTAAAATACATAACGAAAATGAAAAGTAGTATAAGTTAAAATACAAACGAATTTATTAATTTTTCAAGTTTTTTCATAATTAAATTTCTTAATGATACAAGCCTCAAAATTATTTATTGGAAACAATACCTATTTATTTATAAAATAAATAATTATTCTCTTTACTATGTGTGTGAACTGAACTTCAAAAATAACGATTTTTTTAAAACAAATTAATTATTGGAAAAACATTAAAATTCTTCTTTTTTAAAAGAAAAAAACTATAATCATCTTGGGTAGATTATAGTTTTAAAATTTTAAAATCTTTGCGTTTAAATGACGTCGAGATTTTTTGATTCTATTTCTAAAAGTCATTTATGGAAAAACTCTAGAATTTCATCGTTTTGAACAACAATATTCTTTAATGTTTCATCATCTGGATCAAACTTAATTAAAGCTTCTTTAAGCTTAAAAACTAAGTCATCAAGCATTCTATAAAAAGAATAGCCTCTTTTAAATCATTGATATATTTCTTTCGAACATGACTGACTAGAATCAAATTTAAAGTGAATACAAAATTGCCGAAAATCATTTAGCTCCTTGTCTTTTAAAATTTCAGTTTTGTATTCTTTTTGGTTTATTGAGAAACATAAACTTCCATCACTTTTAATAATAAATGCAGCATCGTCATCAGGCGAAATAAATTGCCTTTTGTTTTCTTCGTTAACAGCAACATAAAACTTATTTTGAAATTGTACAGTTGATGCGTATATCTTTCTTTTTATTGTTAAGTAGACACTACATTGACTTTCATCCATTTTAGAAAATATATTTTTCTTGTGCTCATAATCTTTTTTATTTCTTTTATTATAAGCTTGAATGATTTCTTCTTTATTGTGAATAAAATCTTCAAATGTTTTTATTTTCTTTAAATGTAAATATGGAGGTAAGAATTGTTGTAGAGAATTATTTGCTCTTTCAACATGAGGTTTAAAAATGGCAATACTAGAGCTTTGGAGTTCTATACCTTTTGAATTTAAATACTGTTTTAAAGGCGTATCCGAATAATCAGTACCTCAAAAAGTTCTTCTTTTATCAGTTCTAATTATTTTTGGTTTACCATAATTTCTAAATAAATCTTCCAATAATTTCATATAGCCTAGATTAGTCTCTTCTTGTTCAATATGTACTGCTAAAACTCTTGAAGTTGATGAATCTACAGCTACATAAATATTAGATTTTTCGCCATTCATTCAACGATGTTCACAAGCATCAAGTTCAACTATTTCACCAAAATCAAGGTTATTATCTCTACATTTTCTTGCTTTAAACATTGTCGTTTCCATAGTTTCATTATATTTAATTAATCTTTTTATTGCTATTACATCTCCATTATTTTCTTTAAGTTTTCTTAAATTTTCTCTTTCTTTTTTCTTTGTTTTCTTGGTCATATTTTTTGAATAAAAACCCTTAGCAACCAGATTCTTTATGAATGATTTATAAGTCATATTGTTCTTGTCAAAATCTTTTAAGCAATAATCATAAAAAAATATTAATGAAACAGAACAATCGCATTTTCGGTCATATACATCATCAATAAAAGTGAGATATTCATTAATCAACTCATCAATCCTATTAGTGCTAATTTTTCTATGGTGTTGATTACCTTTATTTTTATGAGAAATAATTAAGCAATTGTTTAACACTTTATCTCTAAGTTTCTTTGCTGTATGCCAATTAATTTGCAAATATTTACTAATTCAAGTGATGGATTTATTCATATTTTTTGCTATAAATTCTAATCTGTACTCATTTCTAAGTTCATAATTCAGAACAATTTATTTTTTCAATTTTTTTCATAGCATAAATAAAGATACCCAAAAGTTAAAAATTCGTTATTTTTGAAGTTATTATAAGTATCGTATTTTTGAAGTTCACTTCACACAATTTATAAAATAAATAATTATTCTCTTTACTATGTGTTTTTTCTAATTATAATATTAATTACTATGGATAACAAAGAAGAGCTAGGATTAAAAAAATTTAAAATTTTTTGCGATACAGTATCATTCAAAATTACTAAAGAATTCGAAGGAACTAGATTAGAAACATTATCTAGTTCATTAGATGATCCAAATGCTGGTTTAGATGTAAGATTTACATTTGCTCACCCTATTCCAGTAAAGGCTTTTAATAGTTTTTATGAATCTTGAAAAGACGAAAAAGTGTTTAAACTTAATCCTAGATTTGTTTTTCCAAAAGAACAATATACAAAGAAAATGTTGATTGAATATATTAAAAAAATCACTGATAAAAAATCTAAATGAAGTAGATTAGCAAAATTCAATTGAACTCAAATTATTAAAAATATTACTGAAACTGAAGATGGGACATTCAATGTATTAATTAGCAATGATAATATTGATTTTGAAAGCCAATATAAAGATATCATTGAAGCGTTGCAACATAAACTTGCTTCATATGGTTTCCAATGATTATCTTTTGTATTCCAACAATATAGTCCAGTTGATTATAAAGTTAAAGATAACACAAAAGAATGATACGAAAAGAATCAATCTACTCTCAAAAAGATGATTGAAGAAAATAAAAAAGAACTAGAAACTCCAACTTATGAAAGCGGTAGCAGACTAGCTCAATATGCTTCAAAAAATAGAAGAAAGTTCAAAAGAAGCTATACTGAAACTACAATTGATAATTTAAAAAATATGCCAGAACGTTCTGGCGTAAGTTTTGTTGGTGAAATTTACAATGTTAAAAAAGATATTACTGATGATAATGCTTTCCCTATTTATACAATTAAATTAGGTGATTATCGTGATGCTGTTACTGCGACATGATATACAAGAGATTTCTTGCCTAAAGAAATTGATGATATTTTAAATAGTGCTAAAAATGGTGAGCAAGGTATATGAATTAAAGTTGAAGGTAGTTTACCAAGCAGCGATAGAATGAAACGTAATGTTTTTGTTTATGTTGATAATATTTATCCAGCTGAACCGGCAATTGAACTTAAAAAAGAAACCTATCAAGGCGATATCAAAAGAGTTGAGTTGCATGCTTCAAGTAAAATGAATGTTATGGATAGTATAATTGAGCCTGAAAATATTATTGATGCAGCTAAATCATTAAATATGAGCGCTGTAGGTATCATGGATACTGATGGCGTTCAAGGCTTCCCAGCATTTTATACAAGAGCTAAAAAGAAGAAGATTAAACCTATTTTCGGAGTTGCCTTATCAACAATTACTAAAAATAATCACAGTATTTATGGAGCTATTCCTGAAGGATCAATTAAAGATGCAACTTATGTTTCATTCGATATTGAAACAACTGGTTTAAGTCCAAAATATCATGAATTAATTGAATTTGGTAGCATTGAAATCAACGAGAACTTCAAAAAGATTAATAAAAACCAATTCTTTATTAAACCTAAGACAAAACTCAAAGAATTTACCACTGACTTAACTGGGATAACAGATAAGATGTTAGAAAAAGATGGTCTTGATATTAAAGATGCCTTATTAAAAATTTATGACATTTTAAATAATAAGATTGCAATTGCTCACAATGCTAAGTTTGACTACAACTTTTTAAAAGAACAATTTAGAATTAATAATATTCCATTCCCAAATGTTACTGTTGTAGATAGCTTGATTGTTTCAAGAATTGCTTCACCAGAAAACACAAGACATAGACTTGAAGATGTTGCTAACCGTTTAGGTGTTAAATATGATCCAAATGTAGCACACCGTGGAGATTATGATGCTGATGTTTTAGCTGATGTTTGAATTCAATTAACTAGTTTATTAAATAAAGCTGGCGTATCTACTTTTAAAGAATTATATGATTATTCATCTCGTAATCTTTATGCGAGAGACTTCTCATATGAAATGGGAGTTATTGCTTTAAATAATGATGGAATTAAAACAATGTATGGGGCAATCACAGATTGTTTAACTAAGAATTTCATGGGTAAGCCAGTTACTTTTGTTGAAGATTTAGTGAAGATTGATAAAGAACAAGTATTAATAACTTCAGGTACTTTAAAAGGAAGATTGCTTGAAAAGTATTTCTATTCTTCAAGAGAAGATTTCATAAAAGAACTTAAACTTTATGATGTTATTGAAATACCTGCACCGCAAGTTTTTGCTCACTGAGTTGAAGATGAATTCATTACTCAAGAACAACTTTATGACGGCTTAAAAGACATTATTTTAACTGCTAAAGAAAATGGCAAAATTGTGATTGCAACTGCCGATCCTAAATATATAAATACAATTGATAAAATGAGTTATGATGTGCTAGTTTATGCAAAAGGTATAAAGAATGCTCGGCATTATTTATATGACTATAAAAAAGCCCAAACTGGAAAATTGAACATACCAAATTTTGACTTTTTAACTACTGCTGAAATGCTTGATCAATTTAAGTTTTTAAACGATGAAAAATTGATTAATGAAATTGTAATTGATAACACAAATTACATAGCTAACAAAGTTGAAAATATTGAAATAATTAAAGACAAATTATTCACGCCTAACTTTGATGATTCAGCTAAAAAACTTTCACAATTAGTTTATGAAAATGCTCATAAACGTTATGGTGAAAAACTACCTGAAGCTATTGAACAAAGAATAGCAGCAGAGCTTAACCCTATTATTAAATATGGGTTCGATGTTATTTATTGAATTAGTTATAAGCTTGTTCAAAAGTCATATAAAGAAGGTTATATTGTTGGTAGCCGGGGATCTGTTGGTTCATCATTTATTGCAACATTAATTGATGTTTCAGAAGTTAACCCACTTAATCCACACTATAATTGTCCAAATTGTAAACACTTTGAATTTGTTAATAAAGAAGGAATTACAAGTGGATTTGACTTAGAAGATAAAGCTTGTCCTAATTGTGGAACTGTAATGCATGGGGACGGACAAAGTATTCCATTCGAAACATTCCTAGGTTTTAATGCTGATAAAGTTCCTGATATTGACCTTAACTTCTCTGGTGTGTTCCAACCTGAAGTTCATAATGAAATTAAAAGACTATTTGGTGGCTCACACACATTAAGAGCTGGAACCATAGCCAAAATTGCTGAAAAAACTGCTTATGGTTATGTTAAAGCATATTGCGAAGAAGCCAAAAAAGATTATTCACCATCATTAATTGAATTCTTAGGTTCAAAAATTGAAAAAGTTAAAAGAACAACAGGACAACACCCTGGTGGTATCATCATTATTCCAAAAGAATATGATGTTTATGATTTCACTCCAGTGAACTATCCTGCTAACGAACCCGAATCTGATTGATTAACTAGTCATTATGATTATCGTTCAATTCATGATAATGTCTTAAAATTAGATATTTTGGGACATGATAACCCTACTATTATTAAGATGCTTGAAAAGTACACGGGTGTTAATATTAAAGATGTTCCAAAGAATGATCCTAGGGTTTTAAGTTTATTCTATTCACTTGATGAACTTAAAATTAAACCTGAAACAATTTCAGGAGAATTAACTGGAGCCTTAGGCTTACCTGAATATGGAACTCAATTTGTTAGACAATTGCTTCGTCAAGCACACCCAACTAGCTTTGCTGACTTAATTTCAATTTGTGGACTTAGCCATGGTACAAACGTTTGATTGCACAATGCTCAAAACTTAATTTTAAAACAAGGCTTATCATTAAAAGAAGTTATTTCCTGTCGTGACGATATTATGATTATGTTAATCGATCAAGGTGTAGATAGACTATTCTCATTTAACGTTATGGAAAAAGTTCGTAAAGGTAAAGGACTTAACGAAGAAGAAGTTGCAAAATTAAGAGAACATAAAGTTCCAGAATGAAAAATTGATAGTATGCAAAAAATTGAGTATATGTTCCCTAAAGCCCATGCTGTTGCTTATGCTACAATGGCTTGATGAATTGCTTGATTTAAACTTTATTATCCATTAGCTCACTACGCTTGTTATTTTGCAACACACGCTAAAGCTCTAGATATATCTACCATGATTGATAAAAGACATGGTACTAAAGTATCAAAAGGTTTATCTGATTTAAATAAAAAGAATGTAAACGAACTTTCTAATAAAGAAAGTGCGCTAATTACTGTTCTTGAAATAACCCAAGAAATGTATGCTCGTGGCTTCTATATTGCTAATATCGATATAGATAGATCATTAGCTCACGAGTGAATTATAGATGAAGAAAATAACTGCTTAATTCCACCATTCGATTCAATTGATGGATTAGGTGAAGCTATTGCTAACTCAATTGTTGAAAACCGTGAAATTAAACCTTATAGTTCGAAAGAAGACTTTAGAGTAAGAAGCGGTGTTAATAAAACATTGTTTGAAAAAATCGTCGATCTTAAGGCATTAGATTCAATGTCTGAAAGCGATCAATTTAAATTATTCTAGTTCACCTAATTTTCTAATTAAACTGTTTTATAGTTAAATAATGAAAATATAGAACCTATTAAAATGTAAATAATTAATTCAAATCCTAGTAATGCCGCTAGGATTTATTTTTATAACTTGTGGCAACCTGAGTTTCCAAGTTGGAGCTCTTTTTTATTACTTTTTTCAGTGTTATTTATATATAAATAAAAAAAGTTATTTTTTTACATAATTACATTGTAATTTGTGGTATAATAAAGATATGAAAAAAGACAAATGACTATTAATTTCAAGAAAAAATAAGAACTCTACTTACTTATCTTTAGCACTTTCAGGAGGATTTGGCAAAGGTTATAAGAAATCTATCGGTATCGGTACAGTTGAAAAATGAGAAAAATATTGTTCTGATCCAGTAGAAAAAATTAAAAAACTATCTCAAAACTACAATACTGATTGAGATAGAAATATGATAATTAGACAATTAGAGTTAGATATAAGCAAGGTTAAAATTGAAACAAAACAGTTCAATTATGGATATGATTTGTTATACAGTTTCTTAGAAAAATTAAATCCTTTTAAAGATGCTAAAGTATCAAAATCCAAGTATTTAAATGATTTATTAAAATATATGATTTCAAATAGAATTGTAAATCCGGGTAGCATGCTTTCATCCTTTAAAAATAAAGACAAATTCAATATAAATTTAGAAGTTGAAAAGACGACATTTTATAATACTTTAGACTATTTAGCTGAAAATAAAAATAACATTTTAAAGAGTGTTAACGATACATTGATCAAAGATAAAAATAGAAAAATAGATATTATTTGATACGACTCTTCAACGGTATATTTTGAAAGTTTTGTAAGAGAAGGATTGAGATATCCAGGTTATTCTAAAGATGGAAAATTCAAAGAAGATCAAATTGTTTTAGGTTTAGCAACAGATGAAAACGGCATTCCAATTCACTATAAATTATTCAAAGGGAACACTGCTGATGCATCAACATTTATTAATTTTATTTTGAATATAAAATCACAATATGAATTAAACAAAGTAACACTCATTGCTGATAGAGGAATGAGTACAAATAGAAACATAAGATTCTTAGAAGATAACGATATTGATTACATTTTATCTTATAGATTAAAAGCGGCTTCAAATGACCGAAAGACCTTTGCAATAGATGAATCCGGCTATTTTGGAGACAATAATTTTAAATATAAAGAAACTACTTTTTATTCGTTTTGAAAGAATAGAAGAGCAAACGGACACAAGAGAAGATTGGTAGTAACATATAGTAAAAAAAGAGCATTAAAAGATAAAAATGATAGACAAATTTTAATCGATAATTTTATTAAAAGACAAGATAAAGACGGACTAGTTCATGATCAAGTAATGTTCGGTCAAAAGAAATTTAAATTCTTCGAAAAAGTTGGTGGTAAAGGTTATTACAAACTTAACTATGACAAAATTATCGAAGATGAAAAGTTTGACGGATATTATGCTTATGAAACCTCTAGATTTGATTTATCACCTGAAGAAATTGTGAATTTATATTCAAAACAATGACAAATAGAATCAAACTTTAGAGCTTTAAAAAGTGCTTTAGCTGTAAGACCTATTTATGTATGAAGTGAAAAGCATATTGAAGGTCATTTCGTACTTTGCTTCTTATCTCTTGTTTTATTAAATTTTGTTATTTATTATTTAAACAAAGGTTTGAAAGAACTCGGTGTTGTAGATGAAAAAATCACAATCAAAAAATTACAAGATGTAATAAAAGAAACAATCAAAACATGCAAGATTATTGACGGAAAAATTGAAAGTGAAGAATATATTATTAACGACAACAATAATCAAGCAATTCAAGATTATCAAACATATTTAAGAATTTTAAATGAATTAAAATTTTAAATTATTAAAAACAGCTCATCAAACAGATGAGTTGTTAAAAATTACATTGTAAAAGTTGGAAACTCGGGAGAACCTATTAAAATGTAAATAATTAATTCAAATCCTAGTAATGCCGCTAGGATTTATTTTTATAACTTGTGGCAAATTGATTAAGAATATTTGACTAATTAAAGGCTCCGAAAAACAAAAGAATTCAGGATATTCATTTTTTAAAAAAACTATTATAAACACTAATATTTTTTACGAAAATAAAATACTTTTAAGTCAATTTAAAATAAAACAAATATAGTAAATTAATGAGTCAATATGTTATTCAAATGCTTAAATTTTAAGAATCATTAACCTTTTTGCACGCTTCATAAAAGCGCTAATACGATCGCAAATTTTCGTTATTTATTTAGTAATAAAAAACCCGACATTTTATAAATGTTGGGAATTTTACTTTTAGAATGAATATAAATAATTTTTAATATTCATTCCAGAAATAAAAGTCCCAACATTTATAAAATGTCGGGATTTTCTGTCCTTTTGGTAAAATAAAAATGATAAAAAGAAAGGACAACATAATTATATATGAAAAACGATAAAAAAATTTTCTGTACTTTGGTTAGAAGTAAAAATGTGCATAACAAAATTCAAACTTCACAAATTCATTTCGCTGTTGATAAGAATTACTCTGAAATTTTAAGCCGCTCGAAAAACTACTCGACACACAAAAACCATATCGGTTTTGCAGAAGTGTTTCAGATAATATATGGATTACTAAATTTTCAATCTTTAAAAGAAATATCTCAAAATATTGAAATATCGACTAAAGCGATTAAAAGGTTTTTATTTAAATATTCAAAAGGAATATATTTAGGCAAAGGCGATAGAAAAACCTGTGATTGTTGTGATGCTAAAATTAAAAAAGTTCGTTATTTAGATCTTGATGAATTTATGATAAATGTTGCTAATTTTGATAAAAGTAAAAGAATAGCATATTCAAAAAAGAAAATAGAACAATATCAAGATTTTAGAAATTTTTGAACAGAGCTTTTTGATGATTATACCCAAAATAGAAATAATAAAGATTTAGCAAAAAGAACGCCTAAGCTAAGCGCTAACGAAATATTAAGAAGATTTGAAGAAAAGTATCCAAACAGCTATAAACCTTCAAAATCTATGGTATATAATTTGATATCACAAAGAGTCTTTAAAGACCTTGAAATAGGCATTTTGGTCAATTTATCCACCAAAGGAATTAAACAAAAACGACCCCCAAAAAGAGACAGTCGAAAGCTTAAAAAGATTGGAGTTAGCATTGATCAACGCAGCACAGAAATCAATGAAAGACTTAGAGATAATGATTATGAATTAGATACTGTTATTGGTTCAAAAACTGATCAATGTTGTTTCGTAACGCTAATTAATAGAAAGACTAGACGCTTCTATTTTCATATGGTACGGCGGACTAGCACTGGTGTTAGAGATGGGCTGATATACCTAATGCAAAAATATAACTTGACAATAGATTCGCTAACCATAGATAATGGTAGTGAAAATGCGAAACTAGATGAAGTGCCAGGTATTAAGCAAATATATAAATGTCACCCATATTGTTCGGGAGAAAAAGGCTCTATCGAAAACTGCCACAGGTTATTAAGACGGTATTTTAAAAAAGGCAAGTCTATAGACCCTTACTACGGTCAAGATTTGACTCCTGTTATGGATTTTATAAATAATTACAAGAGAAGCATTCGCTTCTAATCCAAACTTTTTATGTGCTAAAAAGTTTGACAAAAAGGCACTTACTTTTTTGGAAAAAAGTAAGCAAAAACTCAAGTTTTTTACAAAACTTGGTATTTTCGTTTAAATTTTTTTAGGATTTTAAAGCTTTTCTTGGTAATAATTTATAATTTTTGTAACATTTTTGATTTTACGCAAAATTAGGACTTTTAAAATTGGAATTTATATAAATAATTTTTAAAAAAATATTTATCTTATTTTATTTGCTTTGCTATATAATATATATGCGTGGTCGCGTAGCTCAGCAGGATAGAGCACAAGCCTTCTAAGCTTGTTGTCAGAGGTTCGAATCCTCTCGTGATCGCCATTTTTTTATTTTGTTTTTGGGGCAAACAATATACAATAAATATAAATTATTAAATTAACTTAAAGATTTAATATAATTTATTTAGTAAATAAGTGTTCACGTAGCTCACAAGGTAGAGCACAAGCCTCCTAAGCTTGGGGTAATGGGTTCGATTCCCGTCGTGAACGCCATTTTTTTAGTGTTCAAACATAATAATGGAAGCAGTTATACTGCTTCTTTTTTAAAATAAAAAAACTGCAAAAGCAGCTTTATTTGGTTGATGCATAAATTGCATCTTTAATATCTTTTATATCTTTTAGAACGACAATTGTTGCATTTTGATTATTTGGCATTTTTTGGAAAATAGCCACTTTTTGAACGGTTTCATTTACAAATTGGAAAGGAATATCAGAAACCTCTGAAATAGTTTTTCCATAAATAATTTTTAGTTTGTCACTATTATTAACTACATCTTTTACAGCAACAGTTGTTAATTTTTCTAATTCATTTTTATTAATAGCTACTAAGAAATTATTGCTATCTGTGTGTTCGCCACTTACTTTGAATGCGATAACTATATCATTACCTTTGATAGTAGGTTGTTGCAAGACAATAAAAGATGAAGAAT
Organism: Mycoplasmopsis adleri; assembly: GCF_045276205.1. Lineage (NCBI taxonomy): Bacteria > Bacillati > Mycoplasmatota > Mycoplasmoidales > Metamycoplasmataceae > Mycoplasmopsis > Mycoplasmopsis adleri. The sequence continues at coordinate 73,820 of NZ_CP174162.1, forward strand.
TATTTTTGCCTTTACCTTTAACTTCTTGAGCTAAAACGATTTCATTAGCGTAATTAAAATCAGTAATTTTATTGAAAGCTACTGCGTTAACAGCATTAGATACATTCACGGTATCTTTAACAAAAGCATTTTGAGTATTTACATTAAAATAGTAATAATTCGATTCTGTATTGAAAACAAATTGTGTTCAAAAAACGCTATTTTTTAGGCTTTTACTTAAAAGTGAGGTGTTAGCAAATGAGAATGTTGGTTCAAGCGTAGGTCTAATAAAGTAATCGATTTTTTTGCCATTAACTTCGTATTTTTTAAGAGTTTGAGCAAATGATTTAAAACCATCAAATTGAACAATTCTATTTACTTGAATACCTTTATATGTTCCAAAAACCGTAACATCTAAATTTCCAGTATAGTCTGATGAAGAGAATTTAAATGAAGAAGGATCAAGATTCATTTTAAAGTCTTTATCAATATCACTTGGAACTTCAATTTTAATATCAGCAGCTACAATATCTGAAGCAAATAATTCATTTTTGTTTTTGCTTGCATCTAAAGTTACATTAACTTTTGCAAAAATTTCTGTTGCTTTTCGTACATCTTTTGATGAGTTAAGCTCGCATCCTGCACTTAAAGCAATTAAAGGAGTGGCTAATGTGCTAGTCACTATAATGTTTGTAAATTTTTTCATTTTATCCTTAATTTTTAAATATTTGAATTAAATAAATTAACATGTAAATGTAGTCAAATGAAAGTCTGAATCCAAAGTATAATGAAAGTTTAAACATTTCTTTTTTAAGCATATCATCTCTTTGAATTGTCATATTGTATGCTTTATTGATTTTAGTAATACAGAATCAATCTAAAGCCATGTAACATAACATTAACATGAAACCTAAAGCTGGGAATAAAGCTCTAATTCATGAGTTAAATACAAAGAAACTTAAAAAGAATATAAAGAAGAATCCAATAGCAAAAATAATACTTGCTATAGTTCAAACATTAACTTTGATCAAATCATACATTCCTAAAATTCCAAATAGTCCCATTAATAATAATGGTGCAAGAATGATTGATAATATTTTAATTAAAACTAATGTTGAGTTTACATTATCACCAGGTGAAAATGCAAGAACTAGATTGAACAATCCAACTGATAAAACTACTACTCCTATTCCGATCATTGAGATTGTTACAACAAACAATTGAAGTCAAAAATTCATTTTTGGACCAACAAAAAATTCAATGGTTATTGCTATAAAAGTTACACAACTAAAAATAATCATAAAAATATAATTAGTTGTTAGCATTTCGAATGTTTTGGTGTTTTTAATAACAAATAAAGTTACAATTGCTGAAACAAAAGCAATTATAGTACCGTATATAAATCAAATAATAGAACCTGCTAAAAAGGTATTTTGTCTTGCCTTTTTAAGACTTTTTTGTTCTTGATTTAGTTGTTGGTAGTCTTGGTTAGTATTAATATTTTCCATAGTAAAATTATAGCATTATAAAAAGAAATAAAAAAAATCACCAAATGGTGATATGGCTGCCCCAGTTAGATTCGAACTAACGCGTGACGGAACCAAAACCCGTTGCCTTACCGCTTGGCTATGGGGCAAAATGGTGGAGGGGGAGGGATTCGAACCCCCGAACCGTGAGGAAGTGGGTTACAGCCACCCGCGTTTGGCCGCTTCGCTACCCCTCCATTTACTTTAAAAAGCAAAATTATTATATTATAAAATGTTAAAATAAAAAATAATTTTTCTTTTTTTCGTAAATGGGTTGTTTTATACTAAAACAACTGATTTATTGCTCTAAACGGCAATTTATAGACCGTTTATTCGTTAAAGAAATTTGCTTTAAAAATAAAAAATCTTTATTTTTCATTAATTATTGGTGTACCTGTGTCTTTATTATTTATTATTGATTAACCTTTATTATTAAGAATGAAAGCAATATCAATTTTTCAATTCATTTAAAAACAACAAGATCAAATAAGAACTAAATAAGTATCGGAACAGATATATAGCATGTTCAACGCTACAATTCGTTTCTAATATTATTCATTGGATCAACGTTGTTAATTTAACCAATTTTGATCTCGTTTTTTAGACAACGAAATTTAACAATTTGAGCAGCGAATAAAAACTCATTATCTGTTTTCATTAGCATATTAATCCTTCTAACATTTTATGTTAGATTTTTTATTTAAAATTTTTTAAAAACACAAAATTAGGTATTTTTGACCAAAAACTCTATTTTAAAGTTTCATAGTTAAACTATGTGTTATTTATTCCATTAAAAGTGCATTTTAACCCTTATTTATTTAGTATCGTAAATAGTTTTTAATATATAATATTACATGCAAATTATTAATATATATAGTATTTGCCATTTAAAATTTTTTTAAAACATTTTTTCATATACAAGAAGGAGGAAAAATGAAAATTAATTATGATGATAAAAAATATCTTAATAAAGTTGATGCTTGATGAAGAGCCGCAAACTATTTATCAGTAGGTCAAATTTATTTAAGAAATAATCCTTTATTAACAAGACCTTTAGTTTCAGATGACATTAAAATTTACCCAATTGGACACTGAGGAACATGTGCAGGACAAAACTTTATTTATGCTCACTTAAACAGAATTATTAACAAATATGACTTAAATATGTTTTACATTGAAGGTCCAGGACATGGTGGTCAAGTTGTTTCATCAAACGCATACTTAGACGGAAGTTATACAAAATTATTCCCAAATGTTACACAAGACATCAAAGGAATGACACACTTATTTAAATACTTCTCATTCCCGGGTGGTACAGCAAGTCACTGCGCTCCAGAATGCCCTGGCTCAATTCACGAAGGTGGTGAATTAGGTTATTCATTATCACATGCTGCTGGTGCTGTTTTAGATAACCCAGAAGTTATTGCTGCTGCAGTTGTTGGTGATGGTGAATCAGAAACAGGTCCATTAGCTTGTGGTTGATTCTTAAACTCATTTATTAGCCCAGCAAATGATGGTGCTGTATTACCTATCTTACACGTTAACGGTGGTAAAATTTCTAACCCTACAATTTGATCGCGTAGATCAAGCAAAGAAATCGAAGAATACTTTGCAGGTATGGGTTGAAAAGCATTTATCGTTGAAGGTGCCGACCATGAATACATGCATGAACACATGGCAAAAGCATTAGATGAATGTGTAAGAATGATTAAAGAAAACCAAGAACATGCAAGAAAAATTGGTGCTGAAAATTGCCACAGACCAGTATGACCAATGGTTGTTCTTAAATCACCTAAAGGTTGAACAGGTCCAACTGAATGAAACGGAGAAGCTATCGAAGGTAGCTTTAGAGCACACCAAGTTCCTATTCCTGTAAATGCTGCTAACATGCAATTTGCTCCAGCATTAGAAGATTGATTAAAATCATACCATCCAGAAGAATTATTTGACAAGAACGGTAAATTATTACCTGAAATTGCCGAAATTGCTCCTAAAGGAAATAGAAGAATGGGTATGAACCCTGTAACAAACGGTGGAATTAATCCTAAAGTTATGAATTTAGGTGACTGAAAACAATTTGGTCTTGATTTCAAAAAACCAGGTTCAGTAATTAACCAAGATATGGTTACATTAGGTACATACTTTGGTGATTTAGTTCTTAAAAACCCTACAAACTTTAGAATTTGAGGACCGGATGAAACTAAATCAAACAGACTTTACAACTTATTTAAAGTTACAAAACGTCAATGATTAGACAGAATTGACCCAGTTTATGATGAAGCTTTAAGCCCAGTTGGTAGAATTATTGACTCACAATTATCAGAACACCAAGCAGAAGGTATGCTTGAAGGTTATGTATTAACAGGTCGTCACGGTATCTTTGTATCATACGAAGCATTCTTAAGAGTTGTTGACTCAATGTTAACTCAACACATGAAATGATTAAGAAAAGCAAAAGAAATTCCTTGAAGAAAAGATTACCCATCATTAAACGTTATGGCTACATCTAATGCATTCCAACAAGACCACAACGGTTACACACACCAAGACCCAGGTTTAATTGGACACTTAGCAGATAAAAGACCAGAACTTATTAGAGAATACTTACCAGCTGATACAAACACATTATTAGCTACAATGGATAAAGCATTCAGAGAAAGAAATGTAATTAACTTAATTATTTCTTCAAAACAACCTAGAGAACAATTCTTCACAATGAAAGAAGCTCAAGAATTAGTTGATAAAGGTTTCAAAACAATTAGCTGAGCATCAACATGTTCAATGAATGAAGAACCTGACTTAGTTGTTACAGCATCAGGTACAGAATCAACAATTGAAGCTCTTGCAACAATTTCAATTCTCCACAAAAACTTCCCAGATCTTAAAATTAGATTTGTTAATGTACTTGACTTATTAAGATTAAGACACCCAAGCATTGACCCTAGAGGTTATAGTGATGCTGAATTTGATAAAATCTTTACAAAAGATAAACCAGTATTATTCGCATTCCACGGTTTTGAAGGTATTTTAAGAGACATCTTCTTCAACCGTCACAACCACAACTTAATCCCACATGGTTATAGAGAAAATGGTGATATTACAACATCATTCGACATTCGTTTATTAAGTGAAATGGACAGATTCCACATGACAATTGATGCAGTTAAAGCTGTTGAAAATGTTGTAGGTAAAAAAGCTGCAAACAAACTTATTAAAGAAATGGAAAAAATGATTCAATACCACCGTGAATACATTAAAGAATACGGTACAGATATTCCTGAAGTTAAGAACTGAAAATGAGAAAATGTTAACAAAAAATAATCATAAAATAATGAAAGCGGCTTAGTGCTGCTTTTTTATATATTTTGCTGTTTTATAGGCTAATAAAGAAAATAGCAGTCCTCAATATTACTTATATATTCCTAAATTTTTCCCGAGTTTCCAACTTTTACAATGTAATTTTTAACAACTCATCTGTTTGATGAGCTGTTTTTAATAATTTAAAATTTTAATGGATGTGTAGGAAAATGTAGGGTTAGCAAAATCATAAAGTGATTTTTCTTATCAATATAATTCTACCAAAATTTTATTAAATAATATAAATTTCTTTTTGAGTTTGCACTAGTGCAAGCACAAAAAGTGGCCTATATACGCGCGCGTATGCGGGCGCGCACCCTTGAATAGGGCAAGGGAAGAACCACTAAAACTACTTACCGTAGTGCGGTTTTTCCCTTTTAATATATTATTACAAAGTAATAATATATTATTTTTGCATGCACTTCAGTTTGCACTTTTTGATTTTTTAAAAAAAGTGCTTGCTAATTGTTAGCACTAACAACTTTTATATATAATTACTATGTAATTATATATAATTTTTTACAAAAAGTGCAAACTCAAAATAAAAAGGCAATAAAAAAACGTGATTTTATAAGAAAATCACGTTTATATTTTTAGGAATATTTAATAGAATTTTTAGTTTTAAAAGATTAATATTTTGTCTTGAAAATGCATTTTTTGTATATTTTTTTAAGTAATGTCCAATAAAAGTTTCAGCATTTCCACCAAAATAATTAGCATTTTCATAGGTATTTATAAGATAGTTTTTATTATTTTTTCACAGTCTTAATAAGCTTTTTATTTCTCAAATTTTTAATTTTGATATTTTATTTTTCTTTAAAAAATCAATGTTTTTTCTCAATAAATTTTCAAATTCATCATATTTTTTATTTTGCAAAAATCATAAAAATAAAGGAAATTGATTGCCAAATTCTTTTCCAAAAATATTTTTGTTTTGTTTATTTTTATTCTTGCTATAACCAAGACAATTGAACAAAATTTTATGAAAATGAAACTTATCATAGTGTCTAATAGCTTTAATATTTTGACTAAATTTTGTAATACATCTAGCACCATCACCTGATAAATTTATATTTTTATAGGTATAAAATTTATCTATTATTTCTTTAGTTTTGTTAGTTAAAAAGTCCATATTTTGATAAGCTAAAGCATTCTTATCAAATTGAAAAATAATCGTTTTATTTAATAATTTATGATTATTTTTATCCTGATATCCATTATAAATTCCTACCATTCTTACTCGATATTTACCATTATTTAAATGTATAAAAGCATCATCATTTTCTATCTGAATTGTTTGATATTTTTGAGTTAAAAATTTATCGTATTGAACCATAAAAGTTATGTATTTTATTTTTAAATAATAATGATAAATATCATAAGGAATTTTGCTTTTTAAAGCTTCATTTTGTTCCTTATTTCTACGTCTTAAATTTTGAGTTTTTATAGCTACTAAAACACTGCCTAATCAGTATCTTTTCTTACCCATTAATTTCAATATTTCATTATGATAATATGTAAATTTTTTACCTGTTTTTTTATCTAAATATTGAGTTAAATTGATAGTATATATTTCGCCATCGATAATAATAGTTTTAATTCTTCAATCCGAAACAATTCAATCTTTATCCCGAGTTTCCAACTTTTACAATGTAATTTTTAACAACTCATCTGTTTGATGAGCTGTTTTTAATAATTTAAAATTTTAATTCATTTAAAATTCTTAAATATGTTTGATAATCTTGAATTGCTTGATTATTGTTGTCGTTAATAATATATTCTTCACTTTCAATTTTTCCGTCAATAATCTTGCATGTTTTGATTGTTTCTTTTATTACATCTTGTAATTTTTTGATTGTGATTTTTTCATCTACAACACCGAGTTCTTTCAAACCTTTGTTTAAATAATAAATAACAAAATTTAATAAAACAAGAGATAAGAAGCAAAGTACGAAATGACCTTCAATATGCTTTTCACTTCATACATAAATAGGTCTTACAGCTAAAGCACTTTTTAAAGCTCTAAAGTTTGATTCTATTTGTCATTGTTTTGAATATAAATTCACAATTTCTTCAGGTGATAAATCAAATCTAGAGGTTTCATAAGCATAATATCCGTCGAACTTTTCATCTTCGATAATTTTGTCATAGTTAAGTTTGTAATAACCTTTACCACCAACTTTTTCGAAGAATTTAAATTTCTTTTGACCGAACATTACTTGATCATGAACTAGTCCGTCTTTATCTTGTCTTTTAATAAAATTATCGATTAAAATTTGTCTATCATTTTTATCTTTTAATGCTCTTTTTTTACTATATGTTACTACCAATCTTCTCTTGTGTCCGTTTGCTATTCTATTCTTTCAAAACGAATAAAAAGTAGTTTCTTTATATTTAAAATTATTGTCTCCAAAATAGCCGGATTCATCTATTGCAAAGGTCTTTCGGTCATTTGAAGCCGCTTTTAATCTATAAGATAAAATGTAATCAATATCGTTATCTTCTAGAAATCTTATGTTTCTATTTGTACTCATTCCTCTATCAGCAATGAGTGTTACTTTGTTTAATTCATATTGTGATTTTATATTCAAAATAAAATTAATAAATGTTGATGCATCAGCAGTGTTCCCTTTGAATAATTTATAGTGAATTGGAATGCCGTTTTCATCTGTTGCTAAACCTAAAACAATTTGAATCTCTTTGAATTTTCCATCTTTAGAATAACCTGGATATCTCAATCCTTCTCTTGCAAAACTTTCAAAATATACCGTTGAAGAGTCGTATCAAATAATATCTATTTTTCTATTTTTATCTTTAATCAATGTATCGTTAACACTCTTTAAAATGTTATTTTTATTTTCAGCTAAATAGTCTAAAGTATTATAAAATGTCGTCTTTTCAACTTCTAAATTTATATTGAATTTGTCTTTATTTTTAAAGGATGAAAGCATGCTACCCGGATTTACAATTCTATTTGAAATCATATATTTTAATAAATCATTTAAATACTTGGATTTTGATACTTTAGCATCTTTAAAAGGATTTAATTTTTCTAAGAAACTGTATAACAAATCATATCCATAATTGAACTGTTTTGTTTCAATTTTAACCTTGCTTATATCTAACTCTAATTGTCTAATTATCATATTTCTATCTCAATCAGTATTGTAGTTTTGAGATAGTTTTTTAATTTTTTCTACTGGATCAGAACAATATTTTTCTCATTTTTCAACTGTACCGATACCGATAGATTTCTTATAACCTTTGCCAAATCCTCCTGAAAGTGCTAAAGATAAGTAAGTAGAGTTCTTATTTTTTCTTGAAATTAATAGTCATTTGTCTTTTTTCATATCTTTATTATACCACAAATTACAATGTAATTATGTAAAAAAATAACTTTTTTTTATTTATATATAAATAACACTGAAAAAAGTAATAAAAAAGAGCTCCAACTTGGAAACTCAGGTCGCCATCGATAATAATAGTTTTAATTCTTCAATCCGAAACAATTCAATCTTTATATTCTTCATTTTCCAATCTAGTTTTGGTTCGAAATATTTCTTCTTCATCATTTAATTTTTCTATTATCATTTGTCCAGTAGATAAAATATCTTTCTCACTTACACCATTAACAAATAAATCTGTAGTCATAATAAATAAAATTAAAACAAAAAGCTAGAATAAACTAGCTTTATAGTTTTAACGTGAACGTCCTTTCGTTTCTTCTTCATCTTCGATATCATCATTAGAATTAGTATTCTCTTCTTGATTAACAATAAAATAATTACCAGATTCTTTATCTAATTCATATTGAAAGAAATATTCATTAGCTATATTTTGTTCTTTATCGATACATAATTTAATATCTTTTAAAGCTTCTTGTGTATTTTCTATATTAGATGTATTTACATTGTTAAGAAATTCATTTTTATCAAAATGTTTAGAATAATAATCTTTTGTTTCTCAATCAATTAATTTATTTTTAAAACTAAGAGTTGAAATTAATTGATTTTCAATTAAATCATTATTTGTATATAAAACTAAATTATTTTGTAAATTATTAGATACTTTTAAAATATTTAAATTTGGTGGTATTGAATTAATGCGTTTTTCTAAATCATTCAATATTAATTTTTTATCTTCTTTGCTTAATGTTTTTGTATTTTGATAGATAGTTTGATTAATATTATTTTCTAATAATTCTTTATCAATAATAAAAACATCTTTTGTAACAGCTACTTCATTAACTTTATTTCAATAGTTTAATTTTTGATATGAACTATTATCAATTAAGACATTATTTCTTATAGTAGAAGGAGTTGCGGTTTGTAAACGAATACAATAATAAGTTTTATCTTTTTTGCTTTCAAAAATAATTAATGGATGTGCTTGTATATTTCCATTAGATAATATTTTTCCATCTATGGGTAGATTAAATATATTTTGTAATAAAGGATTATTAATTTTTAAAGGTTTTCATAAATCTAAACTCATAGAAAAATTATACAAAAAAAGAGGCATTAAACCTCTTTTTAAGACGAACTAAGAATCTAATCGGTATCAGCAAACTCTAATATTATATGATCTTGTTTGCGTTCGTATTTATCATATAACATCAGCTTAGATAATGGTAAAAGTATAGCATATAAAAATTATTTTTTATGTATATTTTTATTTTATAAATTCCAATTTTAAAAGTCCTAATTTTGCGTAAAATCAAAAATGTTACAAAAATTATAAATTATTACCAAGAAAAGCTTTAAAATCCTAAAAAAATTTAAACGAAAATACCAAGTTTTGTAAAAAACTTGAGTTTTTTGCTTACTTTTTTCCAAAAAAGTAAGTGCCTTTTTGTCAAACTTTTTAGCACATAAAAAGTTTGGATTAGAAGCGAATGCTTCTCTTGTAATTATTTATAAAATCCATAACAGGAGTCAAATCTTGACCGTAGTAAGGGTCTATAGACTTGCCTTTTTTAAAATACCGTCTTAATAACCTGTGGCAGTTTTCGATAGAGCCTTTTTCTCCCGAACAATATGGGTGACATTTATATATTTGCTTAATACCTGGCACTTCATCTAGTTTCGCATTTTCACTACCATTATCTATGGTTAGCGAATCTATTGTCAAGTTATATTTTTGCATTAGGTATATCAGCCCATCTCTAACACCAGTGCTAGTCCGCCGTACCATATGAAAATAGAAGCGTCTAGTCTTTCTATTAATTAGCGTTACGAAACAACATTGATCAGTTTTTGAACCAATAACAGTATCTAATTCATAATCATTATCTCTAAGTCTTTCATTGATTTCTGTGCTGCGTTGATCAATGCTAACTCCAATCTTTTTAAGCTTTCGACTGTCTCTTTTTGGGGGTCGTTTTTGTTTAATTCCTTTGGTGGATAAATTGACCAAAATGCCTATTTCAAGGTCTTTAAAGACTCTTTGTGATATCAAATTATATACCATAGATTTTGAAGGTTTATAGCTGTTTGGATACTTTTCTTCAAATCTTCTTAATATTTCGTTAGCGCTTAGCTTAGGCGTTCTTTTTGCTAAATCTTTATTATTTCTATTTTGGGTATAATCATCAAAAAGCTCTGTTCAAAAATTTCTAAAATCTTGATATTGTTCTATTTTCTTTTTTGAATATGCTATTCTTTTACTTTTATCAAAATTAGCAACATTTATCATAAATTCATCAAGATCTAAATAACGAACTTTTTTAATTTTAGCATCACAACAATCACAGGTTTTTCTATCGCCTTTGCCTAAATATATTCCTTTTGAATATTTAAATAAAAACCTTTTAATCGCTTTAGTCGATATTTCAATATTTTGAGATATTTCTTTTAAAGATTGAAAATTTAGTAATCCATATATTATCTGAAACACTTCTGCAAAACCGATATGGTTTTTGTGTGTCGAGTAGTTTTTCGAGCGGCTTAAAATTTCAGAGTAATTCTTATCAACAGCGAAATGAATTTGTGAAGTTTGAATTTTGTTATGCACATTTTTACTTCTAACCAAAGTACAGAAAATTTTTTTATCGTTTTTCATATATAATTATGTTGTCCTTTCTTTTTATCATTTTTATTTTACCAAAAGGACAGAAAAATCCCGACATTTTCAAATGTTGGGACTTTTATTTCTGGAATGAATAGTATATTTTTATTTTTTTCTAGTTCTTTTTGATTTTTGATATGTTCTTTTTCTAAAAATTTCTTACGTTTTGCAATAGCTTTTTCATATTTCTTATTTTTATTACGTCTTGCTCTTTTACCAAAACTTCATCCATATTTTCTTAATAATGTTTTAGTTAAAAATATTCCGCCCACTAATAAACCAATAATACTAATCACCATAACTAAAGGGAATCATCAAGTTTTAGCTATTTTCTTAAATCCCTTATCTTTATTAGGTTTATTACTTGGATTAACAATATCATCATCTTCATTAGGATTAGGATTTGGTTTTCATTCTGGATATTTTGATGGATCATATGCCTTATCTACTCGATTAATAATATATCCATAACCAAAACCTTTAGTAGTATTAGTAGGTAATAAAATAATTTTTTTACTTAATACTTTTTCATTTAAACCATTATTATTTATTTCTCTTAATAACTCTTCAATAATTAAATTTTTATAATGTTCTAATTGATTTTTAATATTTAAATCTTTTGATTCAAATTCGATATCAATATCTTTATCTCCGTATTTAAAAGTTTTACGTTTTTTAAGTTCTTCTAAAGCTTTAACTAATTTATCATAAAACTCTTTATTTTCTTTTAATTTAGGGTCATCATATTTAGATACTAATTCTAATCAGTAAGCATCATTATTAATTGCAAATATTTTATAATCTTTATCAATTTGTAAAGCCAATTTATTTGCTGCTTCCTTGACCAATTCAATAACTTTTTCTTTAATCTTAGATGGGTTAGTTTCTTTAATTATGTTTTTATTATCCATTAAAACATAACTTAAATTTTTAAGATTAAACTTACCTCCATCTCCAAGATTTTTAAAATTAATAGTTTTATAGTTATATAAATTAGCATTTTTGCCAATAAGTTTTAATTCGATAGGTTTATCTAAAACCTTGCCTCTCATTAAATGTGCAATTACTTCATTAAAATTAGCTATTTCTAAATCTTTACCTAAAATCATTTCGATTTTTTTACCATTTTTTTTAGTTTTATTTTTATATTCTAACAATTGAAAATTAATAAAACTTAATACTTTATTTTCAATAGCTTTTCGATAATTTTCATCAGCAACTTCTTCAGGTATATTTTTACCTTCGAATGTTTGTTTTGAAATATTAAAAGTTAAATTATCTTGAATATCGATTTTAGATAAATCAATGGGAGGATTATAAATATGTCAAGCTTCATTTCTAATATTAAAGTTTCTTTTTTGGTTTGCTATTTTGCCATTTCCTCTAAGAGTAAAATTAATTCCTTTGTATTCTTTTTGTTCTTTAGTATTAAAAATATAAACCTCAGCCGCTTGTTTTAATCAATTAGCTTTTGAATTTTGATCAGCTCATTCTTCTATAAATCAATTATTCGAACTAACTTTTCATCACTCATTTTGATATGGAAAATATTCACTAAGTTTTGCAGATTGTTTTAAATTAAATTCAATATAATCAATAATTGTTTTTTCTATACGCTCTGTATTTGTCCTGAGTTTCCAAGTTGGAGCTCTTTTTTATTACTTTTTTCAGTGTTATTTATATATAAATAAAAAAAAGTTATTTTTTTACATAATTACATTGTAATTTGTGGTATAATAAAGATATGAAAAAAGACAAATGACTATTAATTTCAAGAAAAAATAAGAACTCTACTTACTTATCTTTAGCACTTTCAGGAGGATTTGGCAAAGGTTATAAGAAATCTATCGGTATCGGTACAGTTGAAAAATGAGAAAAATATTGTTCTGATCCAGTAGAAAAAATTAAAAAACTATCTCAAAACTACAATACTGATTGAGATAGAAATATGATAATTAGACAATTAGAGTTAGATATAAGCAAGGTTAAAATTGAAACAAAACAGTTCAATTATGGATATGATTTGTTATACAGTTTCTTAGAAAAATTAAATCCTTTTAAAGATGCTAAAGTATCAAAATCCAAGTATTTAAATGATTTATTAAAATATATGATTTCAAATAGAATTGTAAATCCGGGTAGCATGCTTTCATCCTTTAAAAATAAAGACAAATTCAATATAAATTTAGAAGTTGAAAAGACCACATTTTATAATACTTTAGACTATTTAGCTGAAAATAAAAATAACATTTTAAAGAGTGTTAACGATACATTGATCAAAGATAAAAATAGAAAAATAGATATTATTTGATACGACTCTTCAACGGTATATTTTGAAAGTTTTGTAAGAGAAGGATTGAGATATCCAGGTTATTCTAAAGAGGGAAAATTCAAAGAAGATCAAATTGTTTTAGGTTTAGCAACAGATGAAAACGGCATTCCAATTCACTATAAATTATTCAAAGGGAACACTGCTGATGCATCAACATTTATTAATTTTATTTTCAATATAAAATCACAATATGAATTAAACAAAGTAACACTCATTGCTGATAGAGGAATGAGTACAAATAGAAACATAAGATTCTTAGAAGATAACGATATTGATTACATTTTATCTTATAGATTAAAAGCGGCTTCAAATGACCGAAAGACCTTTGCAATAGATGAATCCGGCTATTTTGGAGACAATAATTTTAAATATAAAGAAACTACTTTTTATTCGTTTTGAAAGAATAGAAGAGCAAACGGACACAAGAGAAGATTGGTAGTAACATATAGTAAAAAAAGAGCATTAAAAGATAAAAATGATAGACAAATTTTAATCGATAATTTTATTAAAAGACAAGATAAAGACGGACTAGTTCATGATCAAGTAATGTTCGGTCAAAAGAAGTTTAAATTCTTCGAAAAAGTTGGTGGTAAAGGTTATTACAAACTTAACTATGACAAAATTATCGAAGATGAAAAGTTTGACGGATATTATGCTTATGAAACCTCTAGATTTGATTTATCACCTGAAGAAATTGTGAATTTATATTCAAAACAATGACAAATAGAATCAAACTTTAGAGCTTTAAAAAGTGCTTTAGCTGTAAGACCTATTTATGTATGAAGTGAAAAGCATATTGAAGGTCATTTCGTACTTTGCTTCTTATCTCTTGTTTTATTAAATTTTGTTATTAATTATTTAAACAAAGGTTTGAAAGAACTCGGTGTTGTAGATGAAAAAATCACAATCAAAAAATTACAAGATGTAATAAAAGAAACAATCAAAACATGCAAGATTATTGACGGAAAAATTGAAAGTGAAGAATATATTATTAACGACAACAATAATCAAGCAATTCAAGATTATCAAACATATTTAAGAATTTTAAATGAATTAAAATTTTAAATTATTAAAAACAGCTCATCAAACAGATGAGTTGTTAAAAATTACATTGTAAAAGTTGGAAACTCGGGCTTCATTAAAATTAGCTATTTCTAAATCTTTACCTAAAATCATTTCGATTTTTTTACCATTTTTTTTAGTTTTATTTTTATATTCTAACAATTGAAAATTAATAAAACTTAATACTTTATTTTCAATAGCTTTTCGATAATTTTCATCAGCAACTTCTTCAGGTATATTTTTACCTTCGAATTTTTGTTTTGAAATATTAAAAGTTAAATTATCTTGAATATCGATTTTAGATAAATCAATGGGAGGATTATAAATATGTCAAGCTTCATTTCTAATATTAAAGTTTCTTTTTTGGTTTGCTATTTTGCCATTTCCTCTAAGAGTAAAATTAATTCCTTTGTATTCTTTTTGTTCTTTAGTATTAAAAATATAAACCTCAGCCGCTTGTTTTAATCAATTAGCTTTTGAATTTTGATCAGCTCATTCTTCTATAAATCAATTATTCGAACTAACTTTTCATCACTCATTTTGATATGGAAAATATTCACTAAGTTTTGCAGATTGTTTTAAATTAAATTCAATATAATCAATAATTGTTTTTTCTATACGCTCTGTATTTGTATTTCCATTTAAATTATTTAATTTATTTCATTTCATAAATGAATCACTAAATAAATCAATATTTTGTATTTCAGCAGGAATTATATCAGGCAGATCATATCTTTGACTTCATGTAACAAATCTTTGATATTTTTCTAGTAAAGACTCATAGCTTAATTTTTGAGCTTCTTCTTTAGATATATTATCCTCTCAATATAAATAATTGTAAAAAGCTTCACTTATTGCATTTGTAGAATTTCAAAATTTATTAAATTTATTAATTAATTCTATTCCGTGATTATCTTTTGCATGTCTTATTTCATCTGTAAAAAAGTTTTCTGGTTTATTATTCTTATCAATTAAAACTAATTGTACGTTAGATATACTAGAATCGATATCAGTGAATACAATTCATAGTCCCTCCTCAGACATATAACTAAATTCTGAAGTTCCATTAGTTAAGGGTATTTCTGTTAATTGAATATCATTTTCTTTTGTTCATTCTAAAGTTTTAGTTTGATCATTATTAATTCTAAAATCTCCAATTTTACACTTTCAATATTTTGCTCCAGAAGCTTGTTGTATGTCTTTATCAATTGATATATTTCTTAAAGCACCCATTCCTAAAACAGAAGCTTCTGCAATTATTCCATAATCTAAAATTTTATTTCCGTTAGGCAAACAAGGATAAACAAAAGATAATTTTTCTTTAATTTTTTTAGATAATGAAGAATTATTAATTCAAATTATTTGTTTTTTGGTTCCTGTTGTTGGATTTAATAATGGATTATATTTAGGATTTTTTATAGGATTACCATCTTTATCATTTTTTATTTCACCTTTTGAATCTAAAATATATTTAGTAATTAATTCTTTTTGATGTGGATTTTTATCTGGATCTCATCCATAATATTTAAATATTTGATTTGTTGGTTTTTCAACTATTTTATAAATAACTTTATATCTTTTAATTGGCTCTCCTGTATTGTTAGTTCCAACCGCAAATTGTTTAATTTCAATAACATATTCATTTTTAGCTACTGAATTAGTACTATTAAATTTATCTTTATCTAATCCTTCTTGTAATCCTATTCTTGAATCATCTTTGATATTTTTTCTATTATCAATTAATTTTTTGTTGAATTCTAAATTCAATACATCTATTTTTTGACCATTAACAGTTATAATCTCATTTTCACTTTTTGAGCTCCGGTAATTTATATCAATTGGTCCATGAATTAATCATTTTCCGCCATATCATTCTTTATCTTTATCTGGATCATCTTCATTATCAGGTAATTTAATTGGTTCATCTTCCTTAAAAAAACACTTTCCTTCTTATCATCATAATAATTAGTGTTTGAATTTAAATCTGATAATTTGTAGTTGTTTGGAACTTTTGATTTTGTAATTTGCAATTTAGCTTTCAGTGAATCTGATGAATATTTTTTGTATATATCACTCTCTACAAATTTGACTGTTTCTTTTTCTCTCAATACTATTTGTTTTTCTTTTGTTATTTGAAAAAGAAAACTAAAGGCTTGTTGTCAAAGAATTTCTTTATCATTTGTAATAGAATTAAAAGTTTCTTTTAAACTTCTTTTTAAGTTATTATGTTCTTTATCTTCATCGAAATCTTTTAAATTAATAATCATATCCATATTTGAATTTGCAACATCAATTACTTTTAATAATTGAATTGAAATATCAATTTTATTATCAGGTTTTATTAATGGCACATATTTATATTCAAAATTGAAATTATTTATTTTTTTTGTAAATATTTTGTTGAATAAAATATTCAATTTTTCAATATTAGAAATTCCATTTTTAAAAACTAAGGTATCAATTTTTGTATTAATGTTGCCCATTGAATCACTTTCAATTTCAATCCATTTTTTACCATTGCATATATTCTCAATATCATTATTAATATTTGATTCATTACAGAAAGTTTTTAATTCTTTAAATAAATCTATAATTCGGTTTGTTTTAATATTTGTATTATAAAAACGATTATCTATATATTTTAAATAAGCTTCTTTTTCATAACTGATATTAAAATTTTTCATATAAGCTACATAATAATTATATCAATTAAAATGCCCATCTTTGAATGCATATTTAAACTCAAAACCCTTACCGTTATCAAGTTTTATAGCTTCATTAAACACAGAATCAAAATTAGAATTAATAAAATTGATTCTATGTTTTTTTCTAAAAAGGAATAATAACCGATATCAAATAAATTTTTATTTAAATTAAAAATATTATCTTCTAAACTTGTATCTGACATATAGTCTTCTTTAATTGAATATGTACCATTTTTATATAGTCAACCTCATTTATCAACTTTATTTATCATACTTTCATAATCAATCATTGATGTTCCTGTTTTGTATGATAAATTCATATTTAAATGATTATCAGCATTTGAAAAACCAACAAAAGGGCGATGTTTTAATATTTCATTGCTAGATGTATAATAACCATTTGAGTATCCTTTTGTTCTGCCAACAGCTATATGTCTATTTATGCCTCAAGAATCATTTTTTTTAATCTTTGCATCATAATAATTTAATGTTTTATTTTCTGTTTTTGTTAAAGTTCTTATTTTATAATCCATTTTTAAATTTTGTTCAGTAAATTTATATAAAAATTTGTAATTGTTTAAATTATTGAAGTTTTTATTTGTAGTACTTTCTCTTTTTGAATATGAAACACTACTACTTATAGAAAATAAAGAAGCTGAAACTAAACTTAAACTTCCAACTATTAATAATTTTTTATTTTTATTCATCTTGAATTGTTTTAAAGCCAAATTCGTTAAAGTCATTATTTTCTTCATTTTCTATTTCATTATTAATTAAATTTTTATTCTTTTTAGCTTTTACAGAGAAAGTAATATTTTTTGCTACTATCTCTGTTTTGTAAATTGTTTCATCATTTTTGTCAATATATTTAGAATTATTTAACTTACCTTCTATTTCTAATAAATCTCCTTTTTTAATATACTTAGAAATATTCATAGCTATTTTGTTAAAACATACAATTTCAACGAAATTAGTATTTTTACTTTTTTCAATTAAAGCAACTTTAAAAGTTAAAGACGTTCCTTTTTCTGATTCAAATAATTTAAAATCGTCATTAACTACTCGACCACTTAATATAACTTTATTCATAGTTTTTCTCCTTAGTAATTTAGTTTTATATAATGTGTTTCACATTCAGCAGAGCAAAATTTTAAAATACCTTCTTTTGTATCTAAAAAATATTGCTCATTATTAATTTGTTTTTTGCAAAAGCAACATTTATATATCATTGTTTAAAACCTTTCTAATTTTTAATGGTATTTTTTTATTTCTAAATGAAATAGGATCACAATCTCTTACATAAAAAAATTGATCCTCCTTATTTTTGTAATAACAAGTTATTTTAATTTCACATTCTTCTTCACCACAATAATCACAAAATAAAGAATATTCAAAATCATAAGTCATAATAAATCCTTTTTTGTCTTACACACGCTCGAGCATGTGCCTATTAATATACGCACACGTGCTAAAACTTATTTTTCTTCAATTTGTTCTTGAACAGTAGAATTAGTAGCTCCTATTTCTTCCAAAATATCATCAAATTCATTTTCACTTAAACTAGCTAAAAAATCATTTCAAGCACGTTCACCATTTTGAATTTTCTTAGCTATTTTTTTAGTTCAATCTTGAGATAGTTTATTTACCGCACCTCTAATTGTTTTTTCAAAGAATTTAGATTCAGTAAGTATTTCAGAACTAGGATTATCTATTTCTTTTTCTAACTCATCATTGCTCTTAAATAAAGCGTTAATAATCATATTAAGCTTTAAGTTAATAATCGACAATTCAATATCCATACTTCTAAATCTTCGATTTATTTGTAATTGATATGGACTTAAGGCCGATCAACTTACTTTTCTTAAAGCTTGAAATAAATCGTGTTTCCATTCACGCATTATTTCTTTTTTTTCATTTGCTAATAAATAGCTACGAATAATATTATTTATTTCTTTATAAACTGTTTTGCCATTCTTTTCAATTTCTTTTTTTCAGCGGTAAAACATTCCTACATCTTCAGCTTCAGTAAAACGACCGGAAAATTGAGCATCATAAGCACTTTGTGTTTTATCTCTAAATTTTTCTTTTTTAGTCATTTCTTTTTCTTTAGCTTTTTCTGTGTTTAAAGAATTCATAATATTATCTATTTGGTTATCTCCACTTAAATTAATACCATCAATGAAATCATTAACTTCTTTTTCTTTTTCGAGTTCTTGCAATCTTTCTTCTGATGGTAATAATGTTTCGATAGTTTTATCACTAATTTTATTTTTCTTTTTCATAATTTCCTTTCTTGCGCACGTTCGAACGTGTGCCTATTAATATATGCACACGTGCCTACGCGTGCTAGTCTGATGCATAAGTAAAAAACATCTCTTGTTCAATTTGGTTATAATAAATATTTACTCTAATACGTTTATTTGAACTAATATTAAACAAACATCTTCCTTTTTTATGATTAGTCAAATATCTAATTTCACTATTTAATAATTGATTAGAATTTTTAAATAAAGTTTGAACTTTTTCTATATCAGTATCTTTAAGCCCAAAAAATACTGAATATTGAGAGTTTTGAATAATTCTAGAAGCATCTTCGACTGTAGAACTAGTAATGGTAAAATCACCTGGATTTTGAGTAGTAAAAATCATACCTGCATTAAATTTCCGAACTGTTTTAGTCATTTGAACCATATATTTTAAAATCGAAGGATTATCAGGATCAACGTATAAATGTGCTTCATCTACTATAACAGCACAAAATTTAATAGTATCTTCAATTTGTTTAGCATTCATTAATCGAATATTATTTTTAGCAATATACTCTCGTTTTAATATTTCATTATTCATTCAATTATTAAAAACAATTTCGCTAACAAAATTTAATAAACACATTGTTCCTAATTTTGCACCTGTATTATCAGCACCATTAATAAGATTTTGTGTATTAAACACTACAAAATCATTATCAAGCTTAATATTAGAATGGCCATTAAACAAATTTTGATATCTTCCATCATTTTCAAATGAAAAAGTTAAGTTCTCTACTAATTCATCTAAAATAGCCTTTTTAGCCATAGGGTTATTTAAATGATTAGTTTTGTATTTAGACATATATTTTATCAACTCACTCATTGTAGGTCATTTAGAAGCCTTTAAATGCTCAATATCATTAAGTTCATATATTTTATTTTCTTTATAGAAATCTTTAATTACATTTTGAAGCAAAATTCAACGATGAGATTCTAAATTTAAAAGTGTTTTAAAAAAACTTTCTAATCAAGATAAATGATTATTAATTAAAGAAACTACATCATGTTTCATTGAATCTTTTAAAGTATTTCTAACTTGTAAAGGATTAATAATAGTATTTTTACCTGCTCCTAAATCGATAATTTGTCCATTTAATTTTGTAGCTATATCAGTATATTCACCTTGTGGGTCAATAACTACAACTTTATTATTAGCAGCTAAAATAGAAGTTAATAATTTTTTCGTAAAAGTAGTTTTACCCATACCACTAGTTCCATTAACAAACATATTAAAATTAGTTCGATTCGAGTGATACATATCAAATAATCTAAAACTAATAGGTGTTCTAGTGTTCTCTGTAAAACCTAATAATAAGTTATTGTTATCATTATGGTTTTCACTTTCAAAAGGCCAACCTAAAGCCAAATTAATCGAAGTAATTTGATAATATTCTTGGTCTAATCTTTCAAATGGATAATTACATACTTCAGATCAAGCTAATAATTGTCGATATCTCAAATCATTAAGTGTAATATTCTTTTTGCTTGCTATATTTTTAGCAATTCGATATTTATTATTTAAATTGGCTATATCTTGATCTTTAATCACAAAAAAGAAATTACTATCAAAAAGTTTGTAATCGTCTCTGTTTACTTGTAAAGCCATTTCTGTCGTAGCTTGTTCATCAATAGACCCGACCATATTAGAAACAGGACTTCCTACTGCATTAGTAGTGTCAATAGAAGCGAGAATTGATTTATCTAATTTTTTATTAGCAAAATCATCAGATAAAGGAAAATTATTTCATACACAAGTTCCTTTAATAGAAAACAATGTTTTTCCTGAGTTTCCAAGTTGGAGCTCTTTTTTATTACTTTTTTCAGTGTTATTTATATATAAATAAAAAAAGTTATTTTTTTACATAATTACATTGTAATTTGTGGTATAATAAAGATATGAAAAAAGACAAATGACTATTAATTTCAAGAAAAAATAAGAACTCTACTTACTTATCTTTAGCACTTTCAGGAGGATTTGGCAAAGGTTATAAGAAATCTATCGGTATCGGTACAGTTGAAAAATGAGAAAAATATTGTTCTGATCCAGTAGAAAAAATTAAAAAACTATCTCAAAACTACAATACTGATTGAGATAGAAATATGATAATTAGACAATTAGAGTTAGATATAAGCAAGGTTAAAATTGAAACAAAACAGTTCAATTATGGATATGATTTGTTATACAGTTTCTTAGAAAAATTAAATCCTTTTAAAGATGCTAAAGTATCAAAATCCAAGTATTTAAATGATTTATTAAAATATATGATTTCAAATAGAATTGTAAATCCGGGTAGCATGCTTTCATCCTTTAAAAATAAAGACAAATTCAATATAAATTTAGAAGTTGAAAAGACGACATTTTATAATACTTTAGACTATTTAGCTGAAAATAAAAATAACATTTTAAAGAGTGTTAACGATACATTGATCAAAGATAAAAATAGAAAAATAGATATTATTTGATACGACTCTTCAACGGTATATTTTGAAAGTTTTGTAAGAGAAGGATTGAGATATCCAGGTTATTCTAAAGATGGAAAATTCAAAGAAGATCAAATTGTTTTAGGTTTAGCAACAGATGAAAACGGCATTCCAATTCACTATAAATTATTCAAAGGGAACACTGCTGATGCATCAACATTTATTAATTTTATTTTGAATATAAAATCACAATATGAATTAAACAAAGTAACACTCATTGCTGATAGAGGAATGAGTACAAATAGAAACATAAGATTCTTAGAAGATAACGATATTGATTACATTTTATCTTATAGATTAAAAGCGGCTTCAAATGACCGAAAGACCTTTGCAATAGATGAATCCGGCTATTTTGGAGACAATAATTTTAAATATAAAGAAACTACTTTTTATTCGTTTTGAAAGAATAGAAGAGCAAACGGACACAAGAGAAGATTGGTAGTAACATATAGTAAAAAAAGAGCATTAAAAGATAAAAATGATAGACAAATTTTAATCGATAATTTTATTAAAAGACAAGATAAAGACGGACTAGTTCATGATCAAGTAATGTTCGGTCAAAAGAAGTTTAAATTCTTCGAAAAAGTTGGTGGTAAAGGTTATTACAAACTTAACTATGACAAAATTATCGAAGATGAAAAGTTTGACGGATATTATGCTTATGAAACCTCTAGATTTGATTTATCACCTGAAGAAATTGTGAATTTATATTCAAAACAATGACAAATAGAATCAAACTTTAGAGCTTTAAAAAGTGCTTTAGCTGTAAGACCTATTTATGTATGAAGTGAAAAGCATATTGAAGGTCATTTCGTACTTTGCTTCTTATCTCTTGTTTTATTAAATTTTGTTATTTATTATTTAAACAAAGGTTTGAAAGAACTCGGTGTTGTAGATGAAAAAATCACAATCAAAAAATTACAAGATGTAATAAAAGAAACAATCAAAACATGCAAGATTATTGACGGAAAAATTGAAAGTGAAGAATATATTATTAACGACAACAATAATCAAGCAATTCAAGATTATCAAACATATTTAAGAATTTTAAATGAATTAAAATTTTAAATTATTAAAAACAGCTCATCAAACAGATGAGTTGTTAAAAATTACATTGTAAAAGTTGGAAACTCGGGCGTCTCTGTTTACTTGTAAAGCCATTTCTGTCGTAGCTTGTTCATCAATAGACCCGACCATATTAGAAACAGGACTTCCTACTGCATTAGTAGTGTCAATAGAAGCGAGAATTGATTTATCTAATTTTTTATTAGCAAAATCATCAGATAAAGGAAAATTATTTCATACACAAGTTCCTTTAATAGAAAACAATGTTTTTATTCACTTATCATTTAATTCAAATGGTAAAGTATTTAAACAACTAACTTTTACTAGTTCATTATTTATCATTAAATGATCATTTTTAATAATGACTTTATCATAAATAAATAATTCATCCAAAGAATTTTCATTATTATATTTAGCTTCTAATTCATTACAATAACTTTCAATTTGTAAATTATCGGATGTGTAGGAAAATGTAGGGTTAGCAAAATCATAAAGTGATTTTTCTTATCAATATAATTCTACCAAAATTTTTATTAAATAATATAAATTGTTTTTTGAGTTTGCACTAGTGCAAGCACAAAAAGTGGCCCTATATACGCGCGTATGCGGGCGCGCACCCTTGAATAGGGCAAGGGAAGAACCGCTAAAACTACTTACCGTAGTGCGGTTTTTCCCTTTTAATATATTATTACAAAGTAATAATATATTATTTTCGCATGCACTTCAGTTTGCACTTTTTGATTTTTTAAAAAAAGTGCTTGCTAATTGTTAGCACTAACAACTTTTATATATAATTACTATGTAATTATATATAATTTTTTACAAAAAGCGCAAACTCAAAATAAAAAGGCAATAAAAAAACGTGATTTTATAAGAAGATCACGTTTATATTTTTAGGAATATTTAATAGAATTTTTAGTTTTAAAAGATTAATATTTTGTCTTGAAAATGCATTTTTTGTATATTTTTTTAAGTAATGTCCAATAAAAGTTTCAGCATTTCCACCAAAATAATTAGCATTTTCATAGGTATTTATAAGATAGTTTTTATTATTTTTTCACAGTCTTAATAAGCTTTTTATTTCTCAAATTTTTAATTTTGATATTTTGTTTTTCTTTAAAAAATCAATGTTTTTTCTCAATAAATTTTCAAATTCATCATATTTTTTATTTTGCAAAAATCATAAAAATAAAGGAAATTGATTGCCAAATTCTTTTCCAAAAATATTTTTATTTTGTTTATTTTTATTCTTACTATAACCAAAACAATTGAACAAAATTTTATGAAAATGAAACTTATCATAGTGTCTAATAGCTTTAATATTTTGACTAAATTTTGTAATACATCTAGCACCATCACCTGATAAATTTATATTTTTATAGGTATAAAATTTATCTATTATTTCTTTAGTTTTGTTAGTTAAAAAGTCCATATTTTGATAAGTTAAAGCATTCTTATCAAACTGAAAAATAATTGTTTTATTTAATAATTTATGATTATTTTTATCCTGATATCCATTATGAATTCCTACCATTCTTACTCGATATTTACCATTATTTAAATGTATAAAAGCATCATCATTTTCTATCTGAATTGTTTGATATTTTTGAGTTAAAAATTTATCGTATTGAACCATAAAAGTTATGTATTTTATTTTTAAATAATAATGATAAATATCATAAGGAATTTTGCTTTTTAAAGCTTCATTTTGTTCCTTATTTCTACGTCTTAAATTTTGGCTTTTTATTGCTACTAAAACACTGCTTAATCAGTATCTTTTCTTACCCATTAATTTCAATATTTCATTATGATAATATGTAAATTTTTTACCTGTTTTTTTATCTAAATATTGAGTTAAATTGATAGTATATATTTCGCCATCGATAATAATAGTTTTAATTCTTCGATCCGAAACAATTCAATCTTTATATTCTTCATTTTCCAATCTAGTTTTGGTTCGAAATATTTCTTCTTCATCATTTAATTTTTCTATTATCATTTGTCCAGTAGATAAAATATCTTTCTCACTTACACCATTAACAAATAAATCTGTAGTCATAATAAATAAAATTAAAACAAAAAGCTAGAATAAACTAGCTTTATAGTTTTAACGTGAACGTCCTTTCGTTTCTTCTTCTGATTCTTCATTAGAATTAGTATTCTCTTCTTGATTAAGAATAAAATAATTTCCAGAATCCTTATCTAATTCATATTGAAAAAAATATTCATTAGCTATATTTTGTTCTTTATCGATACATAATTTAATATCTTTTAAAGCTTCTTGTGTATGTTCTTTGTTTAATTCATTTGTATCATTTAGAAATTTTTCTTTGTTAAAATGATAAGCATAATAATTTTTAGTCGATTGCTTAATTCGATTATTAGATAATGTAGAAAATATTTGATTAGCAATTAAATTATCATTAGTATATAAAACTAAATTATGTTCTAAATTATTTGATATCTTCAAAATATTTAAATTTGGCGGAATAGAATTAATTCTTTTATCTAAATCTTGAATGATTAAATTTTTATCACTATCATTTAGTTCGATAGTGCTTTCATAAATATCTTGATAAATATTATTTTCTAATAATTCCTTGTCGATAATAAATATGTCTTTAGTTACTGCTACACCTTGATGAGTTTTTCAATAATCATTAGTTTGATATGTTTTATCGTTAATTAAAATGTCATTTTTTATTGTTGATTTATTAGCTGTTTGTAAACGAATACAATAATATGTTTTATCTGATTTATTTTCAAAAATAATTAATGGGTGTACTTGAATTTTTTTATTAGATAATACTTTTCCATCTATTGGTAAATTAAAAATATCTTCTAATAATGGATTGATAATTTTTAATGGTTTTCATAAATCTAAACTCATAATAAAAATTATACAAAAAAAGAAGCATATGCTTCTTTTTAAGACGAACTACAACTTAAGACTTATCATTAGGCATTATAAATGTTAGATTTATGGGCTGCCTACTGTTCGATTACCCATAAATGTCCTCTTAAGTTAATTAAAAATATCATATCATAGAAAAAAATATTTTTTTATTTTTCTTAATTTTTAAGTATATTATAAATTCCAATTTTAAAAGTCCTAATTTTGCGTAAAATCAAAAATGTTACAAAAATTATAAATTATTACCAAGAAAAGCTGTAAAATCCTAAAAAAATTTAAACGAAAATACCAAGTTTTGTAAAAAACTTGAGTTTTTTGCTTACTTTTTTCCAAAAAAGTAAGTGCCTTTTTGTCAAACTTTTTAGCACATCAAAAGTTTGGATTAGAAGCGAATGCTTCTCTTGTAATTATTTATAAAATCCATAACAGGAGTCAAATCTTGACCGTAGTAAGGGTCTATAGACTTGCCTTTTTTAAAATACCGTCTTAATAACCTGTGGCAGTTTTCGATAGAGCCTTTTTCTCCCGAACAATATGGGTGACATTTATATATTTGCTTAATACCTGGCACTTCATCTAGTTTCGCATTTTCACTACCATTATCTATGGTTAGCGAATCTATTGTCAAGTTATATTTTTGCATTAGGTATATCAGCCCATCTCTAACACCAGTGCTAGTCCGCCGTACCATATGAAAATAGAAGCGTCTAGTCTTTCTATTAATTAGCGTTACGAAACAACATTGATCAGTTTTTGAACCAATAACAGTATCTAATTCATAATCATTATCTCTAAGTCTTTCATTGATTTCTGTGCTGCGTTGATCAATGCTAACTCCAATCTTTTTAAGCTTTCGACTGTCTCTTTTTGGGGGTCGTTTTTGTTTAATTCCTTTGGTGGATAAATTGACCAAAATGCCTATTTCAAGGTCTTTAAAGACTCTTTGTGATATCAAATTATATACCATAGATTTTGAAGGTTTATAGCTGTTTGGATACTTTTCTTCAAATCTTCTTAATATTTCGTTAGCGCTTAGCTTAGGCGTTCTTTTTGCTAAATCTTTATTATTTCTATTTTGGGTATAATCATCAAAAAGCTCTGTTCAAAAATTTCTAAAATCTTGATATTGTTCTATTTTCTTTTTTGAATATGCTATTCTTTTACTTTTATCAAAATTAGCAACATTTATCATAAATTCATCAAGATTTAAATAACGAACTTTTTTAATTTTAGCATCACAACAATCACAGGTTTTTCTATCGCCTTTGCCTAAATATATTCCTTTTGAATATTTAAATAAAAACCTTTTAATCGCTTTAGTCGATATTTCAATATTTTGAGATATTTCTTTTAAAGATTGAAAATTTAGTAATCCATATATTATCTGAAACACTTCTGCAAAACCGATATGGTTTTTGTGTGTCGAGTAGTTTTTCGAGCGGCTTAAAATTTCAGAGTAATTCTTATCAACAGCGAAATGAATTTGTGAAGTTTGAATTTTGTTATGCACATTTTTACTTCTAACCAAAGTACAGAAAATTTTTTTATCGTTTTTCATATATAATTATGTTGTCCTTTCTTTTTATCATTTTTATTTTACCAAAAGGACAGAAAAATCCCGACATTTTCAAATGTTGGGACTTTTATTTCTGGAATGAATAATTTTTAAGTATATTTTTATTTTTTTCTAATTCTTTTTGATTTTTGTTATGCTCTTTTTTTAAAAATTTCTTACGTTTTGCAATAGCTTTTTCATATTTCTTATTTTTATTACGTCTTGCTCTTTTACCAAAACTTCATCCATATTTTCTTAATAATGTTTTAGTTAAAAATATTCCGCCCACTAATAAACCAATAATACTAATCACCATAACTAAAGGGAATCATCAAGTTTTAGCTATTTTCTTAAATCCCTTATCTTTATTAGGTTTATTACTTGGATTAACAATATCATCATCTTCATTAGGATTAGGATTTGGTTTTCATTCTGGATCTTTTGATGGATCATATGCCTTATCTACTCGATTAATAATATATCCATAACCAAAACCTTTAGTAGTATTAGTAGGTAATAAAATAATTTTTTTACTTAATACTTTTTCATTTAAACCATTATTATTTATTTCTCTTAATAACTCTTCAATAATTAAATTTTTATAATGTTCTAATTGATTTTTAATATTTAAATCTTTTGATTCAAATTCGATAGGAATATCTTTATCTCCGTATTTAAAAGTTTTACGTTTTTTAAGTTCTTCTAAAGCTTTAACTAATTTATCATAAAACTCTTTATTTTCTTTTAATTTAGGGTCATCATATTTAGATACTAATTCTAATCAGTAAGCATCATTATTAATTGCAAATATTTTATAATCTTTATCAATTTGCAAAGCTAATTTATTTGCTGCTTCCTTGACCAATTCAATAACTTTTTCTTTAATCTTAGATGGGTTAGTTTCTTTAATTATGTTTTTATTATCCATTAAAACATAACTTAAATTTTTAAGATTAAACTTACCTCCATCTCCAAGATTTTTAAAATTAATAGTTTTATAGTTATATAAATTAGCATTTTTGCCAATAAGTTTTAATTCGATAGGTTTATCTAAAACCTTGCCTCTCATTAAATGTGCAATTACTTCATTAAAATTAGCTATTTCTAAATCTTTACCTAAAATCATTTCGATTTTTTTACCATTTTTTTTAGTTTTATTTTTATATTCTAACAATTGAAAATTAATAAAACTTAATACTTTATTTTCAATAGCTTTTCGATAATTTTCATCAGCAACTTCTTCAGGTATATTTTTACCTTCGAATGTTTGTTTTGAAATATTAAAAGTTAAATTATCTTGAATATCGATTTTAGACAAATCAATAGGAGGATTATAAATATGTCAAGCTTCATTTCTAAAATATATTTCTTTTTTAGAATTAGCATATAATCCTTTTCCTATTAAAGTTAATTTAACTCCTTCGTAATTATTATTTTCACTTGTTCCATAAATAGAAACATTAGCTAAAGCTTGTAAAAATTTATTTTCATCATTTATATTAGTAAATTCGGAAATAAATCAATCTTTATTTTCAATTAAATTTTTAGTTAATTTATTAGAAGCTATATTTTTTCTAATGTAATTCAGAACAAATTCCTTAATAGCTTTTTGATTAGTAAATCCATTAAGATTATCTAATTTGCTTCATTTAAAATCATTAAATATATCAATAGTTTTATCTATCTCATTAGGATTATAAAATTCTCAAGAACCATTTACATATTCATTATAAAGAGGTAATAAAGCATCATAAGATATTTTATTAATTCTAGCTTCTTCATAATGTTTTTCATTTATTAATCAATTTTTGAAATAACCCCCTAAAGTAGAATTTCAAAAAAGTTCAAATTTTCTAAATAATTCAATTCCATTGTTATCAAATTTATTTTTAAGCTCATCAAGAAAGTAATTTTTAGGAGTGTTATTTTCATCAATAATTACAAGCTTAACATTAGATATAGAGCCATTAGAACTAGCAGCAATAAGTCAAATACCTTCTTCAGACATATAAGCATTTTGACTAGTTCCATTTTCTGGTGAAAGTTCTTGCATTTCTAATTCATCGTTTTTTAATCATTTATTAGTTTGTTTATCATAGATTTTACATTTATAGTATTTAACATTAGAGTTTTTAATAATGTTTTTATCTACAATTAAATTTCTTAAAGCACCCTTGCCTAAAACAGAAGCTTCAGCAAAAATACCATAATCATTTAAAATATCGATTTTAGGATATCAAAATTTTAATTTTTCCGTAATCTTCTTATTTAAGGTGCTTTTAGGAATTCAAAGAATTTGTTTTTTAGTTCCAGTATTAGGATCAATAGATTCATCATATTTAGGATTAATCAAGGGATTACCATCTTTATCAGTTAAGGTTTTACCATCTTTAGTAAGTTCTGGAGTAATTAATTCTTTTTGTTCAGGATTAATTTCTGGGTTTCAAGCAAACCACTTCAAAGATTGATTTAAATTTTGTTCGACAATTAAAAACTTAATTTTATATGTAGAAATAGGCTCACCACTATTATTTGAGCCACTTTTATATTTTTTAATTTCAATAATATATTCATTTTTCTTACGTGAATTATTATCATTTAATTCATTTTGAGTTTTATTTTTGTCCTTTTCATCTAAGGCAATTTTTTCTTCATCATTTGCTGAAGTTCTTAAATCTTTTAGATGATATTTAAAATGACGGTTTAAAACATCGATTTTTTGTCCATTAATAAATAAAACTTCACTTTCTTCTCGATTAGCTATAAACTCAACTTGTAAAGGAGAATTAATCAATCATTTACCACCATAATTACCATTAGGTTCTTCTAATTTAATAGGTTTATCAGTTTCAACTTGTTTAGTAATATCAAAATTAGGATCTTTTTGAATATCATGTAATGATCTTTGATTAATTACTTTTCCATACTTAAAGAATAAACGACTTTTAAATCCTTTCTCTCCATATGTATCATAAATAGAACTAGCTTTAAAAGCTACAGGGATATTATTAATTACATTTTGTCCATCAAATAAAACTTCATAAAACATTTGATAAAGTTTTCTAGATTTTTCTTTATTTTCTGGACTTTGAAAATTATTAGAAAAGGATCAATTATTCATTTTCCCCTTTCTTTTAATTCAACCCTTAACTTCTTTAGCAATAGCTTCTTTAAAAGTTTTAGTAATATCTTTATCTTTATAAAATATTTGTTTAACTTTAAAAACTAAATTAAAACTTTTAGCATCTAAATTAACTATGACATCATAACCATATTTAACCTTAAAATTATTGAATTCCACTACTTTTTCCAAATTAGCAACCATATCTTTTAATTTATCAATATTACTTTTACCCCCTATAAAAACATTAGTATCGATAGGAGTGGATAAATCGCCCATAGTATCAGAATCAATAATTATTCTTTGATTAGTATTTTTTAACTTAAAAGTTTCTAAGAAAGTTTTTAAGTGATTAAAACTATTAATCTTTGTGAAATATTTAATTAAACTATAAGCATCGTCTAAATCTAATTGATTTCATTTTTTTAAACTAAAATTTACATCAATTTTATCTGAACATTGCAAGAAAAATCTATCATAAACCGATACATGTTGATCTATATTTTTTGATTTAGATTTTTGCTCGATAAATTTGTTATTAGCATTTCATTTTGTAAAAGTAATTTTATTATTAAATTTATGTATTTCAATATCATAATCTTTAGTTAAAGAATCAAATTTATATCGATTAATTCAATTAATAGAATAGTTTTCCCTTTTAATAATTTGTTCAATTTCTCCATCTAATCATTTACATAAATTAGTTTCCAATCCTGTGCCAGGATCTATGAAACAATCATATCGAGAATATTTTATATTTTTTAAATATTTTTTAATTTCATCAGGAATGCCTAATTCATTTTCATCCCTAGCGTAAATTTTTGAACTTGCATTAAAATCACCAAAAGGATTTCGTTTATAAGTTTCATCTAAACTTTTAGCTTCGGTTTCAAAATACGTTTCTAATGTGTCAGCATTAATAAATTTTTGATCTTTATATGGATTATTATTTCCATTAGTTTCATTATTAAATTCAAAATTATTTTGATAATCATTACGATTAAAATTTAAATTAGTAAATAATGATTCTAATAACTTTTGATTGTTTAAAAAACTATACTCATTATTTTGAATATAAAATTCATTATTAATTTCTATATTTTTAGAAAGACTTAAAGAAAATAAAGAAGCTGAAGCAATACTAAATATTCCTCCAGCTATAAAAAGAATTTTTTTACTCTTCATCTTCATCATAAAAATCAAAACCGTAAATATTATGGTTATTAAATTCTTCTGTTTTATTTTCTTTTTTGTCTTCTTTTTGTTTGTGCTTTGATCTTACAGAAAAGGTAATATTTTTTGCTAATATCTCTGTTTTATAGATAGTTTCATCATTTTTAGCAATGTATTTAGAATTATTCAATTTACCTTCAATTTCTAATAAATCACCTTTTTTAATATATTTAGTAATACTATTAGCTAATTTATCAAAGCATACAATATCTACAAAATTAGTCTTTTTACTATTTTCAATTAAAGCAATCTTAAAAGTTAAAGATACTCCTTTATTTGATTTAAAAACTTTAAAGTCATCATTAACTAGACGACCACTTAATATAACTTTATTCATATTTTCTCCTTAATATTTTATTTTCATATATTCATCTAGGCATTTACCAGAGCAAAACTCTAAAATGTCTTCTTTTACATCTAAATAATATTTTTGATATTTAATAGGCTTTTCACAAAATAAACATTTATATATCATTGTTTAAAACCTTTCTAATTTTTAATGGTATTTTTTTATTTCTAAATGAAATAGGATCACAATTTCTTACATAAAAAATTTGATCCTCCTTATTTTTATAATAACAAGTTATTTTAGTTTTGCATTCTTCTTCACCACAATAATCACAAAATAAAGAATATTCAAAATCATAAGTCATAATAAATCCTTTTTTGTCTTGCACACGCTCGAGCGTGTGCCTATTAATATATGCACACGTGTCTACGCGTGCTAAACTTATTTTTCTTCAATTTGTTCTTGAGCAGTAGAATTAGTAGCTCCTATTTCTTCCAAAATATCATCAAATTCATTTTCACTTAAACTAGCTAAAAAATCATTTCAAGCACGTTCGCCATTTTGAATTTTCTTAGCTATTTTTTTAGTTCAATCTTGAGATAGTTTATTTACCGCACCTCTAATTGTTTTTTCAAAGAATTTAGATTCAGTAAGTATTTCAGAACTAGGATTATCTATTTCTTTTTCTAATTCATCATTGCTCTTAAATAAAGCGTTAATAATCATATTAAGCTTTAAGTTAATAATCGACAATTCAATATCCATACTTCTAAATCTTCGATTTATTTGTAATTGATATGGACTTAAAGCTGACCAACTTACTTTTCTTAAAGCTTGAAATAAATCATGTTTCCATTCACGCATTATTTCTTTTTTCTCATTTGCTAATAAATAGCTCCGAATAATATTATTTATTTCTTTATAAACTGTTTTGCCATTCTTTTCAATTTCTTTTTTTCAGCGGTAAAACATTCCTACATCTTCAGCTTCAGTAAAACGACCGGAAAATTGAGCATCATAAGCACTTTGTGTTTTATCTCTCAATTTTTCTTTTTTAGTCATTTCTTTTTCTTTAGCTTCTTCTGTGTTTAAAGAATTCATAATATTATCTATTTGGTTATCTCCACTTAAATTAATACCATCAATGAAATCATTAACTTCCTTTTCTTTTTCGAGTTCTTGCAATCTTTCTTTTGATGGTAATAATGTTTCGATAGTTTTATCACTAATTTTATTTTTCTTTTTCATAATTTCCTTTCATGCGCACGTTCGAACGTGCGCCTATTAATATATGCACACGTGCCTACGCGTGCTAGTCTGATGCATAAGTAAAAAACATCTCTTGTTCAATTTGGTTATAATGAATATTTACTCTAATACGTTTATTTGAACTAATATTAAATAAACATCTTCCTTTTCGAAAATGTCTTAATAATTAGTAATAATAACTTCTTCTACGCATCCTCTTCCATCACCTTTTGAACTGATGAGTCTTCTTACTTCAATTACATGAATATTGAAATCTTTATAAAGCTCATTTATAAATGGAGTATTGAGATTAGATAGCATTAGTTTTACACCTTTTTTGTCTAGTTTTTTAAATACTTCAGCTAATCTTATTTGTTCCTCTTTTCCGAAACCGTCTTTTGAATAATCAACAAATCCTTTTTTATCAGGAAGAACATCGTAAGGAGGATTGAAGTAAATGAAGCCATCTTTTTTAGCACCTTTTGTAGCTTTTTCAAAATCCATCATTGTAATTTTGACTTTATTATTTGCAAAATAATTTTGTATATTACACAAATTCGTTGTATCAAATATCTTAATTTTTTGTTTTTTGCCTAAAGGAACATTAAAATATCCTTGACTATTAACACGATATAAACCATTAAAACAAGTTTTATTTAAATAAATCATTCTTGCTGCTCTTACATAATCAGGTAATTTATTATAGTTAGGATCTCTATCCATGTTTCTTATTTCATAATAATATTTTTTGGAGTGATTTAATTCATGTGTTTGTAATAATTCAATTAATTTTGTAAAACTTTTATCATTTTGAAAACAATTCAAAGTTATAATTAATTCTTCATTAATATCATTGATATGAGCTTTTTTAGGTGTTCAATTAAATAATAGAGCTCCGCCACCGAAAAAAGGTTCATAATATTCTTTAATAGTTGTAGGATTAGGCAGATAGTGTTTTAATTTATTAATAATTTGACTTTTACCACCTGCTCATTTTAAAAAAGGATGAATAATATATTTTCTTTCAATATCCATACTTCTAAATCTTCGATTTATTTGTAATTGATATGGACTTAAAGCTGACCAACTTACTTTTCTTAAAGCTTGAAATAAATCATGTTTCCATTCACGCATTATTTCTTTTTTCTCATTTGCTAATAAATAGCTCCGAATAATATTATTTATTTCTTTATAAACTGTTTTGCCATTCTTTTCAATTTCTTTTTTTCAGCGGTAAAACATTCCTACATCTTCAGCTTCAGTAAAACGACCGGAAAATTGAGCATCATAAGCACTTTGTGTTTTATCTCTCAATTTTTCTTTTTTAGTCATTTCTTTTTCTTTAGCTTCTTCTGTGTTTAAAGAATTCATAATATTATCTATTTGGTTATCTCCACTTAAATTAATACCATCAATGAAATCATTAACTTCCTTTTCTTTTTCGAGTTCTTGCAATCTTTCTTTTGATGGTAATAATGTTTCGATAGTTTTATCACTAATTTTATTTTTCTTTTTCATAATTTCCTTTCATGCGCACGTTCGAACGTGTGCCTATTAATATATGCACACGTGCCTACGCGTGCTAGTCTGATGCATAAGTAAAAAACATCTCTTGTTCAATTTGGTTATAATAAATATTTACTCTAATACGTTTATTTGAACTAATATTAAACAAACATCTTCCTTTTTTATGATTAGTCAAATATCTAATTTCACTATTTAATAATTGATTAGAATTTTTAAATAAAGTTTGAACTTTTTCTATATCAGTATCTTTAAGCCCAAAAAATACTGAATATTGAGGGTTTTGAATAATTCTAGAAGCATCTTCGACTGTAGAACTAGTAATGGTAAAATCACCTGGATTTTGAGTAGTAAAAATCATACCTGCATTAAATTTCCGAACTGTTTTAGTCATTTGAACCATATATTTTAAAATCGAAGGATTATCAGGATCAACGTATAAATGTGCTTCATCTACTATAACAGCACAAAATTTAATAGTATCTTCAATTTGTTTAGCATTCATTAAGTGAATATTATTTTTAGCAATATATTCTCGTTTTAATATTTCATTATTCATTCAATTATTAAAAACAATTTCGCTAACAAAATTTAATAAACACATTGTTCCTAATTTTGCACCTGTATTATCAGCACCATTAATAAGATTTTGTGTATTAAACACTACAAAATCATTATCAAGCTTAATATTAGAATGTCCATTAAATAAATCTTGATATCTTCCATCATTTTCAAATGAAAAAGTTAAGTTCTCTACTAATTCATCTAAAATAGCCTTTTTAGCCATAGGGTTATTTAAATGATTAGTTTTGTATTTAGACATATATTTTATCAACTCACTCATTGTAGGCCATTTAGAAGCCTTTAAATGCTCAATATCATTAAGTTCATATATTTTATTTTCTTTATAGAAATCTTTAATTACATTTTGAAGCAAAATTCAACGATGAGATTCTAAATTTAAAAGTGTTTTAAAAAAACTTTCTAATCAAGATAAATGATTATTAATTAAAGAAACTACATCATTTTTAATTGAATCTTTTAAAGTATTTCTAACTTGTAAAGGATTAATAATAGTATTTTTACCTGCTCCTAAATCGATAATTTGTCCATTTAATTTTGTAGCTATATCAGTATATTCACCTTGTGGGTCAATAACTACAACTTTATTATTAGCAGCTAAAATAGAAGTTAATAATTTTTTAGTAAAAGTAGTTTTGCCCATACCACTAGTTCCGTTAACAAACATATTAAAATTAGTTCGATTTGAATGATACATATCAAATAATCTAAAACTAATAGGTGTTCTAGTGTTCTCTGTAAAACCTAATAATAAATTATTGTTATCATTATGGGTTTCACTTTCAAAAGGTCAACCTAAAGCTAAGTTAATCGAAGTAATTTGATAATATTCTTGGTCTAATCTTTCAAATGGATAATTACATACTTCATATCAAGCTAATAATTGACGATATCTCAGATTATTAAGTGTAATATTCTTTTTGCTTGCTATATTTTTAGCAATTCGATATTTATTATTTAAATTGGCTATATCTTGATCTTTAATCACAAAAAAGAAATTACTATCAAAAAGTTTGTAATCGTCTCTATTTACTTGCAAAGCCATTTCAGTTGTAGCTTGTTCGTCAATAGACCCGACCATATTAGAAACAGGACTTCCTACTGCATTAGTAGTGTCAATAGAAGCGAGAATTGATTTATCTAATTTTTTATTAGCAAAATCATCAGATAGAGGGAAATTATTTCATACACAAGTTCCTTGAATAGAAAACAATATTTTTATTCATTTATCATTTAATTCAAATGGTAAAGTATTTAAACAGCTAACTTTTACTAGTTCATTATTTATCATTAAATGATCATTTTTAATAATGACTTTATCATAAATAAATAATTCATCCAAAGAATTTTCATTATTATATTTAGCTTCTAATTCATTACAATAACTTTCAATTTGTAAATTATCAATATTAAACATATTTAGTTTAGATAAAAAGTTTAGTAATTTAACTTTTTCTAATCTTTCCAAACCAATCCCATTATCATTAAATTTATCAATAATAATTTCTAATGCTTCACTTAATCCAGATAAAGAATCACCATTAACAATTAAATAGTAATTATTTTGTAAAGCTTCTGTGTTTAATTTAGAAAAA
This sequence comes from Mycoplasmopsis adleri, assembly GCF_045276205.1. NCBI lineage: Bacteria > Bacillati > Mycoplasmatota > Mycoplasmoidales > Metamycoplasmataceae > Mycoplasmopsis > Mycoplasmopsis adleri. Next base: position 110,763 of record NZ_CP174162.1, read on the forward strand.
TCATTTTTGTTTAATTTGTAATAGTCATTCCAAAATGAATCATTATGTAATTTATTTTCTTTTGTTTGAATATATTTTATATTTTCATCATAATTAACTTTTTCTTCAAGCTTAACAAACGAAATTTTATAAGGAACATTATTTAAACTTTTAGCAAAAGCATCAATGAAAGAATCACGAGTAAATTCATCTTCGTTTCAAATATTAATTCCATTAAGTTTAAAAACAGATAAATAATTTTCTCTATCATTTTTAGGATTATAAAAACTAATTTTAGCGTTTTTATTTTTAATAGTATATTCATTAACTAAACAAGAATAAGGATTTAAATCAATGCTTTCACGCATATTTTTATCCTTATTTTTAGAATAATGTTTTGGTGTCGTTCAAAATACAAACATTCTTCATATGAGAATATAAACTTTACAGTTATTTTTACGATTAGGCAAAATAAGTATTAAACCTAAAATAAAAGTAGGAACTCAAAAGGCAAAAAAGATTAATCTAACATTTACTAATTTACTTAAACCAAAACTAATAAAAAACGAAGATATAAGAATAACGGTAAATTCAATAACATCTCTAGTTTTAAATTTCTTTCAAACTTTACTACTTCGATTTTTTATTCTACTCGGCTGTAATTGTGTCATATTATCTCCTTATTTATTTAAGGGCGGAAGTAATTAAACTTGCTCCACCAGTAGCCTTAGCTTTTGCTGCCTTAGCTCACATTTTTGCTATACTCATACCAGCCTTAGCGCTTTGACCACCACTTACTTCGCTACCTATAAATGCAATTGCTATTTCTGATAATTTTTTGAATGCAAAACAAGAACCTAATACTAAAATAACTATAGAAATTAAAGTAAATATAGCTTGATAACCACTAGCAACAATAGAAAATGAACCTAAAATATTATTTATTTGTGAATTTATAAACGTGTTAGATAAACCAATAAAAGCACCTAACATCATAAGCCCCAATCCATAAACTGAACAAGCTAATAAATTACCAAAATATTTTTCTTTTCATATTCTCATTTTCTTTCCACCATCATTAATTCCAAAAGCCGGAATAAATGGAAAAGAAATAAATAATAATCAGTTAATAAAAACTCTTGAAACAATATCAAACATAACAAAAATTAAAGGTATAGAAATTAATATTCCTACAAGAGCAATAGAAATACCAGTAGAAAAAGCATACCCCACAATATTAGCGTGTATATCTCATCAAAGAGGAAATGTATACACCCAATAAAGATTAGGGAATATCCCACCAATAAAAGGATCTGTATAATGTTTAGGATTAAATCCTTTTGATGGAATCATATTTCTAATAATATTATTTGCTATATTATCAAAACCTAAAGAAGAATTAGTAGCTCCATTAAAAATAGCTTTAGTTATTTCAATGAATAAAATATTAATAAATAAAATAATCACTTGAAATAATATAAGTGTTAAAATGCCTCCTACCGTAGCCTTTAAAGCACTAACATATATTTCTTTAGCTTTGGCTCCATTTGTTTCTTTAGCATATCTAAAAATGAAAAAGAAAAAATTAATAAGTCAAAGAATAAAACTAATAATTAAAAATTGATATCAAGGTCTAGCTGTAGCAAATTGACTATAGCTTTGGCCTGGAACTAAATTAAACATTAAGTAATTATTAAGATTTAAACTAAACAATTTAAATAAAATGAATATTAAACTAAATAAAGTAAAACCAATCAATCCAATTGTTGCTAATGGTGCAAATATTGCTAATCTAATTGGAGCAGAAACAGCATTAATAATTGGATTTATTATTGCTTGTATTAATTTCATCTTATACCATTAAATTTAGTTTAGGTAATTTAAGCATTAAAGCATTTTGCATTACTTGATTGTTTAAAGAATTTTGTGCTGTTCCAGAACCACTAGGTTTTTTAACATTAGATTTAATAAGTTCAATTAATGGTCACATAACAATAATGATAATAAGTGCAGATAAAGCACCTCATACCTTTAAATTATTTTGTTTTCTTTCATTAGGATTCTTTGTAGCGGCATTTTGGCTTCTGGCTCAAAGTATCATCCCAATTAAAACGATAATAGCTACAGGAATTAAGGCAATAAAAATACCTCTCATTACTGTTTCGCTAAAATCTCCTAAAAAACTAAAACTTTTATCATTGATTTTCATATTTTCCTTTCATGCGCACGTTCGAGCATGTGCCTATTAATATATGCACACGTGCTTACGCGTGCTAACACAATAAAGTTTTAAAGTAATAAAAACTAATAGAAATAAACAATTCGTTAAAATTGTTAGTTTTTTCTATTAGTTAGTTAGTTTTGTTTTTGTTTGCCCGCGTGATATTAATATACGCACACGTGCACTATGTTAAAATTCATTGGTTTTAACATTTATTTTAAATTGATAATTTCAGTGTTTTAAAACATTATCTAAAAATTTTTGTTTTCAAAAATCTTTATTTGTAATGTTTAAATAAGTTTTACGTTTTTCTAATAAGTTTATATCAGGAAATTTATCTTTAAAAATAACATTTAAATATTTAAAGATGTAATCATAAATATAAGAATCTTTACGGTTAGTATCAATTAAATTCTTTTCAAAATTGTCAAATTCATCAGGCATCACTCAATCATTAGCAATCATCGTAGGAACTAATTTTTCATATAAAAATTCATAAGCAAATCTATAAGTATATTCAAAATCAATTTTATTATCATCAAATGCTTTCATAGCAAATAAATCAGCTAAGGTATTTTTTTTATCACTAGGATCTTCAAATTCGCCAAGCAATAAATGATGTCAATCTAAATATTTGATTAATGTTTTTACTAAATTAATTGAAGCATTTTCTAATTTAGATTTATCTTCGATTTCACTTCATTTATTTTTATTTTCTGGATTTAATCTATTAAAAGCCTTAAATCATTTAATTAAATTTTTATAAACTTCAAAATTTAATCTTTCTGATAAATAAAATCTACTCATTTGATGAAAAGAAAAAGCCACAGGATTATAGTTATTATAAGATTGGTTATTATCAGTTTCATCTAATCCCTTTTTATGGGTATACATATTAAATTGTTCATTAGGAAATTTATTATTTATAAACTCATTAGAACCAAAAGAATAAGGAGCTATAAATCAATTTCTAGCATCATTTGCTTCATTTCACCCATTTTCCATAGCGTAAGTATATTGCTTTAATAAATTAAAAACAAAAGGAATCTTTACCATCTTTTTTAATTTTTTCTAATAAAGAATTTAAATAATTATTTCTAATATAAGAAGAAGGCATTTCAGTAGAAGCAGAATAAATAAGCTTAGTTTTTAATCAGTTCTTATCATTTTGAATTTCTGGAATTACTTTGTAATTAAAATAATCTTCACTACGATAAAGGCTATTAAATGCCATAGATGGATTTAAATAATCATCCATTTCATTTAAAAACCGCATTAATGCTTCATATTTTGTCTCATCATCTCTAGCTTCAAAATGCCCACCTTCACTAATTCCGTGCTTTGTAGCATCACTATTAGCAAAAGTTCTAATAATATTTCAAATGCCTACGGCAGCTTTCAAAATCATTAGTATATTCTTTATCAGTTAAATAAACTCCTAAAGCCTGAAATTTAGCAAGTAAATTATCCGCTTCTTTTAATGCCATTCACATTCTAGGACGATAATTTTTTCATCCCTGATTGTTATAAACTTCATTAGTTAATTTAACAGGTTTATAAGTTAATTCTTTAAAATAATAATTATTATTTTTCTTTAAATAATTTTCATTAGTAGATTTATATAAGACATAGCCATCTTTTTTAAGAGGTTTATTATCTTCATCAGGATTATTTCCATTAGGTTTATTAGGATTAGGAAATTTAGGATTTTCTACTTTATTATTTGGGTTAAAAGTCTTATTTCACCAATCACAACTCATAGTAGTTAATGGTAAAATCGAAATAGTTAAAGCAGAACCAAAACCTAATCAAATTTTATTTTTTTTCATATTTTTTCCTTATTTAAAATTTAATACACTAAAATTATAATACTAACTAATAGATTTAATGAATTTTCGCCTTTTTCTAACTCAAATATAAGGATAAATAAGGCTACTTAGTAATATTGCACATATAATATATAAAGCAATATTAAATTGTTTAATGCTTCATATCTTTTTTCTACTGATATTTTTGCTCCAAAAACATACATTCCGCAAAATAATCAAATAATAATTAAGAAAATAAAATATCAGATAAAACTTTTCCAAGTTAATCAAAAAGGTAAAAGCATTTTGATTTGCTTAGTAATTCTTATCACCTCCTTTATCACCTTCGTTTCTAACAATTTTGATAATTTGAATACGTTCAATTTGAACTTCTTTATATTGTTTCTTATCAATGACTTCTTTTGCTATTTCCATAGCTTTATCATATTGATAAGCTGAACCACAAGGGAAACTTTTTGCATTCTTACCAGTAGTATTACTTCCTCTCAAACGATAAAATCATTTAGCCATAAATACCTCTTATCTTTTTAATGAATTAGCATTGGTTTCTTCTTTTGATTCTTCATTATCACTATTGAAAAAACCAAAAAAAGTTATTTGATATTCATTATTATTTGCATCAATACTTTCTTTATTATTTAAATCAATGATTTCATCTAATTTTAAAGAAGCTAAATTTTCAATGTATTCTTCTTCAATATCCTTAATATCTTTATTATGCATATGTAAATATGGATCAATATATACATAATCTCCATATTCATTATTTAAAGCACTAGATGAATTAAATGAATAAATATATTGGCTATTTATTCCATTTTCTTTAAAATCTTGATCAATGATTTCTAGCATATCTTCTTTTAAAGCGTAATTATTTTCTGACATAAAATCACTCATACCATATTTTAAGTTTTGATCACTTTGATTTCATACATCTTCATTTCCAAGTGTTTTTAACAATACGTTATATTGTTTTAAATTTTCAATATTAGTATCACCGCCAAGTAAATTTCAACATATTTTTTGATTTATATCATCATGCACATTTGGCATATTGTTATTAATCTTAATAACTTCATTTTTATAATGATTTTGTAATTCATTATCATTAATTACCTTTAATCAGTAATTAAATTGATTTAAAACATCTTGGTCATTTTCTAATAAATCGGCATATTGAGTTAAATAAGAAATATCATCATATTTAAAATTAATCATTATTTATCTCCTTTATTTCTTAAAGCATCTTTTAATTCTTGAATACTTATTTTTTGATTATCTTCAAATTTAATAGGATCAAGTTTTTTTAAAGTGTCTAAATAAGGTTTTAAATAAATGCTTTTAATCCCATTTTGTTTTAAATCTTGATCTAATTTTTGTTTTGATTCTTCACTTAATAAAGTTTCATCAAATTTATTGTTTTTAATTTCTTGCATAATTTTTCCTTTCTGATAAAACTATGTCTTAGTCTTATCATTTTTATTAATTTGTAATTTTTGATCTGGATGTAATAAATCAATTAAAGTATCTGCATCTAAGTCATGATAATTAGGAATTTGTTTTTCTTTAGCTTCAGCTCAAAGAATATTAATCAAATCATTTTCTAAATCATCATTAACATATTGATCTCACATTTCAGAAAATATTCGATCTAATTTACCTTTAAGTATATTTTTCTTATGAGGAATTAAGGTTCGCATATGATCATTTTTAGTATTCTGATATTCATATCAAAGTTTTAACTTACCAAAAACTATTTTCATACGTTTAATTTTTTGTGCTTCAGTTAAACCATTATTTTCATTATTATTGGTATCAATTTGTTTATTTTGATTATTTTGTTTTTCTTCAGCTGCATTAATTCGAATTATTTTTTCTAAGCTACGAATATCAAATAATTCAAAATCTGCATTTCTAATTAATTTACTTTCATTTTTTGTATATACATAGTTATCATTAGAAAAATATTTATAAGCTAATAAAGTTTTAATTAAAATTGGCTTATATCCATTTTTAATAATTATTAAATCATCTGGTTTTTTAGATTTTAATTCTGCTACTTCCATTACAGGTTTAGATTTTTCACTCTCAGTAGAACTAGAATTATTATTTGTATTTGAAGAAGTATAACTTTTAGCAACAACTTCTTTAGTTCCTAAAGCTTTTGAAATATCATTAAGTGTTTGTTCATCATTAGAAGCTAAAAAATATACTACTTGACAACTATTTTTAATAACTTGTGCTGTTCCCTCTCCATAAATGTTATATTTTTTAATTTGATTGTAATCTTGAACAACTAACATAAAAAATATATTTCTAGAACGACAAATAGTTAATTTATTATCAAAATTTACAACTACTGGTAAATTTCCAAATTCATCAAGTAAAAAGAATGCTTTTCTATCTAATTTGAGTGTATCCGTTTTATTAGCAGTTTCAATCAAAGCTTGATAAATTTGTTCTACTAACATGCTGACTAAAAAATGAGAAGTAGGTTTATGATCTGGATAATGTATAAATATAGCAAAAGGTTTCGTATCAGAAGCAATATTGACTAAATCAAAACTATCAGTATCTCTTAAAATCATTTTTAAATTTTCATCATTATTAAAAACGTTTAAAACACTTTGTGCTTCGGCTAATATGCCACCAAAAGTTTCTTTAGGAGTTTTAGATAAATCTTCAATATTGTTATAAATTTTCTTTCAATAATAATCATTATCAACAAGAGCACGTTTTTTAGCATAAAGAATTCAACTAGAAATTTTCTTATCATTTTCTCAATGAGAAGTATTTAATAAAGAAGCAATAGTTTCAAAATTAAAGTTATCCTTATGAATTAAATTTTTATCATCAAGTGCTAAAAATAAAAGAAAGTTAGCGATAACAATTAAAGATTTTTTGCCTTGGCTAATTCACATATTACCATTCGTAGCCTTACCTCAATTAAGACTTTCAATAACATTATTAATTACTTCTAAAGCTTTATTGATTCTATCTTCCATAGTTAAATCTTTAAATTTATTATCATTTTTAACTAAATCTCAGGCATAAGATAATGGATTTCACTTTAAAGATAATTTTGGTTCACTAAAATCAATTGTATAAATTTTGTAATTATTTTCTTCTAAAAGTTTACCTGTAAACTTAATAATTTCTTTTTTAGGATCACTAATAATCAAATGAGGTTTTTTATAATAATCAAGCTGAGCCATAAATTCTATATTAGGCAAAATTACTCTATGTGTTTTACCAGAGCCAGGCGGACCATTAACTATTGCATTATCATCTTTATCATTTATATATCAATATTTTTGACTTTTACTAAAAGTAAATAATCAATTAGCTTCAGTTTTATTAGTAATCATTTTTCTAAATAATTTATTGTATTTACTTTTAGAACCTTCATTTAATCGATAATTTCATAGTCAATTTTGGCTAGCTTTGGCACCCAATAAATAGTTTGATATTTTTTTACCTAATGATTTAATTTGAGGCCAAAAAATAAAACCAAAAGTAAAAATCACAATTCCTATACCAGTGTAAATAAAAATATTAGTTTTTGTTTTCATTACATTAACTGTAGATTTTCAAAACAATTGATAATTTGTTGGACTTTTGTTTTTGCCTATCAAAATATTAATAATAAAAGCAAAAACAAAGAACAAAAATACACTAGCTATAATAGAAAGCAATGTTTTTCCAACTATTTTACCTTTTGAAATTCTTTCATCATCCATAATTACCTCTAATGTAATCTACTACGATATACATCTTCTATCATTTCTAGTTCTTTCATATCTTTAGCTAAGAATTCTCTTTCTGCTAAATTTCTTAATGCAAGTTCAGAACGGTTTAAACCAAATATATTCATAAACAATCTAAAAAAATTTCCAAAACCTTTAATATTGCTAAAGGCTTTTTTATTAGTTTCTTCGTAAGCTTTTAATAATGATTTAATAATTTTGTTTCCAACTTGTTTTTGAAAATCGTCCATTTCTTTTTCAATAATTTTATTAATTCGTTCTTTAAGAAATTTATCTTCTATATCCAATTTGTTTAAATTTTCAATTTGCTTTTGATATGAATTAAACAGCTTAGAGTAATCATTATCAGAATTTAGTAAAAATTTCTTAATAATTTCAATGTTTTCTTTGTTTTCATCAGATAAACGCATATATGAAATATTCTTTTTATTATTTATTTCATCAAGAATATTTTTAGATGCTTTAATAAATTCGCCATATAAATTTTTGTTATTATCAGTTTTAATATTATTTTGAAAATGTTTACTTATAATTTCTGTAATTTGTTTTCTAGTATCTCAAATTTCTTTAGTAAGTTCATTTATCTTTTGATAATCTTCATCATATTTAATTGACAAACCAACTTTATATCCAAATACATTTATAGAATTTAAGTCTAATTTTGCTCTTTTATGCTTAGGTTCTTTTTCATATCAAAACATATGTACATGAGGATAATTAGTATTTCCATGTATTGAATAATAAACATTAACATTATCTATATCAAAGTTATTAGCTTTTAAAAATCGCTTAAAGTTTTTCTTGTAATACTTCATGTCATTTATCTTTACATAAAATATTATTATCAAGTCCCAAATCACCAGGATTAACAATTAATTCTCAAAAATTACCTTTCAAATTTTTTAAATCATTTTTAACTTTTCCAAGTTCTACATCATTGGGTTCAGTGTCTAATAAGTTATAAAGACCAGATTGTTCGCTATTTTGATTAATTTTTAAATGTGAACGATATCAAGCAATTTTTTCTTTTTTGTTCATCATTAAATTCATAGCATCATAGTTATTTTCATCATTATTAAAAACAACGCATTTATCTTTTCTAGTAATATATTCAACTACCATTCCAGAATTAACTCAGTTTTTAAAATTATGTTCATTTCCTAATCCTGTTTTATATGAAGTATTAGGAGTTATGAAATTAAACTTTGTTTCTACTTTAAACACTACTTTCCCCATCATATGCAATGATTCACGGTAATAAATATTTATTACCGTTAATAATTTAAATTAATAATTTTGTCCTTAATAAAATTACTTAATTACAAATTTGTTATTTTTTTTCATCAACTTAAAACTAAAATAGACACATAGTGCCAAAATCATTATCAAAACATAAAATTCAATTAGTTTTTAAAACAGTAATTTTTTTTGGAACTTAATCCATATGGCGATTTAGACGGGAATTGAACCCGCGATCTCTTCCGTGACAGGGAAGCGTATTAACCACTCTACTACTAAATCATTTATTACCGTTTTAAAAAAGTTTTAAATCTAATTAAATTTGCATTAACAAATAACGTAAAGTTTTAAATTCATAACCAATAAATTTATGAATAAGTTTTTCTTTCTTACTTTTAACCGTTATAAATTTAGTTTTTCGTTTATGAATAATTCCAAACATTTCTCTATAACGAACTAAAAAATAATTACAAATCATTTTATTCAATAAATAAATTTTTGTATCCGAAATGTTTAAATTTTTATAGTAAGCATTTCGCAAAATTACCCTTCGTCTTGTAGGGACTGAATGCAATTTTCTATCTCACTTATAAACCTTACTTTTGAAGCTATTAATCACATACATAATAGCTGCATCTAAACCATAAAGCAAAAAGATTTTTCAAGTATCTTTTTTCTTCAAAATTCAAAAACTTTCTTTAGGTTTTTTAAGGACTATTTTTCTTAATTTTAACAATCTAAATTCTTTATAAATTTTCGAATCTAAAATTCCTAAATTAAGTAGTTTTTTAATAGCATTTTTAATACTTGTTTTTTTAAAACCAAAAGCTATCAAATCAGAAGTTTTAATTCCTTTTTTGCCTAATATTTTTAGCACTATAAATATTTCAAGTAATACCTTATTTGTTTTTAGCTTTTGATAATAACTTTCACCAATAACTATTTTTGATTTTAGTATCACCTCAATCAATTTTTCATCTAACTTGTCATAGATTTTTTTATCATAATTTTCCTTTCATTTCTGTTCTCTTCAAAATTTATCCAGTTCACTATAATCATTGTTTTTTCTAGCATCTTGTTCTAAAAAATGAAGTTCACTAAATTTACCCATAAAATGTCTCCTAACAAATTAAAAGTTTTTTTAAACGAAGGAAGAACATTTCTGGTATAATATATTTAGTGTTCTTCTAGGGGGTTCTTCCCTCGTTTTTTTATTCTTTTAACTAACTAATTTTTTTAACTAACAAAACGATAAAAAAGCAAGACCTTACGATCTTGCTTTTCCTTTTTTCTTAAAGGTTCAACCCTACATTTTTAAACACTTCCATTTTAATTCATTTAAAATTCTTAAATATGTTTGATAATCTTGAATTGCTTGATTATTGTTGTCGTTAATAATATATTCTTCACTTTCAATTTTTCCGTCAATAATCTTGCATGTTTTGATTGTTTCTTTTATTACATCTTGTAATTTTTTGATTGTGATTTTTTCATCTACAACACCGAGTTCTTTCAAACCTTTGTTTAAATAATAAATAACAAAATTTAATAAAACAAGAGATAAGAAGCAAAGTACGAAATGACCTTCAATATGCTTTTCACTTCATACATAAATAGGTCTTACAGCTAAAGCACTTTTTAAAGCTCTAAAGTTTGATTCTATTTGTCATTGTTTTGAATATAAATTCACAATTTCTTCAGGTGATAAATCAAATCTAGAGGTTTCATAAGCATAATATCCGTCAAACTTTTCATCTTCGATAATTTTGTCATAGTTAAGTTTGTAATAACCTTTACCACCAACTTTTTCGAAGAATTTAAACTTCTTTTGACCGAACATTACTTGAACATGAACTAGTCCGTCTTTATCTTGTCTTTTAATAAAATTATCGATTAAAATTTGTCTATCATTTTTATCTTTTAATGCTCTTTTTTTACTATATGTTACTACCAATCTTCTCTTGTGTCCGTTTGCTCTTCTATTCTTTCAAAACGAATAAAAAGTAGTTTCTTTATATTCAAAATTATTGTCTCCAAAATAGCCGGATTCATCTATTGCAAAGGTCTTTCGGTCATTTGAAGCCGCTTTTAATCTATAAGATAAAATGTAATCAATATCGTTATCTTCTAAGAATCTTATGTTTCTATTTGTACTCATTCCTCTATCAGCAATGAGTGTTACTTTGTTTAATTCATATTGTGATTTTATATTCAAAATAAAATTAATAAATGTTGATGCATCAGCAGTGTTCCCTTTGAATAATTTATAGTGAATTGGAATGCCGTTTTCATCTGTTGCTAAACCTAAAACAATTTGATCTTCTTTGAATTTTCCATCTTTAGAATAACCTGGATATCTCAATCCTTCTCTTACAAAACTTTCAAAATATACCGTTGAAGAGTCGTATCAAATAATATCTATTTTTCTATTTTTATCTTTGATCAATGTATCGTTAACACTCTTTAAAATGTTATTTTTATTTTCAGCTAAATAGTCTAAAGTATTATAAAATGTCGTCTTTTCAACTTCTAAATTTATATTGAATTTGTCTTTATTTTTAAAGGATGAAAGCATGCTACCCGGATTTACAATTCTATTTGAAATCATATATTTTAATAAATCATTTAAATACTTGGATTTTGATACTTTAGCATCTTTAAAAGGATTTAATTTTTCTAAGAAACTGTATAACAAATCATATCCATAATTGAACTGTTTTGTTTCAATTTTAACCTTGCTTATATCTAACTCTAATTGTCTAATTATCATATTTCTATCTCAATCAGTATTGTAGTTTTGAGATAGTTTTTTATTTTTTTCTACTGGATCAGAACAATATTTTTCTCATTTTTCAACTGTACCGATACCGATAGATTTCTTATAACCTTTGCCAAATCCTCCTGAAAGTGCTAAAGATAAGTAAGTAGAGTTCTTATTTTTTCTTGAAATTAATAGTCATTTGTCTTTTTTCATATCTTTATTATACCACAAATTACAATGTAATTATGTAAAAAAATAACTTTTTTTATTTATATATAAATAACACTGAAAAAAGTAATAAAAAAGAGCTCCAACTTGGAAACTCAGGGTGAATACATTAAAGAATACGGTACAGATATTCCTGAAGTTAAGAACTGAAAATGAGAAAATGTTAACAAAAAATAATCATAAAATAATGAAAGCGGCTTAGTGCTGCTTTTTTATATATTTTGCTGTTTTATAGGCTAATAAAGAAAATAGCAGTCCTCAATATTACTTATATATATTCCTAAATTTTTATAAATAATTAAGTATAATTTAAATAATTTATTTATATATAGAAAGGTATATTATGATTTTAGAACAAAAAGAAATTAAAAGCTTTTATTCAAAGTATACAAAGAACAAAAATAATAAAGTTGTTGAAAATGCCATGACTAAAAATGGTATTAAGAATTCAAGCATTAATAATGATGTTTTAAGATTCCACAACAATGAATTCTCAATTCAAGTACCTAAAGCTGGTATGACCAACCAAAAAAATTCAGGAAGATGTTGAATCTTCTCATCAACAAACATGTTAAAGACCAATGTATTAAAATCGTTAAATGTTGAATCATTTGAATTTTCAGAAAACTATTTATTCTTCTGAGATAAATTAGAAAAAGCTAACACCTTTTTAGAATTAATGATCAGTAATCCAAAATTAGATTACACAGATAGATTATTCTGTTCATTTATGGAAATGATGGTTTCTGATGGTGGATACTGAGAATGAGCACAAGGTTTAATTAAAAAATACGGTTTAGTTCCTAAAGGCGTAATGGATGAAACATTTAACTCAAGTAGTACAGGTGCTTTAAATGAAGTTTTAAACTTTCACTTAGTTGATGCTGCAAATAGAATTATACAAGCAGCTAAGGCTAAAGCAAGCATCGAAGAATTAAGAAAAATCAAACATGATGCATTAGCAATCGTATTTGAAGTAAATGCTAAAGCATTAGGTTTACCTCCAAGAACATTCGATTTTGAATATAGAGATAAAGATAAAAACTTTCATAGAATTGAAAATGTTACACCTCTACAATTTTTAGTAAAATATGTAGGTATGGAATTCTTAAATAAAGTAAACCTTCTTCATGATCCAAGAGATATACATCCTAAAAATAGATTATATGTTTCAAAATACTATAAATCAGTTATTGAAGAAAAAGCAGTTAACTCAATTAACACAACTCTTGATGAAATCAAGAAAGCTATTATTGTTTCATTAAAAGAAGGAACACCAGTTTGATTTGATTGTGATGTTTCATTATTTAGTGATAGAAAAGATGGTATTTTTGATACTGAAATCTATAACTATGAAGATTCATTACACATCTACAACACATTAACCAAAAAAGATAGAGTAAACTTCAGAATGTCTACTCCAAACCACGCAATGACTTTTGTTGGTGTTGATTTAGATAACGATGGTAACCCAATTAAATGAGAAGTTGAAAACTCATGAGGTGATGAAAACGGTAAAAAAGGTTACTTCTCAATGAGTGATAAATGATTTGATGAATATTGTTTTGGTGCAATCGTTGATCCAAAATATGTTTCTAAAAAAGTTTTAGATGCATTAGAAAAACCTGCTATTGAATTAGAACCTTGAGACCCAATGGCTTAAGATTAATAAAAATAGACATCCACGCGATGTCTTTTTATTTCACCAATTTCTTAAGAATATTAAGTTTCTTTTCATTATATGGATGGTAAGCTAAGTTAAAACCTAGTTTACCTTTTTTATAAAAGGCTTTAGCGTTGCTAAAAGTTTTAAAACCTTCAAAACCATGATATCTTCCAGTACCTGATGAGCCAACTCCACCAAAAGGTAAATAATCCGATGATAGTTGGCTTAATGTTTCATTTATAACTAATGAACCAGCTGATATATGTTTTGAAAAGTCATTAATATAATCATTATTTTTGCTAAACACATAAGAAGCTAAAGGCTTACCAAAATGTTTAATAAAATCATAAACTTCATTGATATTTTTATATTCAATAACTGGAAGAATAGGTCCAAAAATTTCGTGTTTCATAATTGGATCTTGTCAATCTGTTCTATAAATATAAGGAACTATTTTTTGATTTATACATCTGTTTTGTAAGTCTTTTGGTAAATATTGATTTAATCTTTCATGATGTTCTGAAGTTATAATTTTAGGATATTCTTTGTTATTTTCAGGTCGCTTTGTAAGTCATTCTTCAACAATTTCATTTGCATATTTTATAAACTCATTTGCTTTATTTTTAGGAACACAAACATAATCAGCCGCAACACATGTTTGACCTGCATTAACTAATTTACCAAAAAGAATTTTTTTAGCAGCAAACTTTAAATCTATATCATCAAATATAACTGTTGGAGATTTACCACCTAATTCTAAAACAACTGGAGTGTGATATTTAGATGCTTTTTCTGAAATAATTGTTCCAACTCTTTCACTTCCTGTGAAAAAGATTAAATCAAAACGATGTTCTAATAACTTAGTGATGTTTTCAATTGATGGTTCAATAACATAAACATATTTAGGATCAAAAGTATTATTGATTAGTTCAATTAAAACATTAGTTGTGTGTCTTGAAAATTCACTAGGCTTTATTATTGCTCTATTACCAGCAGCAATTGCTGCGATTAATGGAGATAATGATAAATAAAAAGGATAGTTTCATGGACTAATAATTAAAGTTAAACCTAATGGTTCATAGATAATTTTAGATGTTCCTGAGAACAATGTAATAGGTGTTTTAACACGTTTAGGTTTTGCTCATTTTGCTAAGTGTTTCAAGTTGTATTTGATACTTTTTAATACTAAACCAATTTCAGCAAAATATGCTTCATTAGGACTCTTGTTTAAATCTAAATATAAAGCATCCATTATTTTCTTTTCATTGTTTTTAACTAAGTCATAAAGTTTTGTTAATAACTCTTTACGCTTTGAAATAGGCATATATGGCATTTTAAGGTATTCAGTTTTTTGAAGTTCATAAATTTTTATATCATTCATAATAACCTCCACTATTTCCCGAGTTTCCAACTTTTACAATGTAATTTTTAACAACTCATCTGTTTGATGAGCTGTTTTTAATAATTTAAAATTTTAATTCATTTAAAATTCTTAAATATGTTTGATAATCTTGAATTGCTTGATTATTGTTGTCGTTAATAATATATTCTTCACTTTCAATTTTTCCGTCAATAATCTTGCATGTTTTGATTGTTTCTTTTATTACATCTTGTAATTTTTTGATTGTGATTTTTTCATCTACAACACCGAGTTCTTTCAAACCTTTGTTTAAATAATAAATAACAAAATTTAATAAAACAAGAGATAAGAAGCAAAGTACGAAATGACCTTCAATATGCTTTTCACTTCATACATAAATAGGTCTTACAGCTAAAGCACTTTTTAAAGCTCTAAAGTTTGATTCTATTTGTCATTGTTTTGAATATAAATTCACAATTTCTTCAGGTGATAAATCAAATCTAGAGGTTTCATAAGCATAATATCCGTCAAACTTTTCATCTTCGATAATTTTGTCATAGTTAAGTTTGTAATAACCTTTACCACCAACTTTTTCGAAGAATTTAAACTTCTTTTGACCGAACATTACTTGATCATGAACTAGTCCGTCTTTATCTTGTCTTTTAATAAAATTATCGATTAAAATTTGTCTATCATTTTTATCTTTTAATGCTCTTTTTTTACTATATGTTACTACCAATCTTCTCTTGTGTCCGTTTGCTCTTCTATTCTTTCAAAACGAATAAAAAGTAGTTTCTTTATATTTAAAATTATTGTCTCCAAAATAGCCGGATTCATCTATTGCAAAGGTCTTTCGGTCATTTGAAGCCGCTTTTAATCTATAAGATAAAATGTAATCAATATCGTTATCTTCTAAGAATCTTATGTTTCTATTTGTACTCATTCCTCTATCAGCAATGAGTGTTACTTTGTTTAATTCATATTGTGATTTTATATTCAAAATAAAATTAATAAATGTTGATGCATCAGCAGTGTTCCCTTTGAATAATTTATAGTGAATTGGAATGCCGTTTTCATCTGTTGCTAAACCTAAAACAATTTGATCTTCTTTGAATTTTCCATCTTTAGAATAACCTGGATATCTCAATCCTTCTCTTACAAAACTTTCAAAATATACCGTTGAAGAGTCGTATCAAATAATATCTATTTTTCTATTTTTATCTTTGATCAATGTATCGTTAACACTCTTTAAAATGTTATTTTTATTTTCAGCTAAATAGTCTAAAGTATTATAAAATGTCGTCTTTTCAACTTCTAAATTTATATTGAATTTGTCTTTATTTTTAAAGGATGAAAGCATGCTACCCGGATTTACAATTCTATTTGAAATCATATATTTTAATAAATCATTTAAATACTTGGATTTTGATACTTTAGCATCTTTAAAAGGATTTAATTTTTCTAAGAAACTGTATAACAAATCATATCCATAATTGAACTGTTTTGTTTCAATTTTAACCTTGCTTATATCTAACTCTAATTGTCTAATTATCATATTTCTATCTCAATCAGTATTGTAGTTTTGAGATAGTTTTTTAATTTTTTCTACTGGATCAGAACAATATTTTTCTCATTTTTCAACTGTACCGATACCGATAGATTTCTTATAACCTTTGCCAAATCCTCCTGAAAGTGCTAAAGATAAGTAAGTAGAGTTCTTATTTTTTCTTGAAATTAATAGTCATTTGTCTTTTTTCATATCTTTATTATACCCAAATTACAATGTAATTATGTAAAAAAATAACTTTTTTTATTTATATATAAATAACACTGAAAAAAGTAATAAAAAAGAGCTCCAACTTGGAAACTCAGGATCCATTATTTTCTTTTCATTGTTTTTAACTAAGTCATAAAGTTTTGTTAATAACTCTTTACGCTTTGAAATAGGCATATATGGCATTTTAAGGTATTCAGTTTTTTGAAGTTCATAAATTTTTATATCATTCATAATAACCTCCACTATTTATAAATAAATTATATTTTAAAGTTTTCAATTATGATAAAAATGAGCATAAAAAAACGGGCAAAAACCCGTTAATTATTAGTAGTTATTCATTCTTTCTAGAGAAAACATAATGTCCATTTTCAGTAACAATTACATCATCTTCAATTCTAGCTCCACCTAAACCAGGAATGTAAATACCAGGTTCAACAGTAATTACCATACCAGGTTCTAAAATGTAGTTGCTGAATTTGCTTACTCTAGGTAATTCGTGAACATCGATACCTAAACCATGTCCGGTTGAGTGAACAAAGTATTGACCATAACCTTGTTGTTCGATGTAATCTCTACAGATTTTATCAATTTCAGATGCTTTAATTCCTGGACGAACTGCTGCTCTACCAAGTCTTGCTGCTTCTTGAACGATTTCTAAAATTTTAAGAGCTTCTGGATTCTTGCAACTAGGTGCGCCACCAAGAATAATTGTTCTTGTAATGTCAGCACTATAACCTTTGTATAAAGCACCAAAGTCAACTTTAAGTAATTCGCCTTCTAATAACTTAGCATCAGTTGGGTGGTGGTGTGGTTCTGCTGCGTTTGGACCAGTAGCAACAATTTCATCAAAACTTTCTTTATCAGCACCATGTTTTTTAAGTAAGTAGTTTAAGTATGCAGCTACTTCTTTTTCAGTCATACCTGGTTGAACTCATTCCATTAATTCATTGTATGCTGCTAAAGAAATATCTATTGATTTTTGCATAATTTCTTTTTCTTCTTCATCTTTTTGGATTCTTAATTCTTGACTATGAATTCATCCAACGATGTTTGGTTTGATCATATTTACAAGTTTGTCATATTGTTCGTAAATTAAGTAATCTTTTTCTAAAACAATACTTTTATAGTGCTTTTCGTTAAAGAATTGTTGTAATGAATCACCTTCTAATAAACAAACTTCAACATTTTTAGCGTTTTCTTTGCAGTATTGAATGTAACGACCATCAACAAATAAGTATGCTTTATCTTTTTCGATAATAATGTAACCATCTGTTGTTTGGATACCTGCATATCAAAGTCTTGTTTGAGGTGCATCTGACACAATAGCATCAACATGTTTTGTTCTAAATAATTGATCTAATCTTGATCTGTTCATATCAATCTCCTTTTATAATTCCTTAATACTTAAATTATAAATTATTATAGCCAAATTTTTTCAATGACTTTTTATCATTTACTCATTTATCAGCTACCTTAACTTTTAGGTGCAATATAACTTTTGTTCCAAATTGATTTTGCATCTTTTTTCTAGCATTTGTGCCAATTTTTTTAATCATTGAAGCATCTTTGCCAATAAGCATTCCTTTTTGTGAATCTTTCTTCACATAAATAATGCCATTTATTTCAATTTGGTCCTCATCTTCAATAAAATCTTGTACTTCTACCGCAATTGAATGAGGTAATTCTTGATAAAGACAATTAATAGCACTTTCTCTAATGATTTCTTTTGCTATAAATCTCATTGACTTATCAGTTACATATTCAGGATCATATAGTGGTTCTGATTCAACTGCATATTTTTCAATTTCATGTTTTAAATCTTCAATTGAATTTGGATTATTAACTGAAACAGAAAGAATTTGGTCAAAATTATATTTTTTCAATTCAGTAATTTTATTTGTAATTTCTTCTGGTGATTTAGCAAGGTCAATTTTAGAAATAACAGCAATTTTGTGAGGAATTTTAGCTATTTTTTCTAAAATCATAGTATCGCCTTGCAAAATAGGTTCGTTGATTGGACTTAAGAATAATAAACAATCAACCCCCTTGGTTGAATCAAAAGCCTCTTTATTTAATGCTTCGCCTAATAAGTTTTCTGGTTTATGAATTCCCGGTGTATCCACAAAAACTAATTGATAGTCATCATCTGTATAAACTCCAGTTATTTGGTCTCTAGTTGTTTGTGGAGTGCTTGAAACAATAGTGACATCATAATTAACGATTTTGTTTAATAATGATGATTTACCAACATTAGGTCTTCCAATAATACTTGCTACACAAACTTTCATTATTTAATTTGCTCACTTCTTATAGCGTAAGGAATTAATTCTTTTATAGTGTTTACTCTAAATTTATCACCCTTAGCATTATATTGATATACTTTGGCGTCATCAGGCATGAATTCAGTCATAACTTGTCTGCAACCAGCACAAGGTGATATAAAGTCTTCACCTGATGAAATAATGTGCATTTCTTTAAAAGTTCCAACTTTAGCACCATATGCTACAGATCCAAATAATGCGCTTCTTTCAGCACATAAACCTGATGGGAATGCAGCATTTTCAACATTAACACCATAATGTTCTTTTCCATTTTCATCAATAGCAATAGCTGCTACTTTAAAGTGTGATCAAGGGCAGTATGAATATTTTAGTAAGCCTTTTAATTTTTCAATATCCATTTTAATTATCCTCTCTTGTAATTTTTAATGCTTCAAAAATGTCATCAACAATTTTATTCATTTGAATTCTTTCATTTTCTTCTTCATGGTCATAACCCATTAAATGAACTAATCCATGTGTAAATAAGTAGCAATATTCTCTTTTAACTGAGTGGTTAAATTCTTTGGCTTGCTCTTCTACTTTTTCATGACTAATAACCAATTCTCCTAATGGAAGAATAGGCAATGTTTCATATAATGATTTATCTCCAAAATCAAATGAAAGGATATCAGTTGCATAGTCTTTGTGTCTATATTCGTTATTTAATTTTTGAATTTTTTTGTTATTAACGATAGCCACATCGACTGAAACTAATTTATTTTCTAAATGAAAATATTTTTGAAAATTTTCAAGAATTTGAGTAAATTCTTTTTCAAATTTAAATGATGTTCCATTTTCAATATCTATGTTTATTTTGACCATACTTTAAATTATAAACTAATATTAAGTATTAAATTGTATATTAATACTAGGTTAAGAACAATTTGTTGAATAACGTAGTCGTTCCATAAATTAACTTAGAATTTAATGTCATGTTAGGCTTTAATTTTTCAATAAGTTGATACTCATTTGTTGTGAAATTAATTATTATTCCATCGTTCTTATATTTGAAGTTTTCAATGGTAATAATGTAATGTTTATTTTCTAAATCAAGTGTTAAATTTTGTCCAACTTCAAGGTTGTATAAAACATTATGCTGACCTACAATATATAGTTTTCTGTTCTCATCTATATTAATCACAACATTTGTTAATTTCTCTATTTTATAGGTTAATATGAAAAATATAATTCCAATAGAGACCATTAAAATTAATATAAAATAAGCTCAGATTCAATTAGAAACTTTGGTTAATTTCATCGAGTCTTACCTCCTTATTATTAAATATAAAATTGCTATTATGACTAATTTCAATAAAGAGTGAATCTTTATGAAAATCTTTAATTGCCTCTTTTAATTTAGCGCTATATCTTTCATCAATATTTTCAAATGCTTCATCTAAAATTACAAGATTATATTTTTTACAAAATAGCTTGAGCAAAATAATAATTTGCTTTTGCCCACTTGATAAGTTTGAACCATCATTATTAGCTTCTGAATTTAAATTTAGATTGATTTTGCTTAAATAATTAAATAGATCATATTTATCCAGATTATAGTTAAGCATTTGAAGGTTTTCATTATCACCGTTAGTTATATAATCAATTATCTTAAGATTTGGTAAGTATGTTTTGTTACCAGCATAGAAGATGGAGTTTTTAAAGTCTTCAAAATTGATTTGATTAAAGTTAGTGTTATTAATTAAATAATGACCATTAAAGTTATCAAAATCTCCTTTTAATAGTTTAACTAACGAACTTTTACCACAACCATTTGAACCAGTTAATTGGACATTTTGGTCAATTAATAATTCTTTAATATTTAAGATATTTTTAGAATCTTCATACCCAAATGTTAAATTTGTAAGTTTAATTTTATTGATTTTTTCAATTTTAGTGCCTTGCGAAAAGTTTTCTCTATTCTTTAATAAGAACACAAAATTTAATTGGTCTGAAAACTTCTTCATTAAGGTGTATGAAGTTAAAATACTTGACATTGATAATAATGGATTTATAAAGAAAGTAATTCCAGTTAAAAACATCATCATATCACCAGTTGAAAGTTTTTGTTTAATAATTAAAAAGGTTGAGATAAAGATAACTATATTAGAAATATTATTGATTAAAACTCCATTTAAAGTCATGTTATTATTTTTTGAATTAAAAATAATTTGGTCTTGTGTTTTTAAATTAATTGTTTTGTTATGCAATTTTCAAAGCATAAAATCAGCATATTCTGGATTTGATAAATCATGTTTTGAATTTACTAAATCAAGATCAATTTGTACTTTCTCATAATTTGCTAACATCAAGTTTGAATACTTTTTATCTATTTGATTTTGATGAATTACGTTGATGATAATTAGAATTAAACTAATAGCAAAAATAGTAACAAACAAAATGTAATTCAATCAAATTAATAATAAAGTAGCGCCAATGAAACTCAAGATTTCACTTATGAATGTATAAAAGAAATTAGCTTTATATTCACTAATAAATGCAATATATGAAGCTCTTTTAAAATAGTCAGCATTGTTTAGTTTATTTAGATTGTTTATTGAAGTATTTTTGAGTTTGTTAAAGTATTGTTCAGTGACTTTTAAAAAGATTTTATTACTTATCTTTTGGACGATATACCGTTTAAAATAGTCGTTTAGGAATTTTAAGATAGATAATCACAAGAACAAAACAAAGATAACGATCAGCGTTTGCTTCAAGAAATTTGGTAGAACTAAATCAAAGATTATCTTAATAAAAAATGTTGAAGAAAACGTCAAAATCAAATTAATGATTGCCGATAACAATAAAGGATAAATATATTCTTTACTAGTTATTAAATCTTTTAATTTATTTTCAATATGAAAGTTCTTATCGCTGATTTTCATATTAGTACTTGCTGTTGAAAGCACAATTCCTTGGTAAGTTTGCTTGAGTTCTTCTTCAGTATAAATTCGTTTTTTACCATAAGCAGAATCTAAAATAACAAATTTATCATTTTTAATATTTGTCAAAATAACATAATGGTTCAAGCTATTGTTTTGTGTCAAAAGCACCAATGGGAATTGGTCTTTAGGTATGCTTTTTAATGATTCTAAATCACAATAATATGGTTCTAACTTAACACCATGCATTGATGCTAAGTTTTTTAAATTTAATAAACTAATCCCTTCATTACTATAAGTTGAGTTAATTTTTAAATAATTTATATCTATCATGCGATTATGATATTTATAAATCAAACTTTGGAGCACATAAAGCCCACAGTCTTTTTGATCTTCTTGCTTGTAAATTTTCATACACTCCAATTTAGTTAAATAAGAAAAACTTAACAAAAAAAGAAAAAAATGGGAAAAATGCCTTGTTTTTACCAAAAATAGCATAATATTTATTAAGTATTAATAATTAGTAAGGAGATATATACTATGTCAAAAACAGTAGTACTTGCTAGCGACCACGGCGGTTGTGAATTAAAAAATGAAATTAGAGATTATATTAAAAGTTTAGGTTATGAAATTGTTGATTTAGGACCAGCGGATGCTTCGAAATCAATTTCATATGCTGAACAAGGACATAAATTAGCTAATTATGTAAATAGCCATGATGTTGCTTTTGGTGTAGGTTTATGTGGTACAGGTTTAGGTATTTCTTATGCTTTAAATAGACACAAAGGCATTAGAGCAGCTAGAGTTACAGATGTTGAAGATGCTAGATTAGCTAAACTTCACAATAATGCTAATGTTTTAGTTTTAGGTGGAAGATATGTACCATTAGCTGAAGCTAAAGCTATAATTGTTGAATACATTCACACTGAATATGAAGGTGGCAGACACCAAGCTAGAATTGATCAAATTGATGAATTTTAATTTATTTGCAAACAAAAAACTAACGCTTATGAGGTGTTAGTTTTTTAATTATTATTTGATGTTTAAAGCACTTTTTACATCCCCGAGTTTCCAACTTTTACAATGTAATTTTTAACAACTCATCTGTTTGATGAGCTGTTTTTAATAATTTAAAATTTTAATTCATTTAAAATTCTTAAATATGTTTGATAATCTTGAATTGCTTGATTATTGTTGTCGTTAATAATATATTCTTCACTTTCAATTTTTCCGTCAATAATCTTGCATGTTTTGATTGTTTCTTTTATTACATCTTGTAATTTTTTGATTGTGATTTTTTCATCTACAACACCGAGTTCTTTCAAACCTTTGTTTAAATAATAAATAACAAAATTTAATAAAACAAGAGATAAGAAGCAAAGTACGAAATGACCTTCAATATGCTTTTCACTTCATACATAAATAGGTCTTACAGCTAAAGCACTTTTTAAAGCTCTAAAGTTTGATTCTATTTGTCATTGTTTTGAATATAAATTCACAATTTCTTCAGGTGATAAATCAAATCTAGAGGTTTCATAAGCATAATATCCGTCAAACTTTTCATCTTCGATAATTTTGTCATAGTTAAGTTTGTAATAACCTTTACCACCAACTTTTTCGAAGAATTTAAACTTCTTTTGACCGAACATTACTTGATCATGAACTAGTCCGTCTTTATCTTGTCTTTTAATAAAATTATCGATTAAAATTTGTCTATCATTTTTATCTTTTAATGCTCTTTTTTTACTATATGTTACTACCAATCTTCTCTTGTGTCCGTTTGCTCTTCTATTCTTTCAAAACGAATAAAAAGTAGTTTCTTTATATTTAAAATTATTGTCTCCAAAATAGCCGGATTCATCTATTGCAAAGGTCTTTCGGTCATTTGAAGCCGCTTTTAATCTATAAGATAAAATGTAATCAATATCGTTATCTTCTAAGAATCTTATGTTTCTATTTGTACTCATTCCTCTATCAGCAATGAGTGTTACTTTGTTTAATTCATATTGTGATTTTATATTCAAAATAAAATTAATAAATGTTGATGCATCAGCAGTGTTCCCTTTGAATAATTTATAGTGAATTGGAATGCCGTTTTCATCTGTTGCTAAACCTAAAACAATTTGATCTTCTTTGAATTTTCCATCTTTAGAATAACCTGGATATCTCAATCCTTCTCTTACAAAACTTTCAAAATATACCGTTGAAGAGTCGTATCAAATAATATCTATTTTTCTATTTTTATCTTTGATCAATGTATCGTTAACACTCTTTAAAATGTTATTTTTATTTTCAGCTAAATAGTCTAAAGTATTATAAAATGTCGTCTTTTCAACTTCTAAATTTATATTGAATTTGTCTTTATTTTTAAAGGATGAAAGCATGCTACCCGGATTTACAATTCTATTTGAAATCATATATTTTAATAAATCATTTAAATACTTGGATTTTGATACTTTAGCATCTTTAAAAGGATTTAATTTTTCTAAGAAACTGTATAACAAATCATATCCATAATTGAACTGTTTTGTTTCAATTTTAACCTTGCTTATATCTAACTCTAATTGTCTAATTATCATATTTCTATCTCAATCAGTATTGTAGTTTTGAGATAGTTTTTTAATTTTTTCTACTGGATCAGAACAATATTTTTCTCATTTTTCAACTGTACCGATACCGATAGATTTCTTATAACCTTTGCCAAATCCTCCTGAAAGTGCTAAAGATAAGTAAGTAGAGTTCTTATTTTTTCTTGAAATTAATAGTCATTTGTCTTTTTTCATATCTTTATTATACCACAAATTACAATGTAATTATGTAAAAAAATAACTTTTTTTATTTATATATAAATAACACTGAAAAAAGTAATAAAAAAGAGCTCCAACTTGGAAACTCAGGAAAAACTAACGCTTATGAGGTGTTAGTTTTTTAATTATTATTTGATGTTTAAAGCACTTTTTACATCGGTTCATAATGAACTATTTGTAATTGATTCTTCTGTTGGATTTTTAGGATCGTTTTTGTTTTCAACGAAGTATTTTTTTAGAGCAAGTTCACTAAGAAAACTGTATGTTTGTTCTGAAGAATTATAAGCAAAAAATCTGCTTAAATTCTTATATGACTCACGATATTCTTTAACTCCTTTTAAGTCATTAAAGAAGAAAAACATATTTGGATAAAGTGTTGATAAACTAATATATGAATAATTTTTGTTTTTATTTAAGTAGGTAATTAAATCATCAATATCTAATGCAGATTTAAAATTAATATCCTTAATAATCGGTTCAAATTTTTCTTTATTTGACTGTAAAACAGAGTTATTTGTTCCAACACCAAGTAATTTTACATTACCATAGCCATAAAGTTCAAGCAAAGCTGTATCGCTTGAAAGCATAAATGATGGAACTCAAATATTGATTTTACGATCAGCATTAGCTTCAATTAATTTTCTAATTTCGTCAACTATTTTTCTAATACCAATAAAATACTTTTCTTTAATGTAAGATACTGAAGAAAGTTTCTCACTTTCAGCTTGAATTGTTTCAGTACTCATTTTCTTATTTTTAATTAATGAATTATATTTATCAATTACGCTTTTATCTAAAGATGTTGAATCATTTTTTTCTTCTTCGATATAAACTTTAACAGGCGTATCAGCAATTAAAGATAATTCCACTAAATCTTTTATAAAAGTATCTTGAGTATTTGATTTGTAATCTTCCAATAATTTAAAAATGAAAATGTTAAGCCCCGCGTTTTCATTACTTTTTGTTAAGTTCATTAAATTTGAAACTGGTTGCATATTTGGTGATGCGTTTTCATTGTTTAGAAAGTCTTGGTTTCAGTTGTAAGGAACAGTAGCTAGAAAAGCGTTATTTAAATTAGTTGTATTAGCGTTTGTTACATAATATTTTTTAGATGAGTAGTAACTACCCACTGTAACTAGCGTTGCAATTGTTACTGCTGCAATTGGCACACCAATACCAATTCCTAATTTAATTCTACGTTTTTTCTTTTCTTCTTTTATAGTTGGATCTTGCATAATATTTGTGTTTTTCATAATAAAAAGATTATATTAAATAATAATTGAACTAAAAGAAAACACTTAAGCAAAAAAAGTAAATAAAAAAATGGGGCGGATGAAGGGATTCGAACCCTCGGATGACGGGACCACAACCCGCTGTGTTAGACCGCTTCACCACATCCGCCACAAGCATTTTTTATTATAAAGGAAAAGTTAAGATTTTGAAATAAAAAATAATACTATTCATGCGAAATTAATTAATATATAATTTTGGATGTGTAGGAAAATGTAGGGTTAGCAAAATCATAAAGTGATTTTTCTTATCAATATAATTCTACCAAAATTTTTATTAAATAATATAAATTGTTTTTTGAGTTTGCACTAGTGCAAGCACAAAAAGTGGCCCTATATACGCGCGTATGCGGGCGCGCACCCTTGAATAGGGCAAGGGAAGAACCACTAAAACTACTTACCGTAGTGCGGTTTTTCCCTTTTAATATATTATTACAAAGTAATAATATATTATTTTCGCATGCGCTCCAGTTTGCACTTTTTGATTTTTTAAAAAAAGTGCTTGCTAATTGTTAGCACTAACAACTTTTATATATAATTACTATGTAATTATATATAATTTTTTACAAAAAGTGCAAACTCAAAATAAAAAGGCAATAAAAAAACGTGATTTTATAAGAAGATCACGTTTATATTTTTAGGAATATTTAATAGAATTTTTAGTTTTAAAAGATTAATATTTTGTCTTGAAAATGCATTTTTTGTATATTTTTTTAAGTAATGTCCAATAAAAGTTTCAGCATTTCCACCAAAATAATTAGCATTTTCATAGGTATTTATAAGATAGTTTTTATTATTTTTTCACAGTCTTAATAAGCTTTTTATTTCTCGAATTTTTAATTTTGATATTTTATTTTTCTTTAAAAAATCAATGTTTTTTCTCAATAAATTTTCAAATTCATCATATTTTTTATTTTGTAAAAATCATAAAAATAAAGGAAATTGATTACCAAATTCTCCTCCAAAAATATTTTTATTTTGTCTATTTTTATTCTTACTATAACCAAAACAATTGAACAAAATTTTATGAAAATGAAACTTATCATAGTATCTAATAGCTTTAATATTTTGACTAAATTTTGTAATACATCTAGCACCATCACCTGATAAATTTATATTTTTATAGGTATAAAATTTATCTATTATTTCTTTAGTTTTGTTAGTTAAAAAGTCCATATTTTGATAAGTTAAAGCATTCTTATCAAACTGAAAAATAATTGTTTTATTTAATAATTTATGATTATTTTTATCCTGATATCCATTATGAATTCCTACCATTCTTACTCGATATTTACCATTATTTAAATGTATAAAAGCATCATCATTTTCTATCTGAATTGTTTGATATTTTTGAGTTAAAAATTTATCGTATTGAACCATAAAAGTTATGTATTTTATTTTTAAATAATAGTGATAAATATCATAAGGAATTTTGCTTTTTAAAGCTTCATTTTGTTCCTTATTTCTACGTCTTAAATTTTGAGTTTTTATAGCTACTAAAACACTGCCTAATCAGTATCTTTTCTTACCCATTAATTTCAATATTTCATTATGATAATATGTAAATTTTTTACCTGTTTTTTTATCTAAATATTGAGTTAAATTGATAGTATATATTTCGCCATCGATAATAATAGTTTTAATTCTTCAATCCGAAACAATTCAATCTTTATATTCTTCATTTTCCAATCTAGTTTTGGTTCGAAATATTTCTTCTTCATCATTTAATTTTTCTATTATCATTTGTCCAGTAGATAAAATATCTTTCTCACTTACACCATTAACAAATAAATCTGTAGTCATAATAAATAAAATTAAAACAAAAAGCTAGAATAAACTAGCTTTATAGTTTTAACGTGAACGTCCTTTCGTTTCTTCTTCATCTTCGATATCATCATTAGAATTAGTATTCTCTTCTTGATTAACAATAAAATAATTACCAGATTCTTTATCTAATTCATATTGAAAGAAATATTCATTAGCTATATTTTGTTCTTTATCGATACATAATTTAATATCTTTTAAAGCTTCTTGTGTATGTTCTATATTAGATGTATTTACATTGTTAAGAAATTCATTTTTATCAAAATGTTTAGAATAATAATCTTTTACTTCTTGATCAATTAATTTATTGTTAGGGCTAATAGTAGAATAAAATTGATTAGTTATTTGTTTATTATTTGTATATAAAACTAAGTTATTTTCTAAATTATTAGATATTTTTAAAATATTTAAATTAGGAGGTATTGAATTAATACGTTTTTCCAAATCATTTAATATCAAACTTTTATCTTGATTATTTAACGATAATGTATTTTGATATATAGTTTCATCAATATTATTTTCCAATAATTCCTTATCAACAATAAAAATATCTTTTGTAATAGCAATTCCTTGATGGTTTGTTCAATAATGATCTTTTTGATAAGTTTTATTATTTACCCAAATATTATTTCTTATGGTAGAAGGAGTAGCAGTTTGCAAACGAATACAATAATAAGTTTTATCTTTTTTGCTTTCAAAAATAATTAAAGGATGTACTTGTATTTTTCCATTAGATAATACTTTTCCATCTATAGGTAAATTAAAAATATCTTCTAATATTGGATTATTTATTTTTAGGGGTTTTCATAAATCTAAAGACATAATTAAAATTATACAAAAAAAGAGGCATTAAACCTCTTTTTAAGACGAACTACAGCTTAAGTCGTATAAGTAGATTCTCATAATGTATAAGCATATCTACCGTTCGATTACTTATACAAATCATCATAAGCTAATTAAAATTATAATACCATAGAAAAAAATATTTTTTTATTTTTCTTAATTTTTAAGTATATTTTTCTTTTTTTCTAGTTCTTTTTGATTTTTGTTATGCTCTTTTTTTAAAAATTGTTTGCGTTTAACTATAGCTTTTTCACATTTTTTATTTTTATTATGTCTAGCTCTTTTACCAAAACTTCATCCATATTTTCTTAATAAAGTTTTAGTTAAGAATATTGCTCCTATTAATAAACCAATAATACTAATAACCATAACTAAAGGAAATCATCATTTTTTGCTAATAGATTTTAACCTATTTTGTTTATCATCTGGATTGTTTTTCTTTTCTATTGGTTTAACTCATGGATCATCAATAGATGGATCATAATCTTTTTCAACTTTATTAAATACTTTAAGCTGCGCAAATCCTTCAGTGTTTTTTGTTGGCATTATTACAACTCATTTTTCAAATAAATTAAGATTTAAATTTCTATTAAAAATATCATCTTTAATTTCATTTTTAATCTTTTCATAATACTTAATAAGTTTATTTTTTAAAATTTTGTCTGTTGGTTCAAATTCAATATTAATTATATTATTATCGATAACTATTGTTTTATAGTCATTAATGAATTTTAGGCTTTTTAAAAGCTGCTTTTTAAATTCTGGGTTTTTATTAATTCTAGGATCATCATAAGCTTGCACAAGTTCATACCAATAAGCTACAATATCAATACAATATATTTGATAATCCTGTTCATATTTTAAATTAAGCTGTTTAGCTTTTTCTTCTATAAAATTTTGTACCTTTTGAATTATTTGGTTGGGTTGTGTTTCTTTAAGTATTAGTTTATCTTCAAGAAACACATGGCTTAAATTTTTTAAATTAAACTTTCCACCATCACCTAAATTTTTAAAACTTATTTTTTTAACATTTAATAAATTTGCATTAATACCTTTTATCTCAGCTTCAACTGCTTTATTTAAAGCTTTGCCTCTAATGAGTTGTGATACAATTCCTTCAATATTACGTAATTCAACATCTTTATCTAATCACATTTCAATATTGTGTTTAACATAATAGTTATTTAATTCTTCAATAATTAGTTCTTTAATTTTTTGTTCAATTGCTTTTCTATAATCAGCATCAACTTCATCTATTGTTTTATTTGGCAGTTCAAATTCTTTTTTATCTAATTTAAATTCAAAGCTATCTTTTATATCTAATTTTGATAAATCAATTTCTTTATCATATTTATGTCAAGCTTCATTTCTAATATTAAAGTTTCTTTTTTGGTTTGCTATTTTGCCATTTCCTCTAAGAGTAAAATTAATTCCTTTGTATTCTTTTTGTTCTTTAGTATTAAAAATATAAACCTCAGCCGCTTGTTTTAATCAATTAGCTTTTGAATTTTGATCAGCTCATTCTTCTATAAATCAATTATTCGAACTAACTTTTCATCACTCATTTTGATATGGAAAATATTCACTAAGTTTTGCAGATTGTTTTAAATTAAATTCAATATAATCAATAATTGTTTTTTCTATACGCTCTGTATTTGTATTTCCATTTAAATTATTTAATTTATTTCATTTCATAAATGAATCACTAAATAAATCAATATTTTGTATTTCAGCAGGAATTATATCAGGCAGATCATATCTTTGACTTCATGTAACAAATCTTTGATATTTTTCTAGTAAAGACTCATAGCTTAATTTTTGAGCTTCTTCTTTAGATATATTATCCTCTCAATATAAATAATTGTAAAAAGCTTCACTTATTGCATTTGTAGAATTTCAAAATTTATTAAATTTATTAATTAATTCTATTCCGTGATTATCTTTTGCATGTCTTATTTCATCTGTAAAAAAGTTTTCTGGTTTATTATTCTTATCAATTAAAACTAATTGTACGTTAGATATACTAGAATCGATATCAGTGAATACAATTCATAGTCCCTCCTCAGACATATAACTAAATTCTGAAGTTCCATTAGTTAAGGGTATTTCTGTTAATTGAATATCATTTTCTTTTGTTCATTCTAAAGTTTTAGTTTGATCATTATTAATTCTAAAATCTCCAATTTTACACTTTCAATATTTTGCTCCAGAAGCTTGTTGTATGTCTTTATCAATTGATATATTTCTTAAAGCACCCATTCCTAAAACAGAAGCTTCTGCAATTATTCCATAATCTAAAATTTTATTTCCGTTAGGCAAACAAGGATAAACAAAAGATAATTTTTCTTTAATTTTTTTAGATAATGAAGAATTATTAATTCAAATTATTTGTTTTTTGGTTCCTGTTGTTGGATCTAATAATGGATTATATTTAGGATTTTTTATAGGATTACCATCTTTATCATTTTTTATTTCACCTTTTGAATCTAAAATATATTTAGTAATTAATTCTTTTTGATGTGGATTTTTATCTGGATCTCATCCATAATATTTAAATATTTGATTTGTTGGTTTTTCAACTATTTTATAAATAACTTTATATCTTTTAATTGGCTCTCCTGTATTGTTAGTTCCAACCGCAAATTGTTTAATTTCAATAACATATTCATTTTTAGCTACTGAATTAGTACTATTAAATTTATCTTTATCTAATCCTTCTTGTAATCCTATTCTTGAATCATCTTTGATATTTTTTCTATTATCAATTAATTTTTTGTTGAATTCTAAATTCAATACATCTATTTTTTGACCATTAACAGTTATAATCTCATTTTCACTTTTTGAGCTCCGGTAATTTATATCAATTGGTCCATGAATTAATCATTTTCCGCCATATCATTCTTTATCTTTATCTGGATCATCTTCATTATCAGGTAATTTAATTGGTTCATCTTCCTTAAAAAAACACTTTCCTTCTTATCATCATAATAATTAGTGTTTGAATTTAAATCTGATAATTTGTAGTTGTTTGGAACTTTTGATTTTGTAATTTGCAATTTAGCTTTCAGTGAATCTGATGAATATTTTTTGTATATATCACTCTCTACAAATTTGACTGTTTCTTTTTCTCTCAATACTATTTGTTTTTCTTTTGTTATTTGAAAAAGAAAACTAAAGGCTTGTTGTCAAAGAATTTCTTTATCATTTGTAATAGAATTAAAAGTTTTCTTTTAAACTTCTTTTTAAGTTATTATGTTCTTTATCTTCATCGAAATCTTTTAAATTAATAATCATATCCATATTTGAATTTGCAACATCAATTACTTTTAATAATTGAATTGAAATATCAATTTTATTATCAGGTTTTATTAATGGCACATATTTATATTCAAAATTGAAATTATTTATTTTTTTTGTAAATATTTTGTTGAATAAAATATTCAATTTTTCAATATTAGAAATTCCATTTTTAAAAACTAAGGTATCAATTTTTGTATTAATGTTGCCCATTGAATCACTTTCAATTTCAATCCATTTTTTACCATTGCATATATTCTCAATATCATTATTAATATTTGATTCATTACAGAAAGTTTTTAATTCTTTAAATAAATCTATAATTCGGTTTGTTTTAATATTTGTATTATAAAAACGATTATCTATATATTTTAAATAAGCTTCTTTTTCATAACTGATATTAAAATTTTTCATATAAGCTACATAATAATTATATCAATTAAAATGCCCATCTTTGAATGCATATTTAAACTCAAAACCCTTACCGTTATCAAGTTTTATAGCTTCATTAAACACAGAATCAAAATTAGAATTAATAAAATTGATTCTATGTTTTTTTCTAAAAAGGAATAATAACCGTTATCAAATAAATTTTTATTTAAATTAAAAATATTATCTTCTAAACTTGTATCTGACATATAGTCTTCTTTAATTGAATATGTACCATTTTTATATAGTCAACCTCATTTATCAACTTTATTTATCATACTTTCATAATCAATCATTGATGTTCCTGTTTTGTATGATAAATTCATATTTAAATGATTATCAGCATTTGAAAAACCAACAAAAGGGCGATGTTTTAATATTTCATTGCTAGATGTATAATAACCATTTGAGTATCCTTTTGTTCTGCCAACAGCTATATGTCTATTTATGCCTCAAGAATCATTTTTTTTAATCTTTGCATCATAATAATTTAATGTTTTATTTTCTGTTTTTGTTAAAGTTCTTATTTTATAATCCATTTTTAAATTTTGTTCAGTAAATTTATATAAAAATTTGTAATTGTTTAAATTATTGAAGTTTTTATTTGTAGTACTTTCTCTTTTGAATATGAAACACTACTACTTATAGAAAATAAAGAAGCTGAAACTAAACTTAAACTTCCAACTATTAATAATTTTTTATTTTTATTCATCTTGAATTGTTTTAAAGCCAAATTCGTTAAAGTCATTATTTTCTTCATTTTCTATTTCATTATTAATTAAATTTTTATTCTTTTTAGCTTTTACAGAGAAAGTAATATTTTTTGCTACTATCTCTGTTTTGTAAATTGTTTCATCATTTTTGTCAATATATTTAGAATTATTTAACTTACCTTCTATTTCTAATAAATCTCCTTTTTTAATATACTTAGAAATATTCATAGCTATTTTGTTAAAACATACAATTTCAACGAAATTAGTATTTTTACTTTTTTCAATTAAAGCAACTTTAAAAGTTAAAGACGCTCCTTTTTCTGATTCAAATAATTTAAAATCGTCATTAACTACTCGACCACTTAATATAACTTTATTCATAGTTTTTTTCCTTAGTAATTTAGTTTTATATAATGTGTTTCACATTCAGCAGAGCAAAATTTTAAAATACCTTCTTTTGTATCTAAAAAATATTGCTCATTATTAATTTGTTTTTTGCAAAAGCAACATTTATATATCATTGTTTAAAACCTTTCTAATTTTTAATGGTATTTTTTTATTTCTAAATGAAATAGGATCACAATTTCTTACATAAAAAAATTGATCCTCCTTATTTTTATAATAACAAGTTATTTTAGTTTTGCATTCTTCTTCACCACAATAATCACAAAATAAAGAATATTCAAAATCATAAGTCATAATAAATCCTTTTTTGTCTTGCACACGCTCGAGCGTGTGCCTATTAATATATGCACACGTGTCTACGCGTGCTAAACTTATTTTTCTTCAATTTGTTCTTGAGCAGTAGAATTAGTAGCTCCTATTTCTTCCAAAATATCATCAAATTCATTTTCACTTAAACTAGCTAAAAAATCATTTCAAGCACGTTCGCCATTTTGAATTTTCTTAGCTATTTTTTTAGTTCAATCTTGAGATAGTTTATTTACCGCACCTCTAATTGTTTTTTCAAAGAATTTAGATTCAGTAAGTATTTCAGAACTAGGATTATCTATTTCTTTTTCTAATTCATCATTGCTCTTAAATAAAGCGTTAATAATCATATTAAGCTTTAAGTTAATAATCGACAATTCAATATCCATACTTCTAAATCTTCGATTTATTTGTAATTGATATGGACTTAAAGCTGACCCAATATCCATACTTCTAAATCTTCGATTTATTTGTAATTGATATGGACTTAAAGCTGACCAACTTACTTTTCTTAAAGCTTGAAATAAATCATGTTTCCATTCACGCATTATTTCTTTTTTCTCATTTGCTAATAAATAGCTCCGAATAATATTATTTATTTCTTTATAAACTGTTTTGCCATTCTTTTCAATTTCTTTTTTTCAGCGGTAAAACATTCCTACATCTTCAGCTTCAGTAAAACGACCGGAAAATTGAGCATCATAAGCACTTTGTGTTTTATCTCTCAATTTTTCTTTTTTAGTCATTTCTTTTTCTTTAGCTTCTTCTGTGTTTAAAGAATTCATAATATTATCTATTTGGTTATCTCCACTTAAATTAATACCATCAATGAAATCATTAACTTCCTTTTCTTTTTCGAGTTCTTGCAATCTTTCTTTTGATGGTAATAATGTTTCGATAGTTTTATCACTAATTTTATTTTTCTTTTTCATAATTTCCTTTCATGCGCACGTTCGAACGTGCGCCTATTAATATATGCACACGTGCCTACGCGTGCTAGTCTGATGCATAAGTAAAAAACATCTCTTGTTCAATTTGGTTATAATGAATATTTACTCTAATACGTTTATTTGAACTAATATTAAATAAACATCTTCCTTTTCGAAAATGTCTTAATAATTAGTAATAATAACTTCTTCTACGCATCCTCTTCCATCACCTTTTGAACTGATGAGTCTTCTTACTTCAATTACATGAATATTGAAATCTTTATAAAGCTCATTTATAAATGGAGTATTGAGATTAGATAGCATTAGTTTTACACCTTTTTTGTCTAGTTTTTTAAATACTTCAGCTAATCTTATTTGTTCCTCTTTTCCGAAACCGTCTTTTGAATAATCAACAAATCCTTTTTTATCAGGAAGAACATCGTAAGGAGGATCGAAGTAAATGAAGTCATCTTTTTTAGCACCTTTTGTAGCTTTTTCAAAATCCATCATTGTAATTTTGACTTTATTATTTGCAAAATAATTTTGTATATTACACAAATTCGTTGTATCAAATATCTTAATTTTTTGTTTTTTGCCTAAAGGAACATTAAAATATCCTTGACTATTAACACGATATAAACCATTAAAACAAGTTTTATTTAAATAAATCATTCTTGCTGCTCTTACATAATCAGGTAATTTATTATAGTTAGGATCTCTATCCATGTTTCTTATTTCATAATAATATTTTTTGGAGTGATTTAATTCATGTGTTTGTAATAATTCAATTAATTTTGTAAAACTTTTATCATTTTGAAAACAATTCAAAGTTATAATTAATTCTTCATTAATATCATTGATATGAGCTTTTTTAGGTGTTCAATTAAATAATAGAGCTCCGCCACCGAAAAAAGGTTCATAATATTCTTTAATAGTTGTAGGATTAGGCAGATAGTGTTTTAATTTATTAATAATTTGACTTTTACCACCTGCTCATTTTAAAAAAGGATGAATAATATATTTTCTTTCAATATCCATACTTCTAAATCTTCGATTTATTTGTAATTGATATGGACTTAAAGCTGACCAACTTACTTTTCTTAAAGCTTGAAATAAATCATGTTTCCATTCACGCATTATTTCTTTTTTCTCATTTGCTAATAAATAGCTCCGAATAATATTATTTATTTCTTTATAAACTGTTTTGCCATTCTTTTCAATTTCTTTTTTTCAGCGGTAAAACATTCCTACATCTTCAGCTTCAGTAAAACGACCGGAAAATTGAGCATCATAAGCACTTTGTGTTTTATCTCTCAATTTTTCTTTTTTAGTCATTTCTTTTTCTTTAGCTTCTTCTGTGTTTAAAGAATTCATAATATTATCTATTTGGTTATCTCCACTTAAATTAATACCATCAATGAAATCATTAACTTCCTTTTCTTTTTCGAGTTCTTGCAATCTTTCTTTTGATGGTAATAATGTTTCGATAGTTTTATCACTAATTTTATTTTTCTTTTTCATAATTTCCTTTCATGCGCATGTTCGAACGTGTGCCTATTAATATATGCACACGTGCCTACGCGTGCTAGTCTGATGCATAAGTAAAAAACATCTCTTGTTCAATTTGGTTATAATAAATATTTACTCTAATACGTTTATTTGAACTAATATTAAACAAACATCTTCCTTTTTATGATTAGTCAAATATCTAATTTCACTATTTAATAATTGATTAGAATTTTTAAATAAAGTTTGAACTTTTTCTATATCAGTATCTTTAAGCCCAAAAAATACTGAATATTGAGAGTTTTGAATAATTCTAGAAGCATCTTCGACTGTAGAACTAGTAATGGTAAAATCACCTGGATTTTGAGTAGTAAAAATCATACCTGCATTAAATTTCCGAACTGTTTTAGTCATTTGAACCATATATTTTAAAATCGAAGGATTATCAGGATCAACGTATAAATGTGCTTCATCTACTATAACAGCACAAAATTTAATAGTATCTTCAATTTGTTTAGCATTCATTAAGTGAATATTATTTTTAGCAATATATTCTCGTTTTAATATTTCATTATTCATTCAATTATTAAAAACAATTTCGCTAACAAAATTTAATAAACACATTGTTCCTAATTTTGCACCTGTATTATCAGCACCATTAATAAGATTTTGTGTATTAAACACTACAAAATCATTATCAAGCTTAATATTAGAATGTCCATTAAATAAATCTTGATATCTTCCATCATTTTCAAATGAAAAAGTTAAGTTCTCTACTAATTCATCTAAAATAGCCTTTTTAGCCATAGGGTTATTTAAATGATTAGTTTTGTATTTAGACATATATTTTATCAACTCACTCATTGTAGGCCATTTAGAAGCCTTTAAATGCTCAATATCATTAAGTTCATATATTTTATTTTCTTTATAGAAATCTTTAATTACATTTTGAAGCAAAATTCAACGATGAGATTCTAAATTTAAAAGTGTTTTAAAAAAACTTTCTAATCAAGATAAATGATTATTAATTAAAGAAACTACATCATTTTTAATTGAATCTTTTAAAGTATTTCTAACTTGTAAAGGATTAATAATAGTATTTTTACCTGCTCCTAAATCGATAATTTGTCCATTTAATTTTGTAGCTATATCAGTATATTCACCTTGTGGGTCAATAACTACAACTTTATTATTAGCAGCTAAAATAGAAGTTAATAATTTTTTAGTAAAAGTAGTTTTGCCCATACCACTAGTTCCGTTAACAAACATATTAAAATTAGTTCGATTTGAATGATACATATCAAATAATCTAAAACTAATAGGTGTTCTAGTGTTCTCTGTAAAACCTAATAATAAATTATTGTTATCATTATGGGTTTCACTTTCAAAAGGTCAACCTAAAGCTAAGTTAATCGAAGTAATTTGATAATATTCTTGGTCTAATCTTTCAAATGGATAATTACATACTTCAGATCAAGCTAATAATTGACGATATCTCAGATCATTAAGTGTAATATTCTTTTTGCTTGCTATATTTTTAGCAATTCGATATTTATTATTTAAATTGGCTATATCTTGATCTTTAATCACAAAAAAGAAATTACTATCAAAAAGTTTGTAATCGTCTCTATTTACTTGCAAAGCCATTTCAGTTGTAGCTTGTTCGTCAATAGACCCGACCATATTAGAAACAGGACTTCCTACTGCATTAGTAGTGTCAATAGAAGCGAGAATTGATTTATCTAATTTTTTATTAGCAAAATCATCAGATAGAGGGAAATTATTTCATACACAAGTTCCTTGAATAGAAAACAATATTTTTATTCATTTATCATTTAATTCAAATGGTAAAGTATTTAAACAGCTAACTTTTACTAGTTCATTATTTATCATTAAATGATCATTTTTAATAATGACTTTATCATAAATAAATAATTCATCCAAAGAATTTTCATTATTATATTTAGCTTCTAATTCATTACAATAACTTTCAATTTGTAAATTATCAATATTAAACATATTTAGTTTAGATAAAAAGTTTAGTAATTTAACTTTTTCTAATCTTTCCAAACCAATCCCATTATCATTAAATTTATCAATAATAATTTCTAATGCTTCACTTAATCCAGATAAAGAATCACCATTAACAATTAAATAGTAATTATTTTGTAAAGCTTCTGTGTTTAATTTAGAAAAATCATTTTTGTTTAATTTGTAATAGTCATTCCAAAATGAATCATTATGTAATTTATTTTCTTTTGTTTGAATATATTTTATATTTTCATCATAATTAACTTTTTCTTCAAGCTTAACAAACGAAATTTTATAAGGAACATTATTTAAACTTTTAGCAAAAGCATCAATGAAAGAATCACGAGTAAATTCATCTTCGTTTCAAATATTAATTCCATTAAGTTTAAAAACAGATAAATAATTTTCTCTATCATTTTTAGGATTATAAAAACTAATTTTAGCGTTTTTATTTTTAATAGTATATTCATTAACTAAACAAGAATAAGGATTTAAATCAATGCTTTCACGCATATTTTTATCCTTATTTTTAGAATAATGTTTTGGTGTCGTTCAAAATACAAACATTCTTCATATGAGAATATAAACTTTACAGTTATTTTTACGATTAGGCAAAATAAGTATTAAACCTAAAATAAAAGTAGGAACTCAAAAGGCAAAAAAGATTAATCTAACATTTACTAATTTACTTAAACCAAAACTAATAAAAAACGAAGATATAAGAATAACGGTAAATTCAATAACATCTCTAGTTTTAAATTTCTTTCAAACTTTACTACTTCGATTTTTTATTCTACTCGGCTGTAATTGTGTCATATTATCTCCTTATTTATTTAAGGGCGGAAGTAATTAAACTTGCTCCACCAGTAGCCTTAGCTTTTGCTGCCTTAGCTCCCATTTTAGCTATATTCATACCAGCCTTAGCGCTTTGACCACCACTTACTTCGCTACCTATAAATGCAATTGCTATTTCTGATAATTTTTTGAATGCAAAACAAGAACCTAATACTAAAATAACTATAGAAATTAAAGTAAATATAGCTTGATAACCACTAGCAACAATAGAAAATGAACCTAAAATATTATTTATTTGTGAATTTATAAACGTGTTAGATAAACCAATAAAAGCACCTAACATCATAAGCCCCAATCCATAAACTGAACAAGCTAATAAATTACCAAAATATTTTTCTTTTCATATTCTCATTTTCTTTCCACCATCATTAATTCCAAAAGCCGGAATAAATGGAAAAGAAATAAATAATAATCAGTTAATAAAAACTCTTGAAACAATATCAAACATAACAAAAATTAAAGGTATAGAAATTAATATTCCTACAAGAGCAATAGAAATACCAGTAGAAAAAGCATACCCCACAATATTAGCGTGTATATCTCATCAAAGAGGAAATGTATACACCCAATAAAGATTAGGGAATATCCCACCAATAAAAGGATCTGTATAATGTTTAGGATTAAATCCTTTTGATGGAATCATATTTCTAATAATATTATTTGCTATATTATCAAAACCTAAAGAAGAATTAGTAGCTCCATTAAAAATAGCTTTAGTTATTTCAATGAATAAAATATTAATAAATAAAATAATCACTTGAAATAATATAAGTGTTAAAATGCCTCCTACCGTAGCCTTTAAAGCACTAACATATATTTCTTTAGCTTTGGCTCCATTTGTTTCTTTAGCATATCTAAAAATGAAAAAGAAAAAATTAATAAGTCAAAGAATAAAACTAATAATTAAAAATTGATATCAAGGTCTAGCTGTAGCAAATTGACTATAGCTTTGGCCTGGAACTAAATTAAACATTAAGTAATTATTAAGATTTAAACTAAACAATTTAAATAAAATGAATATTAAACTAAATAAAGTAAAACCAATCAATCCAATTGTTGCTAATGGTGCAAATATTGCTAATCTAATTGGAGCAGAAACAGCATTAATAATTGGATTTATTATTGCTTGTATTAATTTCATCTTATACCATTAAATTTAGTTTAGGTAATTTAAGCATTAAAGCATTTTGCATTACTTGATTGATTAAAGAACTTTGTGCTGCTCCAGAACCACTAGGTTTTTTAACATTAGATTTAATAAGTTCAATTAATGGTCACATAACAATAATGATAATAAGTGCAGATAAAGCACCTCATACCTTTAAATTATTTTGTTTTCTTTCATTAGGATTCTTTGTAGCGGCATTTTGGCTTCTGGCTCAAAGTATCATCCCAATTAAAACGATAATAGCTACAGGAATTAAGGCAATAAAAATACCTCTCATTACTGTTTCGCTAAAATCTCCTAAAAAACTAAAACTTTTATCATTGATTTTCATATTTTCCTTTCATGCGCACGTTCGAGCATGTGCCTATTAATATATGCACACGTGCTTACGCGTGCTAACACAATAAAGTTTTAAAGTAATAAAAAACTAATAGAAATAAACAATTCGTTAAAATTGTTAGTTTTTTCTATTAGTTAGTTAGTTTTGTTTTTGTTTGCACGCGTGATATTAATATACGCACACGTGCACTATGTTAAAATTCATTGGTTTTAACATTTATTTTAAATTGATAATTTCAGTGTTTTAAAACATTATCTAAAAATTTTTGTTTTCAAAAATCTTTATTTGTAATGTTTAAATAAGTTTTACGTTTTTCTAATAAGTTTATATCAGGAAATTTATCTTTAAAAATAACATTTAAATATTTAAAGATGTAATCATAAATATAAGAATCTTTACGGTTAGTATCAATTAAATTCTTTTCAAAATTGTCAAATTCATCAGGCATCACTCAATCATTAGCAATCATCGTAGGAACTAATTTTTCATATAAAAATTCATAAGCAAATCTATAAGTATATTCAAAATCAATTTTATTATCATCAAATGCTTTCATAGCAAATAAATCAGCTAAGGTATTTTTTTTATCACTAGGATCTTCAAATTCGCCAAGCAATAAATGATGTCAATCTAAATATTTGATTAATGTTTTTACTAAATTAATTGAAGCATTTTCTAATTTAGATTTATCTTCGATTTCACTTCATTTATTTTTATTTTCTGGATTTAATCTATTAAAAGCCTTAAATCATTTAATTAAATTTTTATAAACTTCAAAATTTAATCTTTCTGATAAATAAAATCTACTCATTTGATGAAAAGAAAAGGCCACAGGATTATAGTTATTATATGAATGATTATTATCAGTTTCATCTAATCCTTTTTTATGGGTATACATATTAAATTGTTTATTAGGAAATTTATTATTTATAAAATCATTAGAACCAAAAGAATAAGGAGCTATAAATCAATTTCTAGCATCATTTGCTTCATTTCACCCATTTTCCATAGCGTAAGTATATTGCTTTAATAAATTAAAAACAAAAGGATCTTTACCATCTTTTTTAATTTTTTCTAATAAAGAATTTAAATAATTATTTCTAATATAAGAAGAAGGCATTTCAGTAGAAGCAGAATAAATAAGCTTAGTTTTTAATCAGTTCTTATCATTTTGAATTTCTGGAATTACTTTGTAATTAAAATAATCTTCACTACGATAAAGGCTATTAAATGCCATAGATGGATCTAAATAATCATCCATTTCATTTAAAAACCGCATTAATGCTTCATATTTTGTCTCATCATCTCTAGCTTCAAAATGCCCGCCTTCACTAATTCCGTGCTTTGTAGCATCACTATTAGCAAAAGTTCTAATAATATTTCAAATGCCTACGGAGCTTTCAAAATCATTAGTATATTCTTTATCAGTTAAATAAACTCCTAAAGCCTGAAATTTAGCAAGTAAATTATCCGCTTCTTTTAATGCCATTCACATTCTAGGACGATAATTTTTTCATCCCTGATTGTTATAAACTTCATTAGTTAATTTAACAGGTTTATAAGTTAATTCTTTAAAATAATAATTATTATTTTTCTTTAAATAATTTTCATTAGTAGATTTATATAAGACATAGCCATCTTTTTTAAGAGGTTTATTATCTTCATCAGGATTATTTCCATTAGGTTTATTAGGATTAGGAAATTTAGGATTTTCTACTTTATTATTTGGGTTAAAAGTCTTATTTCACCAATCACAACTCATAGTAGTTAATGGTAAAATCGAAATAGTTAAAGCAGAACCAAAACCTAATCAAATTTTATTTTTTTTCATATTTTTTCCTTATTTAAAATTTAATACACTAAAATTATAATACTAACTAATAGATTTAATGAATTTTCGCCTTTTTCTAACTCAAATATAAGGATAAATAAGGCTACTTAGTAATATTGCACATATAATATATAAAGCAATATTAAATTGTTTAATGCTTCATATCTTTTTTTCTACTGATATTTTTGCTCCAAAAACAT
This sequence comes from Mycoplasmopsis adleri, assembly GCF_045276205.1. Classification (NCBI taxonomy): domain Bacteria; kingdom Bacillati; phylum Mycoplasmatota; order Mycoplasmoidales; family Metamycoplasmataceae; genus Mycoplasmopsis; species Mycoplasmopsis adleri. Next base: position 153,563 of record NZ_CP174162.1, read on the forward strand.
ACATTCCGCAAAATAATCAAATAATAATTAAGAAAATAAAATATCAGATAAAACTTTTCCAAGTTAATCAAAAAGGTAAAAGCATTTTGATTTGCTTAGTAATTCTTATCACCTCCTTTATCACCTTCGTTTCTAACAATTTTGATAATTTGAATACGTTCAATTTGAACTTCTTTATATTGTTTCTTATCAATGACTTCTTTTGCTATTTCCATAGCTTTATCATATTGATAAGCTGAACCACAAGGGAAACTTTTTGCATTCTTACCAGTAGTATTACTTCCTCTCAAACGATAAAATCATTTAGCCATAAATACCTCTTATCTTTTTAATGAATTAGCATTGGTTTCTTCTTTTGATTCTTCATTATCACTATTGAAAAAACCAAAAAAAGTTATTTGATATTCATTATTATTTGCATCAATACTTTCTTTATTATTTAAATCAATGATTTCATCTAATTTTAAAGAAGCTAAATTTTCAATGTATTCTTCTTCAATATCCTTAATATCTTTATTATGCATATGTAAATATGGATCAATATATACATAATCTCCATATTCATTATTTAAGGCACTAGATGAATTAAATGAATAAATATATTGGCTATTTATTCCATTTTCTTTAAAATCTTGATCAATGATTTCTAGCATATCTTCTTTTAAAGCGTAATTATTTTCTGACATAAAATCACTCATACCATATTTTAAGTTTTGATCACTTTGATTTCATACATCTTCATTTCCAAGTGTTTTTAACAATACGTTATATTGTTTTAAATTTTCAATATTAGTATCACCGCCAAGTAAATTTCAACATATTTTTTGATTTATATCATCATGCACATTTGGCATATTGTTATTAATCTTAATAACTTCATTTTTATAATGATTTTGTAATTCATTATCATTAATTACCTTTAATCAGTAATTAAATTGATTTAAAACATCTTGGTCATTTTCTAATAAATCGGCATATTGAGTTAAATAAGAAATATCATCATATTTAAAATTAATCATTATTTATCTCCTTTATTTCTTAAAGCATCTTTTAATTCTTGAATACTTATTTTTTGATTATCTTCAAATTTAATAGGATCAAGTTTTTTTAAAGTGTCTAAATAAGGTTTTAAATAAATGCTTTTAATCCCATTTTGTTTTAAATCTTGATCTAATTTTTGTTTTGATTCTTCACTTAATAAAGTTTCATCAAATTTATTGTTTTTAATTTCTTGCATAATTTTTCCTTTCTGATAAAACTATGTCTTAGTCTTATCATTTTTATTAATTTGTAATTTTTGATCTGGATGTAATAAATCAATTAAAGTATCTGCATCTAAGTCATGATAATTAGGAATTTGTTTTTCTTTAGCTTCAGCTCAAAGAATATTAATCAAATCATTTTCTAAATCATCATTAACATATTGATCTCACATTTCAGAAAATATTCGATCTAATTTACCTTTAAGTATATTTTTCTTATGAGGAATTAAGGTTCGCATATGATCATTTTTAGTATTCTGATATTCATATCAAAGTTTTAACTTACCAAAAACTATTTTCATACGTTTAATTTTTTGTGCTTCAGTTAAACCATTATTTTCATTATTATTGGTATCAATTTGTTTATTTTGATTATTTTGTTTTTCTTCAGCTGCATTAATTCGAATTATTTTTTCTAAGCTACGAATATCAAATAATTCAAAATCTGCATTTCTAATTAATTTACTTTCATTTTTTGTATATACATAGTTATCATTAGAAAAATATTTATAAGCTAATAAAGTTTTAATTAAAATTGGCTTATATCCATTTTTAATAATTATTAAATCATCTGGTTTTTTAGATTTTAATTCTGCTACTTCCATTACAGGTTTAGATTTTTCACTCTCAGTAGAACTAGAATTATTATTTGTATTTGAAGAAGTATAACTTTTAGCAACAACTTCTTTAGTTCCTAAAGCTTTTGAAATATCATTAAGTGTTTGTTCATCATTAGAAGCTAAAAAATATACTACTTGACAACTATTTTTAATAACTTGTGCTGTTCCCTCTCCATAAATGTTATATTTTTTAATTTGATTGTAATCTTGAACAACTAACATAAAAAATATATTTCTAGAACGACAAATAGTTAATTTATTATCAAAATTTACAACTACTGGTAAATTTCCAAATTCATCAAGTAAAAAGAATGCTTTTCTATCTAATTTGAGTGTATCCGTTTTATTAGCAGTTTCAATCAAAGCTTGATAAATTTGTTCTACTAACATGCTGACTAAAAAATGAGAAGTAGGTTTATGATTTGGATAATGTATAAATATAGCAAAAGGTTTCGTATCAGAAGCAATATTGACTAAATCAAAACTATCAGTATCTCTTAAAATCATTTTTAAATTTTCATCATTATTAAAAACGTTTAAAACACTTTGTGCTTCGGCTAATATGCCACCAAAAGTTTCTTTAGGAGTTTTAGATAAATCTTCAATATTGTTATAAATTTTCTTTCAATAATAATCATTATCAACAAGAGCACGTTTTTTAGCATAAAGAATTCAACTAGAAATTTTCTTATCATTTTCTCAATGAGAAGTATTTAATAAAGAAGCAATAGTTTCAAAATTAAAGTTATCCTTATGAATTAAATTTTTATCATCAAGTGCTAAAAATAAAAGAAAGTTAGCGATAACAATTAAAGATTTTTTGCCTTGGCTAATTCACATATTACCATTCGTAGCCTTACCTCAATTAAGACTTTCAATAACATTATTAATTACTTCTAAAGCTTTATTGATTCTATCTTCCATAGTTAAATCTTTAAATTTATTATCATTTTTAACTAAATCTCAGGCATAAGATAATGGATTTCACTTTAAAGATAATTTTGGTTCACTAAAATCAATTGTATAAATTTTGTAATTATTTTCTTCTAAAAGTTTACCTGTAAACTTAATAATTTCTTTTTTAGGATCACTAATAATCAAATGAGGTTTTTTATAATAATCAAGCTGAGCCATAAATTCTATATTAGGCAAAATTACTCTATGTGTTTTACCAGAGCCAGGCGGACCATTAACTATTGCATTATCATCTTTATCATTTATATATCAATATTTTTGACTTTTACTAAAAGTAAATAATCAATTAGCTTCAGTTTTATTAGTAATCATTTTTCTAAATAATTTATTGTATTTACTTTTAGAACCTTCATTTAATCGATAATTTCATAGTCAATTTTGGCTAGCTTTGGCACCCAATAAATAGTTTGATATTTTTTTACCTAATGATTTAATTTGAGGCCAAAAAATAAAACCAAAAGTAAAAATCACAATTCCTATACCAGTGTAAATAAAAATATTAGTTTTTGTTTTCATTACATTAACTGTAGATTTTCAAAACAATTGATAATTTGTTGGACTTTTGTTTTTGCCTATCAAAATATTAATAATAAAAGCAAAAACAAAGAACAAAAATACACTAGCTATAATAGAAAGCAATGTTTTTCCAACTATTTTACCTTTTGAAATTCTTTCATCATCCATAATTACCTCTAATGTAATCTACTACGATATACATCTTCTATCATTTCTAGTTCTTTCATATCTTTAGCTAAGAATTCTCTTTCTGCTAAATTTCTTAATGCAAGTTCAGAACGGTTTAAACCAAATATATTCATAAACAATCTAAAAAAATTTCCAAAACCTTTAATATTGCTAAAGGCTTTTTTATTAGTTTCTTCGTAAGCTTTTAATAATGATTTAATAATTTTGTTTCCAACTTGTTTTTGAAAATCGTCCATTTCTTTTTCAATAATTTTATTAATTCGTTCTTTAAGAAATTTATCTTCTATATCCAATTTGTTTAAATTTTCAATTTGCTTTTGATATGAATTAAACAGCTTAGAGTAATCATTATCAGAATTTAGTAAAAATTTCTTAATAATTTCAATGTTTTCTTTGTTTTCATCAGATAAACGCATATATGAAATATTCTTTTTATTATTTATTTCATCAAGAATATTTTTAGATGCTTTAATAAATTCGCCATATAAATTTTTGTTATTATCAGTTTTAATATTATTTTGAAAATGTTTACTTATAATTTCTGTAATTTGTTTTCTAGTATCTCAAATTTCTTTAGTAAGTTCATTTATCTTTTGATAATCTTCATCATATTTAATTGACAAACCAACTTTATATCCAAATACATTTATAGAATTTAAGTCTAATTTTGCTCTTTTATGCTTAGGTTCTTTTTCATATCAAAACATATGTACATGAGGATAATTAGTATTTCCATGTATTGAATAATAAACATTAACATTATCTATATCAAAGTTATTAGCTTTTAAAAATCGCTTAAAGTTTTCTTGTAATACTTCATGTCATTTATCTTTACATAAAATATTATTATCAAGTCCCAAATCACCAGGATTAACAATTAATTCTCAAAAATTACCTTTCAAATTTTTTAAATCATTTTTAACTTTTCCAAGTTCTACATCATTGGGTTCAGTGTCTAATAAGTTATAAAGACCAGATTGTTCGCTATTTTGATTAATTTTTAAATGTGAACGATATCAAGCAATTTTTTCTTCTTTGTTCATCATTAAATTCATAGCATCATAGTTATTTTCATCATTATTAAAAACAACGCATTTATCTTTTCTAGTAATATATTCAACTACCATTCCAGAGTTAACTCAGTTTTTAAAATTATGTTCGTTTCCTAATCCTGTTTTGTATGAAGTATTAGGAGTTATGAAATTAAACTTTGTTTCTACTTTAAACACTACTTTCCCCATCATATGCAATGATTCACGGTAATAAATATTTATTACCGTTAATAATTTAAATTAATAATTTTGTCCTTAACAACATTACTTAATTACAAATTTATTATTTTTTTCATCAACTTAAAACTAAAATAGACACATAGTGCCAAAATCATTATCAAAACATAAAATTCAATTAGTTTTTAAAACAGCAATTTTTTTTGAACTTAATCCATATGGCGATTTAGACAGGAATTGAACCCGCGATCTCTTCCGTGACAGGGAAGCGTATTAACCACTCTACTACTAAATCATTTATTACCGTTTTAAAAAAGTTTTAAATCTAATTAAATTTGCATTAACAAATAACGTAAAGTTTTAAATTCATAACCAATAAATTTATGAATAAGTTTTTCTTTCTTACTTTTAACCGTTATAAATTTAGTTTTTCGTTTATGAATAATTCCAAACATTTCTCTATAACGAACTAAAAAATAATTACAAATCATTTTATTCAATAAGTAAATTTTTGTATCCGAAATGTTTAAATTTTTATAGTAAGCATTCTGCAAAATTACTTTTCGTCTATGTAGGGACTGAATGCAATTTTTTATCTCACTTATAAACCTTACTTTTGAAGCTATTAATCACATACATAATAGCTGCATCTAAACCATAAAGCAAAAAGATTTTTCAAGTATCTTTTTTCTTCAAAATTCAAAAACTTTCTTTAGGTTTTTTAAGGACTTTTTTTCTTAATTTTAACAATCTAAATTCTTTATAAATTTTTGAATCTAAAATTCCTAAATTAAGTAGTTTTTTAATAGCATTTTTAATACTTGTTTTTTTAAAACCAAAAGCTATCAAATCAGAAGTTTTAATTCCTTTTTTGCCTAATGTTTTTAGCACTATAAATATTTCAAGTAATACCTTATTTGTTTTTAGCTTTTGATAATAACTTTCACCAATAACTATTTTTGATTTTAGTATCACCTCAATCAATTTTTCATCTAACTTGTCATAGATTTTTTTATCATAATTTTCCTTTCATTTCTGTTCTCTTCAAAATTTATCCAGTTCACTATAATCATTGTTTAATCTAGCTTCTTGTTCTAATAAATGAAGTTCACTAAATTTACCCATAAAATGTCTCCTAACAAATTAAAAATTTTTTAAACGAAGGAAGAACATTTCTTGTATAATATATTTAGTGTTCTTCGAGGGGGGTTCTTCCCTCGTTTTTTTATTCTTTTAACTAACTAATTTTTTTAACTAACAAAACGATAAAAAAAGCAAGACCTTACGATCTTGCTTTTCCTTTTTTTTAAAGGTTCAACCCTACATTTTTAAACACTTCCATAATTTTTCAGCATAATATTAAATTCAATATTAAGCAAAAATTAAAATAAAAAGGAAGTTTTTGTAAAAAAAGCAGCAAAAATGGAATAGTTTGACTTTTTTAGGTATTTAGGCTAGATCAGTTTTACGAGAGAATCAATTTAAATTCATAGTAGTGAACTTGGAAATTGATATTCAATAAACTTTATTCTTGTTTGCTGTAGTCATACCAAAAAACTATTCTTTAGATAACAAGACATTTTTTATTGTGTCTTTTTACTTAAAAACTTTCAATTTAAAATAGTTTATGAAGTGAAAACGAAAAACTAATTATGTATTTTCTTTATATAAAATAAGAAAACGATATTTTGAGTTTCACATAAATTCTAAATTTTTACATTATCATTCATATTTGCAATTGCATTTATTCTTAATGTTAAAAAAATATAATTTCACGGATTAACAACCAAGGAGATGAAAATGAATAAAGAGAAAAAAGTCGCAGGTGCGCTTTTAGGTATTTGAATTGGTGCAGTTATTTTATCAATAGTTATGTTTGTAATTTGAATGCCAGTACTTACTCAATTATCGAAGGCAGATAATACTACTTCTGCTGAGGCAATAACTAAAAGTACACTCAAATCAACATTTTGAGCAATAATAGTACTTTTAGCTGCAGCAGCTCTTTCAATTACCTCATTTGTTCTTCAAATTGTTTTATGTGTTATTACACACAGTACAATTGTAAGAATATTGATGATTATAGGATTCTTTTTCCCATTATTATCTTTTATAGCTGCATGTATTAGTTTGGCATCAAGCAGCACTTCTAACTCAAAATAATAATAACAAGTGAAAAATCTTATTTAATAATTTTGAAAATTTTAAGTATCCTTCATGGATACTTTTATTTTTTATACCACAAAACAATTGAATAAGTTAAAATGAAAACACAAATAACAGCATGAATTGAAATTCAAAAATAACGATTTTCTAAAGCAACTTAACTAACAAAAAATGTTAAAAATATTGAGTTTTTAAAGAATTGTTAAACATTTTTTTGATCATAAAATAGCCTTATATGCGATATTAATAACATAGAATTTATTGCTAATTTCAGGTTAATAAATTGCAAAAACACAAACCTGACTTTTTTAAATGTTAAGGATTTTCAAATTTTAGAGAAGCATTTTAAAAGCTTATAAATTCAATTATTAAAAAATTATTAAAAATTAAATTAAATATTAAAATTAATCTATTATGAAAAATAAATATGAAGCAATAGTTGTAGGTGGAGGTCATGCAGGGTTAGAAGCTGCATTTGCCTTATCACATAAAAACCATGAAACGTTATTAATTTCTTTTAATTTGAAAAGACTTGGAATGATGCCATGTAATCCATCAATTGGTGGACCAGCAAAAGGAATTATCACAAGAGAAATTGATGCTCTTGGTGGTATGCAAGGATTATGAGCTGATTTATCAATGATTCAACTCAAGATGCTAAATCAATCTAAAGGACCTGCCGTGCGTGCTTTAAGAGCACAAATTGATAAAGAAAAATATTCTAAAATAGCTTATGAATATGCTGCAAAGCAACCTAAGTTAGATCTTTTAGAAGGCGTTGTAGAAGAAATTATAACTGATGAAAATAACAATTTTATAGGTGTGTCGGTAAAAGACCATGGCATTATTTATGCTGATGTTTGTGTAGTTACAACCGGTACATATATGGCATCAAGAATCTTAAGAGGAGAATCTATAACAATTAGTGGACCTGATGGTGAAAAAACCACACCAATGTTAAGTAAATCATTAAAAGACAAAGGTTTCATTATTCAAAGATTAAAAACTGGTACACCTCCAAGAATATATTCAGATTCAATTAATTATGATGAAGTTGAAGAAGAAGTTTTAAGCGATATAAATCTTTCTTTTTCATCTAGATCAAATGTAAAATTACCTAAACAAATTGCTTGCTATTTAACTTATACAACTCCAGAAACTCATCAAATTATTAGAGATAATATTAATCGTTCAGCAATGTATTCAGGTTTAATTGAAGGCATTGGTCCAAGATACTGTCCTTCTGTTGAAGATAAAATCGTTAAGTTTTCAGATAAAGAAAGACACCAAATTTTCTTTGAACCTGAAACTGCTGATGGAACTATAACTTACATTAATGGTTTATCAACCTCAATGCCAGTTGAAGTTCAAGAAAAAATGGTTAGATCAATTCCAGGATTAAGAAACGCGAGAGTTCAAAAATGAGCTTATGCTATTGAATATGATGCTATTGATCCATTACAACTTAAAAGTTCATTAGAAACTAAAGAGGTTCATGGTTTATATACAGCTGGTCAAATTAATGGAACAAGTGGTTATGAAGAAGCTGCTGCGCAAGGTTTAATTGCTGGCATTAATGCTGCTTTAAAATTAGAACATAAAGATCCAATTGTGATTTTAAGAAATCATGGATATATTGGAGTATTAATTGATGATTTAGTAACTAAAGGAACAAAAGAACCTTATAGAATGCTAACATCAAGAGCTGAATATAGATTGCTTTTAAGAAATGATAATGCTGATATAAGACTTGCTGAATATGCTTTAAAATCAGGAATGATTACTCAAGAAGAATACGACAAAGTAATTAAAAAATATAAATTAATAGATGATGAAATTCAAAGATTACATACTACTCACTTATCAAGTAAAAGTGAATGTGCTAAAAAGTATGGTATTTACAATGGTTCAACATTATTAAATGTTTTAGCTCGTCCTGATGTTGATCCAGCTGATGTCGATCCTGATTTTCCATATCTTGAAGAATTAACTATTATGGTGCGTTTGTATGGTTATATTGAAAAACAAAAATCAGATGCTAATAAAGTAGTTAGATTAGAAAACTATAAAATTCCTGAAGACATTGATTATAAACTTGTTCCTAACGTTGCAATTGAAGCTAAACAAAAGCTTGAAAAAATTAGACCTAGCACGATTGGTCAAGCAAGTAGAATTAGTGGAATTAATCCAGCAGATATTCAAATGCTTATGTTTTATTTAGAATCTAGAAAAGGTTCAAATGACAAAAATTAAGATTATTGCAGTTGGGACATTGACTCCAAAATTTAAAGCAATTTATGAATCGTATGCTAAAAATATCAGCAATTATGCTGAGTTAAATTTAGTTGAAATTAAAGAATTTAGCGAAGAAAAAAACATCGAAGTTAAAAAGGACAAAGAGACGAAAAACATTATAAAACAGGTGTTACCGAATTCTTTAGTTGTTTTAACTTCGCTTAGAGGCAAGCAATATAGTTCAGAAGAATTTAGTGAAATTATAAGAGAAAATATTAATAAAGATATTACCTTTATAATTGGTGGTTCTGATGGCGTGATTGAAGATGATATAGCTGCTAATTTAAAAATTTGTTTTTCAAAAATGACTTTTCCACATCAATTATTTAGAGTTATGTTAGTTGAGCAAATTTATCGTGCTTTTATGATTATTAATAATAAGAAGTATCACAAATAATAAATTTAAAACTTATAGATATTACTAGAAAAAGAATAGTAAAAATTGACGTTTTTTATAATTTAATATAAAATTTAAATATTATATATAACTAAAGGAGATAATTATGGTTATTAAAAGTAAAGAATTAAATAAAGATAAAACTTCTGTTGTTGTTGAAGTTGAATTCAGTGGAGAAGACTGAAAGAAAGTTTATGACACAGTAAAAGCTAAAAAAATTAAAGAATTAAAAATTCCTGGTTTCCGTCCAGGTAAAGCTCCTCAACATGAAATTGACAAAAGAATTACACCAGTTGTTGTAGCTTACGACGCTATTGAAGATATGTACCAACAAGATGCTCAAAAAATCTTTGATGAAGTACATAAAAAATATCCATCAGTAGTTGCTATGCCTGCATTAGTAGACTTACCAGTATTGTCAGAAGAAACTTCAGTTGTAAAAGTTGAATTTCCTTTTTTACCTGATTTATCAAAACTTGATTTATCAAAAATCAAAGTGGCATACGACAAAGTTTCTGTATCTAAAAAAGATATTGAAAAAGCTATTAGAAGATCTTTTGAAAATGAAGCATTATTATTACCACTTGGAAAAGATGACAAAACTGAAGAGGGTGATGTTTTAATTATTAACTACAAAGGTTATGTAAACAATGAACCATTTGATGGTGGTGAAGCAGAAAACTTTGAAATTAAATTAGGTTCTAAGACATTTATCGACAATTTTGAAGATCAATTAATTGGTAAAAAAATTGGTTGAAAAGGTGAAGTTAAAGTTACATTCCCTAAACAATATCCTGTTGATTCATTAAAAGGTCAACAAGCTACATTTGACTGTGAAATTGTAGATGCTAAGAGATTAGAAAAAATCGAAATTACTGATGAAAAAATTAAATCATTAAATATGCCATCAGGTGCTACTACAGTTAAAGAACTTGAAAAAGAATTTAAAGACAACATGACTATTGCTGAAGTAGTTGCTGCTGATAGAGATGCTATTTATTTCTTAGCAGATGCTGCTGTAGTTGAAAACAAAATCCAAATTGCTCCAATTATTGTTAGACAACAAGTTGAAGAAAAATTATCACAAATTAAAGCTCAATTAAAATCACAAAATATTAAATTAGAAGATTACTTACAATTACTTCAAAAAACTGAACAACAATTCACAGAAGCTCTTTACGAAGAAACAAAACTTGAAACAATTAAACAATTAGTAATGTCTCACATTATGCAAGAAAACGAAAAAGACTTCAAAGAACCAACAGAAGCTGATAAATTATATGCTTACTGCCTTATTGCAACAAGAGCAAATATGCCTCTTGATATGATTGTAACAATCTTTGGTGGTGAAGCTACTAAAGATAACGAACAATTTAGTAAGATGATAGCAGAATCTGCTAAAGAAGCTCACGCTTTAAGAAAATTAGCTGATTCACTTAATGCTGAAAATTCAAAACACAACCATGATGAAGTAGAAAAAATTGTTAAAGCTACAATTAAAGCTGCAAAAGAAAAAGAAGAAAAAGGAAAAGCTGAAGAAGCTAAAAAAGAAGAAAAGCCAAAGAAGACAACTACTAAAGCTAAAACAACAACTAAAAAATCAACAACAAAATCTGAAGAAACCAAAAAATAATAAGAAGTGAACTTTTTACAAAGTTCATTTTTTTATTGCCTTTTTTCCTGAGTTTCCAAGTTGGAGCTCTTTTTTTATTACTTTTTTCAGTGTTATTTATATATAAATAAAAAAAGTTATTTTTTTACATAATTACATTGTAATTTGTGGTATAATAAAGATATGAAAAAAGACAAATGACTATTAATTTCAAGAAAAAATAAGAACTCTACTTACTTATCTTTAGCACTTTCAGGAGGATTTGGCAAAGGTTATAAGAAATCTATCGGTATCGGTACAGTTGAAAAATGAGAAAAATATTGTTCTGATCCAGTAGAAAAAATTAAAAAACTATCTCAAAACTACAATACTGATTGAGATAGAAATATGATAATTAGACAATTAGAGTTAGATATAAGCAAGGTTAAAATTGAAACAAAACAGTTCAATTATGGATATGATTTGTTATACAGTTTCTTAGAAAAATTAAATCCTTTTAAAGATGCTAAAGTATCAAAATCCAAGTATTTAAATGATTTATTAAAATATATGATTTCAAATAGAATTGTAAATCCGGGTAGCATGCTTTCATCCTTTAAAAATAAAGACAAATTCAATATAAATTTAGAAGTTGAAAAGACGACATTTTATAATACTTTAGACTATTTAGCTGAAAATAAAAATAACATTTTAAAGAGTGTTAACGATACATTGATCAAAGATAAAAATAGAAAAATAGATATTATTTGATACGACTCTTCAACGGTATATTTTGAAAGTTTTGTAAGAGAAGGATTGAGATATCCAGGTTATTCTAAAGATGGAAAATTCAAAGAAGATCAAATTGTTTTAGGTTTAGCAACAGATGAAAACGGCATTCCAATTCACTATAAATTATTCAAAGGGAACACTGCTGATGCATCAACATTTATTAATTTTATTTTGGATCTAAAATCACAATATGAATTAAACAAAGTAACACTCATTGCTGATAGAGGAATGAGTACAAATAGAAACATAAGATTCTTAGAAGATAACGATATTGATTACATTTTATCTTATAGATTAAAAGCGGCTTCAAATGACCGAAAGACCTTTGCAATAGATGAATCCGGCTATTTTGGAGACAATAATTTTAAATATAAAGAAACTACTTTTTATTCGTTTTGAAAGAATAGAAGAGCAAACGGACACAAGAGAAGATTGGTAGTAACATATAGTAAAAAAAGAGCATTAAAAGATAAAAATGATAGACAAATTTTAATCGATAATTTTATTAAAAGACAAGATAAAGACGGACTAGTTCATGATCAAGTAATGTTCGGTCAAAAGAAGTTTAAATTCTTCGAAAAAGTTGGTGGTAAAGGTTATTACAAACTTAACTATGACAAAATTATCGAAGATGAAAAGTTTGACGGATATTATGCTTATGAAACCTCTAGATTTGATTTATCACCTGAAGAAATTGTGAATTTATATTCAAAACAATGACAAATAGAATCAAACTTTAGAGCTTTAAAAAGTGCTTTAGCTGTAAGACCTATTTATGTATGAAGTGAAAAGCATATTGAAGGTCATTTCGTACTTTGCTTCTTATCTCTTGTTTTATTAAATTTTGTTATTTATTATTTAAACAAAGGTTTGAAAGAACTCGGTGTTGTAGATGAAAAAATCACAATCAAAAAATTACAAGATGTAATAAAAGAAACAATCAAAACATGCAAGATTATTGACGGAAAAATTGAAAGTGAAGAATATATTATTAACGACAACAATAATCAAGCAATTCAAGATTATCAAACATATTTAAGAATTTTAAATGAATTAAAATTTTAAATTATTAAAAACAGCTCATCAAACAGATGAGTTGTTAAAAATTACATTGTAAAAGTTGGAAACTCGGGATTTTTTTATTGCCTTTTTTAGCCTGCAGTATATATTTATGAATTGCTATATTTCCCTATAAAACAACTTAATAAAGAAATTTAAGCTATAACAAAGGCAAATAAAAAACTAGCTTTATTATTGCTAGTTTAAAGATAATTTAAGTATATTAGTTTTTCTTAACTTTTTTGAGTGTTGGGAATAAAAGAACATCACGAATTGAATCAGTTTCAGTTAATAACATAACTAATCTATCAATACCAATACCACATCCACCGGTAGGAGGCATACCATATTCAAGAGCTTCTACGAAGTCTCAGTCGATATCACCAGCTTCATCATTACCCGCATTCTTTTCAGCTAATTGTGATTTAAATCTTTCAAGTTGGTCGATAGGGTCGCTTAATTCAGTATACATGTTTGCATATTCTTTTGTGTTGATAAATAATTCAGCACGTTCTGTAAATCTTGGATCGTCAGCTTTAGCACTTAAAGGTGAAATTTCAATTGGGTGTCCATACAAGAAGGTTGGTTCAATTAAAGTTTCTTCTACTAATTCTTCGTAAAGACCATTGATAATGTGACCGATTGTTCAGAATTTTTCAATTTTAACATTGTGTTCTTCCCGAGTTTCCAACTTTTACAATGTAATTTTTAACAACTCATCTGTTTGATGAGCTGTTTTTAATAATTTAAAATTTTAATTCATTTAAAATTCTTAAATATGTTTGATAATCTTGAATTGCTTGATTATTGTTGTCGTTAATAATATATTCTTCACTTTCAATTTTTCCGTCAATAATCTTGCATGTTTTGATTGTTTCTTTTATTACATCTTGTAATTTTTTGATTGTGATTTTTTCATCTACAACACCGAGTTCTTTCAAACCTTTGTTTAAATAATAAATAACAAAATTTAATAAAACAAGAGATAAGAAGCAAAGTACGAAATGACCTTCAATATGCTTTTCACTTCATACATAAATAGGTCTTACAGCTAAAGCACTTTTTAAAGCTCTAAAGTTTGATTCTATTTGTCATTGTTTTGAATATAAATTCACAATTTCTTCAGGTGATAAATCAAATCTAGAGGTTTCATAAGCATAATATCCGTCAAACTTTTCATCTTCGATAATTTTGTCATAGTTAAGTTTGTAATAACCTTTACCACCAACTTTTTCGAAGAATTTAAACTTCTTTTGACCGAACATTACTTGATCATGAACTAGTCCGTCTTTATCTTGTCTTTTAATAAAATTATCGATTAAAATTTGTCTATCATTTTTATCTTTTAATGCTCTTTTTTTACTATATGTTACTACCAATCTTCTCTTGTGTCCGTTTGCTCTTCTATTCTTTCAAAACGAATAAAAAGTAGTTTCTTTATATTTAAAATTATTGTCTCCAAAATAGCCGGATTCATCTATTGCAAAGGTCTTTCGGTCATTTGAAGCCGCTTTTAATCTATAAGATAAAATGTAATCAATATCGTTATCTTCTAAGAATCTTATGTTTCTATTTGTACTCATTCCTCTATCAGCAATGAGTGTTACTTTGTTTAATTCATATTGTGATTTTATATTCAAAATAAAATTAATAAATGTTGATGCATCAGCAGTGTTCCCTTTGAATAATTTATAGTGAATTGGAATGCCGTTTTCATCTGTTGCTAAACCTAAAACAATTTGATCTTCTTTGAATTTTCCATCTTTAGAATAACCTGGATATCTCAATCCTTCTCTTACAAAACTTTCAAAATATACCGTTGAAGAGTCGTATCAAATAATATCTATTTTTCTATTTTTATCTTTAATCAATGTATCGTTAACACTCTTTAAAATGTTATTTTTATTTTCAGCTAAATAGTCTAAAGTATTATAAAATGTCGTCTTTTCAACTTCTAAATTTATATTGAATTTGTCTTTATTTTTAAAGGATGAAAGCATGCTACCCGGATTTACAATTCTATTTGAAATCATATATTTTAATAAATCATTTAAATACTTGGATTTTGATACTTTAGCATCTTTAAAAGGATTTAATTTTTCTAAGAAACTGTATAACAAATCATATCCATAATTGAACTGTTTTGTTTCAATTTTAACCTTGCTTATATCTAACTCTAATTGTCTAATTATCATATTTCTATCTCAATCAGTATTGTAGTTTTGAGATAGTTTTTTAATTTTTTCTACTGGATCAGAACAATATTTTTCTCATTTTTCAACTGTACCGATACCGATAGATTTCTTATAACCTTTGCCAAATCCTCCTGAAAGTGCTAAAGATAAGTAAGTAGAGTTCTTATTTTTTCTTGAAATTAATAGTCATTTGTCTTTTTTCATATCTTTATTATACCACAAATTACAATGTAATTATGTAAAAAAATAACTTTTTTTATTTATATATAAATAACACTGAAAAAAGTAATAAAAAAGAGCTCCAACTTGGAAACTCAGGAAAACAACTTAATAAAGAAATTTAAGCTATAACAAAGGCAAATAAAAAACTAGCTTTATTATTGCTAGTTTAAAGATAATTTAAGTATATTAGTTTTTCTTAACTTTTTTGAGTGTTGGGAATAAAAGAACATCACGAATTGAATCAGTTTCAGTTAATAACATAACTAATCTATCAATACCAATACCACATCCACCGGTAGGAGGCATACCATATTCAAGAGCTTCTACGAAGTCTCAGTCGATATCACCAGCTTCATCATTACCCGCATTCTTTTCAGCTAATTGTGATTTAAAATCTTTCAAGTTGGTCGATAGGTCGCTTAATTCAGTATACATGTTTGCATATTCTTTTGTGTTGATAAATAATTCAGCACGTTCTGTAAATCTTGGATTGTCAGCTTTAGCACTTAAAGGTGAAATTTCAATTGGGTGTCCATACAAGAAGGTTGGTTCAATTAAAGTTTCTTCTACTAATTCTTCGTAAAGACCATTGATAATGTGACCGATTGTTCAGAATTTTTCAATTTTAACATTGTGTTCTTTAGCTACTTTTTTGGCTTCTTCTAATGTAATGTTTCTAAAGTCATGACCTGTTTTTTCACTTACAGCATCGACCATGTTAACTCTCTTAAATGGTTTTGATAAGTCAATTTCACGACCGTTGTTCATGAATTTAGATTTGCCTAATTTTTTAATTAAGAACTTGAATAAGTTTTCTGTTCTATTCATCATACCTTCAGCATTTGAGTATGCTTCATAGTATTCGATTGTTGTAAATTCTGGGTTATGTGTTGTATCGTATCCTTCGTTTCTGAAAATACGTCCTAATTCATAAACTCTGTCTAAACCACCTACGATACATTTTTTAAGTGGAATTTCAGTAGCAATTCTTAAAACAAAGTCTTGGTTTAATGAGTTATGGTGAGTTGTAAAAGGTTTAGCGGCAGCACCAGAAATATAGTCATGTAAAAATGGTGTTTCAACTTCTAAATAGCCTAAATCATTAAAGTATTCTTTAATTCATTGAATGATTTTAGTTCTTAAGATGAATTTTTCTTTAGATTCATCATTCATAATTAAATCTACATATCTGTGACGGTATCTTTCTTCAGTATCTGTTAAACCGTGGAATTTATCTGGTAAAGGTTTTAATGCTTTGGTTAATAAATCAATTTGATTTGATTTAACTGTTAATTCGCCAGTGTAAGTTTTCATCACTATACCTTTAACTCAAATAATGTCGCCTAAGTCATATGTTGCAACGATTTTAGCAACTTCAGGATCATCTTTTTTATTGAAATAAACTTGGATTAAGCCATCTCTATCTTTTAAAACTAAGAATGGTCCTCTAACTGTCATTAATCTACCAGCGATGCATACTTCGTTGTGTTGTGCTTCTAATTCTTCACGAGTAAATTTACCAAATTTTTCATTAATTTTGCCACTTAAAACTAATTCACCTAAACCGTAAGCTTTTTTAAATGGGACTACATTATTTTCTTTGTAAAATTCTAATTTATCACGCCTTACTTGTTCTTGTTCTGTGTATTTTTCCATAATAGTCTCCTAAAAATTAAGATATTTAATATATATAATAATTTATATATATATTTTAATATAAAACTTCTATATTAGATTTATATTTTTATAACTTACTTAAGAATATTTTGCTAGCCGCAAAAACCAAAATGATTGAGATAAAAAGCAGCGAAAAAGTCTCATTTTTTTATTTTATTCCAAGCAGAATATTTGAAATCATTATTAAAATAATGAATAATATCATTTATAATTAAATAACTAATTTATATAAAAATGAAAGGTGATTAAAAATGACAAGAAAATATAATGGTGTTGATTACATTTTAGATGAAAGTAAACATGTTGTAATTTTAAAACCTGAATATCACAATTTGCTTTTAAATAGCAAATCAGCATTTCAAGGTTTTAAATTATTTGGTGGTTCATCAATTGCTGATATTTTAGAAACTGATAGTTTCAAAAGCCAATTCGGTGCATTTTGCCATATGGCTAGATTAAAGTTGCCTGCATTACAATTAAAATACATTAATGCCGGTGTGGCTGTAGAACCTAAAATTTTTGAAGTTTTAAGAAAAAGTTCGCCAGATAAAAAGTTTGATCATATTATAGCTAGCGAAGTCGGATATAACTATTTTAAAGGCTTAAACGAATATATCGGTGGTGTTCCTGATGGTTTAATTCAAGCCGATAAAAACGTTTTAGAAATGAAAGCAGTTAATATCAAAAAATACGACCAATGAACTAGAAATAATAATAGTGGAGTGCCAACAGATTACATTAAACAAGCTCAACTTTATGCTTATTTATTGAATTATAAGCGCTTTACAATTGTGGCCGCTTTCCTTGAAGATGGAGACTATGCTGATCCTGAAGCAATCGATTTAAATCAAAGAATAGTTAAGACCTTCCCATATAAAATTAATGTTGAAGAAGCAAAAGACGATATCGAAAAAGTAGAAAAGTTCTACAAAAAATATTCAGTTTCTGGTGTTTCGCCTCAATATGAATTACCAAGAGATAGCGACCAAGTTGAATACTTAAGATGTAGAAATGAACAAGAATGAGAAGCATTATTTAATAAATGAAAAGCAATGGGAAAAGTTGACAAAGACCTCTCATTTGACAAATTTAAATAATATAAGGAGTTTTTATGGATTTATCAATTAAATATGTTGCAAATAAATTAAATTTAAAAGAAGAACAAGTAGAAGTTGTTTTAGATTTGCTTAAAAATGATGCTACAGTTCCATTTATAGCTAGATATAGAAAAAATGTAACTGGCGGATTAGACGAAGAAGTTATTAATAACATTTCAGATATGTACAACTACAATGTTGAGTTAAACAAACGTAAAGAAGCTGTTATTAATATTCTTAAAGAAAATAAATTATTAACTCCAGAGTTAGAACAAAAAATTAACGCTGCTGAAACTAAAGCAGAAGTTGAAAACATTTACGAACCATTTAAGGTTGGTAAGAAAACTAAAGCAACTGAAGCTATTGCTTTAGGTTTAGAACCATTAGCATTAGCAATTATGAATGCAACTGATCCTAAATTTAATCCTTATAAAGAAGCTCAAAAATATGTAAATGACAAAGTTCCAATGGCTGAATTTGCAATTGAACAAGCTAAATTTATTATTAGCCAAATCATGTCTCAAGATGCTAACAATCGTGAGTTTATCAAACATCAAATTTATGATTATGGTACAGTTCAATCAAAAGTTAAGAAAAATGCGGAAGACGAAAAAGAAAACTTCAAGCAATATTATGACTTTTCACAAAGAGTTAATAAGATTCCTAATTATAGAGTTTTAGCTATCGCTAGAGGTGGAGATCTCAAAATTTTATCATATGATATTGTTGATTACAACATCAAGAAAATCACATATGATTTAAACGAAAAGTACTTTAAAATAAAGACAACGGGAAAAATTTTAAATGAAGCTCTAAAAGATAGTTTAGACCGTTTATTAATTCCTTCAATCATTAGAGAAATTAAAAGCGAACTATTTGAAAGAGCTGAAAAAGAGGCAATTAAATTGTTTGCTGAAAATGTTGAAACAATGCTTTTATTCCCAGCTGTTAAAGATAAAACAGTTATGGCAATTGACCCAGCTTATATCAATGGTTGCAAGATTGCAATTTTAAACCCTCAAGGAACTTTCTTAGAAAAAGCCTTAATTTTCCCAACAACTAATTCAGATTTCAAAATCAAAGAAGCTAAAACAATAGTTAATAAATTAATAGATAAATATAAAGTTAATATTATTGTAATAGGTAACGGAACAGCTTCAAGAGAAACGGAAGCATTTATTGCTAATATTATTAAGGAAAGAAAGAAAAATAATCCAAATGAAGAATTACAATATGCTGTAGTTTCTGAAGTTGGTGCTTCAGTTTATTCTGCTTCACCAATTGCTCAAGAAGAATTTCCAAATTTACACGTTGAAGAAAGAAGTGCAATCAATATTGGTAGAAGATTCCAAGATCCACTTAATGAATTAATCAAAATTGATCCTAAATCTATCGGTGTTGGTCAATATCAACATGATGTTAACCAAAAAGAATTAAATAAAGCATTAAGTTTTAAAGTTGATAAAGCCGTAAACTTAGTTGGGGTTGATTTAAACAGTGCAACTAAAGAAATTCTTTGCTATGTTTCAGGTTTAAGTAAGAAACTTGCTGAAAATATCGTTGCTTATCGTAATGAAAATAAGAAATTCAAAAACAGAAAAGAACTTCTTAAAGTTCCAGGCGTGGGTCCTAAAGCTTACGAACAAGCAATTGGTTTCTTAAGAATCCATGATTCAAAAACTTTTTATGATAGAACAAACATTCACCCTGAAAGCTATGCTTTAGCAGATAAAATTGTTAATGAATTAAATATTGATTTATCAGATATTGATACAGTTGTTCTTGAAAAAGCAAACATCAAAGAACTTGCAAAGAAATTTGATTCAAACGAATATGATGTTCAACTTATTGTTAGCGCTTTATTAAATCCAACTAAAGACATTAGAGATGAAAAAGATGGATATGTACTTAAAGATGATATTTTAAAATTAGAAGATTTAAAACCAGGTATGCTAGTTCAAGGATCTGTTCAAAATATTACAGACTTTGGTATCTTTGTTTATATTGGTATTAAACAAGCTGTCTTAATTCATATTTCACAAATGAAAAGAAATCCTAATGAAAAAATTAATCACCCTAAAGATGCTGTAAAAGTTGGAGACAACATTACTGTCGAAATTCTTTCAATTGATAAAGACAAAGAAAAAATCCAAGGTAAGTTAATTTATAAATAATTTTTAGTTAATTTTCATGATAAAAACTAGGTTAAAAAATTAGACATTTTCGAAAGGAAGTGTTTTTTTATCTATAAAACAACCTAATATGGAAATTTAGGTTAGGAGCAAAGCATAAAGTTTCAACCTTAAGTCTATTCGCACCTGCTTTATTAGCAACCCGCTTCTACATTAAAGGTTTTTATAATCTTATATAAATAATGTCAAGAATAATAACTGAGTCTCGCAAAGGAATATCCTAAATAATATTTAATAAAATTATCAATCTTAAATCTAGTCTATTCATATATAGCGAAACACCAAAATAAAAAAAATAAAAATTTTTTAGCAGTCGAAGGCAAAGAGTGCTAAAATATAAATATATGAAAATAAAGGAGGCACATTATGGATTTCAATTTTGAAGATTTATTTAACATGGGTAATGATGGACAAAACAAAAAAGAAGATGAAAAAGATCCATTAAAACTCTATGGTAGAAATTTAACAGATTTAGCAGCAAGACATGAACTAGACCCTGTTATTAATAGAGATGATGAAATTCGTAGAATTATACGTATTTTATCTCGCAAGACTAAGAATAACCCCGTTCTAGTTGGTGAACCAGGTGTTGGTAAAACTGCTATTGTTGAAGGACTAGCTAGAAAAATTGTCGAAGGTCAAGTGCCTGAAAATTTAAAAAATAAAGATGTTTATGAACTTGATTTGGCAAGTATGATAGCTGGTGCTTCATACCAAGGTCAATTCGAAAAAAGACTTAAAGATGTTCTTAAAAGAATTGAAGATTCTCATGGCGATATCATCGTATTTATCGATGAAATTCATATGTTAGTTGGAACCGGTAAAAATGCTGATGGTGGTATGGATGCCGCAAACATTATTAAACCATTAATGGCTAGAGGTAAAATGCATCTTATCGGTGCAACAACTTTTGATGAATATAGAAAATACATCGAAAAGGATGCTGCACTTGAAAGACGTATGCAAAGGGTTGATGTTAAAGAACCATCAATTGATGATACTATAACAATCCTTCGTGGTATTAAAGCAAGGTTTGAAAATTATCACAATGTAAAAATTCAAGACGACGCTTTAGTAGCTGCAGCCAGATTAAGTGCTAGATATATTTCAGATAGATTTTTACCTGATAAAGCTATCGACTTAGTTGATGAAGCTGCTGCAACGATAAAAACCGAAATTAACTATGAACCAGAGGAATTAGAAAAACTCAAACAAAAACTTGCTAAACTTAAAATGGAAAAAATCGCTTTAAGTGATAACAAGAAAAGAAATGAAAAACGGATTGCAGAAATCAATACGGAAATCTCAGAAATTAATTCTAAGATTGATACATTGCAAGCCAAATGAAATACAGAAAAGCAAAGATTAGAAGAATTATCAAAACTCAAAAAATACCTTGATGATTTGAAATATAAATTAAAAATTTATCAACGTGATGCTGATTATGATAATGCTTCAAGAGTTCTATACTTTGAAATTCCTAGAACTGAAAGCAAGATTAAAGAAATCGAAAAAGAACTTAACGACTCTTCTTCATCTTTAATCAAAGATAGTGTAACTGCTGAAGAAATAGCTTCAATTGTTTCTAAATGAACTAGAATTCCTATTACTAAATTACTTGAAAGTGATAGAGAAAAATTATTAAACCTTGAAAATGATCTTAAATCAAGAATTAAAGGTCAAGATAATGCTATTAATTTAGTTACAAAAGCTGTTTTACGTGCTAAAGCAGATATTAACGACCCAAATAGACCACTTGCAAGTTTCTTATTCATGGGACCTACAGGTGTTGGTAAAACTGAATTAGCACGGGCATTAGCATTTTCATTATTTGATAGTGAAAAACAAATGATTAGATTAGACATGTCTGAATACATGGAAAAACACAGTGTTTCTAAGATTATTGGTGCTCCTCCAGGATATGTAGGTTACGATGCTGGTGGATCATTAGCTGAAAAAATTAGAAAGAATCCTTATACTATTTTATTATTTGACGAAATTGAAAAAGCAGATAGAAATGTATTAAATATTCTTTTACAAATCTTAGATAATGGTGCATTTACAGATTCACAAGGCAGATTAATAAACTGTAGAAACTTAATTGTTATTATGACTTCAAATATTGGCTCAAGTGAAATCATCAATAAAATGAATGATGAAATTCCTGGGCTTAAGGCTGAATTACTTAAGTTCTTAAGCCCAGAATTCGTAAACAGAATTGATGAAATTATTAAATTCGAACCATTAAGTGAAAAAGTAATACAAGAAGTTGTTGTATTAGAATTAGATAAATTAATTAATAGAATTAAAAGTTCAAAAGATATCAAACTTGAATATACACAAAAATTAATAGAATATGTCGCTAAAAACGCCTACGATCCAAACTTCGGTGCTAGACCAATTAGAAGATATATTCAAAATAATATCGAAAGCATTCTAGCTTACCAAATTATTGATGGTTCTATCAAACCAAATAATTCATATGTAATCGATGTTTTTGCTAACAAAATTATCGTTACTGACAAGAAGAATGCAATCAAAGAAAGTATTAAGAAAGATTCAGATAAAAAAGAATCTTCAAAATAATACGCAAAACAGCTGCCGCGAAAGCGGTGGTTTTTTTGTTGCTGGTTTCTACCTTAGCACGCCTTACACAAGTTAATAGCAATTTACTAATTAGGCTATAAAACAGAATAATAAAATAAATAGCACCCTTTAAAAGTGCTATTGTTTTTGAAATTTTATTGGAAACACAAGAATAAGTTTTTGAAGTTTTCTAATGTTTTTCCTGAGTTTCCAAGTTGGAGCTCTTTTTTTATTACTTTTTTCAGTGTTATTTATATATAAATAAAAAAAGTTATTTTTTTACATAATTACATTGTAATTTGTGGTATAATAAAGATATGAAAAAAGACAAATGACTATTAATTTCAAGAAAAAATAAGAACTCTACTTACTTATCTTTAGCACTTTCAGGAGGATTTGGCAAAGGTTATAAGAAATCTATCGGTATCGGTACAGTTGAAAAATGAGAAAAATATTGTTCTGATCCAGTAGAAAAAATTAAAAAACTATCTCAAAACTACAATACTGATTGAGATAGAAATATGATAATTAGACAATTAGAGTTAGATATAAGCAAGGTTAAAATTGAAACAAAACAGTTCAATTATGGATATGATTTGTTATACAGTTTCTTAGAAAAATTAAATCCTTTTAAAGATGCTAAAGTATCAAAATCCAAGTATTTAAATGATTTATTAAAATATATGATTTCAAATAGAATTGTAAATCCGGGTAGCATGCTTTCATCCTTTAAAAATAAAGACAAATTCAATATAAATTTAGAAGTTGAAAAGACGACATTTTATAATACTTTAGACTATTTAGCTGAAAATAAAAATAACATTTTAAAGAGTGTTAACGATACATTGATCAAAGATAAAAATAGAAAAATAGATATTATTTGATACGACTCTTCAACGGTATATTTTGAAAGTTTTGTAAGAGAAGGATTGAGATATCCAGGTTATTCTAAAGATGGAAAATTCAAAGAAGATCAAATTGTTTTAGGTTTAGTAACAGATGAAAACGGCATTCCAATTCACTATAAATTATTCAAAGGGAACACTGCTGATGCATCAACATTTATTAATTTTATTTTGAATATAAAATCACAATATGAATTAAACAAAGTAACACTCATTGCTGATAGAGGAATGAGTACAAATAGAAACATAAGATTCTTAGAAGATAACGATATTGATTACATTTTATCTTATAGATTAAAAGCGGCTTCAAATGACCGAAAGACCTTTGCAATAGATGAATCCGGCTATTTTGGAGACAATAATTTTGAATATAAAGAAACTACTTTTTATTCGTTTTGAAAGAATAGAAGAGCAAACGGACACAAGAGAAGATTGGTAGTAACATATAGTAAAAAAAGAGCATTAAAAGATAAAAATGATAGACAAATTTTAATCGATAATTTTATTAAAAGACAAGATAAAGACGGACTAGTTCATGTTCAAGTAATGTTCGGTCAAAAGAAGTTTAAATTCTTCGAAAAAGTTGGTGGTAAAGGTTATTACAAACTTAACTATGACAAAATTATCGAAGATGAAAAGTTTGACGGATATTATGCTTATGAAACCTCTAGATTTGATTTATCACCTGAAGAAATTGTGAATTTATATTCAAAACAATGACAAATAGAATCAAACTTTAGAGCTTTAAAAAGTGCTTTAGCTGTAAGACCTATTTATGTATGAAGTGAAAAGCATATTGAAGGTCATTTCGTACTTTGCTTCTTATCTCTTGTTTTATTAAATTTTGTTATTTATTATTTAAACAAAGGTTTGAAAGAACTCGGTGTTGTAGATGAAAAAATCACAATCAAAAAATTACAAGATGTAATAAAAGAAACAATCAAAACATGCAAGATTATTGACGGAAAAATTGAAAGTGAAGAATATATTATTAACGACAACAATAATCAAGCAATTCAAGATTATCAAACATATTTAAGAATTTTAAATGAATTAAAATTTTAAATTATTAAAAACAGCTCATCAAACAGATGAGTTGTTAAAAATTACATTGTAAAAGTTGGAAACTCGGGATTAAAGCCAGAAGAGAACAAGCAAGATTAATTAGAGAGCTTTATGCTAAGAAATTTAAAAACAAATTTAAATTAGAAATTTATAATCCAATTGAATTAAACGATACAGTAAAAGATGATGAACCTCAACTTAATATTTTTTACTACCAAAACGATATTGGTTTCATTGATAAAACTAACTTTATGATTATCGATATTGATAATTATGATTCAGGAACATTACTTGAATTTGGTTATATAAGTGCACTCAAAAAACAAAAACCAGGTATTAAAATAATTGTCTACAGTTCAGACTTTAGAAATCAATTAAATTGAAGTGAAAGAATGAATAGATTTTTAGATGGAATGATTCAATGCAATGCAACATTAGTTCATAATGAAGCAGATTTAATGAAAGAAGTTGAAAGCTTTTTCAAAACACTTTAGCAAATTTTGAAAGCTAATATAGGAGTTATAAGCTCCTATTTTTTAATGCTGTTTTTGTATTATTGCCTGTTTTATAGGATTATTAGAATTTTTTGAAAAACAAAAAGTCGGTTTCCCGACTCTTGCTTAGAATAAATTATTTCTTTCTAAAGTCAATAACAGCACGACCTAAGAATTCACCTTTTTGTAATTTGTCAAAAATGTCTGCAACGTCTTCAAGTTTAACAATCTTTGTAACTTCTGATTTAACTTTTCCATCAGCCGCATATTCAAGAGCTTCAGCTAAGTCTTGTCTTGTACCAACGATAGAACCAGCAATTTCTCTTTCACAAAGAACTGTTCAGAAAATTGAAACTTTGAAGTCATCTTTTCCTAATTTGTCTTTAGCTGGTAAACCAACTAATACTTGACGTCCGCCACGACGAAGCATTTCCATACCTTGTTCTGCTGCACTTGGGTGAACTGATGTATTAACAACAGCGTGAACACCACCACCAGTAACTTCAATAATTTTCTTAATGAATTCTGGATCTTTAGCTGAGTTGTATGCGTGTTCAGCACCTGATTTAATAGCTAATTTGCATTTGTCATCACTTAAGTCAATACCAATTGGACGGTATCCCATAGCTTTAGCATATTGAATAGCTAATTGACCTAATCCACCAACACCAATAACTGCTACATAGTTGCCTGGTTTAGCTTTAGTTTGTTTAAGAGCTTTATATGTTGTAACACCAGCACAAACAACTGGAGCACCTGTAATAATATCTAATTTTTCAGGAACGATTCCTACATAGTCTTCGTGTCCAATTGCGTATTCGGCAAATGAACCATCTTTAGTATAAGCTGACATGTTTTGGTTTGGACATAATGTTTCACGACCTGTTAAGCAGTATTCACAATATCCACATGCATCGTGTAATCATGCTAAACATACTCTGTCACCAACTTTAAGTCTTGTACATCCTTCACCTAAAGCAACAACTTTACCAATACCTTCGTGACCTGGAATTAATGGGTATTTTGGTTCAACTAATCAGTCATAGTTAGCTGCGTGTAAGTCTGTGTGGCAAATACCTGAAGTTTCCATTTCAATTAAAACTTCTTTGTATTTTGGTTTAGGCACATCTACTTCTTGTACGCTTCATGTTTTAGGCTTTGTAACAACAAAAGCTTTCATTTTTTCTGGAATTTTTTTCATTTTGATATCTCCTAAAATTCGTGTTTTAAATTCAAATATGAAAGTCTTAATCTCTCATATTGATATAATTTTAATATTTATTTTAGTGTTTTGGTCATCATTTTACAATTTAGTATATTATATATGGAAACATTTCTGTAAATAATTTATAGTAAAAATTGCCTTATTTTCTCATTTTTGTTCATTTTTAACCCAACTTTTTAGTTTTTTAGATATTAAAGTTTAACTTGGAAAGGAGTTAAAAAATGAACGATATTTTGTTATATTTTTCATACATTCATAAAGGAAATAACTATTTAATTTACAAATCAATTAAAAACAATGAACCTGTTGATAATGAAAAAATCGAGGAAATCAAGGCATTATTAAAAGAGAAAGATATCAAAACCTTAACGGTTTTTGATAAGGAATATCCTGAACAGTTGAAACATTTAAAATATGCTCCATTTATTTTGTATTATCAAGGCAATCTTGATCTGCTTAATTATGACTTAATTAGCATGACTGGAGATATTGAAACTGAAAACGTTGTAAACAATATCAATACAATAGTGCCTAATTTGATGACTAAAGGAGTACTAGTCACTAATAATTACAAAAATTTAGATCAAAAGATTATTGATATTTATCGTGAAAATAATCAAAAAATTATTTTTATACTAGCGAACGGCTTAACTTACGAACCATTTGAAATTAAAAAAGATACTGAGTTGGTTATTACTCAATATCCTTTTGATACTCATCCTAAATTAATTTATTTTAAGGAAAGAAATGTAATTTGTAGTGCATTAGCTAAATGTTTAATTATTTATAGTTCCAAGCGAAATTCAGGAATTATTAATCTAGCAATGTGCTTTGCAAACATGGGCAAAGAAGTTTATTGCTATCCTGGACTTACCTATGATGATGGAAATACATTTTTAATTAAATCAGGAGCTAATTTAATGACACACTTAGGAGATGTTAGTTATTATTAAGAATTTCCATTAACTTAATACCAATAGCACCAGTATTATAATCGCCGATTACTTCATTGGCATTTTCTTTTGCATCTTGTGTTGCATTGCCCATAGCAATGCCATGATCACAATGAATAAGCATTTGAACATCGTTACCTGAATCACCAAAACCATATGTTTCATAATTTTCTAAATGTTTGTTTTGAATTAAGAATTCTAAACCATGTCACTTAGAAATATTTTGGGGATTAACGTCAGTATAAATTGAATTAGTTAAATATACAGAGCATTTACCTTCAAACAATTTAGCGAAGTGTTTAGTTACTTCTTGAGCTTTGCCTCTGTAACTTCTAATAGCAATTTGGGTAATAATTGAATTAGGGTCACTTATGACGTTTTTCATTGTTTTATAGTCAGATTTGTTTAATTTTGCTAAGTCCATTATATCTTGAGTTTGACATCAGTCGGGTAGTTTTCCATTAATATCTGGAATGTATGAACCATTAAAAGTTGTGGTATCAACTGTTAAAATTAATTGGTTTTCTTTAGCATATTCAAACATAGGTTCGAATGCAAAAGCACCAACTTGACCAACTACGATAATTTCTTTTTTATGTAAATCATAAATTAAAGCGCCGTTAGAACAAATAAAATAATCAAAGCTTTCAAATTGATCAATTAAAGGTAAAACTTTTAATAAACCTCTACCAGTATTTAAAACGTTTAATCAACCTTTTTCTTCAACTTTTTTAAGAGCACTTTTGGTGTAATCATTAACAGTATTATTAGACATTAATAATGTGCCATCAAGATCGTACGCAAATAATTTCTTTTTCATTAAAATCTCCTTCAAAAATATACAAATTTTATATTTATATATTATATTTAATTTTTTAAAATCAAATTATATATATAATATTAGCAATATGTCAATCGAAAAAGATAATGAAATTGTGGTACAAGAGCAAAATCCTAAATTAGAGCAAAGGCGAAAAGAATTAATTAAGGAGCATAAAGCCAATTTAAGAGCTCTAAAAAGAGAAGGATGCGATGTAAATTGTGGATCTGAACATAGCATTCACAAATATAAAATGGGAAGATATTCCTATGATAATGACGAAAAAAATAAAAAGAATAAAGATGTAAAAAATAGAACTGTTGTTTTATATACAAAAAGATTATTTTTTATTTTTATAGCGTCAATTATTTTCAACTTTGGTGTAGTTGCTTTCTTAAATAGAGGTGATACTATCCCTAGTGGTTTGAGTGGTTTTCCAATGCTTGCGGTTCTTATAGCTAAAAATAATGGATATCCTCAAATTGAGAAATATTTCGCGTTAATGTTCTTAGCGGTAAACGTTCCTTTATTCCTATCTTATGGGCTTAAAGAGAAAAAAAGCTTCGTATTTTTAACCTTAGCATTTATGATTTTCCAAATCTTTGTTAACATGGTTTTCACAATGATTCCACAAGTAACGCATTTTATAAATCAATATTTAAATATCGTTCCTGGATGAAGAAAACAAATTAATGTTTATGATAGTTCCGGATTATTACTTGGTGAATTTGAAAACTCAATTAACTGACCTATTTTAGTAAATGGTTTCTTAGGTTCTTTATGTGCTGGTACAGCTATAGCAATTGCTTGAAAAAATGCTGGTTCAACAGGTGGTACAGATATTGTTGCTTACTACTACTCCACTAAAAAGCAAAAGAGTGTAGCTAGTGTTATTCTTATTATTAACCTTACTGCTTCATCAGTTTTCTTAATTATCTTTGGTTTTGCTGCTCCTCACAAAAATGTTTTAGACTTAGAATTAATGTCAGACTTGATTAATGAAAAAGCATTTAGTTCTCGTGATAATAACATTTTACTTGTCTATTTAAATCCTGGATTTAACTATAACTCATTTGCAAAATGTGTTTCACCTAGAACAATATTTGGTTTAAGAGAAGTATCAACCTTCTTATATATTCTTATTAATAATGTTGCACTTAACATCATTTATCCAAAATATAAGAAAGTTACTCTTGAAATTTCATGTAAGGATCCTAAAGAATTTGTTAAATACTTTAAAGATATTAAATACTGACATGCATATTCAATTTTCAAAGGTAAAAGTGGTTACACCGGTTCAGATATTTACATCATTTCAACAACATTATTATTACTGGAAACAAAAAGTATCTTGTCTGACCTTAAGATGATTGATCCAAATGCTTGAATTGCTATTAAGCCAGTCGATAATGTTTCTGGATTATTCGACACTAAATATGTGGAAGTTTAATATTAGTTGCCTACGGGCAACTTTTTTAATAAAAAAAGAAGCCTATTAAGACTTCTGATTTTGACTAAAAGGACTATAAAATAGGTTCATGTTCACCATATAAGTCTTTTTTAACAACTTCGAATTTAGCTTCTCCAAATAAAATTTTGATAATTGCTAAACCTAATGTTAAGGCAGCAGCAGGACATTTTCCAGTAAACATTTTACCTTGAACACAAGCGAAAGCTTTGCTTCTTAATGCACCTGAAGAGTGTTCGATATTTGGAATTGGGTATGATGAATAAACAATTTGATTATCAATAATACCATTTTCATATAATACGTTTGGAGCATCACAAATAGCGAAAATGTATTTATTCTTTTCTTTGAAACGTTTAATAATTTCAATTGATGTTGGATCATTTCTTAATAATTTAGCACCTTGACCACCTGGGATAAAAATAGCATCAAAGTCATCATAGTTAACATCATTAACTAAATTTAAAGTTACAACTCCGTGTTGACCGGTAGCAATTTTTAAATTAGGGTTGAAGTATACAACTGTTTCAAATTCTTTTGATTTGTTTAACACACTTAATACAGTTGTTAATTCCATATCATTAAAATTTTCATGAACTAATACAAGTAATTTCATATAAACCTCTTTCTTTATTTATTATTATCTATATTATATTCTTAATAATTAGGACTAATGAAAAATAGCAATTTATCTAAGTTATAAAAAATAAATTGCAAATAAAAAAGGATATTAATCCTCTTCATCCTCCCAATCATCGTCATCTTCGTCATCGTCATCATCTTCTCCCAGTTTCCAACTTTTACAATGTAATTTTTAACAACTCATCTGTTTGATGAGCTGTTTTTAATAATTTAAAATTTTAATTCATTTAAAATTCTTAAATATGTTTGATAATCTTGAATTGCTTGATTATTGTTGTCGTTAATAATATATTCTTCACTTTCAATTTTTCCGTCAATAATCTTGCATGTTTTGATTGTTTCTTTTATTACATCTTGTAATTTTTTGATTGTGATTTTTTCATCTACAACACCGAGTTCTTTCAAACCTTTGTTTAAATAATAAATAACAAAATTTAATAAAACAAGAGATAAGAAGCAAAGTACGAAATGACCTTCAATATGCTTTTCACTTCATACATAAATAGGTCTTACAGCTAAAGCACTTTTTAAAGCTCTAAAGTTTGATTCTATTTGTCATTGTTTTGAATATAAATTCACAATTTCTTCAGGTGATAAATCAAATCTAGAGGTTTCATAAGCATAATATCCGTCAAACTTTTCATCTTCGATAATTTTGTCATAGTTAAGTTTGTAATAACCTTTACCACCAACTTTTTCGAAGAATTTAAACTTCTTTTGACCGAACATTACTTGATCATGAACTAGTCCGTCTTTATCTTGTCTTTTAATAAAATTATCGATTAAAATTTGTCTATCATTTTTATCTTTTAATGCTCTTTTTTTACTATATGTTACTACCAATCTTCTCTTGTGTCCGTTTGCTCTTCTATTCTTTCAAAACGAATAAAAAGTAGTTTCTTTATATTTAAAATTATTGTCTCCAAAATAGCCGGATTCATCTATTGCAAAGGTCTTTCGGTCATTTGAAGCCGCTTTTAATCTATAAGATAAAATGTAATCAATATCGTTATCTTCTAAGAATCTTATGTTTCTATTTGTACTCATTCCTCTATCAGCAATGAGTGTTACTTTGTTTAATTCATATTGTGATTTTATATCCAAAATAAAATTAATAAATGTTGATGCATCAGCAGTGTTCCCTTTGAATAATTTATAGTGAATTGGAATGCCGTTTTCATCTGTTGCTAAACCTAAAACAATTCAATCTTCTTTGAATTTTCCATCTTTAGAATAACCTGGATATCTCAATCCTTCTCTTACAAAACTTTCAAAATATACCGTTGAAGAGTCGTATCAAATAATATCTATTTTTCTATTTTTATCTTTAATCAATGTATCGTTAACACTCTTTAAAATGTTATTTTTATTTTCAGCTAAATAGTCTAAAGTATTATAAAATGTCGTCTTTTCAACTTCTAAATTTATATTGAATTTGTCTTTATTTTTAAAGGATGAAAGCATGCTACCCGGATTTACAATTCTATTTGAAATCATATATTTTAATAAATCATTTAAATACTTGGATTTTGATACTTTAGCATCTTTAAAAGGATTTAATTTTTCTAAGAAACTGTATAACAAATCATATCCATAATTGAACTGTTTTGTTTCAATTTTAACCTTGCTTATATCTAACTCTAATTGTCTAATTATCATATTTCTATCTCAATCAGTATTGTAGTTTTGAGATAGTTTTTTAATTTTTTCTACTGGATCAGAACAATATTTTTCTCATTTTTCAACTGTACCGATACCGATAGATTTCTTATAACCTTTGCCAAATCCTCCTGAAAGTGCTAAAGATAAGTAAGTAGAGTTCTTATTTTTTCTTGAAATTAATAGTCATTTGTCTTTTTTCATATCTTTATTATACCACAAATTACAATGTAATTATGTAAAAAAATAACTTTTTTTTATTTATATATAAATAACACTGAAAAAAGTAATAAAAAAGAGCTCCAACTTGGAAACTCAGGAAAAATAGCAATTTATCTAAGTTATAAAAAATAAATTGCAAATAAAAAAGGATATTAATCCTCTTCATCCTCCCAATCATCGTCATCTTCGTCATCGTCATCATCTTCTTCTAATGCTGCTAATTCTAATTCTTCTAATTTTCTATATAAATTATAATCATGTATGCATTTAACTGCTGCTCTTCATCCTACTATATAACCTCAAAAAGGAACAAAAGCGGATAATATAAGCACTCAAAATTCCATGTCAAGTCCATCCATTCCGGCACATCTAAAGGCAAAAGTCAAATAACATCAAATATAGAATGCGGCAAATATTACATCATGGATTACTGCCGCTATAATTCAGAACTTGTCTCTTCATAATATCCAGCATACTAGAGATCATATTTGCATACCTAATCAAATAAGTGTTGAGATTCCTACGATAGTTACAAATAAAATAGATTGATTTCTATCATATTTGTCTACTTCTTCTACATCGTCAAGTGTTAATTCGTTTTTTATCATTGCTTAAATATTATACAAAATTCTAGTTATCTTCATTTTTGTGTTATACATTTACAAAAGTGTTAAATTGACTTATTCTGCTTTAAAATAGTAAGAATTAAAAATAGCAACTTGTTGTGTTGCTATCTTATTTGTCTTTCTTGCGTCTTAGGAAACCTCTTCAAATTGCTACTAATACTAAAGCAAGTGGAAGAAGAATAGTTAATATTACAACTACAAGATAAATTCTTAATCACATCTTGTTTCTGTCTTTTTTATCTTTTTCAATTTGTTCTTGAATTTCAACACTTCTTTCGCCTAAGAAGTCACTAATGTCTGCTAAACGTTTTTTATCAAAGAGTTTAATTATAATGTAGCCAGCAATTAAAGAAGCCATAATAATTACACTAATTAAACAGAATAATTGAGTATTGCCAAAACCTTTATCAAGAATTTGTCTTCAATCTAAATTAATATGGAATGAACCATTAGGATTACCAGCCTCTCAAGAACCTGATTTATATAAACCAAAAATGATAAGAGTAAATAAACCTAAATAAGTTAAGATAAAAATTAAAATTCATAATAAATTAATATCTTTAAGAATTATTTTACGATAAACAATATGGAAAGTTGTGCTTGATGTATAGTCTCCTGCTGAAATTGCATCCCTATACCTTTGTACTGTATGTGACCATTGAACATTTTCAATTGCATTTTTTATTCCAACAGCTATCGAAATAAATGCTACAGTTCCAAATAAAACTAAGTATCCATATAAAGGCGCTGATGTTTCACTCTTAAAAGGAGCTATTTTAAAGAAAGCTAGCACAAATGCAATAATTGAAAATAGAGCAATTGAAAAGAAAAGAGTCATCAAGGTTATTTTCAACATTTTCTCAGATCTAATTACACGATAAATCCTTGGAGAGAATTGATGTTTAGGGTCTTGATGAACTTTGCTTGACTTAGTCGCAGATTCTAATTCTCTGTTTTGTTCTACGATTTCAACAGTACCTGCATTTTGTATTGGTCTATATTGCATATTGTTTCCTCTATTTATTCTATTATAATTGAAATCTTATATATAAATACTTTTTTATAAGAATTGTGAAGATTGATAATATATCAAAAAAATATCAAAAAATGTGGTTTAGATTTGTGATCTAGCAAATTGGAATACTTTTAAATTTGTTTTTTTGTGATTTTTTAATTAATGGGTTATTTAAACTGTCTTAAGATTTTGTTTGGTAGTAATTTCGTTTTTTCTTTTAACCTAATAAT
The DNA here is from genome assembly GCF_045276205.1 of Mycoplasmopsis adleri. NCBI lineage: Bacteria > Bacillati > Mycoplasmatota > Mycoplasmoidales > Metamycoplasmataceae > Mycoplasmopsis > Mycoplasmopsis adleri. The sequence continues at coordinate 187,947 of NZ_CP174162.1, forward strand.
AAAGCTTCAAAAATTGAATTTTTATTATTGTTGCGTAGCAAAGTAATATTTATTTTCTTAGTTTTAGTTAATGAAAACTAGCTTAATTTATTGATTAAAAATTAACTTTTTTGAATAAAAAAGACATTTATTTTGGATGTAAAACGAGCCATTTTAAAAAAATTTTTATAGTTTTTATCACTTTTTTCTTAGCAATTTACCTATATTATTAATAAATATTATTTATATAGAAAAATTTTGTTTGCCATTTGCAAAAATTTCATAAAAAAATTTTTTTGTTTTGCGATATTCAAAAGTAATATAAAATAATTGTGTTATGAATAGAAAATATACATTTACACAAATTATGGACAATTGCATTAAGTTCGCCTTAATGATTATTTGTTTATAAGTTTAACCTGTGTTAATGTGTTTATTACCAAAAGACAATAGTTAATAATAATAAAGATATATGGTGCAGGTAAACAAAAAAGCCTGCATTTTCTTTATTTTTTAGATAAATTCATAACAATGAGAAAAAACAACATAAGTAATTAAAAAAGAATAAAATATAATTCAAATATAAGATTTATTAATAGATTAATAAAAAACACGAAAGGAAAACATGAAAAGAAAATTTAAATTGGCATTGGCTCCTATATCCCTTGTTGCAGTTGCCCCTGTTCTTGCAGCTGTATCATGTAAACAAACACCATTTGATGTTCTAGCCAAAAAACAAGAATTTGTAATCTATACAACTGGTACATACCAAAAAGCTCCAGCATACTTTTTAGATACATCGAACTCATATGGTTTATGAATAAACAATGCTAATCAAAATGCTGCGGGTACATTAGTGAGAGTTCAATCAATTGGACGTCCTCGTTATGATGAAGGTACAAAAAGCGTTGTTAAACCAACAGTTTGAAAATATAAATTTGAATTAGCTAATAAAGTTGTTATCACAACAAAAACTAATGAAGTTTTAGAATTCGATACCGATGAAGCAGATTTAAACGTTAAACCAGACGCTGGTGACAAGAATTATAAATATATGTTATATCAAGCTCACTCAACTAACGAAAGAAGCATTAACTCAGAAAAATTTGCCGAAGCACTTAAAAATGCTAAACAATTACAACTTGTTATAAGAGAAGGCGCTAAATGATTCACACATGATGGTAAAGAAACTAAATATCAAGTTAAAGCAGAAGACTTCTTTATTTCATGATTAAGAACCTACTACTTAACTCAAGGTATAAGAGTTGGTACCCTTATTAAGAAATTTGGAGTTGCAGAACAAGATGCTGTAGCATTTGAACAAAAAATGAACTCAATTTTAGAAGATGGATCAAAATACTTCACAAAAGCTACTAAATATCCAAACGGTTATTTATATGATGTTTACAACATTAGCTACTCAAACTTATTTAAAAGAGATAAATTTATTACACAAGTAGGTGCTGATAAGAAAGAAGCTGTTACATTCTATATTGAAAATGAAAAAGATAAAGCTTACTTTGATGAAATGTTTGCTAACTTAGCAACTGGTCAAGAATTTGCCGCTGCTCCTAGTGAATACATTAAAGAAAACAATACAAAAGTAGCTTTAAAATCATTTAAAAACAACAACCAAGCAGTTGCTGATGAGCTTAGCAAAACAATTAGTGAATGAGGTTCAAAATATAAAGACAACCTTATGGTTGAAGCTGGAGCATACTGATATGGTATTAACTTAGAAGATACATTGCTTGCTGGTAGATACTACTATGGTGGTCACCAAGATAGTGCTCATACTGAAACATGAATCAAAAACAGTAAATACTGAGATGCTGAAAGTACTAAAACCAAGAAATATATTATTAAATATAAAGATAACACAGATGATAACCAATATAAATCATTAAGTTATTCAGATTACTCATATGGTTTAGTATCTATCTTAAACCCTAACAACTTAACTCCAAACGATAACTCTAAAGCAAGAAGGGACAGAAAGAAATTAGGTTCATTCTATACTACTGTTATTAATCCAAATAGCTCAACTGTTGCATCACTTCCAATTATTGTTCCTAAAACATATGAATTAGAAGAAGGCTTTGTTGCTAACGACTTTAGATTTAATGATAACTATTCAAAATTAGTTTATGGTGGCGGACGTGAAGAACTTCTTAACGGTAAATTAAAAGGAACCGATTACTACGGCAAATTCTTAGCTGGTAGAGGTTTAGCATTTAGAACCTTAATTAACGCTGGTATTAACTGAGAACAAATTGCATCAGCAGTTAGTGATGGTGCAAAGAAAAGTTGAATAAGTGGTTATGCTCCAGATGGTCTTATTGGGGCTAAAGACTCACATGACCAAAAACCAGTTGATCACTACGACAAAATTTCTGAATTATTTGGTCTTGATGAAAACATGAATAAAGTTTCAACTACAAACCCAACAGATAATGCTAAAATCTTGAAAAGCTCAAGAAATGACGACGAAAAAATGAGAGGTCATGACTTTGAACAAACTCAAAAAGCTATGACTAAATTGCTTGATGAATTCTATAAAGAAAATAATCTTGACGAAACAAAAGATAAAATTGAATGAGAAGTTCCATTTAGATTCTTGAACTTTAACCCAGTTAAATATCAACAAGTCTTCTTAGAAAAAATACCACAATTAATTAAATCATTAGATACAAAAGGTAGATTGGCTCCATCATATAAATACTACACAAACAAAGATCAATTATATGCTGCATTATTCAGAAGCGCTTCACCATACCAACCTGGTGGATGAGGATATGACGTTAACAGTCTTGGTTCTGGTATTGATGGATTAATTAACTTAGTTCAATTACACCCAGTTATCTTACTTATCGGTGCAGATACTCAAGTTAGCGATAAATTAAAAGGCTCATTCCCTGAATTAGTTAAATTCTCTAAAGCATTTGTTGCTAAATTGAAAGAACAAGGTTTCAAATCATTCTTTGAATTAGACAAAATCGGTGAATTACCTCTTAAATACTTCGCTGCACTTTCAGAAAAATTCCAATATGTAACAAAAACTGGTGATAATTATGAATTCACAAAAGATCCAAGAGATGACATTGATGATTTAGTTGCTGAATGTAGTAAATTTACCTTTGCTTATGTAGCTAATATGACAACCACTGATGCAATAGCATTTGCTGCTGAAGTTTCAAACTACATTGGTCCAATGACAGATACTCAAAGAACAATGCCTAAAGAACCTGAATTAGGATTTGTTAACCCTTATGTTGACTATCCATTCTTTGGTGTAAACGCTCAATGATATAGCGATGTTTCATACTTCACAACTACATACGGTGATAAACCTGAAGGATCAAAATAATCTAACTTATGCACAAATATTTATGAAAGAGAATAGCCTTGGCTGTTCTCACTCTATTTATTATATTAATATTCTCATATACTTTAATAGTAAGTTTCATTACTAACCCTTTTGAAATCAAGCTGCAAGATCCTAGCTTATCAAAAGAACTTAGAGAAGTTTATAGAATTAAAGCGAGAGAATATGATGCAACGCCTGTAATAGTCAAACTAGTAAATTACTTTAAAGGCTTTTTCCAAGGTAATTTCGGTGATATTATGTTCCCAGCCAATGGTACAGATGCTAGAACAATTCCGGAATTATTCTTCAAACCTTTAAAATACAGTTTGTTAGTCTCATTACCAGCATTCGTTATTAGTGCTGTTTTAGGTATCACCCTCGGTGTTTTTGCCGGATATAAACGGGGTACCTTATGAGACTCAATTATTAACATTTTCGTGTTTGTATTTATCGCAATCCCATCGTTTATCATCGCACCATTCTTTATTGATTTATTTGCAAAAGCTGGTTTCAGAGAAACCTTCGTTGCTGTAGGTAGTGAAACAGGACATGGACCAGCTACACCATGAGATAGCTTTGTGAGTGTTATTCCTGCTATCTTAGTTATAACTTTAGGTTCGCTTGCTGTTTATACTTTATACGCAAGAAACCAAACAGTTACAGTTTTAACAAGTAATTATATTTTAATCGCGAAAACTAAAGGATTAAGTGGAACTCAAATTTTCTTCAAATATGTTTTTAGAAACATTTCAATTCCTTTAATCGCAATTGTACTTCCATCATATATTGGTCTTTTATCTGGAAGTATTATTCTTGAACGTTTCTGATCAATACCTGGTTCATCTAGTGTTATTGCTAGTGCGTTCCCTAATGGTGAAATTAATATTGTTATGTTTAACATCTTCTTCTTCACCGCATTATCCTTATTTACAGAGATATTGGTCGATATATCATTTGTAATCCTTGACCCAAGAATCGTTTATGAATCAAGCAGTGGCTTTGATTTAGTGAAATACTTAAAAGCAAAAAGAATTAGAAGTAAAAAAATGAGAGCACTTTTTAAAGAACAAGCTTTAGAAGAAAGAAAAGCTAGTCCTAGTGTGTCTGCTATGTAGGAGAAAATTATGGAATATGAAATTCATTCAGACTTAACGCCAGAGCAGTTTAACCGAAAATATAAAATTAATGCTGCTTTTGCTGAAAAATTAAAATTAACAGACACTAAAAAAACTAATAATTCTATTGCTGGTAAACCTAAAATCTTAGCTGTTGAAATCCTTAAAAGATTCTTCTCAAACCCTATTGTTGTTATTTCTACGATTGTGTTTTTATCATTAATTATTCTCGCTTTTGTAGTTAAATATACTTCACCTTATTTACCTGGAAAACCGGTAGTTGATACCTGAAAATCACAAGGATATAAAATTACTGGTTCTGAGGTTGCTTATTATGCTGAGTTGCCGCCAACCTTTAGCCCATTTAAAGAATATGGTGGTAACGTAAAACAAATTGAAGATATTCAGAAATATACAAACCCTGATCCAAATGTAAACCCATATTATGAATACTTCAAAACTTATTTAATTCCTGATAAAACTTATTTTGTAATTGATAATTCATCATCATTCCCAATTTATAAAATTGATGTTTATAAACTTTGACAAGTAACTACTCTTGATGGTTACATGAGCCAATTAAAAAATCAATGATTAGCTGCACACCCTGGTTCAACACCAACTCAAAGCGAATTCAATATTTGATTTGCTGAAGCTAAAGAAGCTTTAAACCAAGTTAACTTACAAACTTGATTTGGTACAACTGGTAACGGTGCCGACATTTGAACAACCGTTTGAGCTGGAACCTTAGAATCATTATGAATCGCTTTAGTTGTTGCTACTATTGAAACAGTTATTGGTGTATTCGTAGGTGCTATCTTAGGTTTCTATGCTGGTAAATGAATTGACACCATTTTCAGTAGAGTAATTGAAATTTTCCAAGCACCTCCTTCAATTATTTGATTATTAATGTTCGTATCAATTTGAGGAACAAGTGCTCCTGTCTTAATTGCTGGTTTATTATTCGTTGGTTGAACTTATCCAATTGCTGCAACTCGTTTATTCGTGATTACAGTTAAAGACGAAGAATACATCACAGCATCAAAAAGTATTGGTGCTTCACCAGCAAGACAAATTTTCAGCCACGCTTTACCAGCTGTTATTGGTAAAATAGCTCAAAACTATGTACGTAGAATTCCAGCAATCATTATTAGTATTGCCTCACTTGCTTTCTTAGGTTTCTTCTCAGATCCTACATCATTCAACTTAGGTAAAATAATGATTGATAATACAGCACTTGCAACAGTTAACCCATGAGTAATGATTTTACCTGCTACAATTCTTTTATTAATCTCAATTAGCTTACAATTTGTCGCATTAGGTCTTCATGATGCTCTAGACCCTAAAGTTATTAAACTTAAAAAATAGTAGATATAGGAAACAAAATTATGAATAAACTATTACATAATCTTATTACTGATAAACTCCCTAATAATCAATTATTAAAAGTAAGGAATTTAACCGTTGATTTCCAAAATGGTAGAAACTCCTTAATTAGAATTGTTAGAGGAATTGACTTAGATATCGAAAACGGACAAATTGTAGGACTTGTAGGTGAATCTGGTAGTGGAAAATCAGTTACATCAAAATCTTTAATTAATGTAAACGAAAATGCTTTAACAGCATTTGATGAATTATCTATTGATGACTTAGACTTATCAAAAATTAAAAAACAAAAACAATGAGAAGGAATTAGAGGACATTACATAGGTTATATTCCTCAAGATCCTTTAACAAGCTTAAACCCAACTAGAACAATTGGTAAACAACTTCTAGATGCTCTTAATCTTAATGAAGAGTGAAAAGGTAAAAGTAGAAAAGTTAAAAGAGAATACCTTGTCGGATTATTGGACCAATTTGGTATTCATGAACCCGAAGAAGTATTCGACAGATACCCTCACACCTTAAGTGGTGGTATGAAACAACGTGTTGTTATTACCATGGTTGTTGCTCTTAAACCTAAATTAATTATTGCTGACGAACCAACCACTGCTTTAGACCCAACTGTTCAAGCTAGCGTACTTGCGCTATTTGAACAAATTAGACAAGATTTTAACATTTCAATTATTCTTATTTCTCACAACATTAGTGTTGTTGCAAAATTCTGTGATTACATTTATGTTATGTATGCTGGTAAAATTGTTGAAAGAGGAACTAGAAAAGACATTTTTACAGCTCCTGCTCACCCTTATACATGAGCCTTAATTTCCGCAATCCCAGAAAACGAAGATGAGAGATTATACTCAATTCATGGAACACCACCTGATATGGCTAACTTACCACTTGGTGATCCATTCGCACCACGTAATGATTTCGCTTTAGAAATTGACTTTGAAAAAGAACCACCACTTATTCCAATTAATAGTCATCACGCTGCTGCGACATGATTATTACACCCAGATGCTCCTAAAGTAAAATTACCAAAACCACTACAAATCAGACTTGAACATTTCAGAAAGGCTTTTAAAGAAGATGAAAAATAAAGATAGCAAAGTTATTTTTGATATCCAAGGATTAAAGAAATACTTTTTCAATAATGGACGTGTTAATAAAGCAGTTGACAATGTTTCATTTAATGTTCACGCTGGTGAAATAGTTGGTCTTATTGGTGAATCTGGTAGTGGTAAAACAACAGTTGGTCGTTCATTATTAAGACTTTATGACGACTTTAGCGGTTTTGTTACACTTGATGACAAAATTATTAGTGGTAATAAAATTACAAGCAAAAGAAATAGATTTTTACGTAAAAACATTCAAATGATTTTCCAAGACCCACACGCATCATTGAATGGTCAAAAAACTATTTTCAACATTTTAAAAGAACCTCTTGTAGTTAATAACATCATCAAAAGCAAAACAAATGATTTGTTTTCTGACTGAAAAGATGTTAAAAAGAACTTTAAATTCACCTTCAAACGTAAGGTAAAAGAATTAAAAATTGAAAACTTGCGTTCAATTAACAATTTAGCGAAAGATTTCTTCCCTAAATGAACTCAAATTTTCACAGACTTTTCATTTGATTGAGAAGAAAGCAGTATTGAAGATAATTTCATTTCATATTTTAACTATCTTGAAGAAAAACAAAATATGGAAAGTCAAATTATTAGCAATATGTACTCGAACACAGATGAGCTTATGTCTTTCTACTATGAAAAACAAAAGCAATTCCGTGATCAAAACTTAACTGATGATGAAAAACAACTTTTAGAAAGTACAAAAAATCTTGAAAGAATTCGTCAACTTACAACAATGTCTCAAAATAAATACGATGCCATCAATCGTAAAAAGATAATTAAAAGTGAGCTTGAAGAATTCAAAAATAACTTCAATGATGGCTATGAAACATCTAAAGGCGCTTATGATAACTTTATAAGCGAATGTAAAAATGATTGCAAGATTACACACTATGCAAAAATCTTTACATACGATCCTGATTTTTACTTTTTTAACTATAAAAAAGAAGTATTGCTCAAATATAAGTTAGCTTATCTTAAACGTTGACGTTCAGAATTACGCTACTTAAAAATTGATCAACTTAAAGAATTAATTAACGAACTTGAATTATATTCTGAAAGTTTCTTCCAAGAATTTTTAGAAAATGTTCCACTTCGTAAGAAATATAAAGAAATTGTTAAATATCTTTTTGAACAAAACTTTAATTTTGATTATTCAAAATATCTTAACTTAAATGCTAAGTCTCTTCTTACATACGAAGAAGAAACTGGTCGTTTAAAAGAACTTATCAAAGATTGTAATTCAATTATTGATATTAAAGAAGCTCCAGCTTGCTCACAACAAGATTTAGAAGAAGCTGAAAGACAATACAATGAAGCCTCAAAATACTTTGAAGCCGAAAATGTTAAATATGCTGAAAAAATTAAATCTGACATTAAAAGACTTGACCTTGAAATCGTCGATGAATCCCTTTTATATAAAAAGCTTAAGTCTCAACAAACTTACATAGATACTCAATTTAAAGCAATTAATAATGCCTTTTTTAAAAAACTAGAAAATGACTATAAACAAGCTAAAGCAAAATGCAACAAAAAAGATCCTAAAGAAGTTGCTGCCGTTAAAAGTCTTAAAAAGATGATTTCTATTTATAGAAACAAAATTCAAAATAAACTCTCAACCTTAAAATCATTCCAAATTGAAGTAAATTACTTTTTCAAAGATGTTAGAACTATTTATTTATTATTAGGCGTTGAAAAAACTGATAATAAATTAACTAACTGATGAAATAATTTATTCGCAAAACAAATGATTTCAAGATTGTTAACTAAATCTATTATTTATAAAGCTCTTGAAGACGTTGGTCTTCTTAAACAATTTGCTTACCGTTATCCTCACGAATTCTCAGGTGGGCAACGTCAAAGAATTGTTATCGCTCGCGCTTTAATTACTGAACCTAAGGTAATTGTAGCCGATGAACCTATCGCATCACTTGATATTTCAATTCAAGCTCAAGTTGTTAACTTATTAAAAGACTTATGTGAAAAGAAAAACATCGGTATGGTGTTTATCGCTCACGACTTAAGTATGATTGAATATATCGCTGATCGTGTTCAAATTATGCACCTTGGTAAAATTGTTGAATCTGGTAATACAGATGTGGTATACCATAAACCAATGCATCCATATACCATTAACTTATTCAAAGCTATACCTAAGATTTCTAATGCTAACGAAAAATTTGAAAACATTAGCTTTGAATTAGACTACTTAAAAGATCAACAATATCCAAATGTTCCTAGAACTTATTTAGTTGAAAAAGATCACTACTTATTTGGTACTAAATCACAAGTTGAATCATGAATTCATCCTTTCAAATTAGCAAATCCAAAACTAGTCCAAAACCTTAAAGTTGTAGATGAAGATGACCAAGACACCACTCATTTACCTTTTGATGGACGTAAAGAAATTCCAGATAATATAGAATATACACTGTTAGTAAATACTCCTGAAGAAACAACTGAAGTTAAAGTATCTTCATTATCGTTTGGTAAAACAAGTAATGAAGACGCTGGCTCAACAAATTCAACATCTGATAATAAAGTCAAAAAGTCAACTCCAAAAACCAAAAAAGATTCAGCTTCAAAAACAAAGAAATCAAGTAAGTCATCAACTGGCTCTGCTACTAAAAAATCAACTAAAAAAGACACAAAATAAAACAATACCTTTAATCGGTACTGCCTTATTATTGTAATTACAAGCGCAACACAAAATTTATTGTGGAGGCGTTTTTTATTATGCAAAATTTGTCTTAAAACTACTCATAAAGCTGTAGCTTTTGAGATTACAATTGCATTAAGTTATTTAATGCTATTTTCTATTTTAAAGAATGCATCATTGCTATTATCGGCAAATCTATTTTCATACATTGTCTTATCTAAAACAAAATAATAGTTTAGATAATATACATAATTTTGGGTTGTCTTTTAACATAATACAATCCAGCATTGGTGTTATTTACTTTATTTATATGATGATTAACTGTATGAGGTTTATTATCAAAATGCACTTCAGTTTTTTCTAAAACCTTTGTTTTATAGGTTTTTTGGTCAATAAAGTATAATTCAACTGTAGCTGTTTCACCAGGGTTTGCTTGTACGGTTGCGCTTAAATTAATATCATTTAAAATTAAGATTTTTGTTGATGGATTGATATTTATATTTTGAAGATTTTGATCTTTAACACCTGATTGAATTGGTAATAAACTATTATTCGAATCAAATGAAATATAGCTTGAATTTGTTTCAATAAAGTTGTCTGAATGATTTACTAAATATGCTTTGAGTTTGTAATATCCACTACCTTTAGTGTTTGATTTGTCTATCATTAAATCTTGAAATTCAACATTTTGTGCAACTAATTCAAAACCAGTATTATCTTTTGAATATAAAATGTCATATCTCATGTTTTCATTAGGATTAATAACATCTTTATAATTTACGAATGCTCTGATACCTTCAAAGTTATATCCATATTGAGGATTACAATAAACTTTAGTTGGAAGTTGTGATGTTCAAAGTAATTTCTTATTTGTTTTAGTAATATTTAAGTAGATCTCATTAAATTTAGATGCTATCTCTTTTACTTTATTTTCAATGTCTAGTGGACTAGTTAAATTAAGCTTTTCAATTCCTAAAAGATAATCAAGAAATTCTTTTTTAACTTTGTAAGAAATTTGACCTACATTTTCGCCAACTGTAAATAGATTAATAGCATTAGCATAATACAATGTTGTTTTAGTTAAATATGTCTTGTTGTAATTAATATTATTAAATACAAAGTCATACTCTTCCTTAGTTAATTTAACAGGATAAGTTTTGTCATAGCCTGCTGAAATATCAGCATAATAAATTTGATTATTTTTTACAAAAATACGAGCAACTTTACTGTTGGCTGTTATACTAATAATCTTTTTCTCTTTAGTTTTCATATTCAAAACAACTAATTGACCATTTGATGAATTAATATCTTGAGCATAAAATATGAAATTATCATTAACTCTAGCTAGCATAGGATTAAAGCTTTTTTCGATTCTTTGAACTAAAGCAGCATCATTAATTAATGAGTTTAGAGGAATGACTCAATTTGAGTTAAATGAATTAGTATTATAAAATGGAGTTTTTACGAAAGCTCTATAATTTCCATTTTTTACAAAACCGTATCATTCCTTATTGTAATATTCAAAACGACTGACTTGTTTAATATTCGGTGTTGAACCATCAAACAATTTATATAATGCTTTATTATCGAAATCAATAGTTGGCGAATCTCCATAAGCAAAATCACCACTATTAAATGCACCTCAAGGCATTCCTCAAAATTCACCTAATGAGAATTGAACTGGGTCTATTGGAGTGTGAAGATCTTTCCCAATAGGTTGTAAGAATTGTTTGTAATTTATTTGTTTTGAAAAACTAGTTGAAGAATCGTCAATAGGAGTCGTCTGTCCTTCTTTATCACCTCATGTAGCATCTGATAAATATCAAAGAGGTTTTGTTGTGCCCGGCAATTGAAGTTTTACATATACTACTTCGTGTAAGTCATCTGAACCTGGGGTTGTCCCTGTGTAGTTTACTAAAGCATTAATTCCAACTAAATTAAGCATATAGCCATAAGCTGTTGCATAACCAGCACATACTGTGCTTTGATCATAAATATCTCTTTCATAATTTGATTGAAGTTTCTTCAAATCATATTTAAAGTATTCTAAAGTATAAAGTCATAAGGCATATGCTTTTTCATAATCTTGCATACCTTCTTGAATCTTGCTTAAACCACCTTTTATGAAGTTATTGAAACTTTCTTGATACTTATCAATACTGTTTCATGGAAAGGCATATCTTGCTGGTGTCATTTGTTCCACATTTGCCTTATTATCCTTTAAAACAAAGGTAAACGTACCATTTAATAATGAAAAGTATGGAAAATTAACTCAATTCTTTTGAATTCATTCACTATATGTACTAGCCATTAAATTGCTTGAAATTTGTCTTGAACCAAAAGAATAAATTGAAATTATTTCATTACCTATTATGTAATTGAACATATCAATTAAATCTTCTTTAGTAATTAAATTACTCTTCTTTTTAATTAATGGAACATTACCAAAATTAAAGTTTGCTGGTTCTGTTTCATCAGCGGTAACTTTAAATAAGCTTGGGTTTATATAGTATCCATTAGTATCAATTTTAATTTCTCTATCGTATTCTTTTCCAACAGGAGTAATTGGTTTTTCAGGTTCTTTGTCTTTGTCTGGATCTTCAGGAGTTGCAGGTGTTTTATCTTTGTCTTTGTCAGGGTCTTCGGGTGTTACAGGATTAACTGGTGTTGTGCCTTTATCCTTGCTTGGATCTTCTGGTGTTACCGGAACAACTGGTGTTGTACCTTTATCCTTACCTGGTTCATCAGGATTAACAATAGGTTGTTTATCTTTATCGCCTGTAAATTTGCAACTAGAAACTAAAACCGTTGAAACTAAAAAAGGTGTAATTGCTATTGATAATGATAATATTTTGTTCTTTTTGTTTTTCATATTAATAATTATATATTAATATGGTTGTGCGATTAAATCTTATTAACACTTTGGTATAATTAAAACATGGCTTCAACAAGAACAAAAGAATATTTTAAAACTTCGTTTACATGAAAGAAATCGATTCACTTATTTGTTTCATTAATATTGGCAACAACAATAGTGCTATTGTATTATTTCTTAAAAGCTAAAAAAGAAACAAATATCACAAATTTAAAAATAGCTCAGAATATCACTTTTATCTTTGGAATTACTTTATTCTCATATGCTGGTTTGGTTTGAATATTTGTAATGGGATTTGGTTTATCGCTTTTTAGGGGCGGTAAAAACAAATACAAGCAAGAGAATGAGTTAGTATCTAAAATAGAGGCTGAGAAGCGAAAACCAAATAGTGAAGAAAAAACAATTCGTTTAAGAGTTCTTAATGATCAATTACAAGAAGTTAGAAATGCAAGAATGGAAAAAGATAATAAAACAAATGGTAACTTCATTCTTGTAATTGTTACGATAATTGCGGTAGTTACATTAATTGCAGCAGGAATATTAGCAGCTATAAAATAGCTGTTTTTATTTTTTATTAACTTCTTTAATTGATTTTAATAATTAAATAAAACTATTTAATATAATTTACATTATGAAACGAAAAAATACTAATGGTCCGAAGGTTAAATACTCTATTGAAAGAGTTAAACTAAGTGAAAAATTATTACACTTTTCTTCTTAACATAGAGTAAACAAATTCTGACAACAAATGCTTTATATTATTTTAATAGCGATTGTTTTTGCATTTTTAGGAATTATATTTGTCCAAAATACAGGTATTTATGGCTTTGGTGTAGATGCTCTGAGTCATGGGATTGCGAGATTAAGCGCTGGTTTAACAATTAAGTATACTAATGAGCCAGCTACCGCTAGAGCAATCTTTATTGTTAGTCAACCTGATTTTAAATATTCCTTTACTAATCTTAGCAAGTATTAAAATAAATAAAAAGTTCTCTATTTTAACCTCGATCTTTTTAATATTTATTACTATTTTTGGTATAGGTTTATCATACATTCCCGGTATTGATAAAATCAAATTAATGGGACCTGCTTTAAACAAAGATTTTCTTGAAGAATCTAAAGGTATTGTACAAATAGTAACTTGAACTAAACCAGATGATGCTGGTAAGCATTTAGCAGTTGTTATGTATGGTTTAATATGAGCTTTAATTCAAGGTTTAGCTTCAGCTTTAGTTTTAATTCTAGATGCTTCAACAGCTGGATTTGATATCTTAGTTGTTTGATACGCTCGTAAGAAATTTAAGAACTTAAGTTTTATGTATGCTATTTTCCATGTTTCAAGCTTATTAATAGGTAACTTTTTAGGAACATATGTGCCTGCATCGCTATATGCTGCAGAAGTCAGCATGATGCCTTGAACAGCAGAGTTATATTTCAACCCTAACTTCTGTAGTTCGTTAATTATGATTTTAGTAAATGGACTAGTTGTTGATGTTATTTTTCCTAAATATAAAATGGTTAAAATTGAAATTTACTCAAAGAAATTCCAAGAAATCCTTGATCAAATTTACTCATTAAAAGACAAAAGATTTTCAGCTAGTGTAGGTATTATTCAAGGGGGATATACAGGCGTTGAACAACACAGTATTATTGTTAATTGCTTCTATGTTGATGCTCCGATAATAATCAATATCGTAAATCAACTAGACAAAGATGCTTTAATTACAATCTACGATATCAAGAAAATGCTTGGACATATTTATGTAACAAACGTCGAAAATGAATCTAAACCAGAAACAAATGAAGTTAAAAATACCAAACAAAACAAACAAGATGATTAGCGTGCTAATTGTCTTTTTTTATTGTTTTATAGGTAAAAAAGAAAATTGGATAATGAAGAGTAACGCCATAAATATAATTTAAGGAACGAAATTTCACTATTACTTTCAAAATATACAAAAAGCACTCTCTTCGAAAGTGCCTATAAATTTCTTTGGAATTTATAAATTTGAAGTAAAAAGTATATTGGTCGCTGATAATGGCAATTTTAATGTAAAATTCTATGACAGTAATTTATTACATATCAAAACATATGTAATAAAAAATGATGTAATAGTAGGGACCTATGCTATGCGCTACTATTCAATACGTAACCATTCAAAAAACAAGTCAAATACTCTGTCATTAAGTTTATAACATAGATATTCTCTCAATAAAATTGATGTTCATTTGTTTGATGAAAAATTAATTAATTAATTATTGTCTCAAATAAATCTTATAAACGCAAATATTAGCCATTGTATAAAGTCAAAAGAAAAAATACTACCATTAATAATTAATGGAAATAACAATAAAGAAAAAGTCCATCTAATTAAAGGCGGACTTGTTTTTTACACTAATTGCTGATTTATAAGTAACGCCAATAATTTATTTTTTAATCTTTGTAATTTTATTATAGATTGTTCTATCTTTGAAATTTGCATATAAATAGGTTCAACTATAGAATTATATTTTTTTAATGAAATTTCATTAGGAATATTTATAAACGATTTAAGGAATATAGGCTTTTGCAGGTGTTTAAGCCCTGTTCCGTGAAAGTACAATTTATCCATTTGAGACTCAATGTGTTTAAGATATCCATACAAATAATATTGCAAATTATCCTTTGCTGTAACACACCAAGTATCCGTAGAATATGAAACATCACCATAATACGCTTGTGCTTTAGCATTACCGCCTGTGCTCAAAAATATATTGAACCCAGTAGCTAATTTTTCATTTGTGTATAAAATAGTTTCTCCACTAGTAAAGAATGGAATATCACCCGATGAATCAACGATATTATTTACTTGTATTGGTGACTTGTCTCTTTCGATAAGTATATCTCTTAAAACAACGCTATTTGAACCATCAATACCCTTTGAAAAATAGTCAAAACTATTGAGTGCCAAAACTTGTAATTTTTGAACCATTGCGTTATTACGTTCAATATGATCGTCTATTGAAGATAAGATACTAATTATTTTTCGTTGAGACTTTAAATCTATAAGCGGAACTTTTATTTTTTGCAACATAACCATTGTTAGTGCTTTTTGCACAGCCCCGATAAGATTATTGTTTAATTGTTTTTTAAAATAATCATTATGCATAAAGTAATATAGATACTTAGAATCAAAATCATCTCTAAAGTTGGTAAATTGTAATAAATTTCCATCTTTATAATAAAATTCAAATTCCTTATCTACGTAGCAAAGATTTCCTATTGTACCTACGGCTGTAATTAATATATCACCTTTTTGAGGAACACCATAATTCCTTTTTAATTCTTCATAACGTTTTTTTGAAATGTAACAATTGTACGTATTGCTATTAAAAATAGTTTTATTGGTCACTTCCTGCCCGCGTATAAATGGAATACCTATTGGAACATATTCGCTTTCAAAAATGCGCTTGGATGACTTTATATCACATAAATCTCCTAATCTAACTAGCATATCTCATTCCTCCATTTCTAGAAAAATTCAATGCTGGTTTAAAAACTGTAACTTTTGAACCATGTCATTATTTTTCTTAATTTTACTATCGAGCAATAGTATTGATTGCGCTATTTTTTTCTGTTAATCTAAGGTTATACCTTCAATTTGAATACCATCTAGTATTTTTATTATGAGAAATTTCGTATGAGAAACTGCATATTGTCTCTTCAACAATTCCAATTGAATACGAATCGAATAGTAAATATAATCGATGTCATAACCTGATTTGGGTTTGATTTGGTAAGTATTAAATTTACATATGTATCATGCGCGATGAAAATTACAACTAGCATTATTGCCAACTAATAAACTCGCATCTTCATCAAATACATAAGTATTAATCTTTAATGACTTAAGTGCACACGTAAAAAATGAATAAATGCCATTTTCATTAAAAGCATTGGAATCAAGTTTCCCTGTTTGCATAACACTTATATTGGTTAAAGATCTAGTTATCATTTTACCTTTAACTCCTTCAATGTTTGGCTAATTTCTTTTTGGAATTCAGTAGTATCATCAACATACTTTGCAAAGTCAGTCGTAAAGTCGTCAATCATTTTGTCATATTCTTCTTGGGAAATATCAACATATTCAATCTTAACATCAAAATATTGACCTGCAGAAAGTGAGTAATTCTTTTCTTTTATAGCATCGTATGTAACAGAAACTGTGAAATCATCTTCAATAACGTGACCTACAAAATCATCAACTATTTTATTTAACTCTTCGGGGGTTAAAACTGTTTTTTGTAAATCTTTGATTTTTTCTTTATGTCCCATTTTAGAAGCATCCATCAATAGAATTTCTCCATCAGAATTTGTTTTATCAATGAAAAGAACTGATACGTTTGTTCCTGTATTTGCAAAGATATTTGAAGGCATAGAAATTACACCCTTTAACCAATGGTTGTCAACAATTTTTTGTCTAATTGCTTTTTCAATACCGCTTTGAGCAGTTATAAAGCCCGTGGGAACAACTATTGCAGCTTTACCGTCATCTTTTAAAGAATAAAGGATATGTTGAATGAAAAGCAAATAAATTGCCATAGAATCCTTTTTCTTGTTTGGAATGGTAGGAACACCAGCAAAGAATCTATCTGTAGCAGACCACATTCTTTCGATAGTATCTCTTGTAGAAGAAAAGTCAGTTTTGAAAGGTGGGTTTGATGTAATATAGTCAAAACACTTTAAGCCTGAAGCGTTATCCCCTTTTGTTTTGAAGTGGGCAGGTGTTGTTAAAGTATCACCTTCAATGATATTTTCAAGAGACTCTTTAAGACCATTCAAAAGCATATTTATTCTTAAAAATCTTGATGACTTTTGTGAGATATCTTGTGTATAAACGCGTGCTTTATTGCCCAATTTACCATCACCAAGTTCGTTCGCAAGGTGTAGCACAAGAGAACCAGAGCCAGCACTAGGGTCATAGATTTCATATATTCTATCTTCCACAGGAGACATTCTAACTAAAATTTGAGCAATCGCTTTCGACAATGCTTGTGGTGTGAAATATTCCGCATACTTACCGCTTGCCGTGTTGTAGTCTGAAATCAAGTATTCAAAGATAGTTGAGAAAAAATCGTAATTATCCTCAAAAGCTCCACCGAAGTCGAATCTATCTCTTGTAATGTAAGAAAAGATACTTTTAGCGAATGCATTCCTCTTTGAAGGTTCTACATGGCTTGAAAGAGGAGTGAATAAAGGTTTCTTTGTACCTTCTGCCGTATCAACACTAAATGCGTCATTTTTATCATAATTAGAAATTCTAACAAGCGTTTCATCAAACTTTTTATAAAAATCACTATTATTTAAATCACCTATTAAATAGTCGATAGTATCTTCATACGAAAAAGCAACATCTTGAGGATAAGAATCATAAAATCCGTCCATATACTCGTTATTTGTAATAATTTCTTCATAAGGAACATTGATATCCTTCGCGAAAGCTTTTAAGTTAGCAATGAACTTGTCATTCAAAAATTTATAAAGAAACACAGATGTCACAACAATTTCTTCACCTGCCGTATTAGAAAGACCATTTGTTGAACACAATCCCTTTAAATCGTCAATTATTGATTTTATATTAATGTCTAATTCTACATAATTTGCCATATTTTTCTCCTTAAAATTGTTTATTTATAATTCAACAAGTTGTCATATAGCATACCTAAGATATTATCATAATGCGATTTAACCTTTTTGTATAAGCCATTTTTGAAGATAATTTTAGTAACCAATTCTTTAGTGGAATCTATAAATCCTTTTTTACCCTGTATAAGTAGAACGTCATGAGATACATTATCTTTGACATTTTCATACACGATAGCAAGCAATTTTTCAATATCCGTTCTATTGATTTTTGTTTCTGAAATAGCATCAGATATTGTGTCAACGAAGGCGTGATTCCCACCATAAAGTTGTGCTGAACGATCATTTTCTTCATTAATGTGTTTAGCCTCTTCACGAACTTTTATTAATTCATCCGTTACCTCAATGATATCGAATTTTGAAACTGAAAGCTTTTCAAAGATTTTTCGCAATGATTCGTCCAATTTTTGAATTTTTATATCTGTTTTGTTTTTATTCTTTTTAACTTCACTCTGTATATCTTCAACGACTTTCTTCAATTTATCAAAATCTTTTTCTTGGTGTATAGATTTTTTTAAATCAATTGAAGAAACTTTTGTTTTGGCGAATTTATAAATAACGTTGATACAGTCTTCATTATTCATAATATTAAGAGCGTCTATAGGATCAGATTGAAAATTAATAAAGGAAATTCTCGCGTTTACTTCTTTTATATATTTTTCAAGCCTATCATCGTCAATCAAGTCATAATATTCATTAGCTCCAGAAAGTTTGAATTCCGTAGAACATTCTTTGATATCGTTTAATAATTTTTTGATTTTATAAACTTCATCTTTAGTGTAGTGTTCCATATCATAAACAAAATGTTCAACATTGTCTTGCTTAATAAATTTCTTTAATTCAAGAACCACTTTGTCAAACTTTTTCTTGAAGTTTTCTTTGTCAATAATAATTTCAGAAAGATAAGTGTCGTCTCCGTCTTCACCACCCATGTCCTCTTCTAACTCTTTAATATAGGCATCAAGTGTGCTGTTATATTCTTTTTCAATGTCGACGAAGTCTACTATATAACCGTATCGATATACTTTACCTGAAGAAGTCTTGTAAGGTCTGTTAACTCTTGAAATTGTTTGTAATAAGTTTTGAGCTTTTGGTCCTCTTAACAAGTACATCTTTTTAAGACGTTTAACATCGTATCCTGTAGTAAGCATAAAGTGAACCACCAAGATGTCAGGGTAGCCATTTTCTCTAAAGTTGATTTGATTTTGTTTATTTATTTCATTTTGCACAGCAGTATTCTCACTATCAGATAAAACAAGACCAGTAGTTAGATTACTATGTTCCTTGAACCACTCGTGTATTTTTTTAGCCTGCGCGTTAGAACGACAAACAATCATACTGCCAATAGTAGAATCATTGTTTATCGTTCTAAAGGTTTGAAAATCGCTTTCAATATAACTGCTTACACCATCAATATAATCGTTTGACTCGTAAATGTCTGCACTATTCAAATCTTTATTCTCTAGTTCTAAATTTACTCTAATTTTTGCTTTGACTTCAGTATCAATTTGTTCCTTTTTAATTCTTAAAGTATAACCATCAGCGATAGACTTATCAAAGAAGTACTTGTGGATATAATCACCAAATTTAAGATTTGAACGCTCTTTTTTTGTCAAAAGCGGAGTTCCAGTCATAGCAATATAAATACCATTTTTATCACAGTTCATTAAATTTTTATAAAATTCTCCGTACATGCTATAGCCGCGGTGTGCCTCATCAATAAAGAATATTCTTTGTGTTTTTACGTTATAATCATTTAAAACAATAGGAAGTTTTGATTTTTCCATAAACTTATGAACGTTAACAACACATATAGTGCCTATGCCATCATATTTATCATCCAATGGCTTTTTAAGTTCTTTAGCAAATTGATTTCTGGATGAAACATTAACTACTCTAAAACCTCTGTTGCTAAATTCGGTAGTTGCTTGTATCATCAAATCGAGTCTATCTACGATAAAGAAAAAACGAGTATTGACTTTTTTCTTACTGAAATAGTCCCCGATAATAGGATTCAAGAAGGCACTTAATGCCGTTTTACCAGAACCTTGAGTGTGTCAAATAATACCGTTTTTGTCCTTTTCACCTAGTCTTTTGATAATTGCTCTGGTAGCAAAGAACTGAGGATATCTCATTATATGCTTTTGCTTTACAGGGATTTCTTCATCTTTATTAAGAGTTTTATTATGCACTTTTTTAATTTCGGTAAGATACATTATGCCATAATGCAAATAGTACAAGAAACGTTCTTTATCATAGAATGAAGTTATAAATCTGTTGCAAGGTGTTAAACCTGACAAAGCAGTTTGAAACTCTTGCGTTTCTGTTTCACTTGGATCGTAACCACCATCTTTTACAATATATTTGATAGTTTCCTCATCAATTTCTCTAAAAGGATAATTTTCATGATAATCAATTATATCTTCTCTAAAGAAAGAAAATGATGTGCTAGATCCATTAGGTGTAGTATAGAACGAACCGGCCTTTACCTCGTTTGCTGATTGGTCATCTGTATCTTCGTATTCCATATTGTTAGAGAATGATACTATTTGAATGATGTTGAAGAAATGATTGTAGTCGTCATTACTTAATCTCTTATTAATCATTCTATTAAATTCAACCTGAATACCGCCCGGGTTGTTTGGCTTTTTAACTTCTAAAAACGCTAAAGGCATACCATTGATTAAAATGTTTATATCAGGACGGAATGACCCTTCTTCAGTAGTCTCCTTAGTACTAAATGGTAATTCATCTACAACGGCAAAATCATTATTATCAATATTTTCAAAGTCAATAAGTTTGATAGGATATTCACTTGACAAAAGGCGATTATAGAACTCTTTGCCTAAATCGTTATTTTTTATCATCCTTGTAATGTCTGCTATTAATTGGTTTAACTCATCATTTTCAATAGTGCGTCCATTAATCTTTTCAAGTGCAGCCTTAAATCTATCAATGAAAATGTTTGTGCTGAAATCGATTTTAGCGCCCTTTAATGATTGGTATTCGTAACCGAGACGCATAAATTGAACTGTGGCAGGAAACTTCACCCTCGTATCTTCGTTAAAATGTTTATACACATTACATTTCCTCCAATTCAATATTGTGTTCTTTAAAAAGGGTTTTTAATTTTTCCTTCGCTATAATTGTAGGATTATACTTTCTTTTTTCCCATCTATTAATAGACGAAAAGGATACTCCTAGAATTTTAGCTAATTCCGTTTGAGAAACATTAAGTTTTACTCTTAATTTAATTATCGAATCAGAATAGTTAGATTTCATATATAAAGTCCTCCAATCTTTATTCACATTCTTTCATATTATAGCACATTTTTCAGAAAATTTCTAGCTTTATACAGGATTATTTGGTAAATTTTATGAAGAATACTTTAAAAATACAACACTTACAAGAAATTCAAAAATAACGAATTTTTAGCTGTAAAGTGAACTTCAAAAATAACGAATTTTTAACTGCAAAGTGAAATTCAAAAATAACGAATTTTAGCTTTTTGTTCTATGTATTTAGCTATAAACAAAATAGGCAAAATCAACTGTTTAAAGATGAACTCGGAAATTAGTTATCTGAATATTTTTTCCTGATTTATTTGCTTTAAAATAGTCCTTATTTTTAAATTTCATCATACAGCCAAATAACTTAGAGTTTTTTCGAAAAACTCAAAATTTATAATTTTTTAGCACAATAAATGATATAATATCATTTATTGTGCTAAATTTTTAAAAAACAAACTTTTTAACGGTAAAAAGTTTGAAAAAAACCGTCAGTTTTTTAGAAAAGTAATAAAAAAGAAAGTGATAATTTTAGAAAAGAGAAATTGGAGTATATTAAGAATTATGTTAATAGCCCTTTTAGATTGATAAATTTACCTGAAGATGTAGGACATTTACGTAAAGGCGATAAAATTGCTTTGGAGAGATATATTAATAACTATGCTAAAAATGATTTTGCGAAAGAAGTTTTTAAAAGTAATTTTAGTCCATATGTAATTGATGTACCTCCTACTTATTTTAGGGGCTCTAATTATGAAATGCAACTTAATAAGTTTAGAGATTTTATGAAGTTTGTTTATGTAGAAGATAAGAATAAAAAAGAAGATATAGAAATGGTACTTGGTAGAAAATTGAATAATTTAGATGATGAACAAAATAAATTAACCAAAGAAGAACAAAAGAAAGTTTTAAAAATGTTTTTTGATGATGATTATGTGGAAGACCTTATGAAAGATAGTACCGACACAAACAATATAAACAATAAACGATATAGCATAGAAGAATTCAAAAGTGCAATGGTGGATATGGTGTGAAAAAATATTAATGAAGATGAAAATAATTTGAGAACACCTAACAATAAAGACTTATTATTAAGTGAATTAGATGAAATGTTTAATAATACACCAAGACTAAAAAGAGAAATTGATAAAGATAGTGCTAAACAAAATGAATATGATATGAATAAGATGATTTTAGAAAAAATTGCAAAGCAATCACAAGAAGAAAAAGTACCTGAAATAAATAAAGTACCTAATACAGATGAGTGAGTCTTGTTTAATGAAGAAGAAAATAGAGAAGAAAATAAAGAAGAAAATAAACCTAAAAAAGCAAGTAAAAGGAGAGCGTGATGGGCAAAAATGTAGATTGAGAATTTGCTAAAAATATGATTGTTTTAAAAGAAGAGCCGGTACTTGCTTATGTAAATGAAATATTTAAGAAAAGATGTATGGGGATTGGTGGAACAACATCATTTAGACTTTTCAATGCAAAACCTGATTATTCTATTCTTAATAACCATCCTAATGCAATTAACATTTATGGCTTTCCTACAAAAGATAATATTTTCTTCTTACCAAGTGTGTTATCTTTTCCTGATAAAGAAAGCAAAACCGGTTGAAAAAAGATACATATGGATGAGTGGCCTTTACCTGCTAAAAACATTTTCAAGTATTTAGTAATGTCTGATAATTATTTGAAAGATACTACTTGAAAAGATGATATGGTAATGTATGAATTTAGAAAAGATTTAAGTAAAGAAGAAGAAAAAGAGTTAAGTGATGCTTGATTAGAGATTTTTACTAATATGGTAAATTCTTTAAGTGCTGCTTATGGATTGCCGTTAGACATCGCAGAACTTGATAAAGTAGGTAAGTATTACTTTTATTTATCAAGATGTCCTTTTGATAATGCAACAATTAATACAATGGATGATGCTAAAAAGAAAGGATGAATATCATCTGGCTTTGAAAGCATCAACTGGATAGAATATTTATCAAGTCCACAAGGGATTACATTTTTACAAAACCAGTATAAAAATAATGCTCCAGTAGAAATTGATAAATATAGTCACCCAGAGGCGTGAAAAAGATTAATAGAAATGTATAAATTAATACACGATACTGAAAAAGTGTTAATTAATTTTGGCTATTTGCAAAAGATTGAAGAACTTACTAATAATCATCATTGAAAAGTAAATGGCGAGACTATTTGAAAACTTACTGATGCTAAAAGATATAATGTGAAAGATTGACTTATTGAAGGATTAGAAGTAGAATATGAAATTAGGCAAAGGTCTAAAGAAAAGTATATGAATTTAAGAAAGTTTGCTGAATTAAAGGATGCGACGAGTTTTATTAAGCCGGAAGTTATAAATAAGGCTTTAGAATACACTAAAGAACCTTTCTGTATATATTTTAACCAGCCTGCTTTAATAAAAGATGCTTTAAAAGAAAAATTACTTGATGAAATGAGACATGAGTATAATTTTTGTGGTAATAAGATGGGGACGTTGAATACTGCTAAAAAAGATGATAGTGCCACAAGCACTACAAAGAGAAGAAGCTAAAGCACCACTAAGAAAGACAAAACAACTACTTCTAAAGATAAAAAATAATATGATCATTTACTATAAAGATAAATCAAATAACAGGTTTTATTAAACTTGTTATTTTTTGATCTTTTAATTGGCAATTACTTTAGCTAACCCTATAAAATTGATACATATTTGGCTGTTTTAAAGAGGTATTTGTCAAAGAGGCTCCATTTGCAAAAATAAATATTATGTGAATTATTTGAACAGAATTTAAAAAATGATGATTTTTTTAAAAAGAATTGGTTGTTGTAAAAATATTAAAATTCTTCTTTTATAAAAGAAAAAAACTATAATGATTTTGCGCAGATTATATTTTGAAAATTTTTAAATCTTTACGTTTAGATAACGTCGAGATTTTTTAATTCTATTCCTAAAGGTTATTTACGAAAAACTCTAGAATTTTATTATTTTAAACAACAATATTTCTTAATGTTCATCATCTGTAACGAATTTGTTTAAAGTTTCTTTAAACCCAAATACTAAATATCTAGCTTTTTGTTTTGTAAAATTTGATTTTTGCAAATTTATAAAAAGAATCGATTTACAAAAATAAATATTATGCAAATTAGTTTTTTAAATTATAATAAATACAACGCCATCATAGCTCAGTCGGTAGAGCACATCCATGGTAAGGATGGGGTCGCAGGTTCGATTCCTGTTGTTGGCACCATTTGTTAAAGGTTTGTTAAATACAAGCCTTTTTCTTTTATTTTATTAGGTTGAAAGATGTAAAATAGTAATATGAAAAATATTAATATATTAAAAAGGGAATGTCAGATTAAGCAATTTATTGCTTCAATCATTACTCAAGACTTAACTAATGCAAATATCCATAATCCAACAGTTGTTGATGTAGTATTATCGGATGATTTATCACATGTTAAAGTGTATCTAGCTTTTGAGGACAATGAAGTAAAAGGACTTAAAGCAGTTCAAAATGCTTCTGGTTATATTCGTAAAGCTCTCTCAAAATCACTCAATTGAAGAAAAGTACCTGAATTACATTTCTATATTGATGAAGTTGAAAAACAAGGAATGAAAATTGATCAAATACTTGAACAAATTAAAAAAGAGAATAACAAATAATTAAATATCACGATTGTTTGCATTTCGTGATTTTTAAAATTTTTGCGCTCATAAGAGGTAAAAAATGGAAGATGAAATCATTTTAAAAGTAAAAGATTTATGTAAATCTTTCAAAGGGAAAAAGGCTCTAAATAATTTGAGCTTTAAAGTTAATAAAGGACAACTTTATGGCTTTCTAGGAATTAATGGCGCTGGTAAAACAACAACCTTAAATATTATTGTTGGACTTCTTAAAAAAGATTCAGGAACTGTTCTTATTGAAAATAAAGAATTAACCACTGAAAAAGATTTTGAACAAGTTAGAAATAAAATTGGAGTGGTGTTTCAAGAATCGATTCTTGATGATAACTTAAGTGTTAAAGACAATTTATTGATTAGAGCTACTTTATATCATAAATACTTTAAAGATTTAAAACCAATTGATTTAGTAAATAAGGTTGTAAATGATTTTGGTTTAGAAAGTATTCTAAAACAAAAATATCGCACCTTAAGTGGCGGTCAAAAAAGAAGAGTTGATATTGCACGTGCTTTGCTTCATAAACCAGAGATTTTATTCTTAGATGAACCTACAACTGGTTTAGATCCAAATAACCGTCAATTAGTTTGAGACATTCTTAAAAGAATTCAAAAAGAAAGAAAGCTAACAATTATTTTAACCACTCACTATATGGAAGAAGCTAATAATTGTGATTATGCAATTATCATTAATAAGGGCGAAAAAATTGTTGAAGGCACTCCAGCTGAATTGAAACAAAAGTACAGTAAAACAGTGATATCCGTCTATTCGAAACCAATTTTAGAATTAGAAAAAGCTCTTGAACTTCATAAGCTTGAACACACTTTTGAAAACAATATTTATAACATCTACTTTGATAAATATCAAGAAGCTGATTCATTCCTAGATAAATATAAACATTTATTTAGTGACTATGAACTTAAAAAAGGAACAATGGATGACGTATTTTTAAATGTAACAAAGGAACAACAAAATGTGTAAAAATTTAAATGCTTTGTTTGTAAGAATTGTTAAATTATTCTTTACAGATGCTAGAAAAATAATTATGACGTTCTTTTCTCCAGTTCTTACTTTTATTATTTTCGTAGTATTTGGTAAATATTTATTTTCAACTAGTGTTAGAGGTTTAAGCGACATAGATGCTCTTAAATATGCTGATGCATGATTATTGTTTGGTTTAATGTCGATGACTGTATTAACTAATGCAGTTAGCTTATCCGTGTTCATGGTGCAAGATTCTGAAAAGAAAATATTCAATGACTTTACAATGACGCCTATTAAAACATCAACTATTAGATTAAGCTATTTATTCTTTAACTGCTTGCTTAATGTTTTAATAAGTTTATTAGTTTTTACGTTATTAATCATTTATATGGCTATTAGACAAACACTAAGCGTTCTTAGTGGTCCTAAAAGTATATATGTCCTATTAGTAGTTATTCTTGGCGCTTTAGCAAATTCAATCTTCTTTACTTTTGTTTTTAGTTATATCAAAAATGTTACTGCTTATTCAGCTATTACTGCTGCTCTTTCATCAGTTGCTGGATTCTTAATTGGAGCTTTTATTCCTTTAACTATATTACCTATCTGATTACAAGGCTTTTCAACTATTCTACCCGCAACTCAAGTCACATCATTAATGAAATGAATAGTACTTCATGATCTTTCACCTTTTAATGTTGGTGTATATGCTGATCAATATAAAATAACCTGAGCAACATTAGATATGCCTTGATGAGGTTCATTAATCTACACTGCTGGTTTTGCCTTATTATCATTAACCTTATCAGTTGCTTTAACTTATAATTCTAAAAAGGCTAGATAATTTACACTCCACACACTGAGTAATTAACTCACTACTGTGTGGAGTTTTTGCGTGCCGTTAATATAACACCTAGCATAATAAAGGCAACAAAAAACACACCTATTAATAAGATGTGTCTTGATATTAAATATTATTCATCTTCCATGCTATCACGTAATTCTTCATTACGTTCTTCATCTGAACCAAAAATATCTGCTTTAAGGTCATTCATAATTTTGGTAGTTGTTTCTTTCTTATCAGTTTTCTTAACTGTTACGAATTTAACTTTAACTTTTTCAAAGCGAGGATCGTTTTCTTCGCCTTCAAATAAGATAGTTGGAATAATAACTGGTCTTCTCCGTTTTTCCTTATAAAATAGAGCTTCTAGTCTATCAGTAATTAATTGTTTTAAATCAACAACGGTTCAATTTTCATTATTTTTAATATGATATAAAACGGCACCATGAGCTATTCTTTTAGCCTCTTCAACTAACTCTAAAGACGTTTTTACATAAAAGCTTCCACGACTAATTAAAGTTGGACGACCAACGATTGAATTGGTTTCTTTATTAATTGTAAAGATAATATTTACAAAACCACTGTTTGCTAATGTTGCTCTTTCTTTAATAATCGCACCATTTAAATTTAATGTAGTAATACCGTCGATATAAATTGGACCATATTCTATTTTTTCATTAGTTGGAGTTATAACATTATCAATCATGTTGTAAACTCTACCCATTTCAGGCACAAAAACGTTTTTAGGATCAACACCGTTTCTTACAGCACTTTCACCGTGTACAATACTCATTCTGTATTCACCGTGGTAAGGCATGAAGTATTTCGGTCTAGTTAATTGGAAAATTTTATCATGTTCATGTTTATAAGCATGCCCTGAAGTATGTAAATAACCATCAGGTCCGTTTTCTTTAATGATTGCTCCTAGTTTAGCTAATCTGTTAATTAATAATTCAGTAACCATTCTGTTTCCAGGAATTGGGTTAGATGAAAAAATAACCATATCACCTTTTTGAATGTTTACAGTAGCATGCTTACCGTAGCTCATTCTACTTAAAGCAGCTAATTGTTCACCTTGACTACCAGTGGTTAAGACTACTAATTCATTATCAGGAACATTATTAATTTCTTTCTTTTCAACAAAAACATTATTAGGTGCTTTAATGTATCCTAATTTACGACCAATCTTAACACCTTGAACCATTGAACGACCAAAGCAAGCTACTTTTTTCTTAAGTTTAACTGCTAAGTCAATAATAGCTTTAACTCTTGTTAAGTTTGAAGCAAAAGCTGTAACAATAGTTTTTCTTGTTGCTGCTCTCATGTGTCTTTCAATATCAATTAAGATATCACTTTCACTTGGTGAGTGAAATGGACGCATAGCATTAGTTGAATCAGAGAATAATACAGTTAAGCCTTCTTTACCAATTTGA
Source organism: Mycoplasmopsis adleri (assembly GCF_045276205.1). NCBI lineage: Bacteria > Bacillati > Mycoplasmatota > Mycoplasmoidales > Metamycoplasmataceae > Mycoplasmopsis > Mycoplasmopsis adleri. Next base: position 216,376 of record NZ_CP174162.1, read on the forward strand.
TCCAATTTTGTAAAGTCGGTATAAATTTCACCAATAGGATTGTAATCAAATCTGAAGTCACCAGTACACATTAATGAACCATTTGGAGTTGTAACTCTAATACCAAAAGCATCTGGAATTGAGTGTTGTGCAGTTCAAAAGTCTACTTTACATCCATCACCAAAATCATAAACATCTGATTTATCAATTTCAATAAATTCAACTTTGTGTGTAATTCTATGTTCATCAAATTTAAGTTTTAAATATTGAATAGCAATTCTAGGTGCGAAGATTTTTTTAAGATGAACTTGCTTAACTAAATAAACAACGCCACCGATGTGGTCTTCGTGACCGTGGGTAATAAATAAACCTTCAATATTATCTTTTTTATCTTCTAAGTATTTGTAATCAGGAATGATACCTTTAATACCAGTAGTTGCTGTATCAGCAAATTTAATACCAGCATCAATAATGAAAATATGTTTACTGTATTCAGCAATTAAAGTGGATTTACCAATTTCTTGAACTCCACCAATAGCAATTAAACGTGTTGGGGTCATATTAATCTCCTTCTTTATTTTAGTTTAATAATATAAATCATTTATTGAAACATTAAGGGTTTAACAACTTAATATTATTTTAATATATATTTACAATTTTAATAAATATTAATTATAGAAATTTTGCCAAAAAGAAAAATCAGCCTAATGCTGATCGGTCTTCTTTTTGAAGAAATGGTACATCGTGCAGGGTTCGAACCTGTGACCCGCTGGTTAAGAGCCAGCTGCTCTACCGACTGAGCTAACGATGCAATTGCGTTATTATTATATAACAAAACTTATAAATAACTAAGTATTTTTATGCAAATTTTGCGAGCGTTATTTTACCTAAAACCACTATAAAACAATTAAATAATAAAATTTATGGTTGTAGTTTAAAACTGCTAAACTCATTCTTAAATTTTATTTTGCGGTTCTAAAAATAAAAAATCTTAAAACCTTTTTGGATTTTAAGACTTACATTTTAGTTGTACATAATATCATTATTTTTATTAATAAGTGGCGCTATTACATTGTGTGTAAAGAAAATGATGAACATGTTAAATCAAATCTTTACTGGTGTAAACATAATGTGTTGGAACATATATGTAATAATCGTTCCACCAGCTGCTGAACTATTAGTTGCTGAGTAGTCAGCTAATGATAAAAGAGGTACATTAATTAATTCGATTAAAGCTGAGAAAATAACGATTGGAACTATTACTAAATAACGTTTAGGTTTCATTTTAAATCTAGCTACGATTAAGAAAATAAGCATGCAAATATAACCCGATTCCATCATTAATAACAGACCTAATTTGTTTGGAATAACACTGTAGTTAACAATAGTATTATTATCAATCTTTAAATAAACAATTATAAAAATGAATACACAAGCTAAAGCTATCACCGTTGTGGAGACTATCATATTAACATTTAATAAACTTGTTTCTGTTCCTAATAATTTAATCTTCTTACGGCTTTCGTTTGTAGCAATAATTTTGTTTTCTAGCTTAGTAATTTTTGGGCTATCAGGATCTTTTAGTTTAATTTTTTCAATCTTTAATCTATATTTATAAATTAAGCTTTCATAAGTAGCATCCTTAAATTCACCACCAAAAGCATATTTAAGAACTTTCATGAAGATGATACCAACAAAACCAGAAACTACACCATCAACTACTGCGGCTAGTGTATAGTAAATATTATAGAAAGTTGGGAACATAGCAAATGAGATTAAATCACTAATTAATCCAACCATTCCGCCGACTAAAGGACCAAAAATAAAACCGCTAATTTTAATCGGAAGTCCGATAAAACTTATCTTATATGATGGAATTGAGATAATAGGCACAAATGAAGCAAAGATAATAAAAATTACGACTGAGATTGCAATTAAAATACCTATAAAGGCAATTTTCCTAATTGTTAATTTAGGAAATAAACTAAATTCAGTTAAAAAATCTCTGATTGAGCTAGGTTTCTTCTTTTCTTTCTTCATTATGTTTTAATTATATAAATTATTTGGAGCTTTATTGCTTAAAATGATAAAATAATTATTATTATAGAAACTAATCAAAAAAAGGAGGCAAAGATATGAGTCTTTTTAAAAAATTTGCTACAAAAAGAAACAAATTAGTTTTATTACAAGCCGCTTTTAAAGATGAATTAAAAGATGACTTTTTAATTCAAAAACAAAATGTTGTTACAGAATACTTAAGTGAAAATAAAGCATACGCTTTTTTAGGTGATAAAAAAGAATTATGCTTTGGTGGTTTAACAACATTTTTCAAAACCTTAGCACAAAATGCAACTAGAGATTATCAAGTTGATCTAGCATCATTTGTAACTGAAAAATTAACACTTAACGATGTTATTGATTCATTTACACGTGCAATTTACTTTGTTCAAGGTCCAATTTACAGTGCTAAAGCAAAAGCTGACCAAGAACAATTTAAAACTTTAGAAGCTTTATTAGAACAACCTTCTAAAGAAAACGAAGAAGCTTTAAAGAAAGCTTTAATCTTAGCTGAAGCTACAAACTTTGCTAGAAACTTACAAATGACTCCACCAAACATTTGTAATTCAGAATACTTAGCTGAAGTTGTTAAAAAAGATTTAGCACAATACAAAAACTTAAAAGTAACTGTTTTAAATAAAAAACAAATCGAAGAAGAAAAAATGGGATTATTACTTTCAGTAAACAGAGGTAGCGTTTACGAACCTCGTGTTGTTGTTATTGAATACATCGGTGATCCTAAAACAAAAGAAAAAACAGCTATGATTGGTAAAGGTATTACATTCGACTCAGGTGGATACTCACTTAAAGGTCCAAGACATATGTTAGGTATGAAATTCGATATGTCAGGTAGTGTAATTGTTGCTTCAACAATGAAAGCTATTGCTCAATTAAAACCTAAGAAAAATGTAGCTGCAATTATGTGTATTACAGATAACAGAATTAATGGTGATGCTTCATTACCTGATTCAGTTTGAACAGCTATGAATGGTAAAACAGTTGAAATTAACAACACCGACGCTGAAGGTCGTTTAGTTATGGCTGATGGTTTAACTTACGGTGCTAGAGTTCTTAAAGCTACTCGTTTAATTGACGTTGCTACATTAACTGGTGCTATTCTTATTGCTTTAGGTACAACTTACACAGGTATTTGAGCAACCAGTGATAAAGCTTGAGATGAATTCTCAACAGCTGCTCACAAAGCACACGAATTAGTATGAAGAATGCCTTTTGATAAAGCATTTAGCAAAAACATCAAAGCATCTAAAGTTGCTGATTTAAAAAACACTGACTTATCAGGAAATGCTGGTTCATGTTCAGCTGCTATGTTCTTAAAAGAATTTACAGATGGTGTTGAATACATTCACTGTGATGTTGCTGGTACAGCAGAAATCGATGAAATGGCTCAAGGTGTTTTAATTAAAACACTTGCTGAGTTAAGCTTAATTTAATTCCAAAAATAATAAGACCTTAGTAGAATTTATTAATTAATTCCCTATGGTCTTTTTATTAATTAGTTTATTTGCGTAGCGAGGTATAAAAATGTATTTAAAAAATGGTTCAGGTCAACTTGAAGTTATAACAGGTCCAATGTTCTCTGGAAAAACAGAAGAACTACTTAAAAGAATTAAAATTTTAGAAATAGCTGGTATTAAGACATTAATCATAAAACCTCTATTTGATAATCGTTTTAGTGAAAACGAAATAGTAAGTAGAACTGGTGCTAAAAATAATGCGGTTAATGTTTCTTCATCAGAAGACATCTGAAATTATTGAGATCCTTCATATAAAGCAGTAGCTATTGATGAAGTAAACTTCATGGATGAAAAACTCCTTGAAGTTATTGATCAATTAATTTATAAAGGTGTTAGAGTAATTTGCTCTGGTCTTGATATGGACTTCAAAAGAAGACCATTTGGTATAATGCCTCAGGTATTAGCAATTGCTGATGATATTTTAAAACTAAAAGCAGTTTGTGTTTCATGTAAAATGGATGCTGGCTTTAGTTTTAGAAAAATAAAAGACGATAATCTTAATGTTTTAGGTGATTCTGAATATGAAGCTAGATGCAGAATTTGCCACATTAAGGGTGAAAAAGAAAAAACAAAAATAACAAAAGATTAATTTAGTATATAGGCTTATAACCTATATATTTTTTGTAAATTTAATAAATTTGAAAAACGTTTTTTTAAAATAACCAAATAAATTTTTAGATATATTTTGGGTTAAATTATCTGAAAGAAAATAACAGAATAAATTTTTGTATTTTTATTTTCGCACTATTTTATAGATGTATTTAGAAAGTCTGAAATAACATTAAATGCGTCTGTATTCTGCATTTTTAGTTATTTCAATTTTTAAGGAAAATTCAATATTGCTTAATTATTAAAAATCAATTTAAGAAGTTATTATGAAAAAATAGACTTTTCATTCTAAAATGAAAATATAAAACAAAAACAGCACTTTAATATAGACATTTTGATATATATTAGCTCAAAAAGTTAATATAACTTCAGCATTAAAATTCAGCGTTTTTATTACTTAAATAAATATATGGAAACATTTAAAGCAAGATAAAAGATCCATTTTTTAATATATTTTTGTTTTGTTTGAATTTTCTTATTTGCTTATTTTATAGTTAAATTTGTTAAAAAATGATGCTATTTATAAGGGGTATATAAACCATACTAAATACATTCAATTTCAACACATCGCTCTGGAACAAAATAATTATGTATAATTTTATAAATAATATAAATAGTTAAGGAGAAATCTTATGGAACACAATAATAAAAACAGTTTTACTAATGAGAAAAACACCAAACACGAAATTAAATCAAAATATTTTAAAATCAAAAACTTTAGAAATATTTGTTTAAAAAATGAAAACGATAAATTTGAAAAATTGTTCCTAAATGCTAATTTAGATAATTTTAAAATTGGGGACTTGATTATTCTTTTATCGAACAACAATGTTGGTAAGACCAATGTTTTAGATGCTTTAAAAATTTATGGCAAAGCAAATAGTTTTAATTGAGAAGTTTATAAACCAAATTACATTGAAGGATATGAACTTTATGATAATGGGTACTTAAGCGTTGACTTCTACAACAATTCAACATTACAAAAAGTTTATAAATTTACAGACGATAACAAAAGATTATACAATGATAAAGAATCGATTTTTATTTCACCTATCGAAATTAAAAACATTATTAAGAGCTACATAGCATATATCAACAATCGTGGTTTCTATACTTCAGAATTTGAAAACTCATGTTTGAGTTATATCACTGATAATTCGCTAGTAGAAATCATAACACCTGAAATCCACTTACAATTAGTATATGAATACCTTACAAATAATGGTACATTTGATATGGATTATAGAGCTCTAAACCAATTCCAAAAATCATTATTTTATGTATTAGTCAATAACTATACTTACTTATTAACACACTACTACTACCAAACGCCAGAATATACCGACTTTAAGCTTGTATTAAGCAATTCAAAACCATTAGTAGGAGTTAATAATTATAATGTTAGAACTCTTGTAGAAATCAAAGAAATACCATCAAATGATAAAATTACACTTGAAACATCACCAGATGAATTATGCAAGATTGTAAACGATGATAATTTAGATCAAATTAGAATTGGATGACCAATTATTGAACAATTAGATTTTGAAACATATGAAGATTCTGATTTTTCATGTAATTATGAAAAACTAGATGATTCAAAACTAGTAAAGAAGATTATCGCATTTTCAGGTTTTAAAACCTCAGAAATTGTTAATATAGTTGAAAAAAGTAAGAATGGTTATTCTTCATTAAGAGATAGTTTAGAAGAAAAAATTAATGATCGCCTTAAATCATTTATGAAAGGATTTAATTCACTAATCAATGATTTTGGTAGTGCTACTGAAGAATATACAATCAAAGTAAAACTTGATAGAAACTATATTGAAATTTGCTTAAAGAGCAAAAAACAACCTCTTCAATTCTCATCACAATCAGAAAGCTTTAAATGATTATTCTCATTCTTCATTTGAACTAAATGAGCTGCTAAACAAGATATTAGCGATTCAATATATCTTTTTGAAGACACATTCTGCTCAAATCTACAACCTAATGTTATAAAGAATGTAAGAACAATGCTAAAAGAATTAGCATATAAATCAAATGCTTTATTTATTATAGGAACACATAATCCTTACTTCGTGGATCCAAACCACTTTGAAGAAGTTAGATTATTAATAAAAGATGATGATAGCAAAGTTTCAATTGATAATAGCTTTTATCCAATCAGCACTAATCCAGAACATGCTTCAGTATCTTCATTATTAAAAGCATTTACATCTGCTAATTTAATTTGAAAAAGAACTAAAAAAACTCAAGTTGTTTTTGTTGAAGACCTCAATAACTATTGCTATATAACAGCATTTTATGAATACTTCACTAGAAACTCAAATAACAAACAAATAGACAATAAAGAATTAATCTTTATTCCAATTACCAATTTAGAAAGTGCAAAAGAAATAGTATCAAAATGTTATTCATTTACTGATAACCTTAATTTCTTATTAAACGGTGGTTCAGATAGCAAGAAAATTTCATCAGCTATAATGAAAGAAAATGATGCTAAAAACATTAATGTATTTATGACAAACGATATTAATTCAGAATGCCGCACACTTGCTGATTTAATTGTAAGCAGTGATAAACAATACATTCAAAATAATACTTTCGAAAATGCAATATCATTCAAAAAAGCTTTAATAAGTGGCTTAATTAAACCTAATGAAAAAACATTAGAAAACTCCCGAGTTTCCAACTTTTACAATGTAATTTTTAACAACTCATCTGTTTGATGAGCTGTTTTTAATAATTTAAAATTTTAATTCATTTAAAATTCTTAAATATGTTTGATAATCTTGAATTGCTTGATTATTGTTGTCGTTAATAATATATTCTTCACTTTCAATTTTTCCGTCAATAATCTTGCATGTTTTGATTGTTTCTTTTATTACATCTTGTAATTTTTTGATTGTGATTTTTTCATCTACAACACCGAGTTCTTTCAAACCTTTGTTTAAATAATTAATAACAAAATTTAATAAAACAAGAGATAAGAAGCAAAGTACGAAATGACCTTCAATATGCTTTTCACTTCATACATAAATAGGTCTTACAGCTAAAGCACTTTTTAAAGCTCTAAAGTTTGATTCTATTTGTCATTGTTTTGAATATAAATTCACAATTTCTTCAGGTGATAAATCAAATCTAGAGGTTTCATAAGCATAATATCCGTCAAACTTTTCATCTTCGATAATTTTGTCATAGTTAAGTTTGTAATAACCTTTACCACCAACTTTTTCGAAGAATTTAAACTTCTTTTGACCGAACATTACTTGATCATGAACTAGTCCGTCTTTATCTTGTCTTTTAATAAAATTATCGATTAAAATTTGTCTATCATTTTTATCTTTTAATGCTCTTTTTTTACTATATGTTACTACCAATCTTCTCTTGTGTCCGTTTGCTCTTCTATTCTTTCAAAACGAATAAAAAGTAGTTTCTTTATATTTAAAATTATTGTCTCCAAAATAGCCGGATTCATCTATTGCAAAGGTCTTTCGGTCATTTGAAGCCGCTTTTAATCTATAAGATAAAATGTAATCAATATCGTTATCTTCTAAGAATCTTATGTTTCTATTTGTACTCATTCCTCTATCAGCAATGAGTGTTACTTTGTTTAATTCATATTGTGATTTTATATCCAAAATAAAATTAATAAATGTTGATGCATCAGCAGTGTTCCCTTTGAATAATTTATAGTGAATTGGAATGCCGTTTTCATCTGTTACTAAACCTAAAACAATTTGATCTTCTTTGAATTTTCCATCTTTAGAATAACCTGGATATCTCAATCCTTCTCTTACAAAACTTTCAAAATATACCGTTGAAGAGTCGTATCAAATAATATCTATTTTTCTATTTTTATCTTTGATCAATGCATCGTTAACACTCTTTAAAATGTTATTTTTATTTTCAGCTAAATAGTCTAAAGTATTATAAAATGTCGTCTTTTCAACTTCTAAATTTATATTGAATTTGTCTTTATTTTTAAAGGATGAAAGCATGCTACCCGGATTTACAATTCTATTTGAAATCATATATTTTAATAAATCATTTAAATACTTGGATTTTGATACTTTAGCATCTTTAAAAGGATTTAATTTTTCTAAGAAACTGTATAACAAATCATATCCATAATTGAACTGTTTTGTTTCAATTTTAACCTTGCTTATATCTAACTCTAATTGTCTAATTATCATATTTCTATCTCAATCAGTATTGTAGTTTTGAGATAGTTTTTTATTTTTTTCTACTGGATTAGAACAATATTTTTCTCATTTTTCAACTGTACCGATACCGATAGATTTCTTATAACCTTTGCCAAATCCTCCTGAAAGTGCTAAAGATAAGTAAGTAGAGTTCTTATTTTTTCTTGAAATTAATAGTCATTTGTCTTTTTTCATATCTTTATTATACCACAAATTACAATGTAATTATGTAAAAAAATAACTTTTTTTATTTATATATAAATAACACTGAAAAAAGTAATAAAAAAAGAGCTCCAACTTGGAAACTCAGGATAACCAAATTCAAGTAATGTTCCTGAATCATAATTATCAATATCGATAATCATAAAGTTAGTTTTATCAATGAAACCAATATCGTTTTGGTAGTAAAAAATATTAAGTTGAGGTTCATCATCTTTTACTGTATCGTTTAATTCAATTGGATTATAAATTTCTAATTTAAATTTGTTTTTAAATTTCTTAGCATAAAGCTCTCTAATTAATCTTGCTTGTTCTCTTCTGGCTTTAATTTCATATTCTGAAAATAAAGGACCTGCTAAATATAGGTTAATTTCTTTCATATGCTGCCTCCTGGTTAACTACTAATTAAATTATATAAGTTAATACTAAAGGCGTTATGAACAAAAAATAATACCAGTTTTATCCGGTACTATTTTGAGTATTGAAATTATGCCTTTAATTGTTGTTCATAATAAGTATTAATTTGAGTTTGAGTTTTTTGATTAACTGGACTAATTGCAACGTGGTTTACATTGTATGTAATTTCGCTTCAGTCCTTAAATAAATCTGTACTTCTATGTCCGATTGTATATGATGATTTAATTTCATATAAGTTTTGAACATATTTCTTAAGATAATCATTAAGTTCAGTGAACTTTGGATCATCTGAAGGAATTATAGGATTATTAAAGGTATTGTTTAAAGCATAATCATAAACTAACTTAAATGCAGGTGTATATTTTACATAATCATAGTTTAGCATTGAGCCAAATGCTTTATAAGCTTCGATTTGTTGTTCTTTTGATCCATTAGCTGCATTAAAAGTTGCTTTTGAAACATTAGCTTCAGTTCATTGAGCAACTGGTTTATTTAAGCCACCTAAGAATGTGTCTTTAGATGATTCAATAATTGTATTAACAACTTCATCGGTTGTATCTTCTGAAATTACTAAACCATCAACAAGCAATAAGTTGACACTAGGTCTAATAAATCTAATTGAACCATCAGGCACATCACTATTTGTAATGTTATCTCTTGAATAGAATGCATCAAGAGCATCACCATTATAAATAATACCTACATTAGTAATCTTAGTTGGGTCAATTAAAGTATTTAATAAATCCAGACCATTACCACTAGTTCTAACATGAGCTGTGTTATTTAAAGCATAGCCAGTACCATCTTTGAATAAAGCTAAAAATTGATCAATTAATGTCTTATAAATAGGTGTTGTAATTTCTTTACCTGTGACACTAGTTGTTTCTTTGATAATAGCTCCACCAGTTGGTTGAGGTACATGTTTTTTCAATGTAGCATCTCAACGATATGAAGAACCATAAATCATATTATCTCTAACAGCATCAGTATATTCATAATATTGGAATGCATCAGTATCATTATTTTTACCATAAGGATTTCTTAATGTTTCTAAAGCATTAATCATTGGAATAGTATTTTTAAGTTGAGCTAATTGACTGTCCTTAGTACTATCATAAATAGTTTTTAAATCCTTATTGATTTTAGTTTCTAAGTCTTTAGTTACATTAAAGAAGAACTTTTCAACTGCTTTTGAATATGCTAAATTGTAAGCAGTTAAATCTTTATCATATTGATTTTTTTCTTCTTGCGTAGCATCTTCACTAGGTTCAGATGGTTCATCCATATTAACTGATTTATACATATCATTATATTTCTTAAGTTTTAATGGGTTATATGCGATAACCATGTCTTGAGCAAAATAAGGTATAAAATAGTTATATAAGTGAATTTTGTTAGGATCATCAGTGGCATAATCTTTATTGAAAAATGGTTTGCCATCAGCCTTTAATTTTTGTTCTCCATTTTTATCTAAAATAGGAATATCATCGAAATATTCATCATATGAAGCTAAATGATTAAACACAACATCAGTTAAAATATTTTTTAAGTTAGCTTGAACGCTTTTTGATTCATCTCAGTTTTCGCCGAAGATATTTTTGAAATCTTTATTAGTAAATCTACGTAATTTGCTAGTTCCTGTGTAATCATTAATGATTAATTTAGCAGCTTGAGCATCGTTTCCAATACCACCAGCTGTTTTGTGGGTTAAAATAGCTTTTGTAAATTCATTAATTGTTCCAAATTGTTTAAATTCAAAATCTTTTCCGAGTCTATTTACAATCCAATCATCCATATATGATTGATAGTTATAGAAAACTGGTCTAAATTTTTCTTTTGTATATTTATAAATTAAGGCAGCTGAAACACCAGCAACAGCAGCTACACCAAGCACACTAAATCCTACTGTTTTTGTAAAGACTTTAGTCTTCATAAAGTACTTAAATTTTTGTCATTTAGTACTGTTTTGAGGTGTTTTTGGTGAATTATCGTTAGGGGTTAATTCTGGATTAACTTGTTCATTGTTTAAGTTATTGTTGTCCATGATTACCTCCTATTGTGATAGTTTCTGTTTTAGGTTCTTGGAATAATAATGAGTGTTTTGAGTGTCTGTTTGCTCTAAGTTTTTTGTTCATTCTAGAAATAGAAATTGATTTGAAAGCAATGTAGAAAATGTTACTTGCTATAACAATAATTAATAAAGCAGCACCAACAACTAAACCTCAAGCTCTGAATTCACCTTCATAAAGTTTGGTACCTAAAGTTGAAGTATTTGATACAGTTCTTAAAATAATGAAGTCATCAAAACTTAAGAATGCAGCAACTAAAGCAGTGAATAAAATTGATGGAATCATAAACACAAAGTAAGTTTTAAATCAAGCTCTAACTTTGTTGTAACCTAAATCTTGAGCAGCTTCTAATTGTGAAAGTTGGAATTTTTCACTTCTTGGGAACATTAAGGTAATACCATAAGGAAGTGCCATAACTGTATGTCCTACAATACCTCTTAATAAACCTTCTTGTGTGTTAACTAAAGTCCCAAATAAAGCAGCAAATAATAAAGCTAAACCAAGGGCAATAATGTTATCAGGGTTAATTAACTTAACATTGTTGATAGCATGAACTACTTGAACATATCTTTTGTTCTTTTGTCTTCACATACCATAGCAAGTAAGTAAAGCAATAATAACTACAAGAATTGAAACTGCAACCGCAATAATAATTGAGTTAAGTAAGGCTATACCTCTACCTTCATTAAAGAAGTATTTTCAGTTATCACCTGTAAAACCGTTTCATGAACTTCTAATAAAACCTTTTTCAGTTGGTTTATTAAAACTGAATACAGCAGCAAAGAATAAAGGAATATAAACAATTAATAAAATAATATGAATATATAATCCACGCAATACTTTTGAAAGTTTCTTATGCATGGTGACCTCTTCTGATGCGGTTAATTCATCTAGGAATGAAGTTAATTAATGCATATGTTCCAATAAATACTGCTGCAACTGCTAATACTAATGTAGTTCCTAAAGCAACTTCATATCTATTAGCTGGGTTTGTATAGTTGTTAATCATTGTACCAACAGTTTGTAATTGTGATCCATCTGGTAATAATTTATCACTAATTACAAAGTTAGTAGCACTAGCTAAGAAGATAATACCAAAACCACTTAAAATAGCTTTTGAAGCATATGGTAAGATAACTTTTCATAATGTTTGGAATGAGTTATATCCTAAGTCATGTGAAGCTTCAATAATGTTTTCAGGCATATCTCTTAAAACTGAGTAAAGAGGCATAATCATATATGGTAAGTTTAAGTAAGTTAAACCAAAAATCATAAATCAAATTTCATTAAGGTCATTTTCTCTAGGCACAATGCTTAAGAAGAAACCTCTAATTGCATAAATTTTAGCAATTGTGAAAATAACCATTGGGCTAAGCATTAAGCTCATTGCATAAATTGGAACGATCTTACTTTTACTTCTAGCAACGAAGTAAGCATAAGGGAATCCAATTAATAAACATAAAATTGCTGAAATAATACCGATGTATAAACTTCTTCAAATTTTTGTTCATGTTTTAGGATCTTTAACTAATTCAGCTGAATCAAAGTTAGTTTGTCCAGTTGATGCAAAAGCGTTAATGATAATCATTAAAATTGGTGTAAATACGAGTAAGATAGCAATTATTAAATAAGGTAGGATTAATAATAATCTTTTATTTAATGAAAGCTTATTTTTAATTCTTGAATTCATTAGTACCGTAATCTCATTTGCTATCTTTATTCATTAAGTGAATTGAGTCGATAGTTCAACTAATATCTACTAAATCACCAACTTCAAATTTCTTACTGGTTTCTACATAAATGTGGTAACCATTATTTAGTTTAACTCTTAAGTAGTAGTAACTACCTCTATATGATAAGTGTTCAACGGTTCCTCTAAGTTTTTCTTTAGTTGTTTTTTTGCTTGCTTTTTTAGCTTTTTCAGCAGCTTCTTCTTCTAAGTCTACAGCAATAATATCAACGTCTTCAGGTCTAATTAAAGCATCAACTTCTTGCTTGTCTTTAAATTCATCTTCTTCGTGAATTGTTTTAAAGTTTTTGCCCATAATATCTACTGTACAGTCTTCTTGGTTAAATACACCATCATAAATATTTGAATCTCCAACGAATGAAGCAACTCATTTATTGATAGGATAGTCATAGATAGCTTTAGGTGTATCGTATTGTTCAATTCTACCACCACGCATGATAGCAACTTTATCTGAAAGTTCTAGAGCTTCATTTTGATCGTGTGTAACAAAGATAAATGTTAAGCCTAATTTTTGTTGAATGCTTCTTAATAAAACTTGCATTTTTTGTCTAATTTTAGCATCCAAAGCACTTAAAGGTTCGTCAAGTAAAAGAATACTTGGTTCAATAATTAAACTTCTAGCAAGTGCAACTCTTTGACGCATACCACCAGAAAGTTCGCTGATAGCTTTCTTTTCATTTCCTTCAAGACCAACAAGTTTAACGATTTCTTTAACTTGTTCGTTCATTTCTTCTCTTGTTAGTTTTCTCTTTAAGAATTTATTTTCGAAAGCTTCAGTTTGTTGTTGAACGTAGTTTTCTCAGTATGAATAGTTAAAGTCTGATTTATCTAATCATTTTTGTCTACGACGATAGGTAATGGTGTTTTCTTTTAAGGTTTCCATTTCCTTCATGTATTTATCTTGTAATTTATCAAGTTCATCCATTTTCTTTTGAGCTAAAGCAGATCATTTAGCTTGCTTTTTGGCTAAGATTTTTTCATATCTAGGATTAATAGTTTCTTTTGGAACTCTTTTTAAAGGAAGCCCAAATTTAATATTACCTTCAACATTTAAGTGAGGGAATAAAGCATAATCTTGGAAAATAGTTGATAAATCTCTTTTGTAAGGTGGTAAATCTTTAATGTCTAATCCATTAAATTTAATTTCACCACGGGTTGGTTTTTCAAAACCAGCAATTAATCTTAAAATAGTTGTTTTACCGCTACCACTAGGTCCAAGCAATGTCACAAATTCACCTTTGGTGATGTCTAAGTCAACATTATCTAAAACAACTTTATCATCAAATTCTTTATAAACTTCAAGCAGCTGAATAATTGATGAAGTTTTTTCTTTCTTTTGGACCATATAATCTCCTTGTTTTAATTTAACTCTTATTAATATAAAAATACAAAATTAACTGTTAGAAAAGTAAAAATTAAAAAGTAAAATACGACCCAATATGGATTAGTATTTTAGAAGATTAAGTGGAGGCTAAATCATATAAATTTTGAGAATATTCTATAACAAAACAAGACAATGAAGGGTTTGAGTCTCCATTGAATTCTAATAATATAAATTTAGATAAAAATTTGTCCGTTTTTAAATTTTGTATTCTCATATTAAATACATATTTTATAGTATATATTTAATAAATTAAATAATTTATAAATTATTATTTTTGAGCTTAAAACCCAGCAGAAATTTGGATCATAAATTAAATTATTTTTTCTTGTTTTGTATAAATAAAAACTAGCAAAATTTTAAATTGATTTAAGATACAAAAACTCAAAATTTAATATGTATAACCGAGAAAAAATTTTAAGCAAAATTTAATGATTAAGTTATTTTTAAAATTAAGATAAATAACACAATAAAAAATAAAAATTTAAACATAATTCCAATATGGGTTTTTGCCGTAAAACACTATAAAAATGTGGAATAAGTATATTTACTAGTATTTAATTAATAATTATTTGTTCAGCTTTTAAACAGAAAATTATTATATGAATCACGGAAGCATTTGTAAAAAATTTTCTATCATAAAGTTAAAATTAGAATATGATTTATTTAATATTAATCGTTGTTAAAAATCAATAAATAATATTTCTAAATATATAACCTGAACATGTTGAATTGTGTTAGCAATTTTTCATTTTCTTTTTTATAATATTTAATGTATTAATAACGCGAATGAGGTAAATATGAAGCAATTTTCAAATTATTCCAAAGTTGATAAAAAATATCGTTGAGATTTAGAAGATATTTTGCAAGGAAAAACATTGCAATTTTGAATGGACAAATTCAAGGATTTATTTAAACAACTTATTGAAACTAAGGACTCGAAATATGACAATATTGATAGTTTTATTAAATCTTTAGAAACCCAGGATGAATTAACTCTTGTTTATAATAAAATTAACAACTATTTATCAAATAAAACTAATGAAAATTTAGTTGATAACGAAATTCAAAAATTATGCTTAGCGTTCAATTCAATGAATGAAGAATTACATAATGAATATGGTTCTGAAATTAATAGATTGTATAAGCATATCGAAAAACTCAAAGTTTGAATTCAAGATGAAAGATTGCAAAAATATAAAAGAAATTTTGATGATCTTCTCGAATCTTATAATCATAAATTAAGCGATGATGTTGAAGAATTTATAGTTAAGAGCAGTTATGGTATGCCAAATATTGAAGATATGTTTAGTATTTTAACTGACGTAGAATTAGACTATAAACCCGCTATAGATTCTAAAAATAAAAAGCATGTTTTAGATCTAGCATCATTTCCAAAATTAGCTAAGTCAGACGATGCGCTTTTGCGTAAAAATGCTGTTTTACAGTATAAAAAAGCAAAATTACAAGTTAAAGAAACCTTAGCAACAATGCTTATTCAAGAATTTAAATCTATTTCAACAGATGCCAAATTAAGAAAATATAAAAGTAGTATAGATATGCTTACTTTTAGCGATAAAGTTAGTGATGAGTTATTAATTAATTTATTTAATCATGTCGCCTCATTAAAATATGATTTACGTAAATATGCTTCATATCATAAGAAATTCTATGAGACTAAATTTCACGAGAAATACCGCAATAAGTACGACGCATATCGTGAATTAATTAAAATCAAAACAAACTATACAATCGAAGATATTCAAAATATAGCTAAAAAAGTTTTTGCTCCATTTCCACAGGAATATGTAAACAAAATTCATGAAGCAATCGATAACAATTGAATTGATTACATGATGGTTAAAAATAAACTTTCAGGTGCATATTCAATTGGAGAAACATATGGAATTGATAAAAAGTATATTTTAATGAACTTCGATGGCGAATTAAGTTCACTTGAAACTTTATGTCATGAGTTAGGTCACTCAATGCATTCATATTATTCAGATAAAAATAATGATATTATCAATGCAAATTATCCAATTATCTTAGCTGAAATAGCTTCGCTTTTTAATGAATTAATGCTTTATGATTATTTATTAAAAACTAGCAAAGATGATAAATTTAAATTTTATATTTACGGCAAGATGATAGATGGTTTTATTGGTAGTGTAGTTACACAAACTATGTGAGCTAATTACGAATATGATTTATATAACAAAGTAGATAAAAATGAAGTTGCTTCAAGTTATGAAGAAGTTGCAAAAGTTTATTACGATTCAACTAGAAAATACACTTGTTCTAAAAAGAAATTTAATGCAAATGATTGTATTGCAGCTGTTTCAGTACCTCATTTTTACATGGGCTTTTATGTATATAAATATGCATTCGGTCAATTAGTAGCAAATTATTTTTATAGTAAATATAAAGAAGATGCAAGTTTTCTTCAAAAATATATCGACAACTTTTTAAGTGTTGGTAATAGATATTATCCACTAGAAACTTTAAAAAGATTAGGCGTTGATTTTATGGATGAAGATTTCTACACACACGGTTTTGCCTACTTTAAAACCATTATCAAAGAGTGAATAAAACTCGGCAAGAAAATTTTCAAAAGCAAAAAATAATTAAGATTTATTCACTCATCTTTTGAATGAATATCTCATTTAATTTTTGTAATAAGTGAACGAAAACGAGAATTTTAATGGCTTTTTCTCATTTTTGTTCACTTTTGTTTTAAAACTATTTTAAGCAGTTATTAAAATTTTGAAATAAAGCCAAATAATAGAAAAAATGCTTAAAATTTTGTGCTTAAGTTATATTAAATTTAAGTATTATATTATAATTGTAATATTATAAATATTACATGTTTGAGCAAAGGAGGTTTATATGTGAAAAATGATGAAGATGTTGCCAAAAAAAGTTAAAGCAATGTTTGCTTTTGGCTCATTCTTAGTTTTAATTTATGTACTTTTAAATATTATGTTACCTAACTTAATTGGTGCCTATATTAAATTAATGATGGACAAAAATCCTCAATTTAGGCTTGAATTTTTAGATGGCAGGATTTATATAGGCACTTTTGATCATGCTCAAGCCGTCAAAATATTAACGGTGGCTGTTGTTGTTCAGACGCTATTGACTGCTGCATTAGCATTTTTATCAACAATGGTTATTATTTATGCATCAGAAATGAGTAGTTATTTCTTTAGAACAACCATTTTTAAGAAAATCCAACAATTATCTCTTAAAAATATTGCTGATTTAAAATCAGAATCAATTATTACTAGAGTTTCTAATGATATAGCTATTTTCTGAGAGTTTTTAGTTAATGGTACAACCATTATGATTAGAAGTATATTCTTAATCGTAGGTGGTGTAGTATTATCATCATTAGTTGATTGAAAAATGGCTTTAAGTATTGTTGCTATTATCCCAGTTGTTGTAGTTTTAATTACTGTAATTGGTTTAACTGCTAGCCCATTACTTAAAAAGACTCAAAAAATTGTAGAAGAAGTTACAAAATCAGTTAATGAAAACATCTCAGGTATTAGAGTTATTAAAACTTTCAACCTTGAAGATGATAGATTTAATAAATTTAAAGATATTAGTCAACGTTGATACAACGTATCATTTAAATCAAGTATGATTTTCACAATAGCCTTCCCAATGTTCTACATGGTCTTAAACTGATTAATGATTGGAATTTATGCTGTAGCTGGTAAATCAGCTGTTAATGGTACTCTTAACCCTACAACTGTTGCTAACATTAACGTGTTTATCGATTACTTATTCTTAATCGCTGGTGGTATTTTATTACTTTTAACATTCCTATTTTCATTCTTTAGAGCAAAGGTTGCAGCTGGTAGAGTTGTTGAAATATTAGACTATAAAACAGATAATCTCTATGTAGCTGAAGGTAAATTTATTGATAAATATGACCTTGAAGTTAATAAACTTTCATTTAAATACTTTGAATCATCACCTAACTATGCTTTAGCAGATGTATCAGTAAGCCTTCCATTTGGTAAAACTTTAGGTATTATAGGACCAACTGGTAGTGGTAAAAGTACTTTTGTAAACCTTCTTATGAATAATTATATTTATAACGAAGGAAGCATTAAAATTGGCGATGTTGAAATTAAAGATATTAACACCAAAAATCTTCATGATTCAATTGGTATTGTTTACCAAGAAGCATTAATGTATACTGGAACAATTCGCAGCAACTTGTTATGAGCTAAACCAGATGCTACCGAAGAAGAACTTAAAGAAGCTTTAGACAACGCTTGTGCTAGCGAATTTATTTCTAAATTTGAAGATGGTTTAGATCACCCAGTTGTACAAGGCGGCAAGAACCTTTCTGGTGGTCAAAAGCAAAGATTATCAGTTGCTAGAACATTATTAAGAAAACCTAAAATTTTAATTTTAGATGACTCAACTAGTGCTTTAGATAACATTACAACTAAAAAAGTAATTAACAATATTAATTCAAACTACAATTGTTCAACAATTATCGTTAGCCAAAAAGTTGGTGCTATTAGAAATGCTGATCAAATTATGGTTTTATCTAATAATGGTTTCATTATTGGTAAAGGTACACACAATGAGTTAATTAAATCATGTGAATTTTATAAACAAATTTATGAAACTCAATTAGAACAATAAGGAGGCAAGATGGATAGATTACTTAAAAAAGACAATAAAATTTCAACTTGAACCTTATTAAGATCAGCTTTTAGATACATGGGCAAAGATAAAGGTGTTTTAATTTGAGGAATTGTATTAGCATTCTTCCAATCACTCTTTTATACTCTTGGTACAGCGATGACTGGTTTAATCGTCATGATATTCTTCCCACCTGAAGTAATTAACCATACTGCGCCATTTAGAACGACCTTATTTATTATCTCTTGTTCAGCAATGGGAGCATGTTTCCTTTTATATGGAATTTTAAGAATTCTACAAGGTAAATTATTTATTTCTTCAGCTTATAAAGTAACATGTAAAATGCGTGAAAAAGCAACTTACAATTTGCTTAATATGCCTATTTCATACCATGATAAGCAACAAGCTGGTAGTCAAATTTCAACTCTTACAAACGATATTAATAATGCTGCTCAATCATTAGTTCAAATCTTAAATGAAACTTTTGGTAACTTATTTAATATCATGTTCTCAGTAATATTTATGTTCCTTTACAGTGTTACTTTGAGTGCAATTATTGTACCAATTAGTCTTGTATTTTTATCATTAAGTTGATTAATTATAGCTAGAGCTAGAAAGCCATACATTAGAGTTATAAACCACTTTGCTGATTTAAATGGTTATGTAGAAGAAATGCTTAAAAACACCAAAGTTACCCAAACTTTTGATAGAGAAAAAGAAGCTAATGAACAATTAGATAAGATAGCTAAAACAATTAAAAAAGATGCCTTTATCGGTGACTTATATGCTAAGTTCTTTGATCCATGATTTACAATCTTTTCAAACTTTTTAGTTTTATTAATTTTAGTTATCACAATTTCATTTTTCAGCAAAAACATTCCATTTTTAGGTTTAGGTAGAGGTGAACCATATGCTTTAGTTATTGGTTATATTAACTTGCTTTGAAACTATACAACTACCGTTCAAGTTTTATTCAACGTTATTTTCTCAGTTCAAATTGGTGTTGCTTCAACTACAAGAATTTTCAAATTAGTTGATTTAGTACCTCCTGCACCTATTCAAAATCCACAATACTTAGATAATGTTCAAGGTCAAATTGAATTTAATAATGTTTCATTTAGATATGATCCAGATTCAGAAAAATACCAATTAAAAAATGCTACATTCTATGCTAAACCAGGTCAAACAATCGCGATTGTAGGACCAACTGGAGCTGGTAAAACAACAATTATTAACCTGCTTAGTAAGTTCTATGATTATGAAGCTGGTTCAATTAAAATCGATGGAATTGAACTTAAAGATATTCCAAAAGATAATTTAAGAGAAAAAATGGCTGTCGTTCTCCAAGATTCATTTATGTTTAACGAATCAATTTGAGATAACTTAAGAGTTGCTAATAAGCGCGCTACTGATAAAGATATTATTGAAGCTGCTAACTTAACAAGTGCTCACAACTTTATCCAAAAATATGAAAATGGTTATGATACTATAATTGAAAATAATGGAGCTAACCTTTCGCAAGGCGAAAGACAATTACTTTCATTAACTAGAGCCATTTTAGGTAATAAGAAAATTTTAGTTCTTGATGAAGCTACTTCAAACGTCGATTCAAATACTGAAAAAATTATTCAAAATGCATTGCAAGAAAGTATCGTGAAGAATAAAACATCATTCGTTATAGCCCACAGATTAAGTACTATTAGAAATGCTAACTTAATCTTAGTTGTTAATGATGGTGAAATCATTGAAAAAGGTACGCACGAAGAATTAATGGCATTAAAAGGTTATTACTACAATTTACATCAATCTCAATTCAAATAGTAAAAGGTTTAGTGCCTTTTATTTTATTCATTCCAGAAATAAAAGTCCCAACATTTGAAAATGTCGGGATTTTTCTGTCCTTTTGGTAAAATAAAAATGATAAAAAGAAAGGACAACATAATTATATATGAAAAACGATAAAAAAATTTTCTGTACTTTGGTTAGAAGTAAAAATGTGCATAACAAAATTCAAACTTCACAAATTCATTTCGCTGTTGATAAGAATTACTCTGAAATTTTAAGCCGCTCGAAAAACTACTCGACACACAAAAACCATATCGGTTTTGCAGAAGTGTTTCAGATAATATATGGATTACTAAATTTTCAATCTTTAAAAGAAATATCTCAAAATATTGAAATATCGACTAAAGCGATTAAAAGGTTTTTATTTAAATATTCAAAAGGAATATATTTAGGCAAAGGCGATAGAAAAACCTGTGATTGTTGTGATGCTAAAATTAAAAAAGTTCGTTATTTAAATCTTGATGAATTTATGATAAATGTTGCTAATTTTGATAAAAGTAAAAGAATAGCATATTCAAAAAAGAAAATAGAACAATATCAAGATTTTAGAAATTTTTGAACAGAGCTTTTTGATGATTATACCCAAAATAGAAATAATAAAGATTTAGCAAAAAGAACGCCTAAGCTAAGCGCTAACGAAATATTAAGAAGATTTGAAGAAAAGTATCCAAACAGCTATAAACCTTCAAAATCTATGGTATATAATTTGATATCACAAAGAGTCTTTAAAGACCTTGAAATAGGCATTTTGGTCAATTTATCCACCAAAGGAATTAAACAAAAACGACCCCCAAAAAGAGACAGTCGAAAGCTTAAAAAGATTGGAGTTAGCATTGATCAACGCAGCACAGAAATCAATGAAAGACTTAGAGATAATGATTATGAATTAGATACTGTTATTGGTTCAAAAACTGATCAATGTTGTTTCGTAACGCTAATTAATAGAAAGACTAGACGCTTCTATTTTCATATGGTACGGCGGACTAGCACTGGTGTTAGAGATGGGCTGATATACCTAATGCAAAAATATAACTTGACAATAGATTCGCTAACCATAGATAATGGTAGTGAAAATGCGAAACTAGATGAAGTGCCAGGTATTAAGCAAATATATAAATGTCACCCATATTGTTCGGGAGAAAAAGGCTCTATCGAAAACTGCCACAGGTTATTAAGACGGTATTTTAAAAAAGGCAAGTCTATAGACCCTTACTACGGTCAAGATTTGACTCCTGTTATGGATTTTATAAATAATTACAAGAGAAGCATTCGCTTCTAATCCAAACTTTTTATGTGCTAAAAAGTTTGACAAAAAGGCACTTACTTTTTTGGAAAAAAGTAAGCAAAAAACTCAAGTTTTTTACAAAACTTGGTATTTTCGTTTAAATTTTTTTAGGATTTTAAAGCTTTTCTTGGTAATAATTTATAATTTTTGTAACATTTTTGATTTTACGCAAAATTAGGACTTTTAAAATTGGAATTTATAAGTGCCTTTTATTTTTTGTTATTTATTTAGGAATTACTGTGAACTGAACTTCAAAAATAACGATTTTTTTAAAACAAATTAATTATTGGAAAAACATTAAAATTCTTCTTTTTTAAAAGAAAAAAACTATAATCATCTTGGGTAGATTATAGTTTTAAAATTTTAAAATCTTTGCGTTTAAATGACGTCGAGATTTTTTGATTCTATTTCTAAAAGTCATTTATGGAAAAACTCTAGAATTTCATCGTTTTGAACAACAATATTCTTTAATGTTTCATCATCTGGATCAAACTTAATTAAAGCTTCTTTAAGCTTAAAAACTAAGTCATCAAGCATTCTATAAAAAGAATAGCCTCTTTTAGATCATTGATATATTTCTTTCGAATATGACTGACTAGAATCAAATTTAAAGTGAATACAAAATTGCTGAAAATCATTTAGCTCCTTGTCTTTTAAAATTTCAGTTTTGTATTCTTTTTGGTTTATTAAGAAACATAAACTTCCATCACTTTTAATAATAAATGCAGCATCGTCATCAGGCGAAATAAATTGCCTTTTGTTTTCTTCATTAACAGCAACATAAAACTTATTTTGAAATTGTACAGTTGATGCGTATATCTTTCTTTTTATTGTTAAGTAGACACTACATTGACTTTCATCCATTTTAGAAAATATATTTTTCTTGTGCTCATAATCTTTTTTATTTCTTTTATTATAAGCTTGAATGATTTCTTCTTTATTGTGAATAAAATCTTCAAATGTTTTTATTTTCTTTAAATGTAAATATGGAGGTAAGAATTGTTGTAGAGAATTATTTGCTCTTTCAACATGAGGTTTAAAAATGGCAATACTAGAGCTTTGGAGTTCTATACCTTTTGAATTTAAATACTGTTTTAAAGGCGTATCCGAATAATCAGTACCTCAAAAAGTTCTTCTTTTATCAGTTCTAATTATTTTTGGTTTACCATAATTTCTAAATAAATCTTCCAATAATTTCATATAGCATAGATTAGTCTCTTCTTGTTCAATATGTACTGCTAAAACTCTTGAAGTTGATGAATCTACAGCTACATAAATATTAGATTTTTCGCCATTCATTCAACGATGTTCACAAGCATCAAGTTCAACTATTTCACCAAAATCAAGGTTATTATCTCTACATTTTCTTGCTTTAAACATTGTCGTTTCCATAGTTTCATTATATTTAATTAATCTTTTTATTGCTATTACATCTCCATTATTTTCTTTAAGTTTTCTTAAATTTTCTCTTGCTTTTTTCTTTGTTTTCTTGGTCATATTTTTTGAATAAAAACCCTTAGCAACCAGATTCTTTATGAATAATCTATAAGTCATATTGTTCTTGCCAAAATCTTTTAAGCAATAATCATAAAAAAATATTAATGAAACAGAACAATCGCATTTTCGGTCATATACATCATCAATAAAAGTGAGATATTCATTAATCAACTCATCAATCCTATTAGTGCTAATTTTTCTATGGTGTTGATTACCTTTATTTTTATGAGAAATAATTAAGCAATTGTTTAACACTTTATCTCTAAGTTTCTTTGCTGTATGCCAATTAATTTGCAAATATTTACTAATTCAAGTGATGGATTTATTCATATTTTTTGCTATAAATTCTAATCTGTACTCATTTCTAAGTTCATAATTCAAACAATTTATTTTTTCAATTTTTTTCATAGCATAAATAAAGATACCAAAAAGTTAAAAATTCGTTATTTTTGAAGTTATTATAAGTATCGTATTTTTGAAGTTCACTTCACAAAGTGCCTTTTATTTTTTGTTATTTATTTAGGAATTACTATTTATAGTGTATAATTTGAATTATTTATTTTATGAAAGTGAGCGATTTATGAAAAAGAAATTATTAAATCTAGCATTATTACCTTTATCAACTTTATCAGTTGTAGTATGTGCTTCATGCGGCAACACAAATGATAAAAAAGACCCAAAACCTATTGATAAAGATAAAGTTCAACCAAAACCTGAACCTGAAAATCCTGTAAATCCAGTTGAACCTGGTAAAAAAGAAGATGAGACAAAACCAACACCTACAGATCCTGTAGTAGATAAATCATTTGAAAACGGTGGAACTCAAAATGGTTTAACTATAAATAAATATTTAGGTCTTATTAATCTTTTCCAATTGTCTTCAAATAAAATTGCGTCGGTTCAATTAGATAAAATTAAAAATATTAAAGCGGATAAATATGATATTACAAACGTTGAAATTCTTTCATATAGCGATGAACATGGAACTTTAAGTTTTAAAGTTAATGGTTTATATGATGGCAAAACAAAAATTGAAAATCAAATTGTAACTTTAAGCGGTTTTGTCACACACGTTTATGGTCAATCAATTAACGCTAAATTTGATTCTAAAAAGCTTGCATTAGACAATCAAAACAACCTTGAAAATATCTTAAACTTGAAAAATCAAGAATTATTATCATACTTTACAGCTTTATCAATTTCAGGTGATGGCACAGAATCAATTGATGTTTTAGAAGAACTTAAAAAAGGAGAAAATGATAGTAGAGTTATTCTTAAATCAATGTCTCTTAAAAAGAAAAATCATGAAACTTATGAATTGAAATTAGTACTTGATTTCAAGCTATATTCTTATGAAAATGGCCATAAAACAGATAAAACAGTAAATTGATATAATAGATCAGTTGATTATCAATTAGGCTTTTTCCAATGATCATTATCTGAATATGTTAATTATATTGGAAATCATGAATTAGTAAAAAATGAAGAAACTATTAACAAGGAAGAAACATTTAATCGTTATGCTTCATTCTATTTAGGCAAATTGTTAAATGGCATCGATTTAGCGCATCAATTTTATACAATAAATTCTAAATATGATCATTTTAACAATGAACCATTAACAGTTAAAGCTAAAAGTATGTTTGCTAATGATTTAACAGGTACTTTATATATTAATTATGTTGTTGTATATGAAAATAGTTCATTAGGTGAATCAATTGAATCTGCCGGAATTTTAAAGGAAGTTTCTGGATTTAAAAAAGTTATTACTGAAGAATTCTTAAAGAAAGCATTTGATATTCAATTCAACATTAGTCAACAAAAACAATTTGAAGAAAGTCCAAAAAAAGGTAAAGCAATTTACAAAGAATTTAAAGAACATGAAAAAGATACTACTCCATATGTTATAACCGATGAAAACCGCATAAAATGAGCTTTTGGGACAAACAATATTGTATATTTACAAAATACTCTTGATGCTAATTCAAAATACAAACCAAATATTTATTTAAATGCTTACTATAACAATCAAAAAATACAAGAACCTGTTGACCACGAAAATAATCACTTCATAAAAACAAGTGCCACTGATCCTAATGGAATTGTAATCTCTGGTTTAGAATTTTCGATTGAAAGTTTAAGTGATTTCAAAGAAACGGAAAACCAAGGAACCAAATTCTTTGAATTTAATATTAATGGAACTATTTCAATTAGTGTTTTAGATTCAAACGCTTCACAAAGTGAAACAAAGACATTTAAATTCCAAGTAAAACCAATTAAAGTTCGTCTTAATGTTGTTAAATAATACAAAGTCGTGAAAACGGCTTTTTTATTTGTTTTATAGGTCTTTTAGACAAAAATGCAAAATAAAAAGCGGTACGTTTTTGTACCACTTAATTATTGAAATTATTTTGCATCTCTAGCAATTTTAATTAATTCCGAAAATACTTTAGGTTCGTTGATTGCTAATTCAGATAACATTTTTCTGTTAATTGTAATGTTAGCTTTCTTTAAACCATTGATGAATTTTGAGTATGATAAACCTTCAGCTCTTGTAGCTGCGTTAATACGTGCTATTCAAAGTTTTCTGAATTGACGTTTAACTTGTTTTCTATCTCTAAATGCGTATGTTCATGATTTAACAACTGCTTGTTTTGCAACTTTATAACCTATTGATTTGTGTCCAAAATAACCTTTAGCAAGTTTAAGTCATTTCTTTCTTCTAGCTCTTGTAACTGTTCCACCTTTTACTCTCATGTTTATGATCCTTTCTTATAATTGTTTGAATAATTAATTTAGTAATGTAAAAATTACATTAAAGCTTTGAATCTTTTTACATCAGAAGCGTGCATTTGAACTGATTTACGAGCTTGACGTTTTTGTTTTGTAGTTTTATTTTGGGCTAAATGTGAACGGTAAGCTTGTTCACGCATAACTTTGCCAGTTCCAGTGATCTTAATACGTTTTTTAAGAGCACTTTTAGTCTTCATTTTAGGCATTTTCTGCTCCTTCTTCGTTATTGTTAGATTCAACAACGTCGTCATCTTGACTATTTGTAGCTTTTTTATCTTCTAAGTTATGTTCTTTTTTGTATTTTGTAACCTTTATTTTATTTGGTTGAAGGTACATATCCAAGAAACGTTCATTAACAATTTCTGGTTCTTTAGTTTTTTCAGCAATATCTTCAACTAATGAGAAAAATTTTTCAAGTGCTTTATATCCAAGTTCAGGTCTAGTAATTTCTCTACCTCTGAACTTTAAACTAACCTTAAGTCTATCGCCTTCAAGCAAGAATTCCCTAGCTTTTCTTGCTTTAGTTTGGATATCATGATCACCAATAAGTGGTGTCAATCTAATTTGACGATTTTGAATTATGGTTTGTTTTTCTTTAGCAGCTTTTTGTTTTTTCTTTCTTTCGTATTTAAACTTACCATAGTTTAAAATACGAGCAATAGGTTTAGGATCAACTGCGATTAAAACTAAATCCATCTTTTGGTCTTTAGCAAGTTGAATTGCTTCAGCAGTGCTATAAACACCTAATTTTTCTCCTTCAGCGCCAATTAAGAACACTTTTGAAAATGGAATATTTTCATTAATTGTATGTTCTTGTTCAGGTTTTTTCATTTTTCTAAGATTTTGAATAATAACTCCTTTAGATAAATTCTTTTTTAAATATAAAAAATTAAAGTGATTTAAACCACTTTACTACATATAAAAGTATCAATAGATATTTTTAATTGTAGCATGAACCCAAGGCTATAACCATCAGGTGAGAACTTAATCTACTTCTGCAATTAAATATTGCTTAATTATTTTAACACAAACGCAATTAATATTTACTATAAATTTTAATAAATTTAAAGGTTATAAATTCCAATTTTAAAAGTCCTAATTTCGGTTCTCGAATATAATAATGTTTGTTATTTTTGATATACTATTATTAGTTATTCAAAGCTAGAATTCAAGTTTAACACGCAGATTATAGTTGAGTTTTTTATTATTTTTCATAATAAATTAAAATGCGTGATTGTTCTTGTTTTGGATACTTTTTTTATATAAAAAAACGCCCCACATTAAAGTTTTAACCTAAAATGTGTTGCGCTTGTAATTACAATCAAATTATTTTTTGTTCATTTTTACTGTAAGTAATATGTTTTGAATAATAAAGAATATTGAAAATATACAATTGAGTGCCATAAAAACAATTAATGTTATTTCTGATGCTGCATTGCTTTGTTCGAAAAATATTAAAGTTAATATGATTGAAACAAAATAGATTATTGCATAAGGTATAAATGCATAAAGAACAGCTTTTCTTTCCTTTGCTAAATTAGGATATATTGATCCATCTAACAATAAGAAAATGATGAAAAAGACTGTTAAAGCAAAGAAACCAAACATAAAGCTAAAGTTAGTTATCGGGAGAACATTTGCAATTTTTGAATTTAATTCATAAATAACTTTAATCATTTCAACAAGAGAAGTAATGAGAATGCCTAAAAATAAGAACATTAATGATATAGATTCTATATTTAAACTCTTATATTTTTTATTCATTTTTTGCTCCTCTTAATTTTTCATTTAATTCAAATAATAAAATTTGTCTAATATCAAGTTCATTATCTGAGCCTAAATTTTCAATGATTTGTTTATTGAATGGAACTAATACCTCATCGATATTGTTTAAGTTTTTAAACTTATTTTTAATATATTGATTTTTCTCATTAGCACTATTAAATAGTCTTTTTAGTGAATTTATTTCTCTCTTAGAATTTGTTGAGTGATTAAGAAATTCTTCTTCTATATTTTCTTTATTTGTAATTATTTCATTTACATATTTAGCGATATTTTTAATTTTTTCATTGTGCATTAATTCATTACATAAATCATCAATTAAGTATTGAACTTCTTCAATAGAATCGATTTTTGATATTTTTTCATTTATGTATTTTTTAAATTCTTTAATGCTATTATTAGTTGAAATGTTTAGAATGTGATGATTTGTAAAATAAGCAATAAATAAATTAGAAACATATAAATCTAGGATGTATTTAGCTAATATTTTTACATTATAGTATTGCTTTTTACTTAGTAGAAAAGCAATGTCAATTAAAGAATTTTTGATTTTTTGAAAACTAACTTTTTGTTCAGATTTTTCATCATGATCTACAGAATAAAAACTGAATAATTGGTGAATTTTCATAGCTAACATTCAATTATAATTTGGTATTACAACACCATCTTTTTGTTCTGTGTAATATGATAATATTGCTTTTGGAAATAGAACTTCGATTTCTTTACCTTTATAATCAAGTTTAGCAACTATATTGTCGATATAATTAATTTTTAGATTATCAATACTATTTAAAAATTCATAATCTTTTAAATTTCTAACACTGATAAAATCTAAATCATTCGTTTCTCTCCAAAAATCTTTATATTTTATCGATAATGCTTTACTTCCTTGTAAAACTAAATGATTGTTATTAAAGGTTTTTATAAGTTCAAGTTCATCAGTATTATTTTTTTGTATTTCTTCATTCAATTCTTTGAGCAATTGAGTTTTTATTAAAAAGGCAAATTTAATTTTTGCTCATTTAATCGCTCTAAAAATATTGAATTTATAATACTTATTTACTAATATTGATGATATCGAATTAAATAATCAAATGATCAAGCCTCATAAACCAAATATATTCATAACAACAAAAATAGGTTGAAAAATTTTTATAGTCTTTTTAGGAAAACCAAAAAAAGTAATGTATTTTTCAGGGCTCGAAATCAAGAATAAAGTTAAGTAACTTAAAGAAATTAAGAATATTGTCGAGAAAAGAGTAGACACATAATATTGAACTAATTTCTTTTTGATGACATGTTTTTCTATTATTGTACTTTTTTGTTCTAGTATCATGATGATGACCATCTTTCTCTTCTTAAAGCTTCTCTATATCTTTCACTAGCGATTTCCTTTTTGTTTTTAACAAAGGTTAATGTTCTATTAATTTTTCCTTTAGCAACTGGCAAGGTTAATAAATTAGTTATTCCCAATTCTATGTTATTTAAAGCTTTTTTGGCGAATTCCAAACTGCCTAAAATACCAATAAGATCTTTTTTCTCTTGAAATGTTACAATAGTGCCAAAAATATCAATTATAAATTGTTTTGAATATTCAAAGTCTTTTTCATCTTGTTCTAAAGCACTAAGGACAGTAGTTATTGTTTGCCCTATCATTACTGCTGTATCAATTTCGGCTACTCCTGTTTCATTGATTTCTGAAAGCATTGTACTAAGCGTTCCAGATAATTGTCATAATGGATTTAAGGCTCTTAAAAAATCCTTTGCACCCGAGAAGAAAGATTTTAACCCGCTGTGAAATTCATAAAACGATTTTATTTCTAGTGAAATTTTTTTGTTAATCTCATTTCATTCACTTTCAGTTAAATAATCACCTAAGGAATGTGATATCGAACTAATATAGGAGTCATAAATATCCATTGGGATTAAGTTTTCATAAGAATAAGCATTTCTAACAGCTTCGGTAGAATTTCTAATTTTTATGAATTCTTCATATTCTTTTTTAATATTATTTAATTTTTCTAAAAAGTGTTTGTGGTTTGAATTTTCTTCAATGTTTTGATTTTGTTGAATTTGTGTATTTGTGTTATAAACAATCATAAAACTCCTTTACTTTTATTTTTGCAAATAATTTAGAATTATCTGCACTTAAATTATAAAAAATATTAACTATTAACCTAGCCCTGAAAGAGTTTCCCATATAATTTAGTTAAAAATTTGTAATATTTTCGTTTTTTGTTAAAATATTTGTTTAAAATTAAGAATTTACAAAGTTTATAAATAATATTTATAATATGTATCTTTTAGTAAAATATTAATATATATTAATGAGGTACAAGATGTTAACAAAAAGATTCGTAACAAAAAATAATGATAATTTAATTGAAGTTGCGCAATATTTATTAGATCATTTAACTAAAAGTAAAGTTATTTTGCTTGATGGTGAATTAGGTGCCGGTAAAACAACTTTGTTAAAACATCTTGCTAAATTAATTAATATTAATGAGCCGATCACTTCATCAACTTTTAACTATATGAAAACATATAAAGGATTAGTTCATATTGATGCTTATAATTTAAAAGGAAGCATTGAAGAATTTGAAGATTATCAAGGCGAATCTGATATTTTAGCTATTGAATGAGCTTCGAAATTAGATTTATATTTTGACAACTATATTAGTGTAAAAGCTTATATTGATGGAGAATGCAATCATATTTTTGACATAGAGGTAATAAAGTAATGAAATTATATTTAGATACAGCAAATGATAGTTTTGTAATTGCAGCATTTGATAATGATGACAATTTAATTTACCCTAAGGTACTTGAAAACTATCAAAAAAAGGTTGAATTAATTCCGCTTTGTATGCAGGAATTACTCAATGCAACTCAAACTAAAATTGATGATTATGAAGCTTTTTATACTAATTTAGGTCCTGGTTATTTTACTGGTGTAAGAATTTCATTAGTTTATTTAAGAACAATTGCAACATGCTTAAAAAGACCTATTTATACAATTAGTACAATGCAATTACTTCAATATCAAAATCCTAAATTTAAAGAATTTTATATTAATGCTAAAGGCAATAAATATTACAAATATATAGTTAATAAAAATACCTTCTCTCCTGACTTATTAACCTGTGAAACAGGAGAAAAAGAAAATTACATAGAAGTTAATTATGATGAATTTTTAGAAAATTTTGCTGAATATAAAGATATGTTTAAGTCATATAACAACCTTGATGAAATTGAGCCATATTATATTAAGATGCCACAAATAGGAGAAAAGAAATAATGCGTATTTTAGGAATTGAAACAAGTCATGATGACACCTCGATAGCTTTATTAGAAGACGGTAAAGTTATTGATTTACAAACAATTAGTCAAATTGATATTTTCAAAGAATTTGGTGGCACAATTCCTGAAATATCTTCTAGAGAACATGTTAAAAATATCAATTTAATCTTAGAAATCTTTTTAAAAAAATATGATTTAAATAGCGTTGATTACATCGCTTATACTAAAGAACCTGGACTAGTCGGAACATTACAAATTGGTTATCTTTTTGCTAACGCTTTATCTTTAGTTTATAACAAGCCACTTATTCCAATTAATCACCTTGAAGGGCATTTTTACTCAACAGCTTTAGATAATAACATTAATTATCCAGCTTTATGTTTATTAGTTTCTGGTGGTCATACACAAATTATGTTAGTTCATAATCCTTTTGATGTTGAAATCATAGGACAAACATTAGATGATGCAGTTGGTGAAGCTTTCGATAAAGTTAGTGCAAGATTAAATTTAGGTTTTCCTGGTGGTCCAATTATTGATAAACTTTATGCTAATTATAAAGGCGGTTATATTAAATTCACTGAACCACATACTGATGGTGAATTTAACTTTTCATTTAGTGGATTAAAATCACAAGTTATTAATTATTATCATAATAAAACTCAAAAAAATGAAGAAGTTGATTCAATACAAGTAGCTGTTAGTTTTCAAGAATGTGCTGTTTCATATCTAATTGACCAATTTAAAAAAGCTTTTGATAAATATTCTGATGTTAAAACATTAGTTTTAGCTGGTGGAGTTAGTGCTAATAGCGAATTAAGAAAAAGGTTTTTAGCTTTAAGTCCAAAAGCAATTATTCCTAATTTAAAATATGCAACAGATAATGGAGCAATGATAGCTTCATGTGCTTATCAACAAATTTTATGAAAAGAAAAACATAAATCGTAGAAGGATATAAATGAAATTTAAAAAATTCTTACCGTTAGTATCAATTACTACTTTAAGTCCATTAATTTGTATTTCTTGTGGTCAAAAAGGACAACCCGATATCTTTAAATTGCAAGGAAAAGACGATGTGGAAGTTAAAGATATAATTAGAGGTTTAAGTTTAAAAGACTTAAAAACTTTTAATATTCAATCTCTCTTTATGGCGTTAAGAAACCATCAATTAAATTTAAATCTAAATGGTAAAGTTGAAGAGTTCAAATTAGATCAAAATAAAAAAGATATATCGTTTTTATATGAAGATAATGCTCATAAAAAAAGATGATATAGCTTAGGTGATTTTTTAAATAAGATAGAAGATTTTGAGTTTTCTTCACTAGCTTATTCACTTACTTTTACTAAAGAAAATAATAAATACAAGGTTATAAAAAATGATAATTTGAGCCTAGAAAATAATTTAGATATTCTTTTTATGGCTTCAAATAAATATAATCAATCTGAATTAGGTGTAGCAAAATATAATCAAGATATTTTTAACGAATTCTTCTATAAAACAGGCGATTTCAAAGAAAATAATATCCCTGATTTACAATATTTATTGCAAAGAAATATTTCTAATCCTAGTTTTATGTATCCTCTTCAAACCTTAAGCAATAACATTAGAAAAGAAGGTTTCATGAGTTCTAAATATCAGCAAGATATTCTAGCTAATAGAGTACTAGAACAATTATCATTTTATAATTTTGCTAAGGACAATAAGTTTATCAATAAGGTTGTTTTTAACAATGTTCAAATAATTCCTAGTGGCATTAAGTTAAACATTGATTTGCTTGATAATCAAAATAATTCATTACTTTCACAGAAACAAAAAGACCATGTTTTTTATATCAACAATTTTATGAGTAGCAACTTTTATAAAGATATTAAGAACCTTAAAACTAATGAACCTTTATATTTCAAAGATGATGCAGTCTTATTCAGTGAACAATATAATTATCCTAGTTTATCATTTTCAAGAAATCCATTAAACTTTACGGATTTCGATTCATTGATGCACCCAAGCGAAGCATATGAAACTTATAATCTAAATGCTTTTAGCATGCTTGTTGACTTCATGAAAGATGATTTAATTATTTTAGGAGCTAGTCCAAATTATCAATATAAAATTGCTGGTTTTCAAAATAGTGAATTATTAAATAATTCATATGCCTTAGGATACTTACTAGTTGATGAATATAATGGTGACAAGAAAATTAATACTTATAAATGATATTCAATTAATTTTACACACCACAAACACATTTTTGCTGATGGTTTTATTCTTGAAAACAAAGTAGGTAAAATAGACACTTCCAATAAAGATGACTATTTTAGTTATTATGTACATGCTAATGATTTTGATACTAATAACAATTTAGTGATTAGTAAACATATTAATCCTAATGATTTTGCTAAAGATTCACTAGATGACATTATTAATTTCTTAATGTATAAACAAAGTAATAATTTAAGTTTATGAAAAAATCATTTGATGGAAAACTTACCAGTTTTAAAAATTATTCAAGATAAAGATTGGTATGAAAAATACTTATCTATTATTATTTCGCAATATGTTCTTAAATACTATATTAATAATAGTGGCAATGCTGATGATTTAATTAAATATGTTAAAGTAGCAATTGATCCAGATTCCGATTATAGTGCCGAGTTATATGGTTTAGGTAATTTACCTATTCAAATTGATTTTATAAATCATAAAAATGAATCGATGTTAACTAAACCAATCAAGAAAATAATCTCTGGCTTTAATGGTTATGATAAAGAACCTTTTGCTTTAAAAATCAAAGAAATTAAAGATGAGTATAAAAGTTCATACCCAATTAAAGGTAAAACTTTGCCTTACATTAGAGAATTCAAAAAGCTATATTAGAGTACTTTACTAGGTACTCTTTTTTATTTCAAGAAAATAGAAAAAACAGGCATCAGCCTGCTTCGATCACGTATTCGTGAAATGGTACGCCCGGGAGGACTCGAACCTCTGACCCAATGGTTAAAAGCCATTTGCTCTACCGCCTGAGCTACGGGCGCATTTAATCTCCATGCGGAGATATGGTACCCAGAACTGGACTTGAACCAGCACGGACTAACGTCCGAGGGATTTTAAGTCCCTTGCGTCTACCTATTCCGCCACCTGGGCATTTGAAAAAATGCTATTTTATTATATTACATAATTTGATTTAATGAAAAATTTTTTATAATTTTATTGTTTATTGTGAAGTGAACTTCAAAAATACGATACTTATAATAACTTCAAAAATAACGAATTTTTAACTTTTTGGTATCTTTATTTATGCTATGAAAAAAATTGAAAAAATAAATTGTTCTGAATTATGAACATAGAAATGAGTACAGATTAGAATTTATAGCAAAAAATATGAATAAATCCATCACTTGAATTAGTAAATATTTGCAAATTAATTGGCATACAGCAAAGAAACTTAGAGATAAAGTGTTAAACAATTGCTTAATTATTTCTCATAAAAATAAAGGTAATCAACACCATAGAAAAATTAGCACTAATAGGATTGATGAGTTGATTAATGAATATCTCACTTTTATTGATGATGTATATGACCGAAAATGCGATTGTTCTGTTTCATTAATATTTTTTTATGATTATTGCTTAAAAGATTTTGGCAAGAACAATATGACTTATAAATCATTCATAAAGAATCTGGTTGCTAAGGGTTTTTATTCAAAAAATATGACCAAGAAAACAAAGAAAAAAGCAAGAGAAAATTTAAGAAAACTTAAAGAAAATAATGGAGATGTAATAGCAATAAAAAGATTAATTAAATATAATGAAACTATGGAAACGACAATGTTTAAAGCAAGAAAATGTAGAGATAATAACCTTGATTTTGGTGAAATAGTTGAACTTGATGCTTGTGAACATCGTTGAATGAATGGCGAAAAATCTAATATTTATGTAGCTGTAGATTCATCAACTTCAAGAGTTTTAGCAGTACATATTGAACAAGAAGAGACTAATCTATGCTATATGAAATTATTGGAAGATTTATTTAGAAATTATGGTAAACCAAAAATAATTAGAACTGATAAAAGAAGAACTTTTTGAGGTACTGATTATTCGGATACGCCTTTAAAACAGTATTTAAATTCAAAAGGTATAGAACTCCAAAGCTCTAGTATTGCCATTTTTAAACCTCATGTTGAAAGAGCAAATAATTCTCTACAACAATTCTTACCTCCATATTTACATTTAAAGAAAATAAAAACATTTGAAGATTTTATTCACAATAAAGAAGAAATCATTCAAGCTTATAATAAAAGAAATAAAAAAGATTATGAGCACAAGAAAAATATATTTTCTAAAATGGATGAAAGTCAATGTAGTGTCTACTTAACAATAAAAAGAAAGATATACGCATCAACTGTACAATTTCAAAATAAGTTTTATGTTGCTGTTAATGAAGAAAACAAAAGGCAATTTATTTCGCCTGATGACGATGCTGCATTTATTATTAAAAGTGATGGAAGTTTATGTTTCTTAATAAACCAAAAAGAATACAAAACTGAAATTTTAAAAGACAAGGAGCTAAATGATTTTCAGCAATTTTGTATTCACTTTAAATTTGATTCTAGTCAGTCATATTCGAAAGAAATATATCAATGATCTAAAAGAGGCTATTCTTTTTATAGAATGCTTGATGACTTAGTTTTTAAGCTTAAAGAAGCTTTAATTAAGTTTGATCCAGATGATGAAACATTAAAGAATATTGTTGTTCAAAACGATGAAATTCTAGAGTTTTTCCATAAATGACTTTTAGAAATAGAATCAAAAAATCTCGACGTCATTTAAACGCAAAGATTTTAAAATTTTAAAACTATAATCTACCCAAGATGATTATAGTTTTTTTCTTTTAAAAAAGAAGAATTTTAATGTTTTTCCAATAATTAATTTGTTTTAAAAAAATCGTTATTTTTGAAGTTCAGTTCACAGATTTAATGAAAAATTTTTTATAATTTTATTGTTTATATAAATTCCAATTTTAAAAGTCCTAATTTTGCGTAAAATCAAAAATGTTACAAAAATTATAAATTATTACCAAGAAAAGCTTTAAAATCCTAAAAAAATTTAAACGAAAATACCAAGTTTTGTAAAAAACTTGAGTTTTTTGCTTACTTTTTTTCCAAAAAAGTAAGTGCCTTTTTGTCAAACTTTTTAGCACATAAAAAGTTTGGATTAGAAGCGAATGCTTCTCTTGTAATTATTTATAAAATCCATAACAGGAGTCAAATCTTGACCGTAGTAAGGGTCTATAGACTTGCCTTTTTTAAAATACCGTCTTAATAACCTGTGGCAGTTTTCGATAGAGCCTTTTTCTCCCGAACAATATGGGTGACATTTATATATTTGCTTAATACCTGGCACTTCATCTAGTTTCGCATTTTCACTACCATTATCTATGGTTAGCGAATCTATTGTCAAGTTATATTTTTGCATTAGGTATATCAGCCCATCTCTAACACCAGTGCTAGTCCGCCGTACCATATGAAAATAGAAGCGTCTAGTCTTTCTATTAATTAGCGTTACGAAACAACATTGATCAGTTTTTGAACCAATAACAGTATCTAATTCATAATCATTATCTCTAAGTCTTTCATTGATTTCTGTGCTGCGTTGATCAATGCTAACTCCAATCTTTTTAAGCTTTCGACTGTCTCTTTTTGGGGGTCGTTTTTGTTTAATTCCTTTGGTGGATAAATTGACCAAAATGCCTATTTCAAGGTCTTTAAAGACTCTTTGTGATATCAAATTATATACCATAGATTTTGAAGGTTTATAGCTGTTTGGATACTTTTCTTCAAATCTTCTTAATATTTCGTTAGCGCTTAGCTTAGGCGTTCTTTTTGCTAAATCTTTATTATTTCTATTTTGGGTATAATCATCAAAAAGCTCTGTTCAAAAATTTCTAAAATCTTGATATTGTTCTATTTTCTTTTTTGAATATGCTATTCTTTTACTTTTATCAAAATTAGCAACATTTATCATAAATTCATCAAGATTTAAATAACGAACTTTTTTAATTTTAGCATCACAACAATCACAGGTTTT
Source organism: Mycoplasmopsis adleri (assembly GCF_045276205.1). Taxonomy (NCBI): domain Bacteria; kingdom Bacillati; phylum Mycoplasmatota; order Mycoplasmoidales; family Metamycoplasmataceae; genus Mycoplasmopsis; species Mycoplasmopsis adleri. Next base: position 253,853 of record NZ_CP174162.1, read on the forward strand.
TCTATCGCCTTTGCCTAAATATATTCCTTTTGAATATTTAAATAAAAACCTTTTAATTGCTTTAGTCGATATTTCAATATTTTGAGATATTTCTTTTAAAGATTGAAAATTTAGTAATCCATATATTATCTGAAACACTTCTGCAAAACCGATATGGTTTTTGTGTGTCGAGTAGTTTTTCGAGCGGCTTAAAATTTCAGAGTAATTCTTATCAACAGCGAAATGAATTTGTGAAGTTTGAATTTTGTTATGCGCATTTTTACTTCTAACCAAAGTACAGAAAATTTTTTTATCGTTTTTCATATATAATTATGTTGTCCTTTCTTTTTATCATTTTTATTTTACCAAAAGGACAGAAAAATCCCGACATTTTCAAATGTTGGGACTTTTATTTCTGGAATGAATAAATTTTATTGTTTATATTTTTACTTCTATAAAAAAGATACAAACGACAAAAATGAATAAAAAAATTTAAGTAAATTCGAAAAGATTTTTAAGCTTTACAAATTTATAAAAAGATTTTAAATATTTTATTACATACTTTCGGTTTCTTTTCATACTTTTTCACTTTTGAAAAGAACTTTTTTCAATATTTAAAATAAAAATTTAAAATTTAATTATAAAAATAAAAAGGAGAACGATTATGAATGAAAGAGAACAACACAAGTCAAGACATCTATTTGCTTTAATTTCATGGACAATTGTCACAGTTATTTTAATTGCTCTAGTCTTGACTTTCAATATTATTTTCTTTACAACAAGCAATTCCACAACTAGTACATTATTAATAATGATCTTTCTAGCATTCATGTTACCTTTTGCACTTCTAACATGATTGCTTTTCATCTTATCATATTGACTAGCTGCTGCTTATAATTACGACCGAAATCTTTTTAGAAGAAATGAAGCTTTAAAAAGTTTTTACATTTTAACTTTCCAATATTCAAAACTCAAAACACTTAATAAAAGATATAAAACTAGTTTAGCAAAACTTGATCTATTTGAAAAATTATGTAAACGTGATTTAGTTGTTGATGGCAGCAATGCTATTCAACTAAAATATGATGGTTATTATAGACAAACTGGTGATATAGATTGTATACCTTGTAAAAATATTGATTTAGTACAATTTTTAAAAAATGAAGGAATTGATTATGATGGAAATATCGTACGCGCAAAGTTTCCATTTAAAAATAATACATTAGATATTTCAAATGCAACAATTGTTCCTAAAGCAATGACTGAAAAATGACACTGAAATATTAGAATTGCAAATTCCTCATGAATTTTAGCCGCTAAATTTATTCAAATTTTTGAGTTAGCAAATGCTTATCTAGATAATAAATATAATTCAGAGTATCTTAGAGTAATTATGAAAAAAGTTGATGATTTATGTTTCTTATTATCAAAAGATACATTCTTAGATTCGCTTAAAGTTCTTCCAGCATTAAAAACAGTTATGGTTTCTTATGCTGCTGCTCACTTTATTAAAAATCATGAAGCTACCTTCAATTTCTATGATGATTTTAGTCAATTAAACTTTAGAAGTTTTATTAAAGAACAATTATCTGTAACAGAAGGATATGGCGAAGCAATTAATTTCCTTAATACTATTAGCAAACGTTTATTAATTAGTCGTAAAGCAAAGAAACTTTGGATGGCTATTAATTATGTTTTAAAGGATGCAAAAGAAATTAAAGAAGAGTTAGTTAACGAAGCGATTTTAATTGATATGCCTAATAATTCATTCACCGTTCAAATTGATCCTAAGCTTTATGCAACACGTTATTGTGATAACAAAAAAACCTATGAAACAGACTTATATAAACAATCATTCAACTTTGCAGAATTTGATAAAAGCGATATTAGATTAATTTTTATTAAAGAAGTTGAAAGAGAATTAATTAAATTAGATAAAGAAATGTAACTCTTAATTTTAGCAATTAGCATGGACTTGGAACCATGCTTTTTTGTTATACTAGAATACTTAAAGCAAAAGAAAAGATGCAGCATTACTACATCGTTTTCAAACATTTTAACATTATTTAATAGTTCATAGCTTTTTCATATTCATCGAGTGTACCATGATAAATAAAACTTTTATCTGGCGCTATTTCAAGAATAACATTCGCTACTTGGTTAACTAAAGCACGGTTATAAGTTGTGAAAATTGCTCCACCACGATATGCTTTAAGACCAGCAATTACACTATCGATACTTTCAGCATCTAAGTGGTCAAGAGGTTGGTCTAAAATTAAGAAGTTAGCTTCTAAAAGCATCATTCTAGAAAACATTAATCTAGCTTTTTCACCTCCGGAAGTTACTTTTACTTTTTTAAAGACAGTATCATTAGAGAAAAGCATTCTACCTAAGAAACCTCTCATTCTTTGATCTGAGTTATCTTTAGTTTCTTCGGTTGAGTTATATGGAGGTCATTTACTTAATCAATCAATAATGGTTTCATCGTCATCAGTAAAATATGAAGCATTATCATTTGGATAGTAAGTATATTTTATCGTTTGTCCCCATTTTACAGTGCCTTTGGTTGGTTTTGTGATACCCATTAAGCATTCTAAAAACTTAGTTTTAGCAATGTCATCTTCACCAATTAAAACCATTTTTTCACCACGAGCTAATGTGAATGAAACGTTTTCAAATAAGGTTTCACCTTTTTCATTAACATAGGTTAAGCCGTCAACGCTTAAGATATCTTTACCAGGTTCACGGTTAACATCTCAATTAATATAAGGATATTTACGGTTAGAAGGTTTAATTTCATCTAAAGTAATTTTTTCAAGGAGTTTTTTTCTACTGGTAGCTTGTCTACTTTTTGAAGCGTTGGCGCTAAAACGAGCAATAAATTGTTGTAATTTTTCAATTTGTTCTTCTTTTTTAGCATTACTTTGTTTCATTAATTCGCGAGCAAGTTCACTACTTTCTTTTCAGAAAGTATAGTTACCTGTATACATTTTTGCTTCATTATAATCAATATCTACGATATGGGTACATACATTATCTAAAAAGTCGCTGTCGTGTGAAACAACAATCACAACATTTTGATAGTCAGCTAAAAAGTTTTCTAATCATTTAATTGTTCTTAAGTCAAGGTGGTTTGTAGGTTCGTCCATGATTAAGATATCTGGATTGCCAAAAAGAGCTTTTGCTAGTAAAACTTTAATTTTTTGATTAGCAGTTAATTCACTCATAGGTGCATATCATTTATCTTTAGGAATTTGCAAGCCAGCTAATAATTCTTGAGCGTCATTATCAGCGGTTCAACCACCTAAATCACCATATTTATTTTCAAGTTCTCCAGCTCTTTCGTAGTCTTTATCAGTTGCGTTAGGATTATTATAAATAGCATCTTTTTCTTCCTTAATTTGATAAAGATGTGTATTTCCCATAATTACAACATCGGTAACATTCATATCATTGTAGGCGTTGTGATCTTGTCCTAAAACACTTATTCTACGGTTCTTTTCGATTAAAATTTGACCACTTGAAGCTTCCATATCGCCAGCTAAAATTTTTAAAAATGTACTTTTACCAGCACCATTAGCACCGATTATTCCATAGGTATTACCTGCTGTAAATTTTAATGAAACATTTTCAAAAAGTTTTTTATCGCTAAATATTTTGCTTAAATTTTGAACTTCTACCATATTTCTCCTTCTTTATATTAATATATAAAATAATAAAAATAAAACCTAGCATACTAGAATTTTATTTTTGTCTTATGAAATATTTTTAATTATACAAATCTTTGTAAATCTTGTGAAATGAGATTGTAAGCATATGGATTATTAATTTTTAATAAGAATAAAGCCATTTTTTGATTCATGATAATTGATCTTACAGTTTCTTCTGTAATATCTTTTTCAGGAATAGCGCCTGAGTTTCTTAAGAAGAACATTTCTCTTTGAATTTCGTCAGACATTACATTAATACCACTTTGCATAATAATTACATTTTCAAGTAATTGATTTACGAACATTGCTTCAGCTTTTTCTCTTAGTCTTCTTCTAGTTGAAACACCAAGAGAAGTATTTTGAGCAACTTCTTGCATTAAGTTAACTCTATTACCTGGAGTTTTCATTAAATTCATATGTTCAATTAATAATAAGTTTGACACTTCAGCTTCAACATAATCGTTAGGAATTACAATTTGTAATGCTCTAACTAAAAATTGAAGAGCTTTTTGGAAATAACCTAATAATTCAGCAGCAGCATGTTCTCTTCTTGTATCAAAAGCCACTTTTGCTCTTAAGTCATTAAGAGTGTTAATGCCTTCAAGTTTAATTTCTTTTACATTTTCATCAGTTAAGTAAGTTGGTTCTGGGCGTTTAATTGAGTGAATTGTTGTTTCAATAAGATTGCCATCTGGTGCTTCAGTTATGAAAGTTTCATTAATCATACGACCTAAGATTATACGGTTTAATGAGAAATTAGGTGTATTTTGAGCTTCAATAATGATTTCATTATTTTCTTGTAATAACGCTCCATTTCTAGAAATCTTGCTTGAAATAACAACTAAATCTTCATCTCTAATTGGACCTTCAACTTCACGAATAATTGGATAAGAAGCAATAAACTTTTGGAAGTTAGCTTCTAATGTAGCTTGATCAATTGGCATGTATTGGAATGGAATAGGTAAACCAGCTAATTGAATTCTTTGAAGAACAAAGAATGGATAGAATACGATAAAGATTGCAAATCTTAATCCTTCATTTGTTGCACCTAAGAATTTAGTATGTGGTGGCATAAAGAATGCTGATCCGTTGGTTTCCATTCTTAATGTGTTAAGACATTCGTCACAAACTCTTTGTAAAATTCTGTCCTTAGCAATTTCATCAACATTTTGACTTAATATTCTTGGGTCATTCATATTTGGATTTGGTTGATTCCCCATAAGCTCCAACATAACTCTGGCTTTTTCATCTTCGAATTGTTTGTTAGTAATTAATACAGACAATGATTTTATTTGATAACTTAACATATCATCATCCTCCCTTTTTTCAATATATTTTTGTTCTCTTTTAACAAGATTGCAAAGATTTCTTTGCTTATTTTTTGATATCAATAAATTGATATCGAGTAATTTTCTAATAATTAATATATATATTATAAATTAAAATTTAATTTATATTATGAAAATCTAATCACTGCCGCATAAATTTTGGAAATTTCATTTATTTTTAAAGATTATTTTGGTTTTATGATCCAAAAATCTAAAATCTGAAAATCAAGCGATTTTTAAAAATAAAGAAAAAATTTCTAAAATATTTTTTAAAAATAATTAAAAATTAAGCAAGTCAAATTTCTTTTTATTACTATAAAACAAGCAAATAAGTCAAAAATAAATTTTTATAAAAAAATGAAACACACGGCAAAGTTGTAGTATAATGGAACCACTTATATTTTATTAATATAGGTCACAAAAATAGGACATTTATTAAATTAAAAATGAAAGGAAAATGAAATGCCTACAACAAATCAATTAGTTACAAATGGTAGAAGCAATAAAGTTCGTAAGCAAAATGCGCCTGCTTTGAGCTTAAGCTACAACCTTTTAACAAAAGAATCACGTAAGCTCCCTTCACCATTTAAACGTGGTGTATGTACAAGGGTTGCTACAATGACTCCTAAAAAACCTAACTCAGCATCTCGTAAATATGCTCGTGTTAAGTTATCAAATGGTATGGAAGTTACAGCATACATCGGAGGTGAAGGACACAACTTACAAGAACACTCAGTTGTTTTAGTTCGTGGTGGTAGAGTTAAAGACCTTCCTGGTGTTAGATATCACATCGTGCGTGGAACACAAGACTTAGCTGGTGTTGCCAACCGTAAACAAGGACGTAGTCTTTACGGTGCTAAGAAAGAAAAGAAATAATTTAGGAATTAGAAAGGAAATAATACTATGTCAAGAAAACACAGTGCCCCAATTAGAGAAGTACTTGCAGACCCAGTTTTTAACTCTGTTTTAGTTACTAAATTAATTAACCAAATTATGTTAGATGGTAAAAAATCTATCGCGCAAGATATCTTATACTCAGCTTTCAATATCATTAAAGAAAAAACAAACAAAGATCCTATGGAAGTTTTCAAAACAGCTGTTGAAAACGTTACTCCTCAATTAGAAGTTAGAACAAGAAGAATTGGTGGTACAAACTACCAAGTTCCTACAGAAGTTTCTGCTAGAAGAAAACAAACATTAGCTTTAAGATGATTAGTTCAATACGCTCGTATTAGAAACGAAAAAACAATGGACGTTAGATTAGCTAATGAAATTATCGATGCATCAAATAAAACAGGTGGAGCTATGAAAAAACGTGAAGACACACACAAGATGGCTGAAGCCAACCGTGCCTTCGCTCACTTTAGATGATAATAGTTCACTAGTTATTATTTATATAAATAGTAAAGATTATTATGTCAAGACAATATAAATTAGAAGATTACCGTAATATCGGTATTATGGCCCACATTGATGCTGGAAAAACAACAACAACAGAAAGAATTTTACTTCACACAGGTAAAATTCACAAATTAGGTGAAACACACGATGGTGCTTCACAAATGGACTGAATGGCTCAAGAACAAGAACGCGGTATTACAATTGCCTCTGCAGCTACAACCGCTTTTTGAAAAGGCAAAAGAATTAACATTATCGATACCCCAGGTCACGTTGACTTTACAGTTGAAGTTGAACGTTCACTTCGTGTTTTAGACGGCGCTGTTACCGTTTTAGATGCACAAAGTGGTGTTGAACCTCAAACAGAAACAGTTTGAAGACAAGCTACAACATATAAAGTTCCTAGAATTGTTTATGTAAACAAAATGGATAAAGCTGGTGCAGACTTCTTTATGGCTGTTAAATCAGTAAAACAAAGATTAAATGCAAACGCAGTTGCAATTCAAATTCCTATCGGTGCTGAAGCTAACTTCAAAGGTTTAGTAGACCTTGTTGAAATGAAAGCTTACGAATACGATGGAAAACCTGAAGAAATTGCTAAAGAAATTCCAATTCCTGCTGATTTAGTTGAATTAGCTAACACAAAGAGACAAGAATTAATTGAAGCAGTTGCTACATATGATGAAGAATTCATGATGAAAGTTCTTGAAGGTGAACAACCTACAATTGAAGAACTTAAAGCAATGATTCGTAAAGCAACAATTAGTGCAGACTTCTTCCCTGCAGTTTGTGGAACAAGTTTCAAGAACAAAGGTGTTAAGAAAATGATCGACGCTGTAGTTGATTACTTACCTTCACCACTTGATATTCCACCTATTAAAGCTCACAAAGGTGATGAAATCATCGAAGTTCCAGCTTCTGATGACTATCCATTTACAGCTTTAGCATTCAAAGTTATGACTGACCCATTCGTAGGTTCATTAACATTCTTTAGAGTTTATGCTGGTGTACTTACAAAAGGTAGCTATGTAGTAAACTCAACTAAAGGTACAAGAGAAAGAATTGGACGTATTATTCAAATGCACGCTAACAGTCGTCAAGAAGTTGACGAATGTTACACAGGTGACATTGAAGCTGCTGTTGGTCTTAAAACAACAACAACAGGTGATACATTAATCGCTGAAAAAGCCCCTGAAATTATTCTTGAAAAAATGGTGTTCCCAGAACCTGTTATTTCTCAAGCTCTTGAACCAGAATCAAAAGATGCTATGGAAAAACTTGCTTTAGGTTTACAAAAATTAGCAGCTGAAGATCCTACATTTAGAACATACACTGATGAAGAAACTGGCCAAACAATTATTGCTGGTATGGGTGAATTGCACCTTGATATTATTGTTGACCGTCTTAAACGTGAACATGGTGTTAAAGCTAAAGTTGGTGCTCCTCAAGTTTCATACCGTGAAACAATTACCAAATCAGCAGATGTTGAAGGTAAACACATTAAACAATCTGGTGGTAAAGGTCAATACGGTCACGTATGAATTAAATTTGAACCAAACCCAGACAAAGGTTTTGAATTCGTAGATAAAATCGTTGGTGGTAAGATTCCTAAAGAATACATTAAACCAATTCAAAAAGGTCTTGAAGACAAAATGGCTGGCGGTATTTTAGCCGGATATCCAATGATCGATATTAAAGCTACATTATTTGATGGTTCATACCATGATGTTGACTCTTCAGAATTAGCTTACAAAATTGCTGCTTCTAAAGCTTTAACAAAAGCTAAAGACTTAGTTGGAACTGTTCTATTAGAACCTATCATGGATGTTGCTGTTATTGTTCCTGATGATTATTATGGTGATATTATGGGTGACTTAACTCGTCGTCGTGGTCAAATTCAAGAAAGTGAATTAAGAAGTGATGGTGCTCACGTACTTCGTGCATTAGTACCTCTTAGTGGAATGTTTGGTTACGCTACAGACTTACGTAGTATGACTGCTGGTCGTGGTAATTACCAAATGCAATTCCACCACTATGAAAAATGTCCTAAAAATATTGCTGACGAAATTATTAAAAAACGTAACATTCAAGTTAAAGACGAAGACTAATTTCATTAGACACAAGGATAATAATATTCCTTGTGTTTTTTATTTGCATTTTTCTTATTAGGCTATAAAACAGGTTAATTATTCAAATAGCAGATAAATAAATAATAAAAAATCACATGCATAAGTATTGTACTTAGCATGCGAAAAAAGTTTATATTAGTGCTTTTATTTTTCAAATTTATTGTGATATTTAACACTTACAATTTTTAAAGTATTTATTATCTATTTTGTTTTACTTTTAACATTTTGATTTTACTAATTATATTCTTTTAGAAGTTTTAAAGCTTCATCATAAACCATGTTAGAGATATCTTCTTCTGAAAAAGCATCTAATAATCTTACACTACCAATTTTAGAAACATATTTTGCTATTTCGGGGTAAATATCATTATTTTCAATATTGTTATTAGCTTCAACAGCTCTTTTTTCTCCTTTTAGAATTCCTCTTACCAAATGTTCATTTGAAGAAAAAGAACGTCAAGTTAAGTTTCTATATCTTAAAGGATTTTCAATAACTCATTTAGATAATTCATATGGATTAGAAGAACTATTATTAACAGATAAAGCTACCCTATAATAACAACGAGCAAGAACATTAAACATCAGTCCTCTTCTTTTTCCTCGTTCTCCCATTCACATATTTAAAATCGTTGTCTCATCATTAATAGGTATCATTTCTTTAGCCACAGAATAAAATTTATCTAGCGTCAATCATAATCAAAATCTAATATCTGAAAGTATATATTTAGGCAATTTATTTAAATGTTCATAAAGTTTTATTGAGTTGTTAAAACTTATTGTTTTATTCTTTTCTTCAGGGTTTTTCTCTAATTGAAAATCTTCAATTTCATATGATCTTTCTGTAAATAAATTTTCAGGAAAAATTTCATATATTCATTTATTGGTTTCTTCTGTTTTAATTTTTTCACAAATCATTTTAATCTTCTTTTTCATAAAAATGAAACTATCATCAGATAATAATCTAATCTTAATTTGATTCTTATTCATTTGTGAGTTCATCATTTTGTAAATTGTCCTTTCTGCTAGATAATAAATTTTCTAAAGATAGTTTTAAAGGATTTCCTAACAATTCTTGTGCTAAAATCTCCTCATTCATTTCTATAAAATCTTCGTTTGTTAATTTTTTACCTTTTAACTTTTCATACGATTTTTCAATTGATTTAAACCATGGGTAGATATTGCTAATTTCATCTAAATCATTTTGATCATTATTAATAGATTTTTTGCATTCTAGAAGACCTTTAATTAAAGCAGGAACTAAAATCATACAAAAGAAAGTTTCTTTATAATCAGGATCTCTATAGATAGCCTTATAATTTTCATAAGAATTTTTTGGAAACGTTATTATAATTTTTCTACTATTTTGGTCACATTCAATTAAAAAACTTGAGTCATTATCGTTATTAGATTGTTGAATTGAAAATATTGAACTAGCTACCGATTGCCCCATTTCATAATGATTAAGTATATGAGTATATCCATTATTTGCTCCAATAATGACATATTTATCTATTTCAAATTCTCTGTCTTTATAATCATCTTGAAATTCATCAGATTTAATTACAAAATCTTGAGTAGCATAAGCAAACATTGAAATTTCAAATTTTTCATTTAAATCATTAGCATTTAATTGGATATCTTTGCCTTCTTTGCCTAGTTCAAATGTTTTTCTATAAATTGTGTCTGGACATTCTACAATTAATAGAACTTTTATTTTTCCTTCATCATAAAGCTTATTTATTACTTTGCTTTCTGTATAGAAACGGCAATTTTTTAATATATACTCTGAATTTGAATCATTTGGTTCTCCATCATATAAAAGTTCAAAATCATAATCAAAATTATAATTAGAAAAATTTTTTTCATGATGGATCATTGGATAGGGGAATGTTTTATTCTTTACATGCATATATAATTACCTCGCTTCCAAAATATCCTAATTGATTTGTTGTTATATCAATAATCATTTTTTTATGATTTAAAACGTTGAAAGGCCCAAAGACACCACCAGATTTAGTTTCAGGCACAGCATCATTAATAATTTCTGCGTCATTACACTTCATATTAATTATTTTTATTGGTAATTTTTTATTGTTATCATCAAGCATAAAAATTTTTAAATAACATTTTTCATAATTATCTGGTGACATGAAAGTTATTCTTAATTTTCCTTCGTTTTTATTTGTAGATATTGCCTTATAATTTATTCCTGATAATTTACTTAATTTATAAGTTATAGAATCGCCCTCTTTTTCTTGACTAAAAGATGAACCAGGGTGACTATCTCCAGATTGAGAGTCATTATGCCCCATAGGATTTTGTATATTCCCAGTTTCTTCTTCATCAAATGAACCAATGGTAGGCATTAATCCTTCATCATCATCAGATTCATGAGTAGGTTTTTTATTAATTGTAATATTCGGTTTTCTAGAAGAAAAGCTAGTTGATTCACTTACAGTGCTAATTCGTTTATTATTTTTTCCTTTTTCTTGATTATCTTCAGGAATATCCGGAAGAAATTCACTTGCTCCATTAGGATCTAATTGATCTTCATCGGTATATCCCAAACATTCAGCGACTTTTGAAATAATTTGTTCTCGAATTGACTTCATGAGATTGTTTGTTTCTCTTTGAAGATCTTTATTATTGTTTAGTCTTTTAATTTCTCATTTATTGTGCTGTGGATTTTCAATATCTCTTAGTTTTTGACATATTATTCCTTTGTCAATAATGCACAATGATGAAACATTATAATTTTGCCCTAATTTTCAATCAGTAATTTTCATTCATGGATATCTTATCATTGTGCATTGATTAGTAGCAAGCTCTTTTTCATCATTATTATAAGGCAAAATGCGTAATTCACAATTTCCTCAATCAGTTTCAATAGTGTAAATTGAAACATTTTCAGCGCCAGTCATTAATTTATATTGTGAAAGGATGTTGGCTTTTAATCTTTTATCTAAATCGTTGTTAATATCTGCAATAATTTGTGAAAGAGTTGTTTTATTAATTTGGATCTTATTAATATCAATTTCAAGTTCACCATTAACGATAGCGTACATGAAAGATTCTAAAATACTTTTAATTGTTTCTTTTTCAAAATTTTCTTGTTCAAAACCTATTATATAAATGTCAGTACCAGTTTTATTAGTTCTATGTTTTTGAGAGGGGTCAAGAAACAATAATTCTGGAATTGAGTTGTTTTTATCGCTGTCTGAATAAAATCCAGTTCCTTGTGAAACATCTCTATCCTCATTTAAGATATGTCCAGTGTTTTTTTGTGATTCATCATCAATATACCCAGAAATGAATTCTGCAACACCAATTCAACCTTTGTCAAGACCATCACTGTGTTCATAAGGAATTGCAAGGGTTGAAAAGAGGACAGTTTTTATTTCCGAAAGCAAGAATAGTGCATTTTTTCCAATGCCTTTAGAACCTCCAGCCGTTTTTGATGTACCTTTTTCAGAAACACCTGTACCTTTTACTAAAGCAAGAAAGTTGTTTTTATTAGGATTAGTGGAATTAACTCCTATCAATCCTGTAGTGTTATAATCACTTATTCTCAAACATTTAATTTTTTTATTTTTAAGTAGATCTAGCATTTTATTATAAGCTTCTAAATAATCAGGTTTTTGACTTCAATATTCCATACAGTTTTCAATACCTCTTTTAAGACCTGCTAATCCAGGGATTTCATCAGTATTAATTTCAAATTCTGCAAATATTATTTTAGTTGGTTCATCATCATTTCGGCGAGCATCAATAGAGTTTTGTACTATTTCTCTTGCAAACGAAGTCAAAGGATCTTGTTTAAAGGTTTCAGTTCCTGGCTCGCTCATACCTGTCGTTTTGCCATGATTGCTGCTAGGAAATCTTCATTTTTGATTCATCGTTTTTCCTTTCTAAAGTTTAATCTTACGATTAATCTTTTTCTTATTAGCATTTAGTAAGAAATTTTTTGTTTTTTGTGCCTCATTTATAATGGTTTCAAACATTTCTTCAATTTCTTCATCAGTATATTCATAAAAAGAGGAGTTGCTTAAATTTGTTAACTGATTTAGAGTAGAAACAATTTTGGAAACCCTATTTTCAGCAATTCTTTTAAAGTTATCTTTTTTTAATTCCATATTATTTTTTCTCTATCCTCCTAATTAAATTATAAAAGAAAAACTGCAAAACTCAAAATAGTTTTACAATATTTTCATAATATTTTTGAATTATTTTGGAAAAACAAAACCAGATCCGTATTTTATTACTTAAAATTAATCTTAAAAGAGCAATTGTTATCTTTAGAATTTTCATAAAAAATTTCATATTTTGAATTTAAATAATTCTTAACAATTTCTAGTAAGACATACTTGTTTCATTCTATTGATAACTTAGGGAAATTCACATAAGATTGAAATTCTTCACTCTTCAAGGAGCCAAAACTTGAAATAAAAAATGATAGTTCAGCATCTAATTGATTAAGAAATATCTCATTGACATTAAATGATTCTTTTTTAATTCATTTATTATCATCAATTCTAATATATGAATTTGTATTATCAATTAATTCTATTAAATTATCAGGTCTAGATAAATGAAGGTTATTGATAAAATTGCTAATATCTTTCAAACTAAATTGATTTAATGAATATATATAAGATAAGATGTGATCATTAGTATTTAACTTTGCTGTTTCTTCATCTAAGCAGATAAAAGGATCATTATAAAAGAATTCTTTGTTTAAATAAATAGATAGAACCTTAAAGAACATTTTTTCATTTGTAAAACATTTTCTTGTTTCCATTTCCTTAGGATAATTAAAACACATTTTAGCCCTAAGATAATTTTTTGAAATAAATTTATTATTAGCGTTAAAGTAAGAATTAATTTGTTCTTTAACAATGTTCATAAATGATTCATCTATAGTTCCATCGAAGATTCATAAGTATATTTGAATATTTTTATAATATTTTTCTAATAAATCCAAACATTTTTTAGATGGTTTATATTGTCCATAATATGTTTCATTAATATGTTCCAATATTCTAATTTTATAATTTTGGAACATTACTAAATCATCAAATAAAAAGAAATCATCATATCCTTGTGAAATTTTTGCGAGTGCAGTATTCAAACTATTAATACTTTTGATAATTATATTGATATCAGTTTCATCTATTTTTTCAAATGCTAGCATCTTTTTAAAGCTAGCAATATTTTTTTCTTTAATATAAGTTCTTATTTCTTCTGGTTCATAAATAAAGTGTCTCTTTATTAATAAATAACAGTCATTCAGATTAACGTTATATGCTTTCAGAATCATTTTTATATTTCACAATGCGTGAGTAGAACCTCAATTAGTATTTAAATAAAGTTCTTTAAATTTCATATGATTGGTTTTATTGCTTTTGGAGAAAGGCATTTGATCGCTTCATCCATATCTTAATGAAAGTAGCTCATCTTCAGTTTTAGGATTTTTTTCATCAAGTCTAGTAAGAATTTCTAAAGTTAAATTTTTCCAAGATGATTCTTTTATTTTAATATCATCGTATTTAAAGTAAAAAGGTGTCGTATTATCAATTCATTCATCACTAGAAAGTTCTAATTCATAATATCTTTTGTTATTTTCGTAAACAATATGATATTTTTCTTCTAAAGTCATTTTGTCTCCTTATTAAATCATTTTTTAATTATTGTGTAATATAAATTTTATAGAATTTTAAAAATATAAAAACTACGGAATACAATCATTATTAGTGATATTTAAAAATATTATAAAAATCCATAGTTTTATTGAAGCTAAAAAATATAAAGCAACAGACATAAAATTTTTATATTATATGTTTTGTCTTTCTTTTCAAAAGACTTTCTAATTATGATGATAGGAATCTTAAATTAACGAATAATTTTATAAAACAGCAATAAAAAAGAAATTTACAATGGAACTAAATATATTTTAATTTTTATAAAATTGGAAAATTAGTTCAATTAACTAGCCATTTCGTCTATTAATATGTTTTTCAAAAAAGTTATTTAATCAATCAAGTAAAGTTTGCTTAATACTTTCCTTTTTTCTTTTTTCAAAATTAAGTTTTTCAGTTTTTTTAATTCAGTTCAATTGTGGTTTAGCAAATTTATTTGTTCCATCATTTTGTTTTAATTCATCTTGTGAGTGATTATTAAATTTTTTATTTAAAGGGTTCGAAACCGCTACAAAACCATCAATAGAATCATATAATTTAATTTCTTTTTCATCCAAGCAGATCTTAATATTTAAATATTCTGGGTTTATTTCTATGTTTAGATGTTTACCATTAAATTTATTAAGAAGTTGAACACTAAGACAGTGGTGAAGATTATATTCGTTTGAATATTTATGATAAATTAATAATTGCCAACTCTTATATTGTTTTAATTTATTTCTAAAATTTTTAATTTCATCACTTTTATTAAAACTATTAGCAAAATCATTAGTTTTTCTTTCTTCTAATAAATCATAAAATTTAATTTCTTGTAATTCATTAATTAACTTAGGATTTATAAATAAAGTTAATGGACTAGCTTCATCGCTTCATTTTATAATATTACAAATGTTATTCAAAGTATTTGTATAGTCTTCTTTCACTTGATTTAAATAATCATTTTCAAATTTTTGTTTTTCTAAAAATGCAGCAAAATCAGAATAAGTTTTTGAAACTCATTTATCAGGCAAATCAAAAGTAGGCTCATATACTCAAATTAAAACTCCTTGTTCAACTTTGTCATCACTTCCATATCTTTTAAGTTGTTTAGCATTAGGAATAAATTTAAGTTTGTTTTCAATTATGTATTCTTTTTTGTCCTTTGTTTCAACCATTAAATCTATATGTTTATATTCTCTTTTTATAGAAATGTCTTTGTAATTATCTTTGAAAACACCTTCAAAAAAGAATTCAATTATTTCTGGTTTTTCAGATATCAAAAATGCTCAAAAATTACTATGAAATAGCTCTTTTGAGTGAAGAGACATATGATAAACCGGCGATTTTTTAAGTTCTTTTATTGCTTTTCGAATTTTTCCTTCGATGATTTCTGATCTGCTATTTTTGTTTGCATTCGTATACATTTTTTAACACTCTTTTCATCTATATTTTTATATTTTTACTTTTAGAAGTAACTTAACAAAATTATTTTTGTTAGCTTTTTCATCTTTAATTTTGCAAAAATGCAATTCACCAGGGAAAAATATAGCAAAGTGTCCTGGTTTTAAAGTAACACTCGAATCATATTTGCTCTTTTCAAAATAAGCAACATCATTCTCTGGGTTAAATAATAATAAATTTTCATGAACCGGATTATAGTTTGATTCAAAATAAATAATTTCCTCGCCAGAACCCCCATAAAGATGAATGTCAATTGTTTCGCTATGCAATTCACCAAAAATTTTTTCTTTTACTGGAAACGAAAAGTTCTTTTTAACAATTTTAACTTTATTGTTAATAACTAAATCGCCCATAGGTAATTTATCAAAGTCCATCATTTTAATTACTGCTAAAGCTTTATCAAGGTTTTTTGATGAACCTAAATAAAAATCAATGTGATTAATACTATCATAAATCATATTTATCTCCTTAATTTGTTGCATTTTAATTTTATTAAAAATTTGTTTAATTCCAAATGTTCAAGAAGCATCCATATTAATATAAATTATTAATAATAATAAAAATTTTATTCATTCCAGAAATAAAAGTCCCAACATTTGAAAATGTCGGGATTTTTCTGTCCTTTTGGTAAAATAAAAATGCTAAAAAGAAAGGGCAACATAATTATATATGAAAAACGATAAAAAAATTTTCTGTCCTTTGGTTAGAAGTAAAAATGTGCATAACAAAATTCAAACTTCACAAATTCATTTCGCTGTTGATAAGAATTACTCTGAAATTTTAAGCCGCTCGAAAAACTACTCGACACACAAAAACCATATCGGTTTTGCAGAAGTGTTTCAGATAATATATGGATTACTAAATTTTCAATCTTTAAAAGAAATATCTCAAAATATTGAAATATCGACTAAAGCGATTAAAAGGTTTTTATTTAAATATTCAAAAGGAATATATTTAGGCAAAGGCGATAGAAAAACCTGTGATTGTTGTGATGCTAAAATTAAAAAAGTTCGTTATTTAAATCTTGATGAATTTATGATAAATGTTGCTAATTTTGATAAAAGTAAAAGAATAGCATATTCAAAAAAGAAAATAGAACAATATCAAGATTTTAGAAATTTTTGAACAGAGCTTTTTGATGATTATACCCAAAATAGAAATAATAAAGATTTAGCAAAAAGAACGCCTAAGCTAAGCGCTAACGAAATATTAAGAAGATTTGAAGAAAAGTATCCAAACAGCTATAAACCTTCAAAATCTATGGTATATAATTTGATATCACAAAGAGTCTTTAAAGACCTTGAAATAGGCATTTTGGTCAATTTATCTACCAAAGGAATTAAACAAAAACGACCCCAAAAAGAGACAGTCGAAAGCTTAAAAAGATTGGAGTTAGCATTGATCAACGCAGCACAGAAATCAATGAAAGACTTAGAGATAATGATTATGAATTAGATACTGTTATTGGTTCAAAAACTGATCAATGTTGTTTCGTAACGCTAATTAATAGAAAGACTAGACGCTTCTATTTTCATATGGTACGGCGGACTAGCACTGGTGTTAGAGATGGGCTGATATACCTAATGCAAAAATATAACTTGACAATAGATTCGCTAACCATAGATAATGGTAGTGAAAATGCGGAACTAGATGAAGTGCAGGTATTAAGCAAATATATAAATGTCACCCATATTGTTCGGGAGAAAAAGGCTCTATCGAAAACTGCCACAGGTTATTAAGACGGTATTTTAAAAAAGGCAAGTCTATAGACCCTTACTACGGTCAAGATTTGACTCCTGTTATGGATTTTATAAATAATTACAAGAGAAGCATTCGCTTCTAATCCAAACTTTTTATGTGCTAAAAAGTTTGACAAAAAGGCACTTACTTTTTTGGAAAAAAGTAAGCAAAAAACTCAAGTTTTTTACAAAACTTGGTATTTTCGTTTAAATTTTTTTAGGATTTTAAAGCTTTTCTTGGTAATAATTTATAATTTTTGTAACATTTTTGATTTTACGCAAAATTAGGACTTTTAAAATTGGAATTTATAAATAATAAAATTTATATAGTTTGTTAGCAAACTAATGCGTTATGTGCTAAAATTAAACTATGCCTAATAAAGATTATTACAAAATTCTTGGTGTTCCAAAGACAGCTACAGTTAAAGATATTAAAGCTGCTTACCGTAAATTAGCAATGAAATATCACCCTGATAAGCTTAAAGATGGAACTAGTGACCAAAAAATGCAAGAGTTAAATGAAGCATATGATGTGCTTGGTGATCCTAAAAAAAGAGCCAATTATGATAAATTTGGAACAGACAATCCAAAAGCAAATGGTTTTGGCGGAATGAAGATGGGGGACTTCATGGGAGAAAGATTTACGGTCAACTTCGGAGATATCTTTAATGATATTTTCGGTGGTATGGGTGGACCTCACCAACAACAATCTGCTAGAGCAGGTGCTTCAGCTAAAGAACAAAGTGCTCCTAAAAAAAGAGGCGCTGATTTATTAAAAAACATAACTATTTCGTTTGATGATGTAATGAAAGGTTCTGTTTATGAAGATAAGCTAACTAAATGATCAGTTTGTCCAAGCTGTCATGGTGCTGGTGCGATGAGCAAAGACATTAAATTATGTGCTAAATGTAAAGGTTCTGGAAAACAAGTGGTTCGTAAAAGAACGCCATTTGGTATTACAGAAATGATTACAGGTTGTCCAGATTGTCACGGAACTGGTAAAGTAATTGTTAAACCTTGTCCTGAATGTCGTGGCAAACAATACATTAAAAAGACAAAAACTGTTAACGTTATTATTTCAAAAGGTGTTGATGATGACGATAGAATTAAATTACCAGGTTTTGGTGAAAAAGGCGAAAATGGTGGACCTGTTGGAGACATGTATGTAGTAATTCATGTTAAACCACATAAATATTTTGCTAGAAATGGTTTAGATTTAATGCTTAGCCCATTCCCTGTTTCATTTATTAGTGTTATTAATGAAACTGATATTTTAGTACCTACTCCAAATGGAAACCAAACAATTACATTAAGTAAAGCTTATAATAGTGGTCAATTAATTAGATTAAAAGGTTACGGTTTAACAAGTAAAGATGGTAAAAAAGGTGATTTAATTTTAAGACTAGAAATTGTAATCCCTGACCTTTCAAAAAGCCAATTGGAAGAAATTGGTGGCTTATTAAGTAAATACCCTGATAAAACTAACGATGACTACGTTAAAAAAGTTAATGAATAATACAAAATAAAAGAATTCATCATAGCGTAATAACTATGATGATTTTTTCTTTATTTAATTGTTTTACAGGCTTATTTTTCAAACAAACTAGGAATTACATTAGTAATAATTTGTGAATCTAAGTCTGGTGTATTATGTTGATTATTGTTATTATTTAAATGAACCTTACCTCTAAAAATACGATTTAATTCTCTAGCGTATTTTACATTAACAAAGACTGTAATAATGAATGATAAAGTTAATAAGAAGACTGAAAAGGCGATAGCTGTTCAATAAATTGTAATATGTGAATTTATGAATAAGTAATGAGCATATAAAGCATTACCTGTAGCACTAATTGATGAAGGGAAGGTTAATGCTCCTCATGAATATGAATATTTTGGAAGCATCATTGCTTTAGCAAAAATAATTAAATATAAACAAACACTTAAAGCTGCTCAACAAAACATCATAATAGCAAATACTTGATAAAAGATTTCATTATTTAAAGCACTTTGTGATTTATATCCATGATCTAAACGATGTGGGTCAAAAGCGTATAAGAAACCTATACTTAACATATTAGCTGGTGAAGCATAAATAGCCATCGATGGAATATTCTTTTTGTGAGTATGTGGTTGGAACAAGAATTTATATAAAACTAGTGGATACATAATTGCAAAAGTGGTAAAACCAATAAACCATTCAATTTGTCAAAATAATGCGGGTAATATATCACCTAAATTATTAATATAACCTGGTGTAATTGAAACCCCAATTAAAGGAACAAATCAAGAAGCGAATATTTCTCCAGTTCAACTAGCTTTTTTAAATCAAATATGTTTAATAAACAAAATGAAGTATGTAATTTGGAAAAATACAACTATTACTGTGTAGATATTAACTGATAGTAATAAGCCTCATTGTGTTTTTGAATCCGTTATAAAGTTGGTATATATTCAACCAAATGAATTTGTTAACGTACAAAAGTCAAGTAATGTAACTGCTAAGGGTCCAGTTAATTCAGGATTCACTAAGTCTTCTTTAAACTTTTGAAAACCTACTATTGATAATTTAATTGCAAGTAAAGTTAAATAAAATATACATACACAAATGCAAAAAATATGGATGCCTAAAAGTGAATATAAACCACTCATAGGTAAGTTCATTTTATTAGCACTTTTATATACTTCTGTTGTTAAACAAGTTAATGAGGCAGAGATACCCATTGTACCTAAAGCGACAGTATTAACTGCTAAAGGTATTTCAGACAATTTTTCTTTAATTTTCATTCTAAAATTTTAATTCTATTTTGAATTTTTGATATTAAAAAACTGAAAATTATTAATAAATTTTATATAGTTAAAAAATCGATTATTTTTAAGCCAATATTTTTGTTTTTCAACTATAAAATAATGAAATAAGGAAAATAGCACCAAGTTTTAATTAAAGGCATCATGATTATCATGAATGTTTAGAAACTAAATTAACGCATCATCATGATATATTGAATTTACACATTTATAAATTGCCAAAATTATGCAGATTATTTTTACAAACAATGAACCACTTTAGTATTTTTTAATATAATTAAAATATGAATAAAAAGTTAAGTATTGAACCATGCAGTAATTTAGATGCATATTCAGATAAAAATCTATTTTGAAGTCTTCTTAAAAAAGATAAAAAGTTGTCTGAAAATTATGATAAATTCAAGATGATTTTTAAAAATGAATTAATTGTTTCAAACACTAAAGCAATTGAAGAATCTTTAAAAAATTTTAAGTTGGATTACAAACAAGTTATTAAACCTTTAGATTCTAAGTTTTTAGATTCACTCGAAAATGATCTTGAAAAATTTGATTATGAAGTTCTAAAATACAGTGAGAATGATTTTAATGAAATTCTTTCATTTAGTTCAAATGAATTGCTTAATTCATTAAAGCTCGATGAAAATCCATTCATTGAAGAAGGTTCAACATTCAAGGAAAATACGGTTTCTTTTGATAATACAACAGAAATTACAATGAATGTACTTGAAATTAAAAAATAGCTTTTGATTATTGGTATAATATAAAATATTTTTATATTAATATTCACCATATTATTATTTTAAGGAGTAGTTATGCATAATAAAAAAATTAATATTGCAATTGACGGACCATGCGGTGCTGGTAAGTCAACAGTTTCAAAGGAAATTGCTAAAAGGTTGCATTATACATTTATAAATAGTGGTAGTGTATATCGTGCTATTGCTTTAAATGCTTACCGTAAAGGAATAAGCTTTGATGATACAGTTGGTATTGTAAGTACATTAAAAGATATTAACATTTCAATTGATGAAAATGAACACATTTATTTATCAGGCGAAGATGTTTCACATGAAATTAGAGAAGATGTTATTTCAAAAGGAGCATCAACAATTGCTCAATATCATGCAGTTAGAACTTATGTAGTTGATTTTATTCAAGCAATTACTAAAGCTCATAAAGGTTATATTATGGATGGGCGTGATACAACTTTTAAATTAATGCCTAATGCTGAGTTAAAAATCTTCCTTAATGCAACTCCAGAAGAAAGAGCCAGAAGAAGAATGATTCAAAATAAAGAACAAGGCTTCGAAACAGATTTTAATGTTGTCTTAAAAGAAGTTATTGCTCGTGATTATCAAGATACCCACAGAGAAACTGACCCATTACATAAAACTGAAGATGCGATTGAAATTGATTGTACATTAATGACTTTTGATGAAGTAGTTGATTGGATTATTAAATTAGCAAAAGAAAGAATTCAAAATGAAAAATAATGTAATTGCTATTATTGGTAAACCTAATGTTGGTAAAAGTACCCTATTTAATAGGCTTGTTGGTAAAAAAAGTTCTATTACTTTTGATCGTCCAGGAGTAACAAGAGATAGACTTTATGAAACTTTTACATGAAATGGAAAAGAAATTAATTTAATCGATACTGGTGGTATTGAAATCGAAAATAGACCATTTCAAGAACAAATTCAAATTCAAGCAAAAATCGCTATCGATGAAGCTAATGTAATTATCTTTATGGTTGAAGGTGCTTCTGATATTACAAATGATGATAAGATGATTTATAACATGTTGCAAAAATCAGGTAAACCAATCGTTGTTGTAGCTAACAAATTAGATAATATTTCGCAATTTGACTACTCTTGATATTCACTTGGTGTTGACCACATTTTTAAAATTAGTGCTTTACACGGTAATGGTGTAGGTGATGTTTTGGATCAATGTTTAAAATACTTAACTTTAAATGATGATATAACTTCAAACCATTTCAAACTTTCAATTATCGGTCGTCCTAATGCTGGTAAAAGCTCACTCCTTAATTATTTATGCAATGAAAATCGTTCAATTGTTTCAGATATAGCAGGCACAACAAGAGATAGTGTTAAAAGCTTAGTACAAATTAACGGCCAAGACTTTGAAATTATTGATACAGCCGGAATTACTAAAAAAAGTAAAATTGAAGACTCGGTTGAACATTTTGCTTTAATGCGTGCTATGACATCATTAGATGAATCAGATTTATCAATTATTTTAATTGATGCAACACAAGAATTAAGCCACTTTGATGCTAGAATCATTGGCTATGCTTTAGAAAATAATAAACCAATTATTTTATGTGTTAATAAGTGAGATTTAGTTGAAAAAGATCAATATACTATGGGAGACTTTAAAAAGAAGATGAAAAATAGATTTCATTTCGTTCCATGAGTTCCAGTTGAATTCATATCTGCTAAGACTGGTGCTAGAATCTCAAAATTAATTGATACCATTTTACAAGTCAAAATGAACCTAGAAAGAGATGTAAAACCATCATTACTTTCAAATTTAATTAGAGAAGCTCAATTAATCCAACCAGCTGCTCCTTATAACGGTGGAAGATTGAATGTTTATTTTGTTAGAAAGACTGAAGACAAAATACCTACTTTTATCTTCTTTGTAAATGACAAAAAATATTTACATTTTAGTTATAAAAGATTCCTTGAAAAACAAATTAGACAATCAATTGATTATACAGGTTGTCCAATCAATTTAGTGTTTAGAAATAAATCAAATGGTATGGAATAATAATTTTCTAAAATTACTATAAAACAGCATAATTATTCAAAAATAAGCATATTCAAAAGGTATGCTTTTTATTTTAACATTTTCACAAAGCAGGAGCTATAGTACTCTAATAGTTACTTGTTTTTTTCACCTTTCAAATTAATTCAACAAGCAACACAAAGTTTCAAAAGCAATAATTTATCCAGAAGATTTAGCATTATTTGATTGAATTTTAGGTCTTAATACAATTTTATATGCTCAAAATCGCAATGAATTATTTCCACATTTTTCCATACAAAAATATCGAAAAAATAGATTATTTTATAATTTAGGTAGCTTAATATAGATATTAAGCTGAACAAATAAAAGATTATTAAAAGGGACAAAATATGAAATTATTTAAGAAATTAACATTACCATTAATGACAACAATGACTGCTGTTTCATTTGTTGCTTTGTCTTCTGGATGTGGAACAAAGGATACAAACGTTGATAATCCAAAGGATCCAGAAAATCCAAAGAATCCAGATAATCCATCAAAGCCTGAAACTCCAACATCTAAAACAAATAAAGAGTTAGCAAATGCTTTAAATACAATTATTGAAGAAAAAGATAAAGCAATAGAAACTGCTTTCGGTGCCAATAAAGATATAGTTTTAGCAGCCCAACAGCTGATGAAGCAACTAAGATTGGTCAAATTATTGATCAAACTATTGAAAAGCTTAACAAGGAAAATATTTTAGATACCAAAGATTTAGATCCAAACTTAATTGCTTGATATAATGGTGTGAAATATAACCTAGAAGTTGAAAAAGGTAATTATACGTCAAATGTTAGATATTTATTACCAAGTTACACTTGAGGTCCTGCTTCAAGTTACATTGCTAATAGTTTCTATGAATCAATTCTTATAGAAAGTGCAGAAGTATTAAAACAAACTGAAGTAGCTCAAAGATGATTAGAAACTCTTAAAGAAGCTGTTTTAAAAGGAATCGTACCTTCAAAAATTTTTATTAAAACAAATATTAATCTTATTTTAGGAACAATGTACGAAACTGAATTGAAAACATTCTTGGAAGATACAACAACACAAGAAGTGACAATTGATGAATTCTTTACAAAATATGTTTCAAGACAAGCTGAAAACACAAAAGAAAAAGCCTTCGATGAATTCTACAAATACTATTGCACAACTTACTACGAATCATCTAAATATGGTTTAGGTGAAAATATTGAAAAAATTAAACTTTATAAAGCAAATACTACTAAAGATAAAGAAAGAATATTATATGTTAACAAGAAACCAATTTATGGTGTAGGTTTAACAGAAAAAGATTTAACACAAGAAAATGCTGGTTTAGGTTACATTCCAACCGTAGGTCCAGAAATCTACCAACAAGTATTAAAGATGGCTACATCTTCAAACTGAAGTGCTCAAAATGTTTATGACAAAGGTTATGATTCTACAAAAGCTAATGTTGACAACACAGTTGCAGCTGCTGAAAGAATTGCTGAAATTATTGTAGGTGATGCGACTAGCGAATGAAAAGAAACCATCAAATATGATAAAGATGGTGTAGGACCAGAAACACCAACTGAAGTAGAAATAGTTATTAGAGATAATACTGGAAAAATTAATCGTGAAAACTTCTTTAAATGACTTAACGATGAAGCATTCTTCTTTGGTAGAGAAGATAAAACAATTTACTCACCTGAATTTATGGATTGATTAAATAAACAACCTGGTGCCAAAGAAGGTAAAGCAGAACTCACAAAGTTTGGCTATGATTTTTTAATTGACCCAGCAAATAAAGACAAAATGTATGGTTCTATTACAGATCAACAATTTTATGATGGTGCTTTAAGTGCATTCGTAGCATACTACCAATTTAAAAATTCAACGGTTCCATTTGGAAACTCATTCTTTGAATACCCAGCTCCTAACTTTGAAATTCAAACATATAAATATGAAGATAGAGACAAAGTTGGGGTAGGCGCTTACGAAAGCAAAGTACAAAAATTCATGTTTAATGCAGATCCTTACTACTCATTACAAAAATGATCTGTAACATCATTTGCAAACCATGAAAGTGTTATGGGACACCACAACCAAATCTACTATGCAATTGACCATAAAGCAAAAGTAGAAGGTGTAGAACTTCATGATAACTTTGACTATACATCATATACTGAAGGTTGAGCATTATTTATGGAATGATTCGGTATTGAAGCGGGTTACTACGGAACACCTGATTATCAAAATTCAAATCTACACGCTATGCCAACTAACTTCAAATTTGCTAAAGGTATTACAAACTTCTACACTGAAGAAGAAAGCAAACAAGCAACTGTTAGTGCCAATGATATAGCAGCAATTAAAATGCTTCACAATGGTGTATATTGAAATAAAGTAAATAAATTCAATAAATACACAGATGAAAGTGCAAGAGCTAAAGCAGCTATTGAATTATGTAACATTCTTCAATTCATTGGTGCATTAAACGAAGCACAATTACGTAATATGCGTTTATCAATTGATACAGCATACAACGGCGGAAATGTTACTGGTAGAGAAGGTCTTAAAGGCGGAGCATCTATTATGCAAGCTAGAGAATATATGAAAGCTAACTCAGCTTTAGGTCTTGGTGATATTTCTAGTGAATCAATTAGATACTTTACATGTGTTGGTCAAGCAACATCATACAACTCAGGTAAAGAAATCTTTATGGATATTTACAAGAGCGTATATAAAAACAACAAAAAGGTAGAAAAGAATTTATTGAAGAAAACAACCATGAAAACACCAAAAAATTATTTGACATTATGTTAAGAAATGGTGCTCATCCAATGGATGCTGTAAGACAAATTACAAACTACATTTACCAAATTAAATAAATTTCATTAAACAAAAAACGCAGTATATTTTGGTACTGTCTTTTTCTTTTTTTATCTATAAAACAGGCTAATTATTAAAATTAGAACTGCTCTTCGTTTTCAATTTTCTTTCTGAAGAAATCAGTATCATGTATGAAAATTAAATTTTCAATGATGTTTTCCAAGCGTTCAATAATTCTATAATACGAGTGAAATTCAAAAGAGAACTTAATCATTTGTTCATACTTTTTAGCATCTATTTTTTTAGCTACTTTTTTAATTTGTTTATCGCATAAATCTTCATATTCAATTTTCTTGATTTTGAATTCTTCAAAGAATTTCTTAGTTGATTTTTCATCTTTAATTCTTGAAATATACTCTTCAAATATCTTGTTTAATTCAATACTTAAATTAAGAGAAATCTCCAAAACATTTTTAGATATATTAGGATTTTGATATATAAAACGAGACATAAAGAATAAATAATCACAAATTCTTTCAATATCACTTGAAGATGTTAGTACACAAATATATCAGCGCAAATGACTAAGCAATGGTTGATCTTTCGAAATATCTCATATTAATTCTTCAATAGTATTAACTTGAGTTAAATCGCTTTGATGTTCTTCTAGTTCAATCTTTTTAAATAAATCTGTTAAATCTTTGTTCTCGATAGCTAATTTGATTAATTCAATTAATTGATTTGCATCATATAAGCATGGTTTAAATAATCAAAAAATTCTTTTTTGATGTTTTCCTCTGTGTTTTTTAAAATTTTGTAATTAGTAGCCATATTCTTAACCTAACTTTCCCATAATATAATCTTTTGTTTTTTCATTTTCTGGTTTAGTAAAAATATTACGAGTTGAATTTATTTCAATTAATTCACCGTCAAGGAAAAAAGCAGTTTTATCACTTACTCTTTGCGCTTGAGCCATTGAGTGAGTTACTAAAATAATTGTGTAATCTTTTTTAAGTTGCAAAATTAAGTTCTCAATTTTTTGCGTAGCAATTGGATCTAAAGCGCTGGTTGGTTCATCCATTAAAAGTACTTGAGGTTTTAAAGCGATAGCTCTTGCGATTGCTAATCTTTGTTTTTGTCCTCCACTTAAATCATCAGCACTATCTTTTAGTTTATCTTTAACTTCCTTATATAATGCAGCTTTTTCTAGAGCTTCAATAACTCTTGAATCTAATTCTTTTTTATCTCTTATCCCTATGTTTCTTAAACCTATTGCCACATTATCATAAATAGATAAAGGAAACACACTTGGATGTTGAAATATCATACCAACTTGTTTTCTTAATTCAATATCACTAATTGATTTTTTAGCAAAAAGATCATTGTTTTCATAAGTTATTTTACCTTGCAACACATTATTATTTTTTGGTCCATGAATTCTGTTCAAAAGTTTAATAATTGTGCTTTTTCCACATCCACTTGGTCCAATAAGCGCTATTGTTTCATTTTTATATAAATCAAGATTAACGTTTTTTAATATTTGTTTTGACTTTTTGCTATATCAAAAATTAACATTTTCAATTTTAAAAATTATTTGATTTTCCATATGTCTCCTTAATATTTATGCTTCTTTCCTAATTTTGGAATAATGAATTCCGAAAATGATAAGAGTGTAGTAATTAATACAAATGACATCATTGCACAATAATACATAGTAGGTATAGCATATTTACTGCTTAGTGATAATTGAGCATTCATTCTAGTTGTAATAGTTTGACCAAATAGTAATAAGCTAAAATGTTTTGAATTAGTTAAACCACTTGTTAAAATAAATGGTGCAGTTTCTGAAAAGATTTTAGCAATCATTAAAACTACAACGTTTAATAATTTAGGTCAAATTTTAGGAAGTTTTATTTTAAATAAAATTGCACTTTCACTTAAACCTAAAGCAGCTGCTGAAATTCTTACATTTTCATCCACTGATTTAAGAGCATCTTTAATTCATGAGCAAGAATAAGCAAACAAAATTAAAGCAATTGTTAAAGCACCGGCTAATAAGGAATTACTACTTCTTCCACCTAAAGCTAATTGGAAAGTTCCTAAAAATATAGCAGCTCCAAAAACTCCAAAAAGCAATGTAGGTATTGAAGTTGTAACTAACACACAGTTTTCAAAAAAGATTTTAGCTTTATTGTTTCTACTAAATTCAACAAAGTAAATTGTAACTAGAAAGGCAAATGGGAAGGTTAAAATAATTGCTATTAATGAAATATAAGAAGTATTTAATAATGCTCTAAAATTACCGTTATTTACTTCACTATTAATAAGTTTTAAATTAAGGAAATTAAACACTCTATAAAATAAGTCAGACAAGAATCATATGTAGAAAAGAGAGACAAATATTAATGATAAAATTTCCCAAAATCATTGTTTTATAGAATATAAAGTATTTACTACTTTATAATTTTTGCTTTTTCTTAATACAAAATCTTTAACTTCTTGCCATGTTTTGAACTTCTCTAATCACTTTGGTTTTTTGAATTTTGTATTTAGCATAATTACAATAATTCCATTAACAAAAGCGATAATGATAAGCAAGATAAATGATAAAGCGAACATAAAGCTTCTTGAGACAACACCACCATTTTCAGCAAAGAAATTAGCGTTAATAAATACTGCTAAAGGGGGCATTGATGAGTTGAAAAAGTCTTTGATATTTTTAAAGTTATTAATAAAACTGTTGCTATTTAATATAAACATTAAGGCAGCAGATTCTCCAATAACTTTAGCAAATGAACTTAAATAAATTAACACAAGTTGTTTATTAGAAGCTTTCTTGATGATTTTATAAATAATTTGAGACTCACTTAAACCAATTGCATAACCTGATAAACTTAAGCTTTTTTCAACTTTTTCAAACTGACTTAAAATTGATCTAACCATCGTAGGTATACACATTAAAACTAACACTAAAGTAGCATTAAATAAGTTAGCGCCATTTTCCATATTGAAAACTTTTTGATTCATTCAACTTAAAGCC
Source organism: Mycoplasmopsis adleri (assembly GCF_045276205.1). NCBI lineage: Bacteria > Bacillati > Mycoplasmatota > Mycoplasmoidales > Metamycoplasmataceae > Mycoplasmopsis > Mycoplasmopsis adleri. The sequence goes on from NZ_CP174162.1 coordinate 282,728, forward strand.
ATCAAGCCAAATAAACCATAAAGTACAGATGGCAAACCTCCTAAAATTAAGAAAATAAACCTAAAAGTTTTATAAACATAAGGATTTTTATTCCGATAAAACAATAAGATGGCTATTCTTAAACTAATAGGACAACTAATTGCTAAGGTTAAAATTCCGATTATTATACTAGTAATTAAAGGGAAATATAAAGCCCCCTTAACACCATTAACACTAAAATCAAAATAAAATAATTTATAACCAAAAGTTTTTCAGCTTAATAATGATTTTAAGAAGATGTATAAAACAAAGGTGAGTAAAAGAGCGAGCGCCAGATAAGCGAATACTAGCGAGGTGTATTTTAAAGTTCTATTTTTGTCTCCCGAGTTTCCAACTTTTACAATGTAATTTTTAACAACTCATCTGTTTGATGAGCTGTTTTTAATAATTTAAAATTTTAATTCATTTAAAATTCTTAAATATGTTTGATAATCTTGAATTGCTTGATTATTGTTGTCGTTAATAATATATTCTTCACTTTCAATTTTTCCGTCAATAATCTTGCATGTTTTGATTGTTTCTTTTATTACATCTTGTAATTTTTTGATTGTGATTTTTTCATCTACAACACCGAGTTCTTTCAAACCTTTGTTTAAATAATAAATAACAAAATTTAATAAAACAAGAGATAAGAAGCAAAGTACGAAATGACCTTCAATATGCTTTTCACTTCATACATAAATAGGTCTTACAGCTAAAGCACTTTTTAAAGCTCTAAAGTTTGATTCTATTTGTCATTGTTTTGAATATAAATTCACAATTTCTTCAGGTGATAAATCAAATCTAGAGGTTTCATAAGCATAATATCCGTCAAACTTTTCATCTTCGATAATTTTGTCATAGTTAAGTTTGTAATAACCTTTACCACCAACTTTTTCGAAGAATTTAAACTTCTTTTGACCGAACATTACTTGAACATGAACTAGTCCGTCTTTATCTTGTCTTTTAATAAAATTATCGATTAAAATTTGTCTATCATTTTTATCTTTTAATGCTCTTTTTTTACTATATGTTACTACCAATCTTCTCTTGTGTCCGTTTGCTCTTCTATTCTTTCAAAACGAATAAAAAGTAGTTTCTTTATATTCAAAATTATTGTCTCCAAAATAGCCGGATTCATCTATTGCGAAGGTCTTTCAGTCATTTGAAGCCGCTTTTAATCTATAAGATAAAATGTAATCAATATCGTTATCTTCTAAGAATCTTATGTTTCTATTTGTACTCATTCCTCTATTAGCAATGAGTGTTACTTTGTTTAATTCATATTGTGATTTTATATTCAAAATAAAATTAATAAATGTTGATGCATCAGCAGTGTTCCCTTTGAATAATTTATAGTGAATTGGAATGCCGTTTTCATCTGTTGCTAAACCTAAAACAATTTGATCTTCTTTGAATTTTCCATCTTTAGAATAACCTGGATATCTCAATCCTTCTCTTACAAAACTTTCAAAATATACCGTTGAAGAGTCGTATCAAATAATATCTATTTTTCTATTTTTATCTTTAATCAATGTATCGTTAACACTCTTTAAAATGTTATTTTTATTTTCAGCTAAATAGTCTAAAGTATTATAAAATGTCGTCTTTTCAACTTCTAAATTTATATTGAATTTGTCTTTATTTTTAAAGGATGAAAGCATGCTACCCGGATTTACAATTCTATTTGAAATCATATATTTTAATAAATCATTTAAATACTTGGATTTTGATACTTTAGCATCTTTAAAAGGATTTAATTTTTCTAAGAAACTGTATAACAAATCATATCCATAATTGAACTGTTTTGTTTCAATTTTAACCTTGCTTATATCTAACTCTAATTGTCTAATTATCATATTTCTATCTCAATCAGTATTGTAGTTTTGAGATAGTTTTTTATTTTTTTCTACTGGATCAGAACAATATTTTTCTCATTTTTCAACTGTACCGATACCGATAGATTTCTTATAACCTTTGCCAAATCCTCCTGAAAGTGCTAAAGATAAGTAAGTAGAGTTCTTATTTTTTCTTGAAATTAATAGTCATTTGTCTTTTTTCATATCTTTATTATACCACAAATTACAATGTAATTATGTAAAAAAATAACTTTTTTTATTTATATATAAATAACACTGAAAAAAGTAATAAAAAAGAGCTCCAACTTGGAAACTCAGGAAAATCAAAATAAAATAATTTATAACCAAAAGTTTTTCAGCTTAATAATGATTTTAAGAAGATGTATAAAACAAAGGTGAGTAAAAGAGCGAGCGCCAGATAAGCGAATACTAGCGAGGTGTATTTTAAAGTTCTATTTTTGTCTTTTGATAGGACTTTATTTTGCATCTTTTCCTTTTAATATTTACCTTTATAATAACAAAATTTTTATGAAATTATTTAAAAAACTCAATATAAAAAAATCTAATTTTTTCATGCTTAAATTTTTTGATTATTAACGGAATAATCTATATAATTTTGATATGAAATTACGAATAAAATCATTCGTTCCAATTTTAACTTTTGCTAGTGGTTTTTTAGTGACCATTAGTTCTTCATGTGCCTATAATGCGTCAGTTATTAGTTTTAAAGGTTCAAATAGCATGATGCAATTTTTAAGTGATTTAAGCAAAGTATTAGACAAAAAATTTGAGATGAATATTTCGGGTGGAGGCAGCGGAAGCGGATTAAGTTTATTGCTTGAAAATCGTACTGATTTTGCCTCTTTAAGTAAAGAACCAAGACATGATATAAGCGAAGAAAATAAAGAATTATTTATTAAAAATAGAATAAAAACTATTTTAGTAGCTAAAGAAAATTTAGTTTTTGTAGTCAGAATTCCTAAGAGTAAAATGAACTCAAAAGAGTTTGAAAATACATTCAAAAACCATCCATTTTATTTTAATGAAAATAATTGAAAAACACTATTAAACAGCTTTGGTGGTCAAAATGAACTAACACTTTTTGATATTGCAACTACTAAAATTGATTCCCTAAAAAATGAACAAGTTATTCCAATTTATAAAAGCGGCGGAACTGATTTTAGCGGAACAGCAGAAGCATTAGTTGCTCAAAATCCTTATCTTGATATTACTCCTAATAATGAAGCTAAAAGCTTCCTAGAAAATACTCAAGGTAAAACAAAATATCCAGTTGAATTAAGCAATGATTCAAGCAGTGAAACTTGAATTAAAATGAAGAATATGAATAAAATTTCTATTGCATTTTTCCCACTAGATTTTGTTAAAAAGAACCTTGATAATTTCAAAAATAATGATGCTTACATTCTTAATTATTTAGATGCATCAAATAATAAAAAAGTAGATCCGCTTGATGAAATTCAAGTTGAAAATTACCCTTGAAAAAGAGGCTTTTATCTTTCGTTTAGTTTGAATACACACTTAAATAAAAAGGTTGAATTTTTACAAGCTGTCTTTGCTCCGCCTAATAGAGCAAAGATGAGAAAAGTTTATCAAGAAGATTCACTAACATATTTAAATACAACCAATCCTAAAATTATGCAAAAAGAAATCTTAGACAACTTTAATTTAAAAAATGACTCAATGGCTGAATGAGATAACTTAGCAAATTTACTGGAACCAGATTTTAAATAATAAGATTTGAGTTAATCATGCTTTTAATCACCCGATTTATCGTTTAAAAAACGATATTTTTATTTTACGTTTTCAAGGTATTGATTTATTTGACTTTTATCAACTCGTCCACAAGCCATATAATCTAAATATTTATATATGAGTATTAAATTATAATTTATAATATTAATTATGTTAGGAGTAGACTTAGCAAAAATTAATCGTTTTGATAATGTTAGTGACGATTTTATAGAAAGATTTTTATCACCTGCTGAAATTATTGAATTTAACAAAATTAAAGATAATTCAATTTTAAGAAGTAAATATGCAGCAACTCATTGAGCCATTAAAGAAGCGCTTTTAAAAGCTGATGGCAAACTTAATAAATTTAAGGAAATTTCAATAACTAAAATTGATGGGAAATACCATTTTTTAGATTTTGAAATTTCAACTTCCAATGAGGATGATATGGTAATCGCTATAGTTTATAAAAATTAAGGAGGAAGAATATGTTCATAGTTAAGATGATATTTTTCTGATGAATATTTCTTTGAAACTATTGAAGAGTAAATGTTTATGCTAGAAAATATCGTAAGGATCCAAATTACTATCCAACAATGCAAAGATACAACTGATTATTAAAGAAAACAAAATTATTCTTATGATTTTACGGAGTAAAAGTTAAAGTTGAAGGTTATGATAATTTAGGAAAAGGACCAGCAATTTTAACACCTAATCATAAATCAAATATTGACCCAATAGTGCTTGTTTATGCCCTTCAAAAGCAAACTAAAGAAGAAGCAGTTGATCATAAAGTGCCTACATTTATTGCTAAAAAAGAATTAACTAAAAAAAGAATTACTCGTAATGCTTTAAGCTTATTAGACACTTTTTATGTTAATAAAGACAACTTAAGAGAAACAATGCAATCGCTTAAAGATTTTGGAAATTTTGTAAAACAAAACTTAACTTTTGGTGTTATTTTCCCAGAAGGCACTAGAGTTAAAGAAGATGGTTTAGGTGAATTTCATCACGGTGCATTTAAAATAGCTCACGATAAATACTTACCAATTGTACCAGTTGCTATTTCAGATACAAGAAATGCACTAAACCCTAGAAGATTTAAAAAATGTGTAATTACTGTTAAATTCTTACCAGCTCTTAAACCTTCTACATTTATGACTATGGAATCACAAGCAATTGCTAATAAAGTTAAAGATGCTATTGAAAAAGCATTGAAAGAAGGTGAATAATTATGGCTAGACTTACAGATTCACTATATGCAACTAATGATCATAAATATGACATTAAACTTGAAAACTTTGATGGACCATTAGACTTACTTTTAGCGCTAGTTCAAGAAAAGAATGTCGACATTATGGAAGTTGACGTTGCTGAACTTGCGACAGCTTATTTAAAAATTATTGAAAACTTAAAAGAAAATGAAATTGATATTGCAAGTGATTATTTAGTTATGGCAGCTACCCTGCTTGCCTTAAAAGCAAAAATGATGCTTTATACTCCTGAAGAAAAACCAGAAATTGAAGAAGACAAGCGTGAATTGCTTAGACGTTTATATGAATATCAACAAATTAAAGAAGTATCAGTTGTATTAAGAGAACAAGAAAAATTAAGAAAAGAAATATTCATTAAAGCTCCTAGTGATATTGATGAATTTTTAGTAGATGACGATAAAACAGCTCTTGACGGAACAAGTAACCCTCTTAAATTAATTACTGTTTTAAGAAAAATGTTCGAAAGAACATATGCTCAAAAATTAAGAAAAACTAAACTTGAAACTTTTAATTTAACTCCTAAAGACCAGATTCCATTCATTATGAATCTATTTGATTCATGTGATAAAGTAACTTTTGAAATGATATTTAGTCAACCATCATTAAATCACTTTGTGATTACCTTACTAGCTGTTTTAGATCTAGCTAGAAGACAAATAATTATTATGAAACAAAACGAACAATTTGGTGAAATAACTTTTGAAAGAGGACCAGAATATGAAAAATAAAATTCTTGAAGCTTTATTATATGTACAAGGTGATGAAGGCTTAACACCTCAACAAGTTAAAGATATTTTTAACTTAAATACCTTAGCTGAAGCTAGAAAAGTACTTAATGATTTTGTAAAAGCTTATAATGATCAAGATGGTGCATTAAAAGTAGTTGTATTTAACGAAGTTTATAAATTTGCTACTAGAGAAACTTACAAAGAATACATTACAAAAATGGTGCAAGTTGTTAAAAAACACCGTTTATCAAATGCTGCTATTGAAGTAGCAGGTATTGTAGCTTACAAACAACCTGTAACTCGTTCAATGATTAACAACATTCGTGGTGTAGCTAGCGAACAAGTTTTAAATACTTTATTAGCAAAAGGTGTTGTTGAAGAAGTTGGTATTAGCCCAACCCCAGGTAACCCTGTGCTTTATGGTATTACTAACAAGTTCTATGATTACTTTAAAATTAAATCACTTGGTGAATTACCAAAATTAACTGAATTCAACTTTGTTGATGGAGTTGAAAACGAATCTGAAGACTTCAACTTATTTGATAGTCAAAGAATGGATAATAACTAATAAAAAATGGTGCTGCTTTGGCACCATATATTATTTTTGAGGCAAAAGTGATAAAACTTATAGCAAAAGCAGATGATGAAGGACGTAAATTGTTTAAATATCTTCAAAGTGTATTTAAACATATGCCGACTTCTCATCTTTATAAAATTTTAAGAAAAAAAGATATTAAGATTAATTCTAAACGCACTAATGATGAGAATTTAATTTTACATGCAGGCGATTTAATTGAAGTTTATGGTGTAGAAAATGATGATTTAAATTTATATACTTATGATGCTTCAATTAAATTAACTAGTGAAATTATTTATGAAGATGACAACATCTTAATTTTAAATAAACAAAATAATGTTGAAGTGCATGGTTCTAAAAATTCATTAGATAACCAAGTCTTATCATATTTAAATTACAAGCAAGATTCAGCATTTAAAGTTAGTCATGTTGGGCGTTTAGATAAAGAAACTAGCGGGTTAATTATATACGCTAAAAATTATGCTGCAGTTACCGAATTAAACAGTAAAATAGGCAAATTTGACAAAATATATACTTTGAAAAGTGACTATAATGAACCTGATCAAATAGTGTCTTTTTATATACATCATGATGAAAAATTAAAGAAAATGATGGCGACAAATCAGCCATATTATCCTGATGATAAAAAAGCTGAAACCTACATTTTTAAAGAAAATAATAAGCTTTATGCGAAATTATTAACCGGCAAAAAACATCAAATAAGAGTGACTATGGCTTATTTAAATTGACCTATCTATGGTGATAAAAAATATGGTGGGAAACCAGACAAAAGATTGTTTTTACATTCATATAAATTAACTTTTAAAAACCTAGAAGGAAAATTAGCTTATTTAAATAACAAGACTTTTATTTGTGAACCTAATTGATAAAAGGAGTAATTATGAAGCAAATTACAAAAGAAGAATTGAAAACAATTGTTAAATCAATTGAGCTAGACACTAACGATGCTGTTTTAGACCAAATTCTACTTTTATGAAAAGATCTTTCAAAAAGAATAGATTCATTAAATGATTTTGATACAACAAATGTTAAGCCATTAAGCCATATTAATGAAGTTCCAATTGTAGATTTTCTTCGTGAAGATGAAGTAAATACAGAATTAGTTAGCATTAAAAAACAAGATTTATTAGACAACACAAAAGAACATGATTCAGATTATATTATTACTAATAAGGTGGTGAAATAATGAAATTAAAAAACTTAGGTAATTTTCAAGCAGCCTTAAAAGAATTGAAAAACAATAAAAATAATTGCGTTGCTTCTTTATATAATAAAGAACTTAAAGATGGTAAAGGTGTTTTAGATAATGCTGTTTTCACAATTAAAGAAAACTATGCAACTAATGATCAAGTTGCTACCTCTTCAAGTAAAATCTTGTTAAATTTTAAACCACATTATAATGCTACAGCTGTTCAAAAACTTATAAATGCTGGGGCTTTAAGAGTTGCTAAAGTTTATTGTGATGAATTAGCTTTAGGTGGTACAGGAACTTATAGTGCATTTGGTTTAGTTAGAAACCCTTTTGATAAAGAAAGATTAGCAGGTGGTTCATCGAGTGGATCAGTTGCTACTTTAACTGATAATGTTTCTTTTGCATTAGGTTCTGATACAGGAGACTCAGTTAGACTCCCCGCTAGTTATAATGGTAAAGTTGGTTTTAAACCTAGCTATGGAGCTATAAGTCGTTTTGGTTTATTTGCTTTTGCTTCTAGTTTAGATACTGTTGCTTATTTTGCTCACAACGTTAATGATATAGCTGTGCTTTCACAAGTTTTATATGGCAAAGATGAAAAAGATATGACTAGCGTTGAGGTTAAAATCAATAATATTACTAAAGCAAAACCTAAGAAAATTGGTGTATTAAACGTTAATTATTGCGAACCATTTGTTAAAGAAGCTTTAGACGAATTAGTCAATAAATTAGGCAAAGAAGTAAAAGTTGATGTTATCGAATCTGATGAAAAAATCTTAAAAGCTATTAAACCGGTTTATGAAGTTATTTCATTTTCAGAAGCATCAAGTAACTTATCTAACTTAAATGGTATTGCTTTTGGAAATAGATTAAATGGTGCTAATTGAGAAGAAATTATGACTAATACTAGAAGTCAAGGTTTTGGAAAAATGGTACAACTTCGTTTAACACTAGGTTCATACTTCTTACATGCAGATAATCAAAAAGAAATGTTTATTAAAGCTCAACAAGTTAGAAGAATTATCAAAGATTATTTTGATAACTTACATTCAAAATATGATATTTTAATTTATCCGGCTTATGCTGATGTTGCTCCTTATATTGATAGCGATAAAAATAAAGATCATAGCTATATGGAATATATTTTAACCGGTTCAAACTTAGCCGGCAATCCTTCTTTAACAATTCCATGAATTAAAAAAGGTAATTTATTTGTTAATTTAGCTGTGGATTCAAAAATTTATGAAGATGAAAAATTGCTTTCATCTGCTTTATGATTAGAAGAATTTTTAGGAGGTAAACATGAATAATTTTGAAGTTATTATTGGTATTGAAATTCACTTAGAATTAAATACAAAAACTAAAATGTTTTCTCCATCTAAAAATGATTTTAATGCAGAACCAAATACTTGCGCAAGCCAAATCGATTTAGGATACCCTGGAACCTTACCATTAGTTAATAAAGAAGCAGTTATTTCAGGTGTTAAATTAGCTAAAGCTTTAAATATGACTATTGATGATGAATTACACTTCGATAGAAAAAATTATTTTTATACAGACTTACCTAAAGGTTACCAAATAACACAGTTTTATAGACCTATTGGTTCAGAAGGATATCTATTTATAGATACATCTAATGGCAAGAAAAAGATTGAAATTGAAAGAATTCATCTTGAAGAAGATACAGCAAGACAACACCATGATGAATATACTAAATTAGATTACGACCGTGCTGGCGTTCCATTAATTGAAATTGTTTCACATCCTGTAATTCGTTCAGCTGATGAAGCTGTTGCTTATGTAGACATGATTAGAAGAATTGCCTTGAGTTTAAATATTTCAAGTGCCAAAATGGAATTAGGTTCTTTAAGAGCAGATGTTAATATCTCACTAAGACCTAAAGGATTTAATGGTTTTGGAACTAAAGTTGAAATTAAGAACATGAACAGCTTCAGAGCTATTAAAAATGCTATTGAATATGAAATTGAATGACAAAAAAATATGATTTTAAATCATCAAACCATTCAACAACAAACTAAAAGATATGATGAAGCAACTCAAAGTACAGTTTTAATGAGAGTTAAAACAGGTGCTATTGATTACAAATATTTCCCAGAACCCAATATTCCTTTTATTAAATTAAGTAAATCATTTATTAATAATGTTAAATTAAATGAATTACCTTGAGAAAAAGAAGAAAGATATAAAAACGAAGGAATTCAAGACATTTATATTAAAAGTTTAGTTAACGATCTAGAATTAGCAGAGTATTTTGATTCAATCAAATATGCCGATAGAAATAAATTAAGCAAGCTATTTTTTGCTGAAATAGTATCATTAGCTAATTCAAAAGGAATTCATCCTACAAAGTTAAATATTAAAAATAAATATCTTGAAGGTGCTTTGGCGGAACTTGATAAAGAAAATATTTCAGGTAAATCATTTAAAGCATTAATACCTTTATTAGTTAACTTCGAAGGTGATTTAATTGCTTTAATCAAAACAAATAATTTAATGCAAATTAGTGATAAGAAAACAATTACTAATTGAATTAATGAAATTATTAGTCAAAATGAACAAGTAGTTGCTGAGTATCCTGAAAGATCAGAAAGAGTTATTAAGTTTATTCTTGGTAATTTAATGAAGGTTTCAGGTGGTCGTGTAAATCCTACAAAAGCAAATGAAATTTTAATTGATATACTTAAAAATAAATTTAACTAAAAAGTTGTTTTATACTATTTTATAGTTATTTTAGCCAAAATCATTTGGCTATTTTTTATTATGAAAATTTTTCACATTTGCAAAATAATTATTTTAATTAGATTAAAAACAGATTTAAAATATTTATGTGGTGAAAATAACCACAATGGAGGTATCCGTTTAAAAAAGATGTATGAAAATATAATGAATGAATGTAAAATTCATAAAAATCAAAAATTTATAGTTGGTTATATTTTAATATCATCATTTGAAATTATAAATATATTACTTGGTATCTTAATTAGCGTTATATATTTTCAACATAACAAATTTATAATATGAATTTTTCTTGCTATTTTATTTATTTTATGAATTGTTAAAATAATTGTTATAAATACATGTAAACACGAAATGATAAATTTGTGATTATATATGATTCACACAAGAAAAATCACTTTTTATAAGTTTATATTGCTTTTTTATTGTTTCACTAATTATAAGAAGAAGCTTAAAGAAATCATAGAAGAACAGAACAAGAAAAATCAAAAATATGACATTTTAGCGAAACTTTTAACCGCATATAATCAAAACATAATTATTAAAGGGAGTTATTCATTAATAAAACAAAATGTAATATTTAGGGCTCCTAATGATTTAGATTTTATTTTGAATACCTTTGATGAATCTTTAAAAGCGAAAAATGATTTAATTGATACTATGATTAATCATTTGTTTGATGATTATGAAACAGGAAGAAAAAACACAGAAATAAAAAAATCTTGAAAATTAACATATAAAAGTGATTCTTTTTTGCTTGAAACAGTTGTTATTGAAGATATTGATAATAATTCAATAATAGAAATAGATAACGTTAAGTTTACCGCGATTGAACATTCTTTTTGTAGCAAATTTTTCCAATTATTATCTAATGCCTCTGGATTAAATAAAAAAGATCCTAAAGATTTAATTGAAGATTTAGAGTGCATATTAAATCGTTTTACTAAAAAGGATTATCCACAATTGATAAAATCATTTATCAAATTTTTGCATTCAAATATTAAGTTTCAAATTCTTTCATTTTCTTGAACACCGCTAGATGCTTATGAAAATATATACAAATTTGTATCAAATAGCAAAAAGATTTTAAAGTGTAAGAAATTATTAGATTTTCTTTATAGAACCCAAAATAATGATGAAATAGAATTTGAAGTTGAAAAATTTAAATTAATTTATGCAATTAGAAATTATCAATTTGAAATTTTTAAAATATGTCAATTTGAATATGGATTGGATATTAAAAATTATGGAAATATATTTCATATACCAATTCAAATGAAAGAGTATTTTATAAAGAAAATGAATGGTATTAAATTTATACCTGAAAATTTTTTAAAATTGAATCCTGCTCAAAATTTTATAGAGTTCGAGGATTCTGAATATTTTTATTTTAATTTTATGAGATTTATTGACATTTATTTACGTCAATCAATCTAGAAAGAAGTCATCATGATTGTTTATAATGAAAAAATAAACGATGAATCAAACATTGAACAAGATCAATATAATTTAAAAAACATTATTGATGAATTTTTATCGAAAATAGCTCAATATGGAGTTGACGTAAGTCTTTTTGATAAAAATACAAATAAGTTCGTAAAAGATATTTCAAAAATAAAAAATTTGAATAATCTTATTTTAATTCAAAATGAAAATAAAAAGAATATAAAGAATGAGAATATAAAAGCTAATTTTCTTAAATCTAAATTAAATTTAAAATCAATTTCTACTAATTATTTATATGCAGCGGAAAGAAGCGAAAGTATTTTATCTGTTTTAAAAGAATTTACAAATGAGATTTCTGCAGATATGAATAAGGTAAAAGATTTAGAAGAAAAAATGAAAAAAGAAATTAAGAAAATAAATGCTCAAAAAATTACTGCTGCCACTGTTGCCTCGATATTCAGCATAGCTGGAGCAATTTTGCTGTTCGTACCTGGCGTTAATGCCATTTCTACACCTATTGCTGCTTTAGTTTCATATGTTGGAACTGTTGGCAGTATAGAAAGTGATGGAGGCTTGACAATAGCTAAAAAGCAATTACTTGAAATTAGTTCTGATATATTGATACTCTCTGATTGCCTCGACATTGTAGCGAAAGAAGGCGGGTCATTATATGACATGATAGAGTCAAACAGATATCAAGATTTATCTTATTTGAATAAAAACTATGATTATATGAGTAAAATTATACATGTTATAGATTCACTGAAAAAAATACAAAAAATATTTGCAAAATACTCAATACCATATAATGATTATAGAATGGGCGCACTTATTCAATATTTATCAAACGCTAAAGATAACGCTAATTTAATTTTGAGGGATTATGACGGATACTAAAAATAATGATTTTACAATATCAAAACAATCATTTGAAAAATACAAGAAAAAAACAAATACATATCTAATATCTCTTTCTGTCACATATGCTATTGTTATTTTATTTACTATTTTAATATCTGTAATTAAAATCGAATGATTCAATAAAACGCGATATATAGCCTTTTTATCAGTAGGCGCATTGTGAATAATTTTATCAACAATATCTTTATTCGTTAACTCTTACTTATTGTGAAACAAAGTTATCGGAAAAAATATTTCATACATATATTGCAAGCTTTTTCTAAGTACTTTAAAAGAACGCCACAAAATGATGAACTATTTAAGACTTGCTTGAATAAAAGAAAATAATATTAAAGTTGAATACAATCAACAATATGAATTATTTAAAAAAGATTTAAGTCAGATAATAGACACATTAAAACAAAATAATTTAGATTTAGTTTATGATCAAAGAATCAATTTAATTTTAAATGGAAATCATGATTATTTTTGAAATAATAAATTTGATTTATTTATACATAAACAAGGTTTTGAAAGTTTTAGAAAAGTTTTATTGGAAAATTTTGACATTGTTGAGTTAAAACCAAACAGCGGTTATTTAGCTTCTTATATAATAAATATTCCTTATTCAGCGAACACTTTTACAATAAATATAAAAGTTTTAACCTCTGATAATACAATCAATTTTGAAGACACAAATTTTAAACTTGAATCTTATTCAGATTATTTCTTGAATATATTAAAAGAATATTCATTAAAAACTGAAATTAAGAATCCAAACGATCAAGTTGATGCGATATATGATATTTCATTATTAAATGAATCTGCCATGTCAAATAAAATAGATATTAATGTACTAAATGATTTTGCAAATAAATATTGCACAAATCTTGAAGAGATTTATTTCAACCTGCTTAAAATTTGCAATTACATTTTAGATTTAACCAATTTACGCAATATTTTTAAATTAAGAGGACAATATGATTATCAACACAGTTCATAATACAACTATAAATAAAGAAACAAGTGAAATAAATAAATTTAAAACACACGGCTGGATGCAATTATCTTCTAAAGAAGATTTAGAGACAACGGATTTAAGCATTATAGACACTTTATATGATATGACTATTCCGATTAGAAAAAATTATGACGCTATATTAGATACAAATAAAAAATTAAATGACGAATATTTTGATAGCAGAATGTCAGAATTTTTGACAACCGTTTCTTTAGTTACATCTGTTTTTGGCAATTTAGATGCTCTTTCGAAAACATCATCTGCAGTATTAAATACAATTTCAGGCGGGACAGCATTCGCTGATATTGTTCGTGACGCATCGAGCGGGAATAATTTTGCAAAATTAATTTTGGCTTTATATGATGTCAAAAACTTAAGTTATAATTTAGAAAAGTTTGAAACATCAGTTATTAAATTAAAGAATATTTATACATCCACTAATTATGAAGACATGTATAAAATTCATGAAAGCACCGCTTATATTGAATGTATTATTAATATTTCAGATTCATTAACAATAATATCATCTATTTTTAAGTCAAATCACATTCCTTTTAATGAGTATAGAATTAACAGACTATTGCAATATTTAAATCAAGCAAAATGAGGGTCTTCATATTTAAAAGGAGTATATGATGGTTATTAATTGATTAAATTTAAAAGCATCTAAAAAACAAACATTAAAATGTTTATGATCAACAATACTTTTATTTTTTACTTTAATTGTTATGCTAGCTTGGTCAATATGCGATACATTTTTAGCGGTAGACACGATAAACCTTCAAATAACTAGGAATGAGATATTCCGCGAAAAGCACCCAGTTTCATATTTATCTGCCTATATCGCAGCAGCAATGTGAGTGCTTTCAATAGTTTCAGTATTTTTAAGTTTTTTTCTAGGATTCAAAGTAATCTATAATAACACTATAAAAGATGAAAGTTATTTACTATATAAAATATCTTTATCAGATTCAAAAAATAAATCTTTTTGATATACATTAATGAAAATATCTTTAGCAAATCCTAAATATAAAAGAAACCTTTTATTTCAAACAATGGAAGCTATGTCTAGAAATAAAAGAGAATTTTTCAAAGATATCGAATCATTTAATAATTCTCATAAAGTTAAAAAAATTTTATTTATTAATAATATAGATAAAAGTCATGCAATAAATGGAACCAATGAACTTTGAATTGATGATGATGAACTTCGTAAAGAATTTTTAAACGAATATTTATTCAAAAAATATGATTATAAAAAAATATTTGTTCTAGGTAACAAAACCTTTTATCAATTTTCTCTAAAAGATCAATCGGCTAATTTTACAATTGTTTTCAATAACAAACTTCCAGATTTTGATTATAAAATCAAAGAAAATGGTGAACTTGAAACAGATTTACAAAAATACTATTTCGATGGATATCTTTCTGCTTTAAATAAACTAAATACCTTTAACATAAATGATTTATTGATATTGGATAAAAAACTTAAATCAGAAAACTTTAGTAAAGAGTTTAAGAATTATTACGTTTCCTTAAAATCGAACCAAATTCAAATAATAAAACAAAGCAAATCATTCAAAAACATTCTTATTAATCTAACTTTAAAAACATCTGATTTAAAAAACTTAGATAATTTTATAAACAATTACAACTAAAAAATAAAGAAGTGCAACACATTTGAAACTTGTATTTATAATGTGCGGCGCTTTTTTAATACTAAGTCTAATTAAAACAATTATATATATGTTGTTTTGAATTGAATTGCCTATTTATCCTGAGTTTCCAAGTTGGAGCTCTTTTTTTATTACTTTTTTCAGTGTTATTTATATATAAATAAAAAAAAGTTATTTTTTAACATAATTACATTGTAATTTGTGGTATAATAAAGATATGAAAAAAGACAAATGACTATTAATTTCAAGAAAAAATAAGAACTCTACTTACTTATCTTTAGCACTTTCAGGAGGATTTGGCAAAGGTTATAAGAAATCTATCGGTATCGGTACAGTTGAAAAATGAGAAAAATATTGTTCTGATCCAGTAGAAAAAATTAAAAAACTATCTCAAAACTACAATACTGATTGAGATAGAAATATGATAATTAGACAATTAGAGTTAGATATAAGCAAGGTTAAAATTGAAACAAAACAGTTCAATTATGGATATGATTTGTTATACAGTTTCTTAGAAAAATTAAATCCTTTTAAAGATGCTAAAGTATCAAAATCCAAGTATTTAAATGATTTATTAAAATATATGATTTCAAATAGAATTGTAAATCCGGGTAGCATGCTTTCATCCTTTAAAAATAAAGACAAATTCAATATAAATTTAGAAGTTGAAAAGACGACATTTTATAATACTTTAGACTATTTAGCTGAAAATAAAAATAACATTTTAAAGAGTGTTAACGATACATTGATCAAAGATAAAAATAGAAAAATAGATATTATTTGATACGACTCTTCAACGGTATATTTTGAAAGTTTTGTAAGAGAAGGATTGAGATATCCAGGTTATTCTAAAGATGGAAAATTCAAAGAAGATCAAATTGTTTTAGGTTTAGCAACAGATGAAAACGGCATTCCAATTCACTATAAATTATTCAAAGGGAACACTGCTGATGCATCAACATTTATTAATTTTATTTTGAATATAAAATCACAATATGAATTAAACAAAGTAACACTCATTGCTGATAGAGGAATGAGTACAAATAGAAACATAAGATTCTTAGAAGATAACGATATTGATTACATTTTATCTTATAGATTAAAAGCGGCTTCAAATGACCGAAAGACCTTTGCAATAGATGAATCCGGCTATTTTGGAGACAATAATTTTAAATATAAAGAAACTACTTTTTATTCGTTTTGAAAGAATAGAAGAGCAAACGGACACAAGAGAAGATTGGTAGTAACATATAGTAAAAAAAGAGCATTAAAAGATAAAAATGATAGACAAATTTTAATCGATAATTTTATTAAAAGACAAGATAAAGACGGACTAGTTCATGATCAAGTAATGTTCGGTCAAAAGAAATTTAAATTCTTCGAAAAAGTTGGTGGTAAAGGTTATTACAAACTTAACTATGACAAAATTATCGAAGATGAAAAGTTTGACGGATATTATGCTTATGAAACCTCTAGATTTGATTTATCACCTGAAGAAATTGTGAATTTATATTCAAAACAATGACAAATAGAATCAAACTTTAGAGCTTTAAAAAGTGCTTTAGCTGTAATACCTATTTATGTATGAAGTGAAAAGCATATTGAAGGTCATTTCGTACTTTGCTTCTTATCTCTTGTTTTATTAAATTTTGTTATTTATTATTTAAACAAAGGTTTGAAAGAACTCGGTGTTGTAGATGAAAAAATCACAATCAAAAAATTACAAGATGTAATAAAAGAAACAATCAAAACATGCAAGATTATTGACGGAAAAATTGAAAGTGAAGAATATATTATTAACGACAACAATAATCAAGCAATTCAAGATTATCAAACATATTTAAGAATTTTAAATGAATTAAAATTTTAAATTATTAAAAACAGCTCATCAAACAGATGAGTTGTTAAAAATTACATTGTAAAAGTTGGAAACTCGGGAATTGCCTATTTATAGTTACACTTTAATTACCACTTCATCCAATTAACTTTTACCAATTTAGTTATAAAACAACGGAATAAAGAAAATTTGAGAAGTTTTAGTTTATAAAACTAAAAAGAAAATTTTAGATATTGGTATAATATTTTTTAAAGGAGCATTTATGAAAAATATAACTTTAGAATCATATGAAGAATCAAAAAAACTACATAAAAAATTTATCGATTTCTGTATCGCATTAACTGTTTTATTCTTTGTTTATTTAGCAGGTCTTGCTTACATAATCACATCTTTAATTTATAAAATTCAATTAGACAATAAGCAAATAAGTGTGATGCCTAAAGGTTTGATTAATATGAGTATAAGTAGTTATTCATTAGTTATTATGGCTTTTATCTTACTAATAGCATCAAACTTATTCTTTTTACCTAGAAAATATTATCATTCTACTATTGAACAAAATCCAATATATCTTTATTTCGTCTTAACTGAAACTAAAAAAATGTCTTTTGCTTTTACTAAATTTTTCACAAAATTAAGTTACGCAAATATAACAAATATTAAAAATGACTACGATGAAAGGTACAATACACTTAAAAAGAACTTGTTAGAATTAGCTTCATTTTTAAGCAAGTATGATGAGTTATTGATTTTTGATAACAAAGTTCACTTAGTTTTAACATCTCCAAAAGAACATTTAATTAATAATGATTTTGTTGTATATATCGAAAAAGGTAAAGAAGCTATTTTAGATGATTTAGAAAAACATTTAGTTAAAGGCTATGATGTAACTGGTATTTCAGATGCTAATTATTTAAAAGTATATTCACTTGCTGGTCATTTAAGTCAACAACCTATTCTTTTAAAAATTAAAGAATATGATGAAAATACTTCATCAATTATTAAAAAAGATAATATTACTTTTGAAGACAAGGAACATTATGCTGCTAATATTTTAAAAAAGGAATCATTAGCTTTTAATGATAAAACTAAGGTTCAAAAACTTTCTCTAGAAACTGAATTTAATTTGTTATTGGTTAACCATTTATTAAAAAGCAAGGATCATTATTACTCAATTAAAAGATATTTAGATGAATGAAAAGTTGATATTGCTGAACTAGCAAAGTTTATTCATAAAATGCCAATTAACAACTTTAATTTAAGATTATTTTTACAAGAATATATTAACGAAATTCAAGCAAGAAAGAGTTATTAAATATTATAAAAAGCACAAAGGTTTAATTATTGCCTGAGTGCTTTTTATTTATCATTATTGTATTAATTTATCTGTTTATAGATGATTTAGAAAAAATAGCTATTGTTCTTGCATTAATAAAACTTCTTCTTCACTTAATTTTCTAATAGCTCCTTTCGCTAAATTATTATCAAGTTTTAACTTACCAATTTGAACTCTTTTTAAATATAAAACAGCATATCCAAAATGTCCAAGCATTTTCTTAACTTGGTGAAATTTGCCTTCATAAATAGTTAGAAAACAATGCTTGTTATCTATTAATTCATATTCATAATTTTTGATAATAGTATCTTCATCTAGTTTAATATCGGGGTGGCTATTTTTAAATTCTTCACTAAAAGGTTTATCAACTTCTACAAAATATTTTTTAGCAACATGATATTTAGGACTTAAAAGTTTATGACACATTAAGCCATCATTGCTGATGATTAATAAACCTTCAGTATCTTTATCTAATCTACCAAAAGAGAAATATTTGTCTTTATCTAATTTTAAAATATCGAATATAGTAGCATCATTGTTATCTTCATTAGCACAAACAAATCCAGCAGGTTTATTAAACATAAAATAATGATACTTTTCATATTTTAAAAGCACATTATCAAGTTTTACTTGATCTTTTTCTATGTTTATTTTGATGCTTTTTGTAATAATTTGATCATTTACTTTAATGGCTTTTTTGCTAATTTTATTTTTAATTTCATTTCTTGAAATTCCGGTTATATCTGCTATATATTTTTCAATTCTAACTAATGGCATCTTTCTCCTTAATATATAGTTATTTTACATTAAATGTAAAATATTATTAAGGCAAAGCTTTAAACAATATATAATAATTACTATGAAATTAATATCTGACAATAAAAGAAGCTTGCATGGTTATCGGATTATCGATAAATATGAAGCCGGCATTGAGCTTATGGGCTGAGAAGTAAAATCAGCAAGAGCTGGAACCGTTAATCTAACCAACTCATATATTTTTTATCGTAAAGGTGAGTTGTTTTTATGCAATGCAACTTTTAGTCAATATATGCTTGTAAAATGTGATGAAACTAGAGAAAGAAAACTTTTAATGCATAAAAGAGAAATTGAAAGATTAGAAAGTAAAAAACAAAAACTAGGTAGTTCAACCATTTTACCATGCAAAATTTATTTTAATGATAAAGCTAAAATCAAGCTTGAAATCGCTTTAGTTCAAGGCATGAATAAAGCAGACAAAAGAGAAAAAATTAAAAAGAGAGATAATGAACGGTACATTAAAAGTGTTCAAAACAAGTACTTGTAAGATTAGCCTAAAGGCTAATTTTTTAATAAAAAAACTAGCATAATGCTAGTGTCCATTTTTAAATAAAATTTTAGGTCTAAAAATGTTCTTTTCGACTGTTTTATTGGCTTTAAAGTTATTTAATATTCTTACAATTGTCATACCAATTTGAGGATAATCGATAAAGATTTTACATTTAAATCTTTGTTGTGTATCGTATATAGTTGCATAACTAATATCTGTTAATCTTAAGTTTCTATCTTTTGATGAAACTAAGTTAATAAATACTTCATGAGTTGAAGAAACAACATTAACAATGTTTTCTCTATTTAATCAATTTAAGAATTTAGTAAATTGTTTAGGAACTTTATTTGATAAAAGTACAACTTCGTAATCAAGGTTAAGTTCTTTACATGCTTTTTCAAAACCTTCTTGACGTTCACTTTTTTGCTTATCATCTAATTTAGTATCTAAAGCAAAAACCACTTTTTGACCTTTTTCAATATAGGTTGCGAATTGTTTAGTTAAGTTATAAAAGGCTTGTCCGTAATTGATACTAATGCAATTGAATTCATCTAATTCTTGTCCATAAATAAAGGTAGCACAATCAGTAACATTTTCCTTAATGTATTGAAGAATTTCTTCGTTACTCTTTTCTTGATCTTCAAGGTTTGCAGGTTGAGCGCCGCCTACACTATATTGAGGTAAGAAGAAAACAATTGATTTAGGTCTTCATGAGTTAGCATATTTAATAGTTTCTATATAATCCTTCACCGATGGACCTGAATAAGTAATAATTACTCTTTCTTTACTTCTTTTAGCACTTAATTCAATACCGTTCATAACTTGTGTGATCGAGTTATCGTATGATTGAGGGACAATGATAAAAATCGAGTTATCATGTCCACGAATTAAACGTGCTCCATGGTTTGGAGTATAATTATATTTTTTAATAATATCTTCAATTGCTTTTTTAGTTTCGTCAGAAACATAGCCACCATTATAGTAGCGGCTAACGGTACTAATTGACACTTTTGCTAATTTAGATATATCCTTATATGTGAAATTTTTCATAGTCTTTTATATTATATATAAAAAAATAAAATATGGAAATTTTCACATTTTCTTTTATTTTCCTTTGATTTTTTCAAAAAAGGGCTTATACCTTTTCCAAGATTTAATTAGATCTGCTTCAACAATTTTGGATATGTTTTTCAAAGAGCAATCTTAAAAAACACAGATCAAAAATTAAGCTTCTCCAAAATACAAATTTAGTGCCTTTAATTAACTTTTTGATATAATAATCAAGCCAGTGAAATAGAAACCTCATAACTTGGTCAGGACAGAGATGGAGCAGCCACATTGAGAAGTGCTATGTTTGCTGGCTTTTTTATTTTTCATTTTTTTGAAATAAAAAAGCACTTAGATAACTAAGCACTTATGGTATTCTTGCGAATATATGGAGCAAATGAGGGGAATTGAACCCCCGTATCAAGCATGGCAAGCTTGTGTTCTACCATTGAACTACATTTGCATTTAGTAAGTAATATTTTATATGAAAATTTATAAATAGCAAAATAATTTTTATTTTTTTCGAATGCAGTGAGTTATCTCATTTTTTTATTAACCTTATATATTTATATAAAAATAAAAAGATCAGCATTACATAATGCTTAGTTTCTTGATTGTTTAGCAGCTAAATAATTAGAACTTTTATTCTTTTGTTTCTTTTGATTCAAGTTCATCGATTCTTTTTTCAAGTTCAATGTTTTGGTTTTCTAAATCACAAATTCTGTCGAAAAGTTCTTGTATAAGTTTAGTAAACATGTGAGGGTCAAATTGTCCTTGCATGATTTCATTTCTTTCAGGTTTTCAACCTATTTTTGTTTTAACAGTTTCTTTAAGTTTAAGCGCCATAGTATTCTCTTTCTAATATAATATAATTATGTATATTATAATTTAAAAATAATAATAAGTGAAAGCGAGAAGTGAAAAAATGAAGAAAATTAAATTATTAGCTTTATCACCAGTTGCAATATTAATGCCAGTTATGCTCTCAAGTGGTTGTGGTAAAGTAACTCAAGAATTTCTTAATAAAGAAGCTGAAACATTATATAAAACTAGAGAAACAATTAATAATAAAGCTGTGGAAATCTCTAAAAAATATTCAAAAGAAGTGCAAGACGAATTTCCTAAAATTATTAAGACTTTAAGCGATGACATCATTAATAAATTTTTCACAAAGAAAATTAAAAACCAAACTAATCCTAAAGTTTTATCTCTTAAAAATGACTTTGTTTCAAAAATTCTAGATGACAAATTTTTAGATGAATATGCTAAAGAATATAGTGAATTATTATCTAAAAAACCTAATGCAAATGAAATTAAAAATAAAGATGAGTTTAAAAAAGCTATGACTGAATTCGAAAATAAAAAGAATGAATTAATCAAAAAACAAACTCTTGAAATTTATGAAGATGATTTAGAAATTTTAAGTGATAAAGTTAAAGAATTATTAAAGACAGATAAAAGTCAAGAATCACAAACAATTAGTGAAGAATTAAAAGATTTTGAAAATGATTTAGAACATAATGTTCAAAAAATAGACGAAAAATTATCAATCTTCTTTAATCCTATTAATCCTAATAAAGATCAAATTACATTTGTAAATATTTTAGTTCAATATTGTAATTTAATCTCTAAATAACAGCAAAGAAAAAATACCATTATGACTGTTTTATAGGTTAAATGGTATTTTTATTTTGCTTTTTTCGTAATCTTCTTTATTGTTGTATTTTTGTAATTTAATACTCAAGCCATTATTCTTTTAATTCTTGAGCTTGTATATCTTTTTGATGTACAAGCATCAACAAAGCATTCATATGTTGGCATGTTAATATGCTTGAATAATAAGTCTTCTAAACCTTCAGAAACAACTGGAATAAGTTTAATTTTTTCTTTACCTAAAAGCAATACTTTCTTTTGGAATTTAATGTAATAATCAGAGATATTTTTTGGTGTCTTTTTAAAAATCATTGGTGAATATTGGCTGATATCTTCACCTTGATAAATTTTATTTCTTAAAAATGATGCTGAAGCATATTCCCCTTGAGCTACATCACTATGGAAGTCCACATTTCTTTTAAGTGTAAAAATCTTAATAGGTAAATTATTATTAATAATTACTTTAACATATTCAAGTCCAAGAATATCATTAGGCATTTCATAACTAGAACCGGTTAAGTCTTTTAAAGCTTCAGCTGCAGCTTTAGGGAAACTAATTTTATTTTGTTTTTGCTTTTGTCTAATTAGTTCGTAATATTTTGCTTCATTATTTTTTAAAATTGTAGCGATATTAATCATAGTTGAAGGATCATTAGTTTCAGAACCAAAGACAAGTTTATCAATTTTGCCCTTAGTATAAAGTTTCATAATAGCATTGTAAGCAAAAATATGTGCTGCTTGGCAAGTTTCTTCAAAAGATAATTTTAAAACTTTATCAACTCCATATTTTTTAGCAATTTTAGATCTTTCTTTAAAAGATGCTACTGCTAAATCACCTCTTTGAGTGAATTTGTCAGACATTACCACAATAATTTTTTCACCAGGAAAATTTTCCTTAACTCACTCGATTTGTTTAATATGTCCATTGTGGAATGGGTTATACTCAACTACAATACCTACAGCCATTATTTGTCCTTTTTATATGTTATTTTAATTAAAAAATATATTTATGTTTGTTTAATTATTTTACATTATAATAAATATTATGAAAAAATATGCATTAGTAGTAGATTCATCTTGTGGTTTAACCAAAAAACAAGCTGAAAAATTAGGTTGATTTTACTTACCCTTGTATATCGATATAGATGGTAAAAATTATTCTGATGGTGTGGATTTAGATGCCACAACCTTATTTGACAAATTTACTTTAAAGTCTGAAGTCAAAACTTCAATGTTTAATTTAGTCACTGCTGAAACATTGTTTACTGAATTGTCAAAAGAATATGATGAAATTATTGTTTATCCAATTTCTAAATATTTATCAAATAGTTATGCAACCTTGAAAACAATGACAGCTGATTTTCCTAAATTAAGAGTTATTGAAAGTGTTGAAATAGCTTCATTAATTTTAATTGACTTGTTTTGATTTGAACTTGAAATGAAAAAAGATTCAAGCAAGATGGAAGAATATCTTAAGTTCATCGAAGCTGGTTCATTCCAAAAATCAATTACTTTGATACCTAAATATAATAAATATTTAGTTAAGGGAGGGAGATTACATCCAGCAGCTGCTTTAATTGCTAAGATGTTCAATATTGTTCCTCTTATCAAATGAGAAAATGGTCAATTATTAAAAGAAGGAATTGGTAGAAACTTTTACAAAACCATATTAAAAAACGCTGAACAAAAAGCAAAAGATTTTAAAGTAAGTGACAACCACAGTTTAAAAACCATTGTACTTCATTCAGGATCAACCGAAGAAGACAAAAAGAAATATCAAGAAACCGTTTCGGATTTATTTAAAAAAGAAAGTGATTTATTTAGTACACCTTCTGTTGTCTCAATTCACGTTGGACCAGAAGCTTATGTATTAATAGTAACTGAAGTACCTACAGAGTACGAAAAGGCTATTGATGAAAGATTTCAAATATTAAAAGAAAAATAGTTAAATATAAGAATATGCTAGTATGTTGGCATATTTTTATTTTGCTTAATTCAACAATCATATTAGTATTAAATTAATTTCAACAATTGAAAAAGTTGAAAATCAAGTTAAATTTCAAATTTAAATTTTGTTAAAAAAACTATATAAAATCAAATAGTTAATTAAATTCTCATTAAAATAAGTTATTTATCTATTTTGATTTAAAAACCTATAAAACAAATGAATTAGTAAAATGAGGCACGAAAAAAAGTAAATAAAAAAATGGCAGGAGTGACAGGACTCGAACCCATAACACACGGGGTTGAAGCCCGTTGTTCTACCATTGAACTACACTCCTACGCAATTAGTAAAACCATTATACACTATTTTTTCAAAACATTAGCAAAAACTTGTTCAATATCTTTAACTTTTTTGATTTTCATCAAATCTTCATCATTAACGGTTACGCCAAGTTTTTCTTCATAATCAAATACAATTTCTGCTAATGATAATGAGTCAATTTTTAATTCTTCAAAAGTTGATTCAGGTGTTACTTTAACCTTAGTTAACTTTTGAATTTTTGCAATAATTTCATTCATGTTCATAATAGTTTTATTATAAAGTAAAAATAATATATTGTTTAAATTTTATTTAGTGATCAATTTAAACGAAAAGAAATTTTAAAAAACGATAATATAAGATAGCTGAAATAAAGGTATAAATAGTTCCTTAAAGGTTCCTTATTCGTTCCTTATTCGTTCCTTATTTGTTCCTTATTTGATATAATTTTAATATGAAAAAGGAATTAGATTTATCATTTAAATATACTGATGAACTTGTAAATTATCTTCTAGAAATAGAAAAATATAGAAGTGCTTTGAATTATTTATCTTTACCTACAAGAAGCAAACAAAAAATTCAATATGAAGCTAAAATTAAACAAACTCATTTTTCTACGAGCATTGAAGGAAATGTTTTAAATATTGAACAAGTTAAAAATGTTGTAAATAATAAAGCAAAACAAACAAGAATTCAGGCAGAACAAGAAGTATTGAATTACTGAAATGCTTTAAGTTTTCTGGAAATAAGTAAAAAAGATAAAACAAAAATAACTAAAGATTTTATCTTTAATTTACATAATATTATTGAAGCAAAAAGCTCAAAGATTACCAAAATTGATTTTAGAAAACCTACTCCTCCTGGTTTTCTGTTCGCGGTTTACGATTCTATCACTAAAAACCCTGAATATATTCCACCTGAAGCTAAAGATGTTGAAGGTTTAATTGATGAATTAGTATTATGAATAGAAGATAATGCAAATTTACCAAGTGCTGTTAGAGCAGCTATTATTCATTATGCTTTTGTAACAATTCATCCATTTGAAGATGGAAATGGACGGAGTGCTAGAGCATTAGCTACTTATTCTTTAATGATTGATGATTATGATTTTAAAGGTTTCAATTCATTTGAAGAATATTACAGTAATAATTTAAATGAATATTATCAATCCCTACAAATGAATTTAGATCCTTTATTTTATAACGGACGTAATAAACCACCACACTTAGAACAATGGATTACTTATTTTTGTAAAATAATGGCTCTTAATGCTCAAAATGTATATTTATGTGCTTTAGAAGCAAGTGAGAAAAATAAAACCTTTAACGAATTATTAAATGACTTAAATAAAAAAGATTTAACATTATTAAGATATTGTATAGAAAATAATAAAAGCATTATCCATACTAAAGACTTAGCAAATATTTTTGGTGTCACTTCTCGGGCAATATTGAAATGAACTAAAGACTGAGTTAACAAAGGTATTTTGGTGCCTAATAGCGGTAAAGAAAGAATTACATCATATAAATTAAGTGATAAATATGGTAAACTCAAAATTAATGATTTAGGGTTTATAGATTAAGCGCAAAGCTAGGATATAAGACATAGACATTTTCAATTAGAAGTGTCTTTTTTACTACTTTTAAAAAAGATGAATATAAAAAATAATGCTGTTTAATAGACATTTTAGTCAAAAAGCATTATTGTTATTTTTTAATAATTTAACAAATTATGAGCTATATATTTTTTGTTTTCTAATATATAAATCCAAAAATTTTATTTAAAGAACTTAAATATTTCTTCGTAGTTTGGTTCATTAGAAACATTAGAACAATATTCTAAATGAACAATTTTATTATTTTCATCAACTACAAAAACTGCTCTTGTTAATAATCCAATATTTTCAAGTAAAGTTCCTGTTTTAGAAGCAAAATCATGGAATCTAAAATCGCTTAAAGTAGTAATAGCATCATTATCTTTACCTGCACATCAACGTTTAAAAGCAAAAGGTAAATCTTGAGAGATAACTAAAACAGGATATTGTTTTCCTTTAAAATAATTCAAGAACTTTGCTGTTTCTATTTCACAAACACCAGTATCGATTGATGGGATAGAAAATACTAATCTCTTTTTGTTTTTGAAGATTGAACTATCAAAATTATCCATATTTATATCAACAGCTTTAAATTCAGGAAATTCTTGATTTAATTCTAATTGTTTTCCTACTAAATTAGTAGGTTGGTTTTTAAAAAATACTTGCATAATAACCTCTTTCAAATAATTAAAACTTTGTTATTTTATTGTATTAAAAATTTAGATAAATTAATTATTTAGACTTAATAAATCTTTTCTATGTAAAACAACAAAACGATCTTTATTAGACATATCTTTAATAATTAAGGCATTTTTAATTTGTATTCATTTATTAATATGTTTTGGATTAATTTCAAAAATTAATATACCATTTTCATTTAGATATTCAGGCGCTTCATTTAATATTTTTTCATAAAAATATCAACCATTATCAGGAGCATAAATAGCATGCTCAGGCTCATGTTTTAAGCTTAAACTTTGAGCGTCAGGATCATCATAAGCAACATATGGAGGATTGCTTACAATTAAATCAAATTTTTCTTTTATGGCTGTAAAACAATCACTTTGAATAATTTTAACCTTTTCATTTTTATCAAAATTTAACTCAAAGTTTTCCTTAGTTTGTTCTAATGCTTCAGTATCAATATCACTTAAAGTAAAATTAATAGTTGAATTAAATTTCTTTAATGCTAGTCCAATAAAACCTGATCCACAACATAAATCTAAAACCTTCATATTATCTTTTAGATATTTATCTTTAATTAGATAAATT
Source organism: Mycoplasmopsis adleri (assembly GCF_045276205.1). Lineage (NCBI taxonomy): Bacteria > Bacillati > Mycoplasmatota > Mycoplasmoidales > Metamycoplasmataceae > Mycoplasmopsis > Mycoplasmopsis adleri. Next base: position 310,257 of record NZ_CP174162.1, read on the forward strand.
AATTCTTCAGTTTCGTATCTAGGGATTAAAACTTTATGATTTAAATTAATTCTAATATTAGCATATTCAACATATCCCATTATGTATTGAATTGGATAATTAGCCTCAAGCATTTTTAATTCTTTTTCGCTAATTTCTTCTTTTAATCCATATCTTCTTTTTTCTAATAATAAATCTTCTTTTGTAGGCATAAATCTCCCTTACTAAAATAATACAAAAAATTAACACATTTCGTGTTAATCATAATTATTAAAAACCACTTTCTTTAATCTTTTGATTTTGTTCTTCAGTTAATAAAGCATCAATTAAAGCAGTTAATTTACCTTCCATTATTGGTTTTAAACTTGTTGAATAACTAATTCTATGATCAGTAACTCTATCTTGTGGATAATTATATGTTCTTATCTTTTCGCTTCTATCACCATGACCAGCTAATTTTCTATAACCAGATTCTTCTTCTTGTTTCTTTTGTATTTCCAAATCATAAAGTTTAGATTTTAACACCATCATCGCTGTTTCTCTGTTAGCTATTTGGCTTCTTTCATCTTGCGATGTAACAACTATACCAGTTGGTAAGTGTGTAATTCTAACAGCTGAATCTGTTGTGTTAACTGATTGACCACCAGCTCCACTTGAACGATACACATCAACTTTTATGTCTGATGGTTTAACCTCAATTTCAATTGAATCGTCAATTTCAGGCATAACAGTAACAGTTGCTGTTGAAGTGTGAATTCTACCTTGTGATTCAGTAACTGGAACTCTTTGTACACGGTGAACTCCAGATTCAAATTTAAATTTTGAATAAGCCTTATCCCCTTTAATTGAGAAAACAATTTGTGAATAACCACCAGCTGGAGTTGGACTTGTTGAAAGCACTTTTAATCTAAAATCTAATTCTTCAGCAAATTTAGAATACATTCTAAATAAGTCACTAGCGAAAATATTTGCTTCATCACCACCGGCTGCACCTCTAATTTCAACGATAACGTTTTTATCATCATTTTCATCTTTTGGTAAGATTAAAACTTTAAGTTCTTGTTCTAACTCATCTAATTTAATGGTGTTATCATCAATAATACTTTTAGCTAATTCAACTTCTTCTTCATTTTTAGACTCAAGCATCTCTTTAGCCATTTGAAGATCATTGAGTAAGTTTTCATATTTAGTAAAAGTTTCGGCTATTTCCTTAATTTTATTGACTTCTTTGCTGATTTTTGTGTACTCTTTTATATTATTAATAGTTTCTGGATTATCTAATTTTTGTAATAAATTAGTATAACTATTTTTAATTTCAGTTAAAGATTTAAACATATTTTTTTCCATAATTTTTATATTATAAATAAAAAATTAAAAATTGGAAATGACTATATAGCATTCCCAAACTTAATTTATAGGTTTAATGTTAATTTATTAATTGTTATTTGTAGAATCGATTATTTCGATTTCTTTTTTAACTTCATTTAATCTTTTGTTAGCTTCTTTAATTAATTCATTTCCTAATTTGAAATCTTTAACAGCTTGTTCTAAATCTATATCATCAAGATTTTTGAATTTTTCATTAATGTTATTAATTTCTTGAATTAATTGTTTGAATGTTTTTTCTTTATTTTCCATTTTAATTTCCTCTTTCTTTTTTATTTTTTACAACAGTTTCAATAACGCCATCATACACATCTATGTTTAAAATATCGTTAGTTTTAACTTGGTTAACGCTTTTAATTAAATGATTGTTGAATTTCGCTAATGAATAACCTTTTTTAAGTATTGTATATGGACTATAACTTTCTAAGGTTTGACTAAGTAAATTAATTTTTTCATAAAATTTATCAATTCTATTTTTATATGAGTCAAACAACTTTTGTTTTGTATTTTGAATACTATTTTCTAGATATTGTGTTTTGAATTTAATGCTTTGTTTTATTCTTAATAATCAATCATTTAAGTGTTTTGATTTATCAGTTAAATATGAATGAAATTTGTTTGTTATATTTTCTTTAGTTTGTGTTAATTTAGCAATTAAACCACTAAACTTCTCAACTAATAATTTACCAATCAGATTGTTTTGTAGTAGTTTTAGTGTTTCTTGTTTAGACGATAATAAGTTTTTAATTCTATTTTTATAGTTTTCTAAATTCAATAAAGGCTTAGATTCAACATATTTTTCAAAAAGGTTTTTTATAGCTTCGGAAGGAGTTGAAAAACTTTTGCAACTTACTAAGTCAGCAAGAGATATATTAATACCATGTCCTATCGCTGTAACTACTGGGATTTTAGAATTTATAATAGCTTCTATAACTGGTTCTTTATCAAAAGTTTTTAGATCTGCTTCGCTACCGCCACCACGACATAACAAAATTAAATCAAAATGAACTTTTGTATATTCATTAGCTTCTTTAATTTTTTTAACTATTTGTTCAACCGCATCTTGTCCTTGAACCCTTGAGTCCATTAGATATAAATTTGTTGCATTGGTAGTTGATTGTCAACCATTTTGAACGTCTTTAATTACTGCTCCATCAGCAGAAGTTATTACTAAAATATTTTCAGGATAATGCGGGATCAATGAACTTCTTTTTTCTCTTTCACTATTACTAAAAGGAATTTTATATTTTTCCATTAGCATTTCTTTTTCGTTTTCTTCTAAAAAATGTTTATCAATTTCAAACTCATTTCCTTAAAATATGAATCTATTATTAGAGTTACCTAATCGAAACTTACCGCATATGCGAAAAATAAATTTATCATGATCTTTTATATCAATATTCTTTTCTTTAAACAATCTTTCAAATTTTCAGTATTTCGCTTGTTGTACTGAGACTTTTAATTGATAGTCAGGATTATTTATGTCATAAGCAGTTATACTTTTATATTTGTTTGAGTTTGATTCATCTGGTGATTTAAGTTCAATTTTGCATTTAATACAATAAGATAAGTTTTCTATATCTTTATTAAATTTTGATACGGCTTCACTAACATCATAAATTACATCATTTTTATTAATCATTAAACCTCCTTAATTTAATTCTATATCTAATAAGATATCGATAAATGTTTTTCTTATCATGTTAGTTCGCAAATTCTAAAAATATATTTTTAAACACATAATTTCTTTTTTAGAAAAGCAATTATTTTAGATATTTCTGTAATTTTTTAAAAAATATTTAGTTTTATATCCTAATAAAAAATGAATCAATTATTTTCTTATTTTTCTATTTAAATATTGCATTTATTTCTTACTTTTATGATATTTTATGTTTATCTAATATATGGAAAATTTCCACAAAAGGATCGTTTTTTTAATGGTGGGATTAAAATAAAAGGTATAAACCTTTTCTACAATCATTTAATAATTTTTCTATACAAACGGAGTTTATTTATGTCTATTGAAATACCATGCCTTTTATCAACATATGACAATTATACTGTTAAGCCAAGAATAAATGAAGACGACAAACATTTAAAGATATATTATGAGCGCAGTTATGGAACAACTTCAATTCAAGATATCTTTATTTCAAAATTAAAAAAAGTTTATTCTGACAAAAAAATATACGGCAAAAGCAACCAATATAATTGACGTTTAGCTTTTGCTCATTTTCTTTGAGATTTTCACAACGCTAAAAGCTACTATGCAATTTGTTTAAACAAAGATATAGTTTATATACATGCATTTTTTGATGAAAGTAAATTTAAAAGTTTCAAAAGTTATAATTCAGTTTTATGTTCTTTTAATTATAGTGAAAATGAGTAATGTTTTTATTTTAATAAAATAGAGTTTTTGAATTATGATGAACCTTCATCAGATGATGAAACATTTCGAAAAATTGATAAGGTACAATTAATAGCTCAAGACTTAAATTATTCTTATGCTTCTTCAAAAATTGCAAATATATTCGAACAATTAAAAAAAGTTGATTATCTCACTAAAAAACCGAAATTTTAGATTTTAAATTATTAAACAAAATTTTACATCATATGAGAGGCAAAATAGATGATAAATCTATTGATAGCGAATATAAAATTGTTAATCTTTCATTAGAAAATATTGAAGATGTTCATGCTAATCAATTAACTTCTAAAAAAGGAATTTATTGTATATGTCCCAAAAAAATAGGTGAAAAATCTAGAAAGTTAAGGTTTAACTTATATACATCTAATTCAATAAATGATGATGATTTCGAAAAAATAGAAGTATCTTTAAAAGAAACTGCTTTGGAAAAAGTCATTTCTGCTATGAATTACGATAAAAAAATAAAAGATATAGATAATGATATAAACGAAAAAGAAAAAATAATTTCTTCTTTAAAAAGAAACGAACTTAGAAATATAGCAGAACAAATAGAACAAGATAAAAAAGATTTGAATGAAGCCGAAACACAATGGAATGAAATAAAACAAGAAATAAAAAAAATAGAAAAAGATAAAAATGAAGATTCTAAAAACAAAAAAGCTAAGAGTAATGTTGATTCAAAAAATCCTTTATTAAAAAACTATGAAAATGAGAAAAAAATAATAGATAAGAAAATTGAAGAATTAAAAAATAAAATAAAACAAAACCAAGAAAAGAAGCAAAAATTTGAAAATAAAATAGATACTTTAAATAGAAATATCAAGGGTGAGAAATATAAAATATCAATCATTAACCAAATAAAGGGTTGTTTAAACAAATCTTTAAAAAACCCAAATAACAAAATTTATGAAATAGTATATCTTAATTATGAAAATCAAAATGATAGTGATTACGAACCAAAGTATAATTTGCCAGAATTTTTAAAAGAAACAAACTTTCTTCTTATGATTGAAAACCGACGAGCAGAAATGCAAGTTATTAAAAGATATTCAAATGAAATCTTGAATACTTCAAAAGGGCGCTCTGTCAATATTCATATTTTAAGATCTCTTATTAACCCTAAGAAACACTCAAATATTAAGATCAACTTTAATAATGATAACGAGTACCAGGAAGTTATTAAAAATTATAATTTAATCCCTAGACAAAAAGATGCTTTCGAAAAATCTATTTCTACAAGAGATATCCATTTAGTACAGGGACCACCAGGGACTGGTAAAACACAGGTTATATCAGCAACTTTGAATTATTTTGCTTCTAGAGGAGACAATTGCGTCATTTCTTCTTCGACACACAAGGCAATATCAAATTGTCTAGATAGAATTGATGACTATAATAAAAATAATCCTAATATCATTATTTATAAAAAAGATAAATTTAATTCACGCAAGAAAAATAGTTTTGCTGAAGAAAATCTTTACCAAAACTTTTGCACTAAAATAAGCAATTATATATTAGATAAAGATGATGATATTTCCAAATATGAAAATATTTTAAAACATAATAAATCTTTTTTTGCTAAGCACATTAAAACCAATAACTTTAAAAATGTTTATACTCAAGAAATTCTTGACGGAATCAATAAAAATGGATTTTCTGGTGATATATATAATAGTAATAAATACGGGGACAAGAATATAGAAAATATAAAAGAAGGTAAATGTAATTCTCTGAATCTAAAAAAACTTATAACACATTTTGCTACTAATTGGTCGATTGACGATAACTTAACATGAATTGAACAAAATGAAACAGAAATTAAAAAAATCAATAAGGATATTCAACAAATTATGAATGAGGAAAATAAATTATTTATAACTTATTGAGATTTTTATGATTATATTAATTCAAAGATTAATTCAAAAAAGAATGATTCAAATATTTTTAAAGAAAATTTTGAAAAGTTTTGACAATCATATACTTTTAATCCAGAGATTGAAACTATCGACGATAAAAACAGAGATTCAGAAGATAGACAATTTAGAAAAGTGATTTTTGACAATGCGTTGATTAATGTTATTGGTTTAACTAACACTTCAAAACCGATATTAGAAATCAATGATGAATCTAAAAATTTATTAGATGAATACCCCTTATATTTAAATGCAATTGATGAGGTTTCTAAATCATCAACTCCTGAAATTTTATCTAAAGTTAATTCATCTAAAGTTTTAATTTTGTTCGGTGATTATAAACAATTACCTCCTAGATCTACAATTGAACCAACTTTAATAAAAGATACACTTGAATCTCTTAAAGAAGATGATAAAAAAGACTTAAAAGTTTTGCTTAATAAATCATTACATGAAAATCATTTTAAAGAATCTCAAGATGATGTAGAAAATATTCAAAATATTTTAAATATCCCTGTTTTTGAAAAATTAGCAATTAAATCCAAAAAAGAAAATTTTGAATTATTATCAACTTTAACCGAACAACGTAGATTTAACAAAAAAATTGAATCATTAGTTAATGAAAACTATGACTCCGATGAGCGCCTTGAGTCTAAAGATTTAAATTTACCGGAATATAAAGTTAAAAATAACATTGAACAAGTAGTATATGTTGATACATCGCAATTATCTAAGACTTACGCTAAAAAATATAACATTAACGATTCATTAATTTCTTTTGATCGAATTACTACTTTAGATGATGATCTAAAAAACATGAAGCTTTCAGAAGGTTTATTTAATGAATACAATGCAAAAGTTATATTAAAAATAGTTAATGATATACAAAAAAGCAACTCTAAAGCAGACTTAAAAGATAAAATTGGAATTATATGTTTAACTAGTAATCAAAAGCTAATAATTAGGCAATTATTAAAAAATAAAAATTTAGAAAAATTAAATATTAAGGTTGACACAATCGATAACTTTCAAGGCAGAGAAAAAGAAATTATTATTGTGGGCTTCATTAAAGCTGAAAGAAAATATAAAGAAAAAATGCTAACTCTCAAAACAAGAGATCTTTCATTTTTAACATCAGATAAAAGAATTAATGTTGCTGCCTCAAAAGCAAGGTCATTATTGATTTTAGTGGGAGCTTTTGAATGATATTTAAAAGTAATAGAAGGGAATAATTTATTAATTAAATATATAAGCCACCAAAGAAATAAAAACCTTACGCTTTATAAAGGGGAGGAATTTTATGATGAAGATTAGAATACCATTTTATAAATATAACTTTAAATATGATGAAGTTTCATACGTATCATTAGAATTCTTCGAATTTCTTTTATTAAATATTTTTGTGACAAAAAATTCTAATAATAACTTGAACACTATAAAAGAAGCATTATTAGACAAAGCTAATATTCATGAAAGAAATGATGTTATTTTTGAGAAAACTTTTGAAAATCTAGTAAAAAATAAATCAATTGAATTAGATCCACCAGTATCAATTGATGACTTTTCAGAAATAAATTTAAGCAATATTACAGTCAACAAGCAAATAGTTCAATTATTTAACAAGAAAAAATTTTATCAATTTGATTTACTAAATGATTCGAATGAAGTAAAAAAAGAACATCGAAAGAAAGAATGCGATATTTTTTACTCAATGAAATTCAACAAGGTTGATGATGTTCCCGAAAATAATAAAGAAATAATTAACATTAATGTCCCGAATGATAAAGATGAGGTTATAATCGAAAGAGAAGAAGAAATAATAACAAATTACTTAATAGAGAATGATAACAACAAAGCAGTTTTGAATTTTGCTTTAAAATCTAAAACTTGTAATTTAGGCGAGATGAATATCGATAGTTTTAAAATATATTATAAAAATAATGATATTTACATAGGTTCAGAAAATAAAATTGTTAAAGACTTTTTTGAATGATTAGAAGAAGACTTTCGAGAAAGAAAAGAGTTTTTTGATACATTTATTCTTTCGTATTTTGAAGATGAATCTATTGTTTTTGATGATGAATTCATTCAAAGGAATCATCTTAAAATAACCGATATTGATAAAGAGAAAATTGAAAACTTATTTAATAAACGTTATTACCACGAATATTTAAATATTCTTAAAAATGGCAAAATAATCGAAGGGAGTGATTCGTTTTATTATTTAAATAATAATTTCTATAACATTTCAAAAACAAAAGTTAATGTGAAAATATTTAATGGTGATTATTCAAATGAATTAGGTATAGAAAAATCAATTAATATAATAAATGAATTAAATGAAAATGATGTTATCAACAATGTCTTCCCAATTGTAAATCCATTTTTCTTTCTATCTAACTTTTCTAAACCTTGATGTATTAAGTATTCGGAATGAATTGTTAAAAATAGAAAAATTACAGATTTAGATGAGAATACTATCTCTGGAGTGCATAAGTTTATAACAGAGTCAAACGATCAAAAATTGAAAGAAAAATTCTGAAAAGATTTTGAGAATAATAAAAAACATATTTTATCGCTTTTAACTCATGAAGTTAGTTATGAATTTTTAAATTATATTTTAAAGAATGAACCTACATTATTAGTTTCAATCAACTGAAATTCAATTCAATTAAATTATTATGATTACATAAACAAGGCCACTAATTTATTAAAAAATTGCAAAAAAGAATTGTTAAACATTTTAGATCATAAAAAAATGTTTAAATCATTATCTTTACCTCGATTATTCAATGAGATAAATGATGAATATGATTCAATGAAGAAACTATACAATCAAATTAAAAATGCCGATTCTAGTAAATTAGAACTCCCCACTATTAATGATTGAAATCACAAAATTCAAGACTGTAAATACAATTGATTATTTGAAACTTTAATAATTGATATTAGAGTTGAAATAAGCGAAAAATCAAAAGAAAAAGATGATATTTTACGTAATAATAACATAACCCTTTCTCATGAAATAAGAATTTCATTAGAAGGTCACATTGATAAAATCAATAATTCGTCAAACAATTCAACACAAAAAGTAAATAAGATAAGCAGAGAAAATTTAAAAAACTTGTTTAAGTCATTGAAGTTGTCAAAAGAAGATGAAAACAAAATTATAAATAATATTCTGGACAATAATAAAACAGCAAACAAATACCACCATTATGAAGGAGCAAGCGAAGATTCTAAAATTCTTTATGAAGATCAACAAAAGTTAATTAATTTTAAAAAATATATTCAAAATCTTTTAAATAAATTAAAACAAAAATAATAAGAATTAGGAGTGAGTATGAGTCATTCAGTACACATGGTTGTTGCTTTCGAAGACGAAGATAGAAATAATTTATTAGAGTCTTGCGATATCATCTTAAAAACTATTAATGATTGCCAAAAGCAATTTTCAAATATTAATTTATTGAACCAATTTTCAAATGAAATAAATAAAATTAATGACATCAAAGAACAGATAAATAAAGGCTTTTCATTTTCGTATAATGATTATAATAAGAAAGATTTGGAAAATATAAAAAGATTAAATATACAACTCGCTATCTCGAACATAAATAAGCAATTAATTAATTTAAGCTATTTAACAGCTTCTCAATTAAAAGAATTTGATAGTAATAATTTTGATTTTAATTTTGTGCCAATATTACTAAATTACGGTGAAATCGCATATGAAGCTATTAATAATTTAACTAATAACAATATAGATGTTACAGAAAAATCATTAACGGATGAAATTGATAGAATAAGAAATTTAGATGCTTCAAAAGAAGCTATCATTAAATTTAGAAAAGATTGTATAGATATAATTAAAAACGTTTTTCCGAATAATATTAACATTCAAGATGAATTATTTAAAAAGTGTACAAGTATATCTGTAAATAATGAATTAGCTGATTTTAAAGCATATGTTTATAGTAAAAAATCTTCATTAGTCAAGATTAAAAATCTGGCTCAAAAAATATATTCTTCACTTGAATCATTAAATGAAAACTATATGCAAATAGGTAAATCTATCACAAAAATCAACGATGATGGAACAGTAAAAGTCATTTATAAATTTGGTAATAAATATAAAGAAACTTTTGATATCTCTATTGATGAAAATTTACAAATAAGCTATAAAATAGGCGATTACGAAAGATACTGCTGCCAAAAAACATCAGAGAATATAATAAATTATCTAAATAAACATGGTGCTAAAGTTGTTAAATTTAATGTAGTTAGAGAATTTCAAGCTGCTAAGCCAAAATACAAAAGTATTCAAAAAATAAGTTCGAAAACTAAGGAGGCTCAATAATGTCTTTTAAAAATTCAATTTACAATCAATTAAAAATTAAGCTTGACAGGAAAAATATTCTAATTCTTAAAGGTAATGTTAAAGATATAGTTATTCCTTCTACATTAGGAATTGAATTCAAGAAACAAGAAGGTAAAATTTCTTCTTGCTCTTTTCCTGAATATTTATCTTTACTTTTAAATGAATTAGATTATAAAAATATATCTTGATTTTCACCATATTTAGGTAAATTAATTGCCGAAAATGGCTTATTTAATCCTGAAAATGAAAAAAATCATTCAGCGATGAATCAGAAGGCTCATCAAAATATACTCATGATGATTTTGATGATGATTTAAATGTTTCAAACAGTGCAAACAATAATGAAAACTTTGAAACTTTTATTGATAAATGTAATGAATATATTAAAAATCAAATTGATTGTTCAATGAAAGAGTTAGAAGAAAACTCTAGTGCCTTTATAATTGACTGTTCAGATTTTATTTTTGATAATAAAAGTCAATTGCCTTCAGAACAATTAGCCTCATTGCTTGAACAATTTACACTTCAATTAGAACATGAATACATTCGCTATCTTAAAAAGAAATCTAAGCTAATTTTGATAGTTAACAATTCTGAAATATTTAACTCAATTTCTTTCAATTCAAACCCTGAAGTATTAACATTAAACATCAGCAAGCCTGATAATGAAGAAAGAAAAGCCTTTTTTGGGAGTATTGCTTCATCTATAACTTTTAAAAATAAGAGCATTAGTTTAAATGATGAAAAAGTATGAAAAGAAGCAATTAGTATAACTGATGGTTTATCATTTAGAGAAATTTTTCAAATGTTAAGAGTTTTATATTCAGAAAACAATAAAGAAGTTAAGTTCAATGACTTTAAATCACTATATAGAATGATTTATTTCTCAAAGAAAGACTCAGAATGAGAAAAAAATGAACCAGATAAAATCAAAAAACTTGATGAATTTTTCAATAATAGAATAATCGGGCAAGAATCTGCGATTTCTGCTTTAAAAAAGACCTTAATTAGATCTTTAGTTGGTTTACAAGGTATTGTGCAATCAACTGATTCAACTTCTAAACCTAGAGGCATATTATTCTTTGCTGGTCCAACTGGGGTTGGTAAAACAGAAATGGCAAAAGCATTAAGTGAATTTGTTTTTGGTGATGAAAAAAGAATTATTAGATTCGATATGTCTGAATATAATCATGAAGAATCAGACCAAAAATTAATTGGTTCAGCTCCTGGATATGTTGGTTATGAAGCTGGTGGTCAATTAACTAATGCCGTATTAGAAAAACCGTTTTCAATTCTTTTATTTGATGAAATTGAAAAAGCTAACGGAAAAATTATGGATAAATTCCTCCAAATTTTAGAAGATGGTAGATTAACTTCTTCTAAAGGCGAAATGGTAGATTTTTCTGAAACATTTATTATTTTCACATCAAATATTGGTTCAAACAATTTCCAAGATAATTTTGATGCTGAATCATCTAAAAAGCACTTTATAAAAGCTGTTATTGATTATTTTACTAACACACTTAAAAGACCTGAAATCTTAAATAGAATTGGTATTAAGAATATTGTTCCATTTATACCTCTAAATGATGAAGCAGCAAGCAAAATCGTTGAATTGAAGTTCAAAAAAATTGCTAAATATCTTGAAAAAAACAAGAATATCAAATTAGCTTATGATAATAAAGTTATTAGTGGTCTTCAAAAGATAGTTATTCAAAATGCTGATAAATCAATGGGAGGTCGTGGATTAGTTACAAGATTAGAATCTATTTTTGTAGATAATCTTTCTCAATTTATATTCGAACATTTTGAAAAATTTGATAATTTCAAAACTTCTAAAATAATCGAATTAGAAACAAAATTATCTAATGGTAATTCAAAAATTGAATTTAATTTTAATATCAAATAAATCAATATAAACAATCATTTTTGATGTGTGCAGCGCAATTAGGCACATATACTATTACAAAAATATTTATAATTTTTGCGCAGATAATGAGTAATATGCATCTAACGATTAATTTTATGTTGATTTAAAAGCCTAACATTTACAATGTTATATTTTTGTGCTAAAATTAATATTATATTTATCATTTTGCATTTGTGAAGCATTATGAAAGATATGAATATTAATAAAAATAAAAAAGGAGTTTATGAAAAATAGTAAAAAATTAACAAAAAGTTCCCGAGTTTCCAACTTTTACAATGTAATTTTTAACAACTCATCTGTTTGATGAGCTGTTTTTAATAATTTAAAATTTTAATTCATTTAAAATTCTTAAATATGTTTGATAATCTTGAATTGCTTGATTATTGTTGTCGTTAATAATATATTCTTCACTTTCAATTTTTCCGTCAATAATCTTGCATGTTTTGATTGTTTCTTTTATTACATCTTGTAATTTTTTGATTGTGATTTTTTCATCTACAACACCGAGTTCTTTCAAACCTTTGTTTAAATAATAAATAACAAAATTTAATAAAACAAGAGATAAGAAGCAAAGTACGAAATGACCTTCAATATGCTTTTCACTTCATACATAAATAGGTCTTACAGCTAAAGCACTTTTTAAAGCTCTAAAGTTTGATTCTATTTGTCATTGTTTTGAATATAAATTCACAATTTCTTCAGGTGATAAATCAAATCTAGAGGTTTCATAAGCATAATATCCGTCAAACTTTTCATCTTCGATAATTTTGTCATAGTTAAGTTTGTAATAACCTTTACCACCAACTTTTTCGAAGAATTTAAATTTCTTTTGACCGAACATTACTTGATCATGAACTAGTCCGTCTTTATCTTGTCTTTTAATAAAATTATCGATTAAAATTTGTCTATCATTTTTATCTTTTAATGCTCTTTTTTTACTATATGTTACTACCAATCTTCTCTTGTGTCCGTTTGCTCTTCTATTCTTTCAAAACGAATAAAAAGTAGTTTCTTTATATTTAAAATTATTGTCTCCAAAATAGCCGGATTCATCTATTGCAAAGGTCTTTCGGTCATTTGAAGCCGCTTTTAATCTATAAGATAAAATGTAATCAATATCGTTATCTTCTAAGAATCTTATGTTTCTATTTGTACTCATTCCTCTATCAGCAATGAGTGTTACTTTGTTTAATTCATATTGTGATTTTATATTCAAAATAAAATTAATAAATGTTGATGCATCAGTAGTGTTCCCTTTGAATAATTTATAGTGAATTGGAATGCCGTTTTCATCTGTTGCTAAACCTAAAACAATTTGATCTTCTTTGAATTTTCCATCTTTAGAATAACCTGGATATCTCAATCCTTCTCTTACAAAACTTTCAAAATATACCGTTGAAGAGTCGTATCAAATAATATCTATTTTTCTATTTTTATCTTTGATCAATGTATCGTTAACACTCTTTAAAATGTTATTTTTATTTTCAGCTAAATAGTCTAAAGTATTATAAAATGTCGTCTTTTCAACTTCTAAATTTATATTGAATTTGTCTTTATTTTTAAAGGATGAAAGCATGCTACCCGGATTTACAATTCTATTTGAAATCATATATTTTAATAAATCATTTAAATACTTGGATTTTGATACTTTAGCATCTTTAAAAGGATTTAATTTTTCTAAGAAACTGTATAACAAATCATATCCATAATTGAACTGTTTTGTTTCAATTTTAACCTTGCTTATATCTAACTCTAATTGTCTAATTATCATATTTCTATCTCAATCAGTATTGTAGTTTTGAGATAGTTTTTTAATTTTTTCTACTGGATCAGAACAATATTTTTCTCATTTTTCAACTGTACCGATACCGATAGATTTCTTATAACCTTTGCCAAATCCTCCTGAAAGTGCTAAAGATAAGTAAGTAGAGTTCTTATTTTTTCTTGAAATTAATAGTCATTTGTCTTTTTTCATATCTTTATTATACCACAAATTACAATGTAATTATGTAAAAAAATAACTTTTTTTTATTTATATATAAATAACACTGAAAAAAGTAATAAAAAAGAGCTCCAACTTGGAAACTCAGGATAAACAATCATTTTTGATGTGTGCAGCGCAATTAGGCACATATACTATTACAAAAATATTTATAATTTTTGCGCAGATAATGAGTAATATGCATCTAACGATTAATTTTATGTTGATTTAAAAGCCTAACATTTACAATGTTATATTTTTGTGCTAAAATTAATATTATATTTATCATTTTGCATTTGTGAAGCATTATGAAAGATATGAATATTAATAAAAATAAAAAAGGAGTTTATGAAAAATAGTAAAAAATTAACAAAAAGTTCAGTTTTTTATTGAATGTTAATTTTAATGTGATTAGCCTTAGATGCTTCTTTCATTTATTATTTTGTAACATCAATAACGAAACTAAGTTTAAATAAACAAAATCCTTTTGGAAATGCAATTGATCCAAATAGTCTTCCAAGAATTGTGGCTGCGATAATATTTTTAGTTCTTAATGCAATTTTCTTATTGTTTTTTTGATTAAATGGTATCAAGGACTTTTTATATGTAGCCGTTTATTATCTTTTTAGAAGATTATTATTTAAAAAATATAAAAAAGTTTTAAACACAGATGTAAGTAAAGTTAACGATAGAGTTCTTTTAGTATATTGCTGTGCTAATGATATTGTTGAAAGTTCATTAGAAAAGTGTATTCAACAAAAATATAAAAACTTTGATGTAGTAATTCTAGATGATTCGACTGATGAAGAAGAAAAACTAAAAGTAGATAATTTCGTTAAGTCTCATCCAAATATTAATATTAAAGCTATAAGACGTGATAATCGTATTGGTTTTAAAGCAGGTAATTTAAATAACTATTTACAATCAGAAGATTGCAAAAGTAAAAATTATAAATTTTTTGTTATTTTAGACTCAGATGAAATCATTCCAAAGAATTTTATAACTTCTTCTTTAAAATATTTTTATGCCTATGAAAATATTGGAATCGTTCAAGCTAACCATATTGCTACTAACAACAGAAACTTCTTTATGAATCTATTTCATATAGGTGTTAATTCTCACTGACCAGTATATCAAACAATGAAACATAGATTAGGTTTTTCTTCTATGCTTGGACACGGAGCTATGATTGCAAGTGAATGTTATTATAAGCTTGAAAATGGATTTCCTCCAATGGTTGCTGAAGATTTATGTATTAGTATTGAACTTAGAAACTATGGGTACTATGTAGCCTTTGCACCTGAAATTATTTGTCAAGAAGAATATCCTGTAGACTACATAGCTTTCAAAAAAAGACACTCAAAATGAACTCAAGGTAATCTTGAATTTATCAAAAACTTTTCATCTAAAATTTTTAAATCAAAAATGAAATGGTTTGAAAAGTTAGATATTATATTATTTACGTATAACTTACCATTAACTGCTATATTTAGTTTTTATATTTTAATAAATCTTGTTATTTTACCAGTTATTGGGGTTTCTTTGGGAAGTATATATCCAACATGATTTATAATTCCAACCGTTATTTTCTTTTTCTCACCAATGGTAAATGATTTTATTTATTGAATGTTTAGAATAAACTTCTTTAAATTTATATTACACTTTCCACTAGTATTTATTCTTTATGGATCAATGTTCTTAACATCACTAATATCTGCTATTTTAGGTATTTTTGGTAAAAAAGCGAAATTTATTATTACACCTAAAACATCTTACAAATTTAAATTCTTAGATATGTTTAAATTTGAATGGAAATAGATATTATTCTCATTATTTTTAATTGGCATTTCATTAATTAACTTTAAAAATATTTGACCTATTGCTTTATTGGCTATTTCGGCGTTTTTATCTATAATATTAATTTACTTAAGTAATAGTCAATATAATCAAATTAAAACCTCATATATCGATTATAAAACCTCAAGAATATCAGCTCTTAGGATACAAAAAATCTTCCAAAAAACATGCGGATATGATTTAAAACTAAATGAAGAATTTAATTTTGAAAAAATTAATTGAAAAACATTTTTAAAACAAAATTCTCAAATATAACTTTTAATTTTATCTATCGAAATACATTTTTATTAAGTATTAATTTATCCTTAAACAAAACTCCGGCATTAAAATATGCTGGTTTTTTATTTATTTTTGACGGAATAAATGCATAATGATTAACTACATAAGAAAATAATGTTAAATTGGGTAAATAAACGTAATAACATTACAAAAAAATTAAAATTTTTCAATGATTTTCATCAACTTAATTCGTGAAAAAAACTATTTTGATTAAAAAATTAAAAATTAGTCATTCATTAATATTATTATATAATATTAATGTTATGAAAAGAAAATTAATGTTATTAAGCACAAGCATTGCTTGTCCAATTTTAATATCATCATCATGTGTTAGAAATGAAAATGATGATAAAAAAACTAACGATCCAGAAATAAATAGACAAAAAAATAAAATTGAAAATTTGATAACAACAAATTTAAAATACAATAAAGAAACATCAAATATTTACAGCAATCAAGCTACTAAAGAAAATATAAACATACATATTGCTGATGAACCTACATTAGTTTGTGATACTTTTAATGTAGAGATATTAGAACCTCAAAAGATTAAAATTACATTTGATATAAAAGACACAAACACAAATATAAAATCAGATATTCATGAAATTATTATTGATAATTTTAAGGTACCTGTTACCTTTGAAAATGACCATAATACCAATAAAAATAAAAATATTGTTGAAGTTGCAAATAATGCTGATTTAAACCTATTTTATAACCTTTATGGACAAAGTATATACAATAATTTTATTAGAATGTCTATGCTTGTTAAGGGAGATGTTTTATTTGGTATAAACGATAACGGTTTATTTGTATCTAACCAAAAATTACTAAATCAAGAAAAATGATTAGATTACCAAAAGAACTATAAAATAAATCCAGGATTAAATTCTAGAATGGTGTCTTTACCTCCAGAAGCTCGCGGTAAAGATGATGATAAATTTACTGCTATACCTTATTGAAAGAAAGTTATTATCGAAAATCCAGATAAAAAGATTAATATTTGATGTAGAACAGGTATTTCTCAAGACCAATATTTTGAATTATCAAAATACAAGAATGTGATTATAAACTTTGTTGAAGAAAATCCTGATAGATTCCATTACTGAAAAAATAGTGTAGATAAAATGATTGAAGAACATCAACAAAAAACAAATAAATCGATTAAAGATACAAAATTCAATAAGAAATCAGAGTTACCAAAAAGCTACTTTAATTGTTTATTATATGCAAATGTTGTAAACAAATTTAACTACTGATGATCAGTTGATGAATCATATGAATACTTTAAAAATAATGGTTTTAAGAATCATTTATTATTTAGTGGTGTTGATGAAAATGGCAAAGCTAAAAATTATGATTTAACCAATGAAATTTTTAATGTTAGAGATAAAAACAAAAAACGTTTATTCTCTAAATGATGACCAGAAATAAGTGGATATAATTGAGAATTACAAAGAGATATAGTTGATGAAGTAATGAATAATTCTAAACTAAAAGAAAAAGTATTAATTTTAGGAGACTTAACTCCAAAACAATGAGACCTAGTTATAACCGCCTTTGAAAAATACAAAGATAAATATGAATTCTTTTATAAAGGACACCCAGGTCATATTGAAGTTCCAAAATATATAGATACCGATATCAATGTTGCTGGAAATAAGAGATATTATAATTATCTTGAAAATAAATACAAAACATTTACAATGCCTAAAGGTAGAAAAATAACTATTTTAGATCCTCAAATAATTTCTGAAGAATTAACTACTTACCATGTTAAAGATGAAGTTGATGAAAACGGAAAAGTTAAAAAAGGATTAAAATTTGAAAAGTTTGTACCAGTAAGAATTTTTTCAAACGCATTATATGGTTTAAATAATGGATATAACAATTATAAAGAAGATATCTTATTAGCTTTTGATGATCAAGATAATTTCGCAGATTTTTCAGTTAATGACACACCTTTAAGACAAGCATTTTTAGAATGATTTGAGAAAAATCTTAAACAACAATAAAAAAACTAGTAAATAGATTTCATTCCATTCATACAAATAAAGATAAAAAGAGACATTTTCATTAGAAAGTGTCTTTTTAATTTAGTAATAATAATTAATTGAACTTTTATTAATTTATGAATATTATCTAACTTTTTTCATTAACTTTTTCTATGTATTTTGAAATATCACTCAAGGAAATTCCTAAGCATTTTAAAATCTCTTTTTGTTCATTAGATAGTGAGTACTTTCTCATATATGAAGCTTGAACTTTTGTTAATTGAATCTTTCTTAATTCATCCATAATTGTATTAAATGTTTCTGGTGGATGATTTTCTAAAAATGATTTACATTTATATAAGATAAAGTTTCTAACGATTAATGATAAAAATGTAATAAATGTTTTAGCTTCAAGCCCATTATCGTATTCATCAAAATTATTGTTTAACTGTGAATAATTTTTAATTTCTGAAAATGCTTTTTCTGTATTATTCTTGTTTTTGTATATTTCATAAATTTCTTGAGCAGTTTTTTCAATGTTTGAAATAACCACGAAGTATCCAACATTTTGAATTGCTTTTTGATAACTTTCTATGTTAATTTTAATAGACAAGATATTTCCTTTTGAATCGCATTCAAAATCTAAATATTTTTTATAGTTATTGATTTCTTTATTATTTATATTTTTAATGTTTTTTAATTGGTTTCTGTATGATGTGTAGACCTTGTTGTAGTATGAAACAATTTCATCTCTTTTATCTATGCTGAAAAATAAATAAACATTATATGTTGCGTTTTTATTGCTAAAGATTTTAGACTTAAAATGCTTACCGTATAAATTTTGATTGCCAATTAAATAATCTGAATTAAATGTTATTTCTTCTTTATTATTATCTAAAAGTTTTTGAAGATTATCATTTCAATTTTGAACCATAATCACAGTTTATAGTCATTTTCGTCAATAAAATCTAAAGTCTCTATAGTCAAAAAATCTTTCTCTATAACTAAACAAGGATTTTGAAAATTATATTGTTTTGCTTTTTCAATTAAGGAAATGTATTCAATTTGTTCATTAATTAATCCATAATATGTTTCATACAATAGCGGAATTCCAGTTGTTTGGTCATTGATTACACCAATATTAAAAGAAGGATTATAAATGTAATTAGACTGTCTATTTATATTATTCAGGTCAGTATTTGAGTAAACATCTTTTGTTTTAATTTTTAAGATATCTTGAACTTCAAAACATCATTCGTTCAAAAATTCATTTATCTCTTTTTCTGTTATTTCTTTATTAACAAAATTAGATAGTGAACTTGTTATTTCATTTTTGTCTATATCTGCAAAATTATCAAATGATTAATTTATAAAATCTTCTCATGCAAAGCTATTTGAATTAGCATAAAAACAGCTTAATGCTTCAACTAACTTTGTTCTCTCATAAAATATATTTTTTAAGATTTTTCCTATATTCAACACTTTAAAAATATGTTCAAATGTAAGTGATTGTCCTATTGAAATAGTATCTGAGAATTTTTGATTTTTTTCTGTTGTTTCAATATTTGAATCTTTAAAATAAACAAAATATTTATCATTAGGATTCATATAATCGGTATCATCATTAATTACTCTTCCAATACATACTTTCTTATCAAGATAATATCTTTTAACAGGAACATATGTATGATCAATAACTAATTGGACATATGTAAAATTTTGTCGTTTTGATAATTTACATCCTGAAGGAATTTTAACTTTCTTATCTTCATAGAACATTGAAAAAACTGCTCAAGAAATTTATGAAATATACAAAAACAAGAATAATACAGAAAAAGCATTTTCAGAAATTAAAAATTATTCACAGTTAAACAATAATTTTGATGAATACGATAATGGGCTTGAAGCTAAAACATTTATTACATTTTTATCATTAATCGTTAGAAACTTTATCTTATATAAATGTAAATCATTTTTAGAAAATCATCCACCAGAAACATTTAATACAATTATGGATGAATTAAGAAAGATTCAATTAACAAAAGTTCAAGCTTCATATATGAGAAAGTACTCACTATCTAATGAACAAAAAGAGATTTTAAAATGCTTAGGAATTTCCTTGAGTGATATTTCAAAATACATAGAAAAAGTTAATGAAAAAAGTTAGATAATATTCATAAATTAATAAAAGTTCAATTAATTATTATTACTAAATTAAAAAGACACTTTCTAATGAAAATGTCTCTTTTTATCTTTATTTGTATGAATGGAATGAAATCTATTTACTAGTTTTTTTATTGTTGTTTAAGATTTTTCTCAAATCATTCTAAAAATGCTTGTCTTAAAGGTGTGTCATTAACTGAAAAATCTGCGAAATTATCTTGATCATCAAAAGCTAATAAGATATCTTCTTTATAATTGTTATATCCATTATTTAAACCATATAATGCGTTTGAAAAAATTCTTACTGGTACAAACTTTTCAAATTTTAATCCTTTTTTAACTTTTCCGTTTTCATCAACTTCATCTTTAACATGGTAAGTAGTTAATTCTTCAGAAATTATTTGAGGATTTAAAATAGTTATTTTTCTACCTTTAGGCATTGTAAATGTTTTGTATTTATTTTCAAGATAATTATAATATCTCTTATTTCCAGCAACATTGATATCGGTATCTATATATTTTGGAACTTCAATATGACCTGGGTGTCCTTTATAAAAGAATTCATATTTATCTTTGTATTTTTCAAAGGCGGTTATAACTAGGTCTCATTGTTTTGGAGTTAAGTCTCCTAAAATTAATACTTTTTCTTTTAGTTTAGAATTATTCATTACTTCATCAACTATATCTCTTTGTAATTCTCAATTATATCCACTTATTTCTGGTCATCATTTAGAGAATAAACGTTTTTTGTTTTTATCTCTAACATTAAAAATTTCATTGGTTAAATCATAATTTTTAGCTTTGCCATTTTCATCAACACCACTAAATAATAAATGATTCTTAAAACCATTATTTTTAAAGTATTCATATGATTCATCAACTGATCATCAGTAGTTAAATTTGTTTACAACATTTGCATATAATAAACAATTAAAGTAGCTTTTTGGTAACTCTGATTTCTTATTGAATTTTGTATCTTTAATCGATTTATTTGTTTTTTGTTGATGTTCTTCAATCATTTTATCTACACTATTTTTTCAGTAATGGAATCTATCAGGATTTTCTTCAACAAAGTTTATAATCACATTCTTGTATTTTGATAATTCAAAATATTGGTCTTGAGAAATACCTGTTCTACATCAAATATTAATCTTTTTATCTGGATTTTCGATAATAACTTTCTTTCAATAAGGTATAGCAGTAAATTTATCATCATCTTTACCGCGAGCTTCTGGAGGTAAAGACACCATTCTAGAATTTAATCCTGGATTTATTTTATAGTTCTTTTGGTAATCTAATCATTTTTCTTGATTTAGTAATTTTTGGTTAGATACAAATAAACCGTTATCGTTTATACCAAATAAAACATCTCCCTTAACAAGCATAGACATTCTAATAAAATTATTGTATATACTTTGTCCATAAAGGTTATAAAATAGGTTTAAATCAGCATTATTTGCAACTTCAACAATATTTTTATTTTTATTGGTATTATGGTCATTTTCAAAGGTAACAGGTACCTTAAAATTTATCATAATAATTTCATGAATATCTGATTTTATATTTGTGTTTGTGTCTTTTATATCAAATGTAATTTTAATCTTTTGAGGTTCTAATATCTCTACATTAAAAGTATCACAAACTAATGTAGGTTCATCAGCAATATGTATGTTTATATTTTCTTTAGTAGCTTGATTGCTGTAAATATTTGATGTTTCTTTATTGTATTTTAAATTTGTTGTTATCAAATTTTCAATTTTATTTTTTTGTCTATTTATTTCTGGATTGTTAGTTTTTTTATCATCATTTTCATTTCTAACACATGATGATGATATTAAAATTGGACAAGCAATGCTTGTGCTTAATAACATTAATTTTCTTTTCATAACATTAATATTATATAATAATATTAATGAATGACTAATTTTTAATTTTTTAATCAAAATAGTTTTTTTCACGAATTAAGTTGATGAAAATCATTGAAAAATTTTAATTTTTTTGTAATGTTATTACGTTTATTTACCCAATTTAACATTATTTTCTTATGTAGTTAATCATTATGCATTTATTCCGTCAAAAATAAATAAAAAACCAGCATATTTTAATGCCGGAGTTTTGTTTAAGGATAAATTAATACTTAATAAAAATGTATTTCGATAGATAAAATTAAAAGTTATATTTGAGAATTTTGTTTTAAAAATGTTTTTCAATTAATTTTTTCAAAATTAAATTCTTCATTTAGTTTTAAATCATATCCGCATGTTTTTTGGAAGATTTTTTGTATCCTAAGAGCTGATATTCTTGAGGTTTTATAATCGATATATGAGGTTTTAATTTGATTATATTGACTATTACTTAAGTAAATTAATATTATAGATAAAAACGCCGAAATAGCCAATAAAGCAATAGGTCAAATATTTTTAAAGTTAATTAATGAAATGCCAATTAAAAATAATGAGAATAATATCTCTTTCCATTCAAATTTAAACATATCTAAGAATTTAAATTTGTAAGATGTTTTAGGTGTAATAATAAATTTCGCTTTTTTACCAAAAATACCTAAAATAGCAGATATTAGTGATGTTAAGAACATTGATCCATAAAGAATAAATACTAGTGGAAAGTGTAATATAAATTTAAAGAAGTTTATTCTAAACATTCAATAAATAAAATCATTTACCATTGGTGAGAAAAAGAAAATAACGGTTGGAATTATAAATCATGTTGGATATATACTTCCCAAAGAAACCCCAATAACTGGTAAAATAACAAGATTTATTAAAATATAAAAACTAAATATAGCAGTTAATGGTAAGTTATACGTAAATAATATAATATCTAACTTTTCAAACCATTTCATTTTTGATTTAAAAATTTTAGATGAAAAGTTTTTGATAAATTCAAGATTACCTTGAGTTCATTTTGAGTGTCTTTTTTTGAAAGCTATGTAGTCTACAGGATATTCTTCTTGACAAATAATTTCAGGTGCAAAGGCTACATAGTACCCATAGTTTCTAAGTTCAATACTAATACATAAATCTTCAGCAACCATTGGAGGAAATCCATTTTCAAGCTTATAATAACATTCACTTGCAATCATAGCTCCGTGTCCAAGCATAGAAGAAAAACCTAATCTATGTTTCATTGTTTGATATACTGGTCAGTGAGAATTAACACCTATATGAAATAGATTCATAAAGAAGTTTCTGTTGTTAGTAGCAATATGGTTAGCTTGAACGATTCCAATATTTTCATAGGCATAAAAATATTTTAAAGAAGAAGTTATAAAATTCTTTGGAATGATTTCATCTGAGTCTAAAATAACAAAAAATTTATAATTTTTACTTTTGCAATCTTCTGATTGTAAATAGTTATTTAAATTACCTGCTTTAAAACCAATACGATTATCACGTCTTATAGCTTTAATATTAATATTTGGATGAGACTTAACGAAATTATCTACTTTTAGTTTTTCTTCTTCATCAGTCGAATCATCTAGAATTACTACATCAAAGTTTTTATATTTTTGTTGAATACACTTTTCTAATGAACTTTCAACAATATCATTAGCACAGCAATATACTAAAAGAACTCTATCGTTAACTTTACTTACATCTGTGTTTAAAACTTTTTTATATTTTTTAAATAATAATCTTCTAAAAAGATAATAAACGGCTACATATAAAAAGTCCTTGATACCATTTAATCAAAAAAACAATAAGAAAATTGCATTAAGAACTAAAAATATTATCGCAGCCACAATTCTTGGAAGACTATTTGGATCAATTGCATTTCCAAAAGGATCTTGTTTATTTAAACTTAGTTTCGTTATTGATGTTACAAAATAATAAATGAAAGAAGCATCTAAGGCTAATCACATTAAAATTAACATTCAATAAAAAACTGAACTTTTTGTTAATTTTTTACTATTTTTCATAAACTCCTTTTTTATTTTTATTAATATTCATATCTTTCATAATGCTTCACAAATGCAAAATGATAAATATAATATTAATTTTAGCACAAAAATATAACATTGTAAATGTTAGGCTTTTAAATCAACATAAAATTAATCGTTAGATGCATATTACTCATTATCTGCGCAAAAATTATAAATATTTTTGTAATAGTATATGTGCCTAATTGCGCTGCACACATCAAAAATGATTGTTTATCCTGAGTTTCCAAGTTGGAGCTCTTTTTTATTACTTTTTTCAGTGTTATTTATATATAAATAAAAAAAGTTATTTTTTTACATAATTACATTGTAATTTGTGGTATAATAAAGATATGAAAAAAGACAAATGACTATTAATTTCAAGAAAAAATAAGAACTCTACTTACTTATCTTTAGCACTTTCAGGAGGATTTGGCAAAGGTTATAAGAAATCTATCGGTATCGGTACAGTTGAAAAATGAGAAAAATATTGTTCTGATCCAGTAGAAAAAATTAAAAAACTATCTCAAAACTACAATACTGATTGAGATAGAAATATGATAATTAGACAATTAGAGTTAGATATAAGCAAGGTTAAAATTGAAACAAAACAGTTCAATTATGGATATGATTTGTTATACAGTTTCTTAGAAAAATTAAATCCTTTTAAAGATGCTAAAGTATCAAAATCCAAGTATTTAAATGATTTATTAAAATATATGATTTCAAATAGAATTGTAAATCCGGGTAGCATGCTTTCATCCTTTAAAAATAAAGACAAATTCAATATAAATTTAGAAGTTGAAAAGACGACATTTTATAATACTTTAGACTATTTAGCTGAAAATAAAAATAACATTTTAAAGAGTGTTAACGATACATTGATCAAAGATAAAAATAGAAAAATAGATATTATTTGATACGACTCTTCAACGGTATATTTTGAAAGTTTTGTAAGAGAAGGATTGAGATATCCAGGTTATTCTAAAGATGGAAAATTCAAAGAAGATCAAATTGTTTTAGGTTTAGCAACAGATGAAAACGGCATTCCAATTCACTATAAATTATTCAAAGGGAACACTGCTGATGCATCAACATTTATTAATTTTATTTTGAATATAAAATCACAATATGAATTAAACAAAGTAACACTCATTGCTGATAGAGGAATGAGTACAAATAGAAACATAAGATTCTTAGAAGATAACGATATTGATTACATTTTATCTTATAGATTAAAAGCGGCTTCAAATGACCGAAAGACCTTTGCAATAGATGAATCCGGCTATTTTGGAGACAATAATTTTAAATATAAAGAAACTACTTTTTATTCGTTTTGAAAGAATAGAAGAGCAAACGGACACAAGAGAAGATTGGTAGTAACATATAGTAAAAAAAGAGCATTAAAAGATAAAAATGATAGACAAATTTTAATCGATAATTTTATTAAAAGACAAGATAAAGACGGACTAGTTCATGATCAAGTAATGTTCGGTCAAAAGAAGTTTAAATTCTTCGAAAAAGTTGGTGGTAAAGGTTATTACAAACTTAACTATGACAAAATTATCGAAGATGAAAAGTTTGACGGATATTATGCTTATGAAACCTCTAGATTTGATTTATCACCTGAAGAAATTGTGAATTTATATTCAAAACAATGACAAATAGAATCAAACTTTAGAGCTTTAAAAAGTGCTTTAGCTGTAAGACCTATTTATGTATGAAGTGAAAAGCATATTGAAGGTCATTTCGTACTTTGCTTCTTATCTCTTGTTTTATTAAATTTTGTTATTTATTATTTAAACAAAGGTTTGAAAGAACTCGGTGTTGTAGATGAAAAAATCACAATCAAAAAATTACAAGATGTAATAAAAGAAACAATCAAAACATGCAAGATTATTGACGGAAAAATTGAAAGTGAAGAATATATTATTAACGACAACAATAATCAAGCAATTCAAGATTATCAAACATATTTAAGAATTTTAAATGAATTAAAATTTTAAATTATTAAAAACAACTCATCAAACAGATGAGTTGTTAAAAATTACATTGTAAAAGTTGGAAACTCGGGAGTAAATAAAGTTAATTTTATGTAATTTGCAGCTGGAATTCAAAACCGTCAAATTTCCTTATTTTACTTTTAAATAAGGTTTTTGAAAAAATTACATTGTAAAAGTTGGAAACTATCATGATATAAAAAATTATTATCGCGCGATAATAATCCTTTATTTATTTTTGTATCTTTTCTTCTTATATACTCTTCTTTTAGGTTCTATTCTAAAATTATATGGCAATGAGCGGTCTTTTCTACTTATATCAATGTAATAATCAATTACTAAATCATTAAAGAAATATTCGCCTCTTTCATATTTTTGAATTACTTCATTAACTGCATCCCAAACCATATTTTTAACATTTTTAGGATAATGATAAAGTTCAGAATTAGTTTTAAATTCATCAGCATCAACTACATTAATTCCAGAATGAGGATAATACTTAACATCTAAGTCAAAATCTATAAACTTAATAGTATTATCTTCATAAAAAGGTTTTGAAGAAATATTAATATATAAATAATTTTGCTTAGGTTTAAGAAGCACTAAACCGTTATACATACTATGCTTTGGCATAAATCAAATTACAGGTTCTTTATAAGCTCAATCACTTTTAAATTTTTCAGAAACTTTGGTTTTATTTATTAATAAAACATAATGTTTCGGAGTATTACGAAGTACTTTAACTCCATTTCATTGACGGTATAATGATCCATTATATTTATAAGCTTGGACATTTATAATAGATCCAGCTAATGGAAAAATATCAGTTCTTTTATTATTCATTTTGTACCTCTTGGTCAAATTTCACAAGTTTAATATTGCCGTTATCCAAAATTAAACGTTTTGTTCTGAAATCACTTAATTTATAGTATAGGTAATCGCTACTAATTAAATATCTGTAATCAGGTAAATCGTTTTCATTGAAGTCTTTTCACACTTCATTATCATCGTGTTTTCCGTTATTATTTAAATCTCCTTTAAAGAAGTAAAGAGGTTTATTTGGATTGATTTCATTACTATTAATGAACTTAGTATAGTATGCATAATATTTGTTTTTATATTTAGTATTTAATATATCATTAAGCATTTCTGGACTTAAATCTCTAATGCCAGAAGCGTATGAATTTTTAACGTTATAGTTGTAATAATTTACATACGATAATGGTGTCATTTTGACTTTGTTATCGTGTGTATAATAAACTAAATATTTAAAATCATTGCTTGGTAAGTAGCCTGTAAATTGATAATTATTTAATTCTTTAGCATAGACAAAATTTACATTAAAGAAGGCAATTTCTGATTTAATTTGAGCAAATGGTTTTCCGTAAAACATTGTTTCAAGGAACTTTTGGTAAAATTCGTGATGTGTATCTTCAAATTCTCTAGATACTGCTCGATAGTTTTTGTCTCGATAATTATAGTTTAAGCCTCACACTGAATTTGGATAAGCGTAGCTTGAAGCTTCTTTATTTAATTCAAAAATAGTTTTATCATCATCGCCTATTTTAAAAAGCGATCCATTTTGCGCAGTTCTGCCTCAATCATTAGCATATGCTGAGAATAATGTCAATTGATCATATCCATTTTTAATTATGTTTCCATAATAATTTTGGCTTATAGTTCATTTTTGTCTTTTTGATTCATAATTAACGTCGTGTGTGATTTCAAGAGGTAATGCAAAATTATAATAATTATTTTCTTTTATAAATTTTTGAACTTGTTCAGTTTCATAATTTTTCTTTGTTACACCTTGAATATAATAAGGAACATAAGTAAATTTTTGTCATTCACGAGGCACTAATTCAGCCATTGAATAGAAATAAGGCATGCTATCAACATTCATCGAGTAGTCAATATTTGTATATTGAATTCATTTATTATTTGGTCTAAATGTGACACCTTTTATCTTGGTCAATTTATTATAGATTGAGAAAGATTTTGATGCTTCAGTTGAATTAGCATATTCAAAAATATCATTTAATGAAAGTTCTCTTGTAATTGAATCTTTAAAAGGCTCGTAATTTTGTCTTAAATAATTAAAATCATAGTGTAAGCTATTTTTATAACCTTCAACAAAGTTTTTATTTCATGGTTCAAGGCTAGCTTTTTCATTAAACTTTACACGATATTTGTAATAAATCGTATTTGGGTCATTTTGGTTTTTTGAACCATATGAAGCATAGCTAGTTGCTCAATGGTGTTGATATTCATGGAATAAAGCCTCCATTAAAAAGATAACTTTATTTCTTGTTGGATAATGTTTTTCAGCTAAATAAAAACCGTTTAAATAAATAGTATTAACTTGTGGTAAATATAATCCAGCTGAACTATTATCAATTACTGAAAAATCGTTTATATTGATGCTCTTTAATGAAATAATTTCTGGACCAAATGTAACTTTTTCATAAAATTCATGCGCTAATAATGCTAGTCCTGTTTTATCAAGGAAAAATCTAGTGTCCTCATCTGTCCCATAAGCATTATCAATAAATTTAATATGGTTAATAGGATCAGTATAAATCAGTCTATCGCCTACTCTTTTGAAATTACTCTCATCTAGTCAATTAGCGTCATTAAGTAGTTTGTTTGTGCTCTTAAAATATTTTGGATCAACATAATCATTTTCTTTTGGACCAGCAATTTTGATTTTACTTTTTTGTTCTGATGTATTGGTTATAGGCTTTGAAATATCATCATTGGTGCTTAATGGACTAACTTGCTTCATGAAGAAGAAAAGCCCTACCCCAATTCCTACAAATAAAAGCATTACAAGAAAAACTATTCCAAGAATGATTAATCATGTAAGATTTTTGCGACCCCGTTTCTTAGTATTTTTAGGTGGAATCATACCGTTGTTCTCTTTTCTTAAAATTTAAATAAATTTATATTTTAATCAAGATATTTATATATCTCTTGCACTTTTATTATACATACTAATATTAATAATTAAACTAATAATATATTAAAATAATAGATGTATTAAATTTATCTTGGAGGAAATATGAAAATAATAGTTATAGGTGCTAATCATGCAGGTACATCATTTATAAGAACATTAAAAACTGTTAATCCAGATGTTCAAATTACTGCTTATGATCGTAACACTAACGTATCATTTTTAGGTTGTGGTATAGCTGTATGAGTTAGTGGTGAAATGAAACAACCTGATGGATTATTTTATTCATCACCAGAAATTTTAGAAAATGATTATCATGTGAATTTAAAAACCAATCATGAAGTTATTAAGGTTGATACCCTTAAAAAAGAAGTAACAGTGAAAGATAATGCTACTGGCAAGACATTTACAGATACATATGATAAATTAGTTTTTGCAGGAGGAACATGACCTATTGAACCTAAAATTAAAGGGATTGAATATAACAATGTTGTGCTTTCAAAGTTATATCAACATGCTCAAGCATTAGTTGAATATGCTAACAATAAAAATATTAAAAGTGTTGCTGTTGTAGGTGCTGGCTATATAGGTACTGAGTTAGCTGAAGCATTTAGACATAAAGGTAAAAAAGTTACTTTAATTGATATAAAAGACCGTGTAATTGGTAATTATTTTGACAAACCTTTTACACAAATTTTAGAAACAAAAATGGTTGAAAACGGCATTAAATTAGCCTTAAACGAAAAAGTTGTAGAACTTAAAAGTAAGAACGGTAAAGATGTTTCATCAGTAGTTACTGATAAAGGTGAATATGCCGCTGACTTAGTAATTATGTGTGTTGGTTTTAAACCTAGAACAGACATAATTGATGTTGATAAATTACCAAATGGAGCTATTAAAGTTAACAAGTTCCAACAAAGCATTTCGAATAATGATGTTTATGCTTTAGGTGATGCTTGTGCCTTAAAAAGCAATTTAACAAATGACTATGATTATATTGCTTTAGCAACTAACGCTGTTAAAACTGGTGTAGTTGCTGCCTTAAGTATAGCTGGTGCTAATGTACCATTCCCAGGTGTTGTAGGCACTAATGCAATTAATGCTTTTGATTGTCATTATGCTTCAACTGGTTTTACATTAGAAAGTGCTATAGAACATAATTTTAAAAATGCTAAGAGCATTTATTTTGAAGATTATGATAAACCAGAATTTATGCATGATGCTGAAAAAGTAGCTTGCGAAATAGTTTATGATGATAAAACTAAAAAATTATTAGGTGCTCAAATTGGTTCATGAGGCAAAAACATTCATACTGAAACCATTTACATGTTAGCAATGGCAATTCAACAAGGTTTAACATTAGATCAAATTGCATTGAGCGACGTATACTTCTTACCTCACTTTAATAAACCATTTAATTTTGTGCTAGTTCCAATTTTAAAAGCATTAGGAATTGATTATAAATATTAATTATGCATTTTAACATTGAAGAAAACAAAGTTAAATACCAAAGAAGTACAAAATTAATTGCTATTCTTGCAACTTTAATCACAATTGAAATTCTTTTTATAGCAGGTGTTATAGGAATGGTTGTTGCTTTTATCAAGAATAATAATCAAAAATCAATCTGACTTGGAATAACAGGTACACTAGCTTCAATCTTTATTGTTTTAATAATTCCATATATTGTCTTCTTTTTAAAAGTTCATAAGAATGCTCAAGTTTTAGCTTACAAACAATCAATTTGACAAGGAATTTATCTTTTTTCAATTTGTATTTATTCATTAAATAAATATAGAAAATTTTTAGTTAAGATAGATAAAGAAGAATTAACTGAAGCCGATTACAACATTAAAGAAAGCGAAGCTTTAGAATTAAAATTACAAGAAGAAGTTAAAAGAATCATGGAACAAGAAAGTAAAACAAAAGAAGTTGAAGATTTAGAAAATGAAAACAAACATGAAATAAATAACACAAATTAACAATATTTTAAGAATAATCATAAATTTAATTGCTTACACATTATAATTTAATTAGTAGGAATAATCCTACTCAAAGGAGATTTATGTACAAATACAAAGCTAAATTAATTTCTACACAAGAGATAATCGCGGAAGCAAATACAATCGATGATCTTGAAGGTCTTATTTTAGGCTACCGTCGTAAACAAAAACTCGGTCAACACACGAGCGGGAATGAAAAAGTAGAAATCATTCATGTGGAAAGAAATTCATTAGGAGGTAAGCATAAATCTAGAGAAGAAATAGTTAAAGTTGTTTAAAATTTGATTATTTCAAAAAGTGCGGAATAAAAAAAGTTCCGTGCTTTTTTCTTTTAAAAGTTGTTAAATTTTATTATTTATCTGTTTTATAGTGTAATTCGTAAATTTTAAAAGTTTAATTTTATCCAAAATAATTAAAATTAGAATGTGAAAAATATTTCCACATCAAGTTTTGAAAATAATTGTCTAAAACATAAAAGTTTATAATTACTATAGTATTTTTTAATAAATACTATGAATGGAGAATTTATGAAAATAAAAAAATTATCTTTACTTTTAGCATCTGGAGCGACACCATTATTAGTTATGGTGTCATCAAGTTGCTCTAAAAATACAAATCAAGATAATGAAAAAGATATAAATAAACTTTTAAATGATGTTAAGCTAGAGGTTAAAGACAAAGCTAATATCTTAGCTTCAAGCATTACATTACAAAACGCTCAAGATAAAATACAAGCAACAGCAGTTCCAACTGGATATAGCATTGTATATAAAGAAATTAAGGCGTCAAATACATCTTTAACTATTAGCTTTATTATTAAAAAAGGAGATAAAACCTCAACTGTAAAAACTATTACAATTGATGGATTTAAATCGCCTCATATTTTTACTGTTGAAAAATTAAATGAATTTGTTAATGCTTTAACTGCTGAAGATATTTATATTAAAGATATGAATACTTTATTACCTAGTGCAATAACTGATGAAAACATTGCAGTTTCATACAGAGGACAATTTAGAGGTATAGATAAAAAAGTTAAATTTATTATTGTTAAAAAAGAAGCTGATGATAAAGCAGGAAGCCTTAAATTAACATTACGCTTAAAAGAAGTTGTTAATGTTGAAGGTGTAACTGCTCTTGAATCAAGTGCTTCAAAAGAAATAACAATTACTGGATTTAAAGCTAATAACGATGCACAAACAATTCTCGAATCACTTGAACTTGTAATTGATGATATTGCAAGCAAAGAAATTACTTCAATTAAAAAAGAAGATATTAAACCTAAAACACCTCTTAAAGAAGGATATTCATTAGTAGTTGAAAAACTTGTTCCACAAGGTGATAAATTACTTGTAACTGTTTATGTTAAAAATGATGCTGAGGGATTCAAATCAGCAGAAAAAGTCTATGAATTTAGTGGTTTTAAAGAAGCAGAAGGCAAAAAATATGTAAATA
This sequence comes from Mycoplasmopsis adleri, assembly GCF_045276205.1. Taxonomy (NCBI): domain Bacteria; kingdom Bacillati; phylum Mycoplasmatota; order Mycoplasmoidales; family Metamycoplasmataceae; genus Mycoplasmopsis; species Mycoplasmopsis adleri. The sequence continues at coordinate 342,902 of NZ_CP174162.1, forward strand.
AAACAATTTACGATTTATCTAAGAAAGGAACTTTATTCTCATTAGAACCATCAGCTAATAAAGAAGAATTAAAGAAATTGCTTGATAAAGCAATCAATGACGCTAAAGGTATTCTTAGAGTTTATAAAGGCGTAGTATCATTTAAAATAAAATCACAAACAACAAAAATAGAAGGCATTACTGTTAATTCTACTGTTAAAGACAATGTTAATACTCATGGTAGTGGTTTAAACGCAACAATTGGATTAGCTGAACCAAGTGGAAATTCAAAAGGAATTAATATTACAAAAGTAAACGACAACCTTTATGAAATTTCATGAGTTGTAATGGTTGCTGGTTCTAAAACATCTGAACGTGATGATGAAGTATTTAAATACACCATTAATTTAGCTTAATTTAAATTAAAAGAGGGCTAGCAAAAAAAGCTAGTCTTTTTTCATATTATCCTGAGTTTCCAAGTTGGAGCTCTTTTTTATTACTTTTTTCAGTGTTATTTATATATAAATAAAAAAAGTTATTTTTTTACATAATTACATTGTAATTTGTGGTATAATAAAGATATGAAAAAAGACAAATGACTATTAATTTCAAGAAAAAATAAGAACTCTACTTACTTATCTTTAGCACTTTCAGGAGGATTTGGCAAAGGTTATAAGAAATCTATCGGTATCGGTACAGTTGAAAAATGAGAAAAATATTGTTCTGATCCAGTAGAAAAAATTAAAAAACTATCTCAAAACTACAATACTGATTGAGATAGAAATATGATAATTAGACAATTAGAGTTAGATATAAGCAAGGTTAAAATTGAAACAAAACAGTTCAATTATGGATATGATTTGTTATACAGTTTCTTAGAAAAATTAAATCCTTTTAAAGATGCTAAAGTATCAAAATCCAAGTATTTAAATGATTTATTAAAATATATGATTTCAAATAGAATTGTAAATCCGGGTAGCATGCTTTCATCCTTTAAAAATAAAGACAAATTCAATATAAATTTAGAAGTTGAAAAGACGACATTTTATAATACTTTAGACTATTTAGCTGAAAATAAAAATAACATTTTAAAGAGTGTTAACGATACATTGATTAAAGATAAAAATAGAAAAATAGATATTATTTGATACGACTCTTCAACGGTATATTTTGAAAGTTTTGTAAGAGAAGGATTGAGATATCCAGGTTATTCTAAAGAGGGAAAATTCAAAGAAGATCAAATTGTTTTAGGTTTAGCAACAGATGAAAACGGCATTCCAATTCACTATAAATTATTCAAAGGGAACACTGCTGATGCATCAACATTTATTAATTTTATTTTCAATATAAAATCACAATATGAATTAAACAAAGTAACACTCATTGCTGATAGAGGAATGAGTACAAATAGAAACATAAGATTCTTAGAAGATAACGATATTGATTACATTTTATCTTATAGATTAAAAGCGGCTTCAAATGACCGAAAGACCTTTGCAATAGATGAATCCGGCTATTTTGGAGACAATAATTTTAAATATAAAGAAACTACTTTTTATTCGTTTTGAAAGAATAGAAGAGCAAACGGACACAAGAGAAGATTGGTAGTAACATATAGTAAAAAAAGAGCATTAAAAGATAAAAATGATAGACAAATTTTAATCGATAATTTTATTAAAAGACAAGATAAAGACGGACTAGTTCATGATCAAGTAATGTTCGGTCAAAAGAAGTTTAAATTCTTCGAAAAAGTTGGTGGTAAAGGTTATTACAAACTTAACTATGACAAAATTATCGAAGATGAAAAGTTTGACGGATATTATGCTTATGAAACCTCTAGATTTGATTTATCACCTGAAGAAATTGTGAATTTATATTCAAAACAATGACAAATAGAATCAAACTTTAGAGCTTTAAAAAGTGCTTTAGCTGTAAGACCTATTTATGTATGAAGTGAAAAGCATATTGAAGGTCATTTCGTACTTTGCTTCTTATCTCTTGTTTTATTAAATTTTGTTATTTATTATTTAAACAAAGGTTTGAAAGAACTCGGTGTTGTAGATGAAAAAATCACAATCAAAAAATTACAAGATGTAATAAAAGAAACAATCAAAACATGCAAGATTATTGATGGAAAAATTGAAAGTGAAGAATATATTATTAACGACAACAATAATCAAGCAATTCAAGATTATCAAACATATTTAAGAATTTTAAATGAATTAAAATTTTAAATTATTAAAAACAGCTCATCAAACAGATGAGTTGTTAAAAATTACATTGTAAAAGTTGGAAACTCGGGACACCATTAATTTAGCTTAATTTAAATTAAAAGAGGGCTAGCAAAAAAAGCTAGTCTTTTTTCATATTATTTTTGCTAAAATTTATCTATGAGATTACGTAAAGACAGTAAAGCAGAGGAAAAGCTAGAATTATCTAATTTGCTTATAAAACAAACAGATAAGAAAATTTTGCTTAAAGAAACTGATGTATTAGAAATAGGCATGGGCAAAGGTGAAATGATCACAAAATTAGCCAAACTTAATCCTAATATTCATTATTATGGTTTAGAAAAATATGCCACAGTAGCAGCTAAAGCGGCAAAGAGAGCCATAAATTTAGAACTAAAAAATTTTAATATTGTATTAGAAGATGCCTCGAAATTAACGGATTTATTTGAAGGGCAATGTAATACAATATGATTAACTTTTAGTGATCCATGACCTAAAGCAAGACACATAAAAAGAAGACTAACCTATAAAACATTTTTGAATTTATACGCATCAATTTTAACAAAAGATGGACTTTTGAAATTTAAAAGCGATAACGATAAATTATATGAATTTACTTTAGAGAGTCTGAAGGAAAATAATTGACAAATAATAGATTATGGCACTGATTTACACACAAGTAAATATAATGACGAAAATCAAACAACTGGTTATGAAGATAAATGGAGTGCCTTAGGTAAAAATATTAATTTTATATGAGCTAAAAAACCTAAAACAGATATTTAAAAATGCTACAAAATGATCAAATCTTGTATGAAAAAATACAAGACTATTTGCATATTTAATTCAATACGAATAGTATTATTTTTAATTTTGCCTTCAATATTTTTATGTTTATGATTATTAAAAACTTTCTTACTGATTGTTTTAAAATTCTTTTCAAAAATTTTCTTAAATTGCATCATTTTCCTTTATATATAGATAACCAATTAGAAATAATGGACTATAAAGAATTACTAAAATGAGACAATACATACAAAAATTAAAAAAAGAATTTTTATTTGAAGATTGATTTAGATAAGATTTTGGTTTAAATTAAGGTACTATAAACAGTTCTTTTTAAAATTTTAATTTAGTATACTTAAACTAGGAGGAATATATATGAATAAAAAATATTTAAAATTCTCATTTAGTTTAGCACCAGTTATTGCATTACCTATGGTTGCTGCTGGTTGTGGAAGTACTGAAGATAAAAATACATATGATGCTGTTAATGCAGTTATTGAAGCTAATAAATCAAATCAAAAACTTGTTAAAGCATTAGAAACTCTTAAAGAAGGTTCTAAATATGCTGCTATAGCACAAGCTATTAAAGATACAAAATTAGATGTTAATGCTAAAATTGATTCATCTAATAAAGAAGCTATTACTAAAGCTAAAAATGAAATGCTTAAAACAATTGCTAAAGCAGTTGAAATCATGATTAACAATGGTGGTTTTGAAGTAACAACAGATGCCAAAGAAATTCAAAATGCTAAAGCTAATTTAACTAAGAATGAAACATTTGTTCAAGTGTATAAAAACTCAATTGGACGTACAGCATTTAAAATAATTACATTTTCAAGCACATTTACCGATTTTTATAATGCTGTTAGAGAAGTAGCTAGAATTTCAACTCTCTACCCAAATACATACGGTGGGGAAACAAAAGCTCACGCTAATGGAGCAAACCTTGAATTAGTTGATGGTAAATTAGCAATTAAATTTGTTATCTTTGAACCAGATGAACAAGATGGAACTGTGTTAATTGACAATCTTGTATTTAAAATCGAAAAATAATAATTAATATTAATGCCTTTATGTTTCAAACATAAAGGTGTTTTTTATTCTTAAAAGAATAACTAACTAGAATTAAAAAATAAAAATGTATAATCTTTTTATATGAAAAATAATAATGAGAATAAGGTTTCTTTTTGAAAAGTATTATGGTTTATTATCTCCTGAGTTTCCAAGTTGGAGCTCTTTTTTATTACTTTTTTCAGTGTTATTTATATATAAATAAAAAAAGTTATTTTTTTACATAATTACATTGTAATTTGTGGTATAATAAAGATATGAAAAAAGACAAATGACTATTAATTTCAAGAAAAAATAAGAACTCTACTTACTTATCTTTAGCACTTTCAGGAGGATTTGGCAAAGGTTATAAGAAATCTATCGGTATCGGTACAGTTGAAAAATGAGAAAAATATTGTTCTAATCCAGTAGAAAAAATTAAAAAACTATCTCAAAACTACAATACTGATTGAGATAGAAATATGATAATTAGACAATTAGAGTTAGATATAAGCAAGGTTAAAATTGAAACAAAACAGTTCAATTATGGATATGATTTGTTATACAGTTTCTTAGAAAAATTAAATCCTTTTAAAGATGCTAAAGTATCAAAATCCAAGTATTTAAATGATTTATTAAAATATATGATTTCAAATAGAATTGTAAATCCGGGTAGCATGCTTTCATCCTTTAAAAATAAAGACAAATTCAATATAAATTTAGAAGTTGAAAAGACGACATTTTATAATACTTTAGACTATTTAGCTGAAAATAAAAATAACATTTTAAAGAGTGTTAACGATACATTGATCAAAGATAAAAATAGAAAAATAGATATTATTTGATACGACTCTTCAACGGTATATTTTGAAAGTTTTGTAAGAGAAGGATTGAGATATCCAGGTTATTCTAAAGAGGGAAAATTCAAAGAAGATCAAATTGTTTTAGGTTTAGCAACAGATGAAAACGGCATTCCAATTCACTATAAATTATTCAAAGGGAACACTGCTGATGCATCAACATTTATTAATTTTATTTTGAATATAAAATCACAATATGAATTAAACAAAGTAACACTCATTGCTGATAGAGGAATGAGTACAAATAGAAACATAAGATTCTTAGAAGATAACGATATTGATTACATTTTATCTTATAGATTAAAAGCGGCTTCAAATGACCGAAAGACCTTTGCAATAGATGAATCCGGCTATTTTGGAGACAATAATTTTAAATATAAAGAAACTACTTTTTATTCGTTTTGAAAGAATAGAAGAGCAAACGGACACAAGAGAAGATTGGTAGTAACATATAGTAAAAAAAGAGCATTAAAAGATAAAAATGATAGACAAATTTTAATCGATAATTTTATTAAAAGACAAGATAAAGACGGACTAGTTCATGATCAAGTAATGTTCGGTCAAAAGAAGTTTAAATTCTTCGAAAAAGTTGGTGGTAAAGGTTATTACAAACTTAACTATGACAAAATTATCGAAGATGAAAAGTTTGACGGATATTATGCTTATGAAACCTCTAGATTTGATTTATCACCTGAAGAAATTGTGAATTTATATTCAAAACAATGACAAATAGAATCAAACTTTAGAGCTTTAAAAAGTGCTTTAGCTGTAAGACCTATTTATGTATGAAGTGAAAAGCATATTGAAGGTCATTTCGTACTTTGCTTCTTATCTCTTGTTTTATTAAATTTTGTTATTTATTATTTAAACAAAGGTTTGAAAGAACTCGGTGTTGTAGATGAAAAAATCACAATCAAAAAATTACAAGATGTAATAAAAGAAACAATCAAAACATGCAAGATTATTGATGGAAAAATTGAAAGTGAAGAATATATTATTAACGACAACAATAATCAAGCAATTCAAGATTATCAAACATATTTAAGAATTTTAAATGAATTAAAATTTTAAATTATTAAAAACAGCTCATCAAACAGATGAGTTGTTAAAAATTACATTGTAAAAGTTGGAAACTCGGGAAAAGAATAACTAACTAGAATTAAAAAATAAAAATGTATAATCTTTTTATATGAAAAATAATAATGAGAATAAGGTTTCTTTTTGAAAAGTATTATGGTTTATTATCTTATCAACCTTTGTCGGTTTTGGTGGTGGAAATGCTTTAATGCCCATTTTAAAAAGATATTCAGTTGATAAATATAAATGATTAACAAATGAAGAATTCAAAGAAAATATATTAATAACTAATATGTTGCCTGGTCCAAGTGTTATTGAAGCTTTAAGTTATATTTCTTTTAAAATGCTCGGATTTTGAAAAGGGTCAATAGCAGTTATTTTTGGAGTATTGCCTCATGTACTAGTTGCATTTTTACTTTTTTATTTCACTAAGTATATTCCCAAAAATTATCTTTATGTAATCGAAGTTGCCGTTTTATCAACAATTATTGGAACTTTAATTATTTTTGTTGTTAATTATTTTAAAAAAGGTAGCAAACAAATAGGTATTTCGTTATGACTTATTCTCTTTTTATCAACCTTCTTTTTCACATTATTTATTCCTAATCCATATAATATGCCTATTGGTATTATGATAGTAGTTATCTTAATTTTTACTAGTGTTTTTTATGCTAAAAAAAGACTTGATAAAAAGCATAATAAGCCTATAAAACAAGATAATCAGGAAAATAAGGAGGTAAATTAATATGTTCTTCTTATTAGCTTTAACTGTTATTGGTTTACTTATTTTTATAAGCTTATCAGTCTTTGGTGGTGGTCAAATTTTTATACCGATTTTCCAATGATTCTGATCATTATTAAACCGTGTATTTCATACAAATATTTCATTTGATACGATGAATAATTTGTTCGCCATAAGTAATTCAACGCCTGGTGTTTTCTCAACCAAATTAGCTTTTGCTACAGGTTATCTTGTCTCTGAAGGACAATGATGAGGATTTTTATTTAGCTTCTTAACTTATTTTGTTTTTATCATTGTACCTATTTTAATTATGTATGGAGCAATGAGACTAATTGCTAAAAAGCAAAATACTAAATACTTTATTAGTTTAATGAAAGTCATGAACCCAGTAATTGCTGGTATTATTGGAGCATTAGTTATCCAATTATTTATTGGTTTAATGTTTCCACAAATCATCTTTAACTTTTCTGCTAAAGAATACATTTTAAGCCGCCACACCAGCGAAAAAGCTATTTTCTTTGATGATAAGAGAAAAGTTATTCTTGCTTTATATATTCCTTTTGCTATTACACTTTCAACTATTTTATATAAATATAAAGTTTCAGTTTTATGAATTATTTTAATTAATCTTACACTTGGAATGATTTCGTTTTATCCATGAACTTAATAAATCACAATATGTTTTAGCATATTGTTTTTTATTGCTTTATTTAATTACGAAGAAAAAAGGACTCTTGCGAGCCCCTTTAAAAATATTAATAAGTAAAATTAGTGTTTGAATCCACCGTGGTGTTTTTCATCCATTGAAACTGAAGGCTTGTGAATTTTAAGTTCTTCAATAGCTTTAGTAATATCTTCAATTAAGATAGAAGCCATATCGTAGCCAAAACCTTGTCTTACTAATACACGTTGTACAACAACGTTTTGAGCATTAGCGGGTAATGAGTAAGCAGGAACTTGTCATCCACGAACTCTTAATTTATCAGCTAAGTCATAAAGGTTAAATCCTAAGTCAACATTCTTTTTGAATTTTCATGCAACAGCAGGAATTCCTTTTTGTGGATCACCATCGCTAATTAAGTCAAAGTATCCTAACTTTTTAATTGATTTTGCGATGTATTGTGCTGTATCATAGCAGTTTTGGTGAATCTTTCTGTATCCTTCTTTACCTAATCTTAAGAATAAGTAGTATTGGCTAATAATTTGACCAGCAGGTCTTGAGAAGTTAATTTGGAACACAGGCATTCCCCACCAAGATAGTTAACATGGAAAATTAATTTTTCTGGTAAGTATGATTTATCTCTTCAAACAACTCAACCAGCACCTAATGGAGCGAGTCCAAATTTGTGACCTGAAGCACTAATTGATTTAACTCTAGGTACTCTAAAGTCTCATACAATATCTGGTGCACAGAATGGTGCTAAGAAACCACCACTAGCTGCATCGACGTGTAAGTCAATATCTAAACCTTTATCTTTTTGTAATTTATCTGAAGCATCGCTTAATTGTTGAACTGGTTCATACATACCGGTGAATGTTAAACCGAATGTTGTTACAACACCGATTGTATTTTCATCAATGTATTTAAGCATGCTTGCAGGATCCATGTAGAATCTATCTTCTTCCATAGGAACTTGTCTAATTTCAATATCTCAGTAACGACAGAATTTTTCTCAAACAACTTGAACTGGACCACAAACTAAGTTTGGTTTTAATGTGTCTTTACCAGCTGCAATTCTTTTTGCTTTTCAACGTTCAAGCATTGCCATGCCACCAAGCATACATGCTTCACTAGAACCAATACCAGATGTTCCAACTGGGTGTTCTTTGCTTGAAGCGTTTCATAAGTTAGCAATAATTGAAACACAACGTTGTTCAAGTTCGGCAGTTTGTGGATATTCATCTTTATCAATTAAGTTTTTGTTAATTGAAATATCCATTAATTCATGAACTTGAGGTTCTTCATATGTTTGACAGAATGTAGCTAAATTTTATCTAGCGTTACCATCTAAGAATAATTCATCCTTAACTAATTCAAGGACAACATTTGGATCAGTTTCCTTAGCTGGCATTTCATATTTTGGTAATTGAATATCGGCAAATCTGCTACCAAATACGCTATCATTTTTGCCGTTTTTCTTAACATCATGTAATGGCATTGTTTTATGTCCTTTCTACAAAAAATTATTTTTCTCCATATAAACAAAGGTTCATTTTATTGCAAAAATCTTTAGTAATTTTAAAACCTTTTACACTGTTTCCATATGGATCAAGGGGTGGTGCGAAGACTGCAATACCCATTTTACCAGGTACAACAGTCATAAGTCCGCCACCAACTCCACTTTTTCCAGGTAACCCTACTAAATAAGCAAAATCGCCTGAAGTATCATATAGTCCTTCCATTGTCATTTCAGCTAGAATATGTGGAATATTCTTTTTATTAATAACTTGTTTTTTCGTAATTGGGTTTAAACCGTTATTTGCTAAAGTAGCAGCCATAGTTGCTAAATCTAATGATGAAACAAGAGTTGAACATTGTCTTGTATAAACTTCACAAGCATCCATAGGATCTGAGTACATGTTTCCAGCAGAATAAAGCAGTCATGCAATTGCTCGATTATGAAAGTTGGTTGTTTGTTCTGAGTTATTAACTTCATCTGATAAAGCAACTTGATTAGACATTAATTGTCTTTGAAAATCTAAGATTTTATTTCATCTTTCTTCTTTATCTTTAGCTTTAATAATACTGGTTGTAGCCATTGCACCTGCATTTACAAGCGGTGATAATGGTTTGTCTTTATGCAATTCAAGAGCCATTACTGAATTAAATGGCAAGCCAGTTGGACGGTCTCCAATTTTTGAACGAATAATTTCAGGACTATTTTCTTCAAGAGCAAGTGCTAGAGTACAAACTTTAGAAATAGATTCAATTGCAAAACGATAATCATAATCTCCAAGTGAAATAACTTGACCATCAACTGTTACAACTGATACTCCACAAAGTTTTGAATCTACGCTTGCTAAATAAGGAATATAACTAGCATTTTTGCCTTCTTTTATATCCTTATATTTTTTATAAGATTCGTTTAAAACATCTTTTAATTTTTTTAAATCCATATATATCTCTTACAAATTTATTTATTTTCAGTTGAATTAGCACTTGGTGCTGACGAATCAGTTGGTTGTGCTTCATTGCTATCAGCAGGAGCATTGCTTTCTGCTTTTGTAGGTTTCTTTTTGCCTTTTGAAATTGTCTTATTTAGCTGTTTTATAGCCTTTTCTTCATATTTTTTAACGTCGGAGACTTCTCGAACTTCTTCTTTCGTTAAGTTTTGTGCCTCTTTATCCAGTTTGCTGTTCAGTATCTTAGCTTTTGCTAAAATCTTGTCTTCAGCTTTATTAAGTACATCTTTTACTTCTGATTCAAATTCATTGATGTCTGCTTCAACTTTTGTTTCAAATCTCTTAGCATACAATTCAGCAGCATCATTTGATGAACGGTTAATTAAGCCAGGACTTACACCTTCAATTTCTCATGTAAATGGAGCAAAGTCTGATTCTGGATCTTTTCAGTGATCTTTTTTACATTTTACAATGATGAATGGAATAGCACAGAAGACAATTGTTAATACTACTAAGATAGCTATATAGGCTTCTGGACTACCTACTGCAATTTGTGAAGGTGGAACGAAGCTTACAACGAAGGCAAGCAATGAACCAATAAATCCAAGTCCAGCGATAATCCACATACCGACGTTTTTACCCGGTATCTTATAAGGTCTTGGTCTATTCGGTTGGCTATATCTTAGATAAATGGCGGCGGCAAACATTAAAAGATACATAATCAAGTAAAGTATTGTCGTCAATTGACTAAGAATTTGGTAAGCAGATTGAACTGATGGCATAACAACAAAGATAATTGATAATGCTGTTACAATTAATCCTTGAACTAATAATAAGTGGGTTGGTACACCTCTTTTATTAGTGTGTTGTCATCATCTTGGTAAGTAGCCGGCTTTACCAATAACTAACATACCATTACTTGGTCCAGAAACCCAAGTTACAATTCCTGCTAGCACACCGACTGCTAGCATAAGAGCGAGTACAGGTCCTAACCATGGTACTTTGGCTCATCTAAACGCTTTATAGAAAGTCGTTAATAAACCACTAGTAAGGTTAATTTCACCAGCTGGAACGATAAATGCAACAGCTAATGTACCTAAAATAAATACTAATACAGTAACTAATGATGAAACTAATACAGCAATAGGGTAGTTTCTCTTAGGATTATTCATTTCTGTTACGTGGATAGCATTCATTTCCATACCAGCATAGAATAAGAACACACTGGCGGCTAATACAACGCTATCAAATCCCTTAAATTCAGGAATAATATCTCTTGCTCTAATTGGAGTTTGAGGGTCTTTGGTTACGATTACATAAGCGAAACCAAAACCAATCAAGATAATCGCAGGGATAATGGTTCCAATAATACCGCCTCATTTAGCAACTTGGGCAAATACTTTGGTTCCAAAATATGACAAGAATGTAGCTGTTCAATAAATTGCTAAAACAACTAAAAGAACAAACCATTTATTCTCAGATAGTCATATCGCAGTTTTGGTATAAGGGTCAATATATGCTAATGACACAGCACCAAAGGTTAAAGCGGTTGGGAATCAAATTGTAACTTCGGCTCATAGCATGAACATAGCTAAGAATGCGAGCTTAGGTCCAAACGCTTCACCAACTCATCTAAATACACCTCCTTTTTCCGGATATGTCGAAGCTAATTCAGCTGCAACAAGCGAAACAGGAATTAAGAACATGATTGCTGCAAATACATAGTAGAATATCGATCCTAGACCATATTCAGCTTCAGCTGGTAATCCTCTTAAGCTGACTACAGCAACTATATTCATAATGATTAAACTAAATAAACTTAATACTTTTTTACTTTTCTAAGTTCCGTTTGCACTGCTATTTGCGGCAGTATTTGTGCCTGCGGTTGGAGCAGTTGAACTTGGAGACATACCACTCGTTTGAGTGTTATTTTCCATAAAAATATTCTTCCTAACTATACTTACATATTTTTTCTTTATATCAGTCTACTTAAATTATACATTTTATAAAATGTATTGTTCATATGTTTTGCAATATAACCTTTTTTATCTGCAAAATAGATGCGTAAGTAAAAAAACAAAAAATTAATTTTTTGCATTTAGATCATTTTCTAACAAATAATTTTTATTTGTATTTAGATAATATAAAAAGTAATACTAGTTATGTATATTGATTTAAGTTGTTTTAATAATATTTTTAAGCTTAATTATTGCTTAAAATTATGTGAATTTAAAATGAGTTTTTATATATAATTCTCATATGTTAGTATTAGAAGTTAAATATAAAGAAAGAATTGATAAGTACATTAGTGATAATAGTGATATTTCGCGTAATGATGCTAAAGCTTTAATTGAGCAAGAAGCTGTATATATTAATGACCATGTTTATGTTCATAAACCTAATTATATAGTGCGTGAAGGAATGACGATTACCATTATGAAACTGCTAGAAAAGGAAATTGATATTAAGCCTGTTAATATCCCGCTTGATATCAAATATGAAGATGATTACTTGATTGTAATTAATAAGCCAAGTGATTTAGTAGTTCATCCAGCGCCAGGTCATATGAATGATACTTTAGTAAATGGTTTGCTTTATCATTTTAATACATTATCAAATCAAAATGGATTATTACGTCCTGGTATAGTACATAGAATTGATAAAGACACTAGCGGATTATTAATCATAGCTAAAACCAATGAAGTACATAATAAACTAGCTTTAATGTTAAAAGAACATAAAATTCACCGTTCTTATGTAGCAATATGTGAAGGTATCATTGAAAATAAAATCACAAAGATTAATCTTCCAATTCAAAGAAATGTGCAAGATCGTAAAGTAATGAGTGTGCATAAAGAAGGCAAAGAGTCAGTAACTTATGTTTATTTACTTAAAACATTTTACATGGATAATAAGCCATATTCTTTAGTAAGGTGTGAACTTGAAACGGGTCGGACTCATCAAATTAGGGTTCATTTAGCTTATATTAAGCATCCTGTTTATGGGGATCCAACATATGGCAAGGAAGTAGACAAATTTAATCAAAGATTACATGCTTATAAATTAGATTTTATACATCCAATAACCAATGAAGAAATTAAAGTCTTTGCCCCAGTACCTGAGGAATTTAATGTAGCAGATTATGATTTTAATTCATTAATGCATTAAATTATTTTTTAAGATAATAAAATACTATTAAAATACCTTTGTAAAATACTTTTTTAACGATTTTTTAAAGAAAATAACCAAAAAATCATTAATAAAATAACACATTCATTAATATTATATCAGTTATTTGAGCGACAATGAAAAATAAGACACTCGATCAAGAAAATTATCCACATAAAAATAAAGATATTTGATTCATTAATATATATTAATAAGCAAAAATATTGACGCATATCAGCAAGCTCAATATTTTTGCTTATATATACAACAAAATAAAAACGGTATTTTTGACGAACCGTTTTTATTTTGTTTTAATTAAGATATAAGAAATATTTCTTTAGATGTTTTTAAATTGATAAAAGTAAACTTATTTTGTTTTTTAAAAACAAGTACTGGAATCGCATTATGATCATTAGCGAATTTTATTAGTGTTTTCGATTCTTTATTATCTAAGTTTTTAGGTTGATTCTTAAGTTGTAAGTAATATTTTAAATTGGTACTTATATTGATAGCAATTAAATCAACTTTGAAAATTGAATCCAACTTTAGATCAGAAACGATTACTTTAAAATTATCGCTCAGTAATTTAATTAATTGCTGTTCTCTTCTAAAGTTAATGAAAGATCAATAGAATAAAACCTCATAATTATTTGGTATTAATTTATAACTTATATTTTCTTTATTCATTCAAGTTTTTAAGTGACTTAAAAATTTTTTAGAAAACATGCTTTTTCATTCATTGAAACTTTTTGGATTATTTTTGTATAGTAAATCTTTTATATTCATTTTTAACTCTAAAAATGTCGGCATTTTTAGTTTTTGATTCATTACGATTTCCTTTTTTAAGTTTTTTAATTTGTTCTTTTTGCAGAATTATTTGTTCTTTTAGAAACACAATTTGTTGGTTTTGATTCATAATAATTTCTTTTAATTTATTGATTTCCATTGAATCTATGGCATCCATATTTCCAAGTTCTAAAAGTTTAAAGGAAAATATTAGAGAACAAATAAAAAAGGAGTATAATAAAGACGTGTAGATAATTGTTATAAGGTGTGTTTTGTTTTTTCTTATTTAACATTCATCTCACATGATAAAACAGAGTGATTTTCATCTCTGTTTTTTTCTTTATTTGTTATATAATATAAATAATAGATATAAACACACTTTATAAAAAGGAGCCTACACATGAGAAGCAAAGTAGAGTTATTTTGTGATACAGAAACTTTTAATTGCTGAAATAAAAACAAGAGTTTCTATATTTAATTTTTTTCAACCAACTCCTTTTTTATGAATTGTTAAGCCATCTTTTTCTAATTTGATAATGTTTTCTGTTTCACTTTTAATTTCAATTCAATCAGGGGCAATTCTTGTTCCATATGGATGTGCTCAACCATTAGCAGCACAAAAAGGTTTGATAAAGTTGATAATTTTTAGATCATCATTAGAAACTGTTATGTTCATATTTTTAATTCTTCGATCCAAATGTTGTATATTTTCTTTCGATTCTAATGAATCGTGTTCAAGTTCTTTAATTTGCTCCTTTTGCTCATCATTTATCTTTTTAATTTGAGTTATTTCTTTTAATACTGTGTCTTGTATATCTGCTTTAATTTGTTTAATTTTATTTAACGTTTCTTCATCATTTAAATTATTACTTTCAATTAGCTTAATAATGTTTTCATTATTTTGTTTTAAAAGATCTATTTGTTCTTTTAATTTGGTTTTTTCATTATCTATTAGTTCTAATATACTTTGTTGTTGATTATCAACAATTTCTTTTAATGATAATAGTTCATCTATAGTTGGCAAATTAATTTTATTTCATGCTGAATTAATAATTAAAGTTGCAGAAATAGGACACAAATAATTTTCAATTAAACTAAAGTCTCTATTATTCCCAAATTTATTAAAAGAATTAGGCACAAGTGAGTTTTGATAATATAATTATGTAATAAAGGAGACATATGTTTAACAAAAATTATCAATTCGAAACCACCATTGAGGGTTTAAATAAACATTACGAAAAAAGCTTTAAACCAGTTTTTATCGGAACGATTATCGCATTTGTGTTTTACACAATTGTTTCATTTGGTCTTGCTATCTTTGACCTAACAGTAACAAAAACTTTTTTAGCTGATGCTAAAGAAATGGTCTATGCAAAGGCTGAAGCAAATCAAGAAGCTATTTATAGTAGCAAATTCGCTAACTGAATATTTACAATTACGCAATATTTTATAACCGGGGTTTTATTTTTAGTAATGGTGATTATGCTAGGTGTATCAATTTTAAAAGGTAAAAAGAACAAGAATTTTAGCTCATTGCCAATTTGACAAATTTTTGTTTATTTACTTATAACCATTTTTGCAATTTCAACCTTGATTATCCGTTTAATTACCGGTCAAAAATGAAACAATTTAAAACCATATAATATTGTTCCACCAATTGTTGAAGGTATTTCATCAATTGTAATGCTTATACTTTATTTCATTTTCTTAAGAAGATATGCATTAATAAGAGCAGTTTATATTAATGTTACAAGAATTATGGAAGCACAAAAATTCATGCAAGAAAATCCATCTATGAATGAATTTATGACAAATTTATCAAACTTATTATCAAATGGTAATGCTGCCGCAATCGACAATACTAATGATGATGAAATATTAGCAGGTGCGAATACATTACTTCGTGATGAAGAAGAAAAGATGCAACAAAGACAAAAGCAATATGATAAATTAATGCAATTACCTAATGAAAAACTTTATGAAATTGCTAAGGCGCTTTACATAAGTGGCTATCAATCAATGCAAAAAGACGAATTGTCAAATTTAATTTTGAATATTTTTGAGCAAGAAAAAGCTAAAAAAGCAACTGCTGCTCAACAAGAAATTGAGGCTAAAGAAGAAGCTATAATTGATAAACAAGTTGAAAGAGCTAAAAAAGAAGAATCTAAAAATAATACTAATTCTACTAATTCTAAAGATAAAGACAATTCATCCAAAAAATAATATTTAATAAATGCTTAAGATATAATTAACCTTGTATGTAAATATAAGGTTTTTTTATTTAAACGAGGTTAGTATGTTAAATTATGAAAAAGAAAATTACAAAGACTACAAATTAATAGCAGGTTGCGATGAAGCTGGTAGGGGTTGCTGCGCTGGTCCTTTAGTAGTTGCTGCTGTAATTATGAACCCAGATTATGTTAATGACGCAATAAATGATTCCAAACAATTAAGTGAGCCCAAAAGAGAACAATTATTTGAGATTATTAAGGAAAATGCTTTAAGTTATCAAATTAAAGTAATTTCAAATAAAGAAGTTGATGAATTAAACCCTAAAGCTGCTTCAAGATATGGCATGTTTTTAGCCGTTAAAGATTTAAAAATTAAACCTGATTTAGTAATTACTGATTTCGAAAAAGTTGAAAACCTTGATATTAAACAAATTAATTTAGTTAAAGGCGATGCTTTAAGCTTTAATGTGGCTTGTGCTTCAATTCTAGCTAAAGTGTATAGAGATCATTTGATGATTGATTTAGATAAAAAATATCCTAATTATAACTTTGCTAAAAACAAAGGTTATTGTACAAAAGATCATACTGCTGCAATTGAAAAATATGGCATTTGTGATGAACATAGAATAACATATAAAAATGTTAAAAAAGCTTTAGAAGTTTTTGAGAGCAAAAATAACTAATTTCCCTACAAAACAGAGTAATAATAAAAAAATAACTATCTTTTTTGAGATAGTTTTCTTTCATTCATTAGTACTATTTTATTTCTCTATAAAGGTTAAAACATCTTTAACCGGAATACGAGAACTTCTGAAATTATTGATAATAGAATCACTTTTGTATCCTATAGCAATTCCGGTTATAATATCAAATTCGTCTGGTATATTTAATACTTGTCTTAATGGTCTAGCATACTTAACAATTTCATAAGCATGAATTGAATCGATTCCATAATTTTTGGCACTTAACATTAAAGTAGCTGAAAAGGCGCCAAGGTCTAAAATGCTTCATGCTGGTGAGTTTTTAGGTATGCACAAAAGTAAAATAACAGGTGCATTAAATAAATTTTGATTTTGTCTAATGAATTCTTCATTTGAAATTTGAGCATTTGAGATTTCTTTATTAAAAATAGTCATATTGTTAGCAGAATATTTTGGTCATTCGCTTCTTTGAATTGATTTTAGATCAGAACTTCTTTTATCATTATTTGTTGAAGATTTTAAATGATCTATTTTCACCCTTTTAAGCGCTTCGCCCTTAATTGCAAACACTTTTCAAGGTTGTGAATTAGCTCACGATGCACTCTTTTGAGCTTCTGCTACAATTTTAGTAATTAAATCATTAGCTACATCAGTGTTTCTAAAATCTCGAATACTTCTTCTTTTATTAATAACCTCTTGAAATTCCATATTTTTATTATAAATAAAAGCAAAGTAAAAGAAAAATAAAAAGTCGCTTTTTCCTAAAAATACTATAAAAATATGGATTTCTACAATGTATGTTATGAAAAAAATATGAAAAATTTGTGATTATTGCAAAAATAAAAAGAATTTTTTTATCTATGATTATTGAATATATACAAACCTTTTCTAACGTTATATATTATAATTTTATAGGTTGAATTATAAGGAGATGAATGACAAATAACGATGAAAAAACTTCAGTTATCTCAGACTGAGATAGCTATAATCCAATCAAAAATTATCAAGATATTTATAAATCTGATCTTCATAAAAAGGCTACAGAATATTTTGATAAAGAAGTTGAAAAAACTGATTTTAATTTTGAAAAAGATAGAACATTAGAAAAAGCTATTAATCATGAGAAAAGCGTTAATGCTAAATTAACTTCAAGAAAAAAAGGCTTAAAAGCAGGAATGATTTTATTTTTCGTGCTTGCTGCCTTCTTAGCTATTTGTGCAGTAATTGCTTATTTTATAAATAAAGAAAGTGCTAAATATGCATACAATGGAGGAACAAAAATTAGCACGGCAACAATACTATTTATTGTATTTTCAGTTATTTGCTTTATTTTAGCTATAGCACCTTTTGTAGTACTTTTTCATAAAACTAAAAAACAACTTCAATCCTCGGATAATCTGCTAAAAAAATTGTTAGCAGAAGCTAGAGAAAATCTTACTCCAATCCTTAATATTTTTAAACATGGAGCAACTCAACAAATCATTAATGAAACAATTCCTGAAATAGAAATTTATAAATATTTTTCAACCAAAAACCAATATGGCTTTGCAAGTAGAAGTCCTGAAATGTTTGATTACATTGACAACTTAGAAGTTTCTTGCTTAGATGTAATTAACGGTACAATTAATAAATTCCCATTTGTAATTAGTAAATTAAGAAGACATAAAATGGGAACTAAAACATATACAGGACATTTAACTATTACATATACAGTTACAACAACTGATGCTAACGGTAATAGAGTTACAACAGTTAGAACACAAGTATTAACTGCGACTGTAACAAAACCATGCCCATATTATTCAAATCATGTTACTATGTATTATGCAAATGATGCTGCTCCTAATTTATCTTTCAAAAGAGAAAGAAATTATGTACATCAATTAAATTCTGATCAAGTTAATAAATTGATTAAGAAAAAAACTAAAGAGTTTGAAAAACTAACAACAGCCGCCACTAAAAAAGGTAAAAACTTTACTATGCTAGGTAACAATAAATTTGAAGCATTATGAAACTGCGCTAATCGTGATAATGAAATGGAATACAGACTTATGTTCACACCATTAGCACAAAGAAGTATGACTGATGTTTTACTAGATAATAAAGTCTTTTATGGTGATTCATTTGATTTTACAAAAAGTAAAAAAATTAATGCAATTCAAAGTGATGCATTAGATCAATTAGAGTTTACATTTAATGATCTTAATATAAGTGAAGCTTATAGCTTTAACATGCTTAAAACAGAATTTTTAAGATATAACGATCAATTCTTTAAAGCATTATATTCAGGTTTAGTTCCTGTATTATCAATTCCTTTATATTTAAAGCAAAGACCAATTGATGTTATTTTTGATAACAAAGATAATGAGCTTAACTTAAGTCAATGACAACATGAAGCTTTAGTTAACAAGTCTCCAAGAAAAGCTAGAGCTTTTATAAATCCTAAAAACCTTGATACAGTTGCAATGTATAAAACATTTAGCATTGGCAAAGATGATAAGAGTGATGATGTCGGTGTCTATGCTTGAGGTTATAAAATAATTCCTCAAATTGATTATGTTCCAGTTTATGGTAATGATGGACATACACATATGGTTCCAGTTCACTGAGACTTATATGAACCAGTTGATCGCTTTTCTAAAGTTAAAATTAATTTATTAAACAATTATGCTAACTCATTAGCATACAATGAAGAAATTAAAGAACGTATCTTAAATAATGATATGGCAGACAAAATGTATCAAGTTAATTCAACAATTCTTGAATATAACGAAATACTTAAAGATGAAATTAATCATTACAAATAATAATTTAGCAAAAATGCAATTTAATTAAAATTGACTTATCAAATTGCATTCATACATTATCTATATAGAATAATGTATAATTTTTAAGATAAAAAATAAACATGGAGGTTTAAAATGGCAAACGAATTAGATGAAACACAAGACCGTGTTAGAACTGAAGGACGTGATGTTAATGTTCTAGATAAACAATTACCAGTTAAAACAGGTGCTGGTTCAATTGTATTTCAAGTATTTTTATGATTTCCACTTATCATTCCTGGCTTAATCTTCTTATTTATGAAAATTAATGCTAGAAACTATTTACGTCAATTACAACAAAAAATTCAACACAATGCTTCTTTAATCGATAACTATATCGAACAAAGAGTTGTTATTCTTGAAAATGCAGCCGCTTTAGTAGGTAAAGCAGTTAACTTAGATAAAGAAGTTATGACTTCAGTTGCTGCTTTAAGAAGTGGTGTACAACCTGGAGCAAGTGAATCAGGTGATGTTCAAAGAAATGAAATTGCTGCTAAAGTTGATGCTGCTTCAAATAGTTTATTTGGACAAATTAGAGTTCAATTAGAACAATACCCAGATTTAAAAGCACACCAAGCTATTCAAGAAGCAATGCAAGAAAACTCATACTTACAAAGAGAAATTACAGCAGCACGTGAAATTTACAATGACACTGTTTTACAATGAAATACGGAAATTTACCAATGACCAACTAAGATGATTGTTGCTGCAAAAGCTGGTTATACAACTAGAATTCCATTCTCAACAACTGCTGAAATGAAAACTAAAGCAAGAGGAAACTTTTTTCAATAATTAACACGAAGATGCTTATTATAAATAAGCATTTTTTATTAGCTTTATTGAGCCAAAAATTCACTCAATTTTAAGAATTGTTATATAATAATCATATGTTTAAGAAAACTTGTAGAGATGCGTGAAATGTTGTTAAACGTGGCAACATGTTCATGTTAGCAATTGGTCTTTTATTAGGAGCATCTTTCAACGCTGTTGTAAGTTCACTAACAAATGACATACTTGCTAAAGCAATTGCAAATGCAATTAATATTAAAGAAGCTGAAGGCTTAGTAATTAACGGGTTAGCGGTTGGTAAATTCCTTTCTGCCTTATTCTCATTTATTATAGTTTCAGCAATTGTATTCTTTAGTTTGATTATTGTTTTCGGCATTCGAAATTCATTAATCGCTAAAAAATATAAAAAATATCCACCAGTTAATGTTATTCAAGCTCCTTCAACTGAACAATTAATGTTAGCTGAATTAAAGAAAATGAATGAACATTTAACTAGTATAGATACAAACAATACAAAATAAAGGATTAAAATAGTAACTTCTTAATGGAGTTGCTTTTTTGATACTTTTGCTATACTTTTCTCATTTATGTTCTTTTTTTGAAGTTTTATTGCCTTTTAATAATAAAAATGTGAAAGGAGGTAAAATGGATAATCTTAAAAAAGTTAATGATAAAGAAGCCTCTAATATTTACGGTGGTGGTGCGATACTATCAACTATTTTAGCGGTAACTCCTGTAATAATTAGTGCAGTTTCATCATTAGTACCACTCTTTAGATCAATTAAAAGTAAACGTGGAGAAGTTAATAAAAATGGAACAGTCAAATGAGATGATTCAAATGTCGAAACCGTTTATAAACCAGTTTATGTAGCATATTAATACCTTGGAACTTCCAAGGTTCTTTTTTATTTATAAGTCTATAAAACAACAAAAAAGAACATTTTGCATGTTCTTAATTTATTTAAAATTATTCCTGAGTTTCCAAGTTGGAGCTCTTTTTTTATTACTTTTTTCAGTGTTATTTATATATAAATAAAAAAAGTTATTTTTTTACATAATTACATTGTAATTTGTGGTATAATAAAGATATGAAAAAAGACAAATGACTATTAATTTCAAGAAAAAATAAGAACTCTACTTACTTATCTTTAGCACTTTCAGGAGGATTTGGCAAAGGTTATAAGAAATCTATCGGTATCGGTACAGTTGAAAAATGAGAAAAATATTGTTCTAATCCAGTAGAAAAAATTAAAAAACTATCTCAAAACTACAATACTGATTGAGATAGAAATATGATAATTAGACAATTAGAGTTAGATATAAGCAAGGTTAAAATTGAAACAAAACAGTTCAATTATGGATATGATTTGTTATACAGTTTCTTAGAAAAATTAAATCCTTTTAAAGATGCTAAAGTATCAAAATCCAAGTATTTAAATGATTTATTAAAATATATGATTTCAAATAGAATTGTAAATCCGGGTAGCATGCTTTCATCCTTTAAAAATAAAGACAAATTCAATATAAATTTAGAAGTTGAAAAGACGACATTTTATAATACTTTAGACTATTTAGCTGAAAATAAAAATAACATTTTAAAGAGTGTTAACGATACATTGATCAAAGATAAAAATAGAAAAATAGATATTATTTGATACGACTCTTCAACGGTATATTTTGAAAGTTTTGTAAGAGAAGGATTGAGATATCCAGGTTATTCTAAAGATGGAAAATTCAAAGAAGATCAAATTGTTTTAGGTTTAGCAACAGATGAAAACGGCATTCCAATTCACTATAAATTATTCAAAGGGAACACTGCTGATGCATCAACATTTATTAATTTTATTTTGGATATAAAATCACAATATGAATTAAACAAAGTAACACTCATTGCTGATAGAGGAATGAGTACAAATAGAAACATAAGATTCTTAGAAGATAACGATATTGATTACATTTTATCTTATAGATTAAAAGCGGCTTCAAATGACCGAAAGACCTTTGCAATAGATGAATCCGGCTATTTTGGAGACAATAATTTTAAATATAAAGAAACTACTTTTTATTCGTTTTGAAAGAATAGAAGAGCAAACGGACACAAGAGAAGATTGGTAGTAACATATAGTAAAAAAAGAGCATTAAAAGATAAAAATGATAGACAAATTTTAATCGATAATTTTATTAAAAGACAAGATAAAGACGGACTAGTTCATGATCAAGTAATGTTCGGTCAAAAGAAGTTTAAATTCTTCGAAAAAGTTGGTGGTAAAGGTTATTACAAACTTAACTATGACAAAATTATCGAAGATGAAAAGTTTGACGGATATTATGCTTATGAAACCTCTAGATTTGATTTATCACCTGAAGAAATTGTGAATTTATATTCAAAACAATGACAAATAGAATCAAACTTTAGAGCTTTAAAAAGTGCTTTAGCTGTAAGACCTATTTATGTATGAAGTGAAAAGCATATTGAAGGTCATTTCGTACTTTGCTTCTTATCTCTTGTTTTATTAAATTTTGTTATTTATTATTTAAACAAAGGTTTGAAAGAACTCGGTGTTGTAGATGAAAAAATCACAATCAAAAAATTACAAGATGTAATAAAAGAAACAATCAAAACATGCAAGATTATTGACGGAAAAATTGAAAGTGAAGAATATATTATTAACGACAACAATAATCAAGCAATTCAAGATTATCAAACATATTTAAGAATTTTAAATGAATTAAAATTTTAAATTATTAAAAACAGCTCATCAAACAGATGAGTTGTTAAAAATTACATTGTAAAAGTTGGAAACTCGGGATAAAACAACAAAAAAGAACATTTTGCATGTTCTTAATTTATTTAAAATTATTTGCTTTGAATATAAGGTTTGATTGCTTTAAAATAATTTACTCCAGAGAAAATACTAAAGAATAGTGCAACCATTGTAGGTATATTAATTATATAAAGAGCAACGAAATACATTAATGTTGGATGATTTACAAGTCCAAGATAAACATTTGGAGATGAATAATCATAGCCTATTCCAATACATAAAAGAACTATAATTGCAATTGTTTGGAATAAGGTTTTTAATTTGCCCCATTTTGAAGCAGCAATTTCTACATTATTTTGTACCATTACAATTCTAAAACCATCAACAACTATATCTCTTGCTACGAATAAAACTGTAATTCAAATAGGAACAAAACCGAAAGCACATAAACCAATTAATGTTGTTGAAACAATTAATTTATCAGCTAATGGATCTCATAATTTTCCAAAAGTTGTAATTAAATTTCTTTCTCTAGCGATTTTACCATCAAAATAATCAGTTATCATTGCAGCAACAAAAATTAAAAGCATAATTGCTAAAAGAATTCTACCAGCTATATAATATTGTACAAGAAGTACTTTAATTAAAACCTCATAAAGAATAATAGCAACTAATAATGGTGCTAGTAAAATAATTCTAGTTAATGTTAATTTATTTGGTAGATTCATTGCCGAAAAGTCCTTTTTCATAGTATTGTGTAATTTCAACTTGTGCCTTATCACCTACTTCTTTTACTAAATCTGGGTCTAAATCAGCTACATTTTTATCAAAGAATGCTTTAACATCAGCACATTGTTTTGATCAGTTGTTGCAACGAACATGAGTTAATTTAACAAAAGCTCTTAAAAAGTCTCTTGAATCTTCAGAGTTAATGATAAATTCTTTAAAATCAGTATCATTTTCAATGTTTGATAAGTAAGTATTTGCTACTTTAACAATATCTTTCATTTTAAAGTCGCCAATTGATGGCTTAAATTTTGCTAAATACTCTTCAGTGATTTCCATTAACACTTTAAGTCTAATGTTCATGATTTGCATTTGCTCAGCAGTTTTTTGTTTAAAGATAGCATCTTGCTTCTTCTTTTTCTTTTTCTTAACCTTATCTTTAATTGCTGTGAAAACAAAAAGACCTAAGATGATAACGATTAATACACCAAGTATAATTCACATGGTAACGCCACCAGCTGGATTATTAGAGGCAGCCTGTGAGCTAAATTTTTTAGTAATTTCTACATTTATTGTGTTCATGAATTAATCTCCATATAACTTCTATAATAATTTAATATTTAATTTATAATCTTAATTATAATATTAAAGTTAAGTTTTACTTAGCAAATAATTAAAACGATGGTTGCTCGAGTGGCTGAAGAGGTCTGTCTCGAAAACAGATAATGGCTATTAAAGTCATTCAAGGGTTCAAATCCCTTACCATCGGCCAGATCATCAATTGATGAAAATCGTGCTCTTATGGAGCACTTTTTATTTTCCTTAAATAAAAAACACATTAATAATAATGTGTCTTATAAATTAAAATTATTTAAATAGTTATTCTTTATTTTGATTATTTTCAGCTAGTTTTTTATAGAATTCATTTCTACGTTCTTTTGCTAGTCATTTTTCACGTTTTATTTCATTTTCTTGTTTTATTAAATCAATTTTAGTGCGGTGGATATAATCCTTAATCGCTTCACCAAAACCATTTTGTAAAACATCACTTGTATAATACTTCGAAGCCTGTTTTACAGTGTTATTAGCATTATCCATAGCGTATGAAAAACCACTAACTTCGAACATAGCACAATCATTTTCACCATCGCCAATAGACATAACGTATTTAGGATCTGCATCAAGTATTTCACACACTTTAAGCAAGCCAGAACCTTTAGAAATCCCTATAGGTGTAATTTCTAAATGAGTTGAAAGATATAATAAATTGCAATTATCTAGTTTAGCTTGTAACTCTTTATATATTTTGTTTTGTACTTTAGGATTGTTAGCATAAATTTCGATTTTACCTATAGGTTCCGTTAGATAATTATCATTATCGGTTACTCAATCTGAATATTCAAAAAATTCATCAAAGAAATTATGAACTTTTTCATTTCCATTTAATAAGTAATAATTATCTTTACCATACATAAAAGTTGCAACATTTTTATTATTAACAATTTCTGCAGTTTTTTTAACTACATCTGATGGAATGCTATGAAAATCTAAAATTTTATGGCTAGCAATATCATAAATTAAGGCACCACCAGCACAAATTAAATAATTACTTTGTAATTCATTGGCTAATTTAATTAATTTAGGTAAAAGAGGATTACCAGTTGTTAAAACTAATTGAACACCATCAAGCTCAATTGCATTTAAAACATCTTCTTTAGTTTCTGGCATTAATTGTTTTTCAGGAAAACCATAAATTGTGCCATCTATATCACTAAAAACTATTCTTTTAATCATAATTGCCTTATTTAATTAATAAAGATTTTTCTTTCATTTCTTTAGGAATTTTTACACCAATATAATCTAAAACAGTTGGAGCAACATTAGCTAATTTACCATCAGCTAATTTAACTGATTTATCAGTACATACAAACATTACTGGACTGCTTGTATGTTTAGTAGCTGGGTCACCATCTTTATCTTCAGTAATTTCAGCATTACCATGGTCAGCAGTAATAAAGACAGTAACATTATTTTTAGCAGCAAAATCAACTACTCTTTTAATTTGCGAATCTAGGAATGAAACAGCTTCAATCGTCGATTTTAAATTACCTGTGTGACCTACCATATCAGGGTTAGCATAGTTCATAATTGTAACATCATAATTTAAGCAGTTAGCTAATAATTCATCTGTAATTTCTTTAGCAGACATATGTGGAGCATCAGCATAACTTTCAACTTTTAATGAAGGAACCATAATTCTTTTTGAATTCTTAAATTCAATATCATTACCACCATCCATAAAGAAAGTAACGTGAGCATATTTTTGAGTTTCAGCTAGTCTTAATTGTGTTTTACCAGCTTGTTCAAGTACTCTACCAATAGGCATTTTAACTTCCATTTCATTAAAAGCAACCATTGTATTAATTCCTTCATATTTCATCATTGAAGCAAATTTTGAAATGTGAACTGGATGTTTTGGTTTAGCATCATATAATGATGAACCAATAAATAAGTGAGTTAATTGTCTTGCTCTATCTGGACGGAAGTTGAAGAAGATAATTGAATCATTATCTTTAACAAATTTAGCATGGTTATTACATGCTGGTACTAAAAATTCATCAGTAATACCTTCAGCATATTGTTTATTTACATAGTCAATTACATTATCGTAGTGGTGATCTGAATTGCCTAAAATAGCTTCATAGTGTTTTTCAACCCTATCAAACATTTTATCTCTATCCATTCCATAGAATCTACCACCGATTGAAGCAATTTGGTATCCATATTTATCACAAATTGCTTGTAATTTTTCTAATGAAGGAATAATTGACTTAGGAGCAACATCACGACCGTCTCCAAATACATGTACTGATACATTTTTAAGTCCATATTTATGAGCCATGTCTAATAATTCAAATAAATGATCTTCTAATGAGTGAACTCCACCTGGGCTTAATAATCCCATAAGATGAAGTGTAGCATTCTTTTCTTTTACATCTTTAAATACATCTAAGAATACTTTGTTTTTGTCAAATTCACCTTCTTTAATTGCTTGGTTAATTAAGCTTAAACCAGTATAAACAACTTGTCCAGCGCCAATGTTTAAGTGTCCAACTTCTGAATTACCCATTTGCCCTTTTGGTAATCCAACATATTCTCCACTAGCTTGTAAAACGCTATTTGGATAATCTTTTAAAAGCATATCGAAGGTTGGGGTTTTAGCTAATTTGAAAGCATTACCTTGGCTTTCTTCTCTTAAACCTAAACCATCAATAACGATAAGAATTGTATTTTTCATAAATACCTCCTAAAATATAATTATATTTTATCTTATTGTTTGTACTTTTTTGAAAATTAAGATAAAAGATTAGCAAAAAATATAAATACATTTTCATACATTTAGAACAAAGAAAAATGAAGCACTTTATTATTATGCACTTCATTTTTAATTTATCATTAATTTATATAATTCTTCTGTTTTATAGTTATTTTAGCCAAAAAACTATTTTGCTATTCTTTCAAAATAACCACTAATTGCTTTTACTTCAGCTTTGTCCATATTTGTAAAGTCATTAGCATCTAAAGGCATAATGCTTGTTGGAATCTTTTTAGTATCAATTAATGCATTGTATTGTTGAACTAATTTTAATTTTTCAGGATCGTTTTCGAATTGTTTTGTTTCAATTTTTTCATAGTTTGCAATTAAAGTATCAGGATTAACTCCTAAGTATTTATTCAATACTGTGAATAAATCGACTTTTTTTGCTGATAATCCAGTAGAAATTAAACTTAGGTTTGTGAAAAATGCAAAGTCATTTTTAGTTCATTTTGTTGTTTTTGCTTTTCCTTCTAATGCAAGTAAGTCAATTACTCTAGTACTTTGATTTCTAAGCTTTGCAAATTTATCATTTTTTATAGATTGAATTTCTTCACTACTTAAAAAAGTTTTTTCAGTTAATTTCTTGATGTTTGAGAATGCTATACCAACTGGTTTATTAGTCACTAAACTACTCATGATTGCGCTAGTATCTTCAACAGGAGTTGTTAGATATTTATTTCATTTTAAGATTAATTTCATATTTGGATCAGTATATGATGTTATTTTTTCTTTAACTTCTTTGTATTTTCTGTCTTTAATTAAAGGAGTTAACTCATAAACTATATTAGTAGGATCATTAATTATAAATGGTGTTAAAAAGATATAAGGATTATTAACGGTCATTAAGTAAAATTCTTTTTGAATTTCATTTTTTAATCCATCAGTTTTTAAGTCATCTGGTTTTTTTGATCAATCTTTTATCGTATCATAAGGTATTAATTTGCTTGCTACATTAGGCAATTGAACAATGTTATGTGTTAACATTGGCAAAGCATTTAAAACTGCATCAACAATAGCTTTTTTAGAAGGATCTAATAAACCTTTTTCTAATAAGAATTTATAAACTGTTTCAGGATAGATTTTTCCATCTAAAAAGGCTACAATTTCATCTGGAATAATTCTAGTTTTAGCAACTTCTATTAACTCATTTATTCTCTTTGTTGCCTTATCGATTAATTCTTTATGTTCTTTTGGAATTTCAAAAGGTGGTTCGCTAGGTGTAACAGGGTCAGGTGTAACTGGCTTATCTGGATCTTTTGGTTTTTCAGGTGTAACTGGTTTGTCTGGTTTGTCTGGGTCTTTTGGCTTTTCTGGTGTAACTGGTTTATCTGGATCTTTTGGTTGTTCAGGTGTAACTGGTTTATCTGGTTTGACTGGGTCTTTTGGTTTTTCAGTTGTACCAGTATCAGCAGGTTTATCGTTTTGCTTTTGATCATCATTTTTATTACATGCTGAAGATATAGTAGGTATTAACAATGTTGTTGAAACAGAAGCTAATAATAAAGATATTTTTTTAATTTTTTTCATGATTCTCCATTCTTTTATTTTTTACACAATAATTATATATTTTTATTTTTTTCTAATAAAGTTATATTTATATGTATTTAATGTTTTAAAATGAGCATTTTCTTTAGAAAATGTTGATTGATTTATATTGAAAAATATGCTTTATTTATTGTTAAAAAACCTAATTTTAAAAATCTTTTGAAACTAAATATTATTAAAAAAATATAAATAAAGTAAGATTATGTTGCTATGAAGGAAATTGAAATTAAAATTGAAATATCAAAAAATTCTAATATTAAATATGAATATGACCGTGCCGATGGTCAAATTCATGTTGATCGTATTTTAAGAGGAGATTTTAAATACCCTTGCAATTATGGATTTATTCCTAATGCATTAGATTGAGATGGTGATGAATTAGATGTTCTTTTATACAGCCCTGAAACTTTTGTACCTGGTGTTGTATTAAACGCTAGAATTGTTGGAGCAATGAAAATGAACGATTCAGGTGAAACAGATACAAAATTAATTGCTGTTCATGCTGATGATTATCGTTTAGATCACATTAAATCAATTCATGGCATTCCTGAACCATTTTTAAAAGAAGTTGAAATGTTCTTCAATAACTATAAAAACTGAAAGAAACCTGGTATTACAAAAGTATTAGGTTTTGAAGGTGAAAAATGAGCTGAAGAAGAATTAAAAGAATGTATCGAATTAATGGACAAATATGGCAAAATGCCTAAAAAAGAATTCGTTGCTAAAATGATGAAAGAACACCCTGATAAATACACATTTTAATAAATTAAGTTGCTTAATCAAGCGACTTTTTTTATGAAATTTTTTCATAAATATTTCAGAATTCTATATTAAATATATAGAAGTAATACAATTATATATACAACAATTATTCAAAAAATACATGAAGGAAATAAAAAACATGAAGAAAAAATTATTAATTTTAACTCTATCAAGTGCTTCAGTTGTTGGTATTTTGCCAATAGCTTCAGTATCTTGTTTAAATACAGGGACAGTTCAAACACAACCTCAAGTAACTATTGTTGATCAAGCAAATAAACAAGTAGATACAAATAAATCATCTACTGGAGGAAATACTGGCACAAATACTAATACAGGAACTGGTGGTAATACAAGTACTGGTGGTAACACAGGTGGTAACACTGGCGGTAATACAGGCACAGGTGGCAATACAGGCACAGGTGGAAATACTGGAGGTAACACTGGTGGAAACACAGGCGGTAACACTGGAACTGGAGGTAACACTGGTGGAAACACAGGCACAGGCGGTAATACTGGCGGTGAAACAGGTACAAATGTAGAAATTTACACTCCAAAACAAATCAATGGTAGATGATTAAGTACCTATAAACATAATTTAGTTTACGATAAAAATGATTCATATTATTCATCTTTAAACGGACTAAGAGGTCAAGATTTATTTACAGCTCTTTATAATTTACAAAACCAAAAAGCAAAATCCTCTGTTAAAAGCGGAGCCTCAGGATATGCTCAATTATATGAAACTTATAATACAGCATTTATCGATAAATACTTTGAAAACAATGGTACTATTTTAGATCTTTATTCTGAAAATCCAGATGGCAAAGATCCTTATGAATTTGAAGTCGGATATTATCATGGTAACGGATCAATAGGTTCATACCCTCCAAAAAAATATAATGAAGGAATAAGGTATAATAGAGAGCATATGATCCCTCAAGCGTGATTCCGCAAGGCAGAACCCACTCGTAATGATGCGCACTTTGTTTGACCATCAGATGAAACAGTGAATAATCATCGTGGCAATGATCCTCATTATTGAACTCCAGAAGGCAGACCTAGTCTAAATGGCACTAAAGTTCTTTCTGATGTAACCACAGAACCAATTAATATTTTTAAAGGAGATACAGCAAGAGTATATATGTATTTCCAAATTACATGAAAAAATGCTTATTATAGCAAGTCTTCAGAAGTATTCACATCTTCATTCCCATTTTTCACTAAAGATTATTTAAAATGTTACATGGAATGAGCTAAAAAAGATCCTGTTGATATTATTGAAATTGACAGAAATAATGCTATAGCAAATGCACAAAAAGGATTAAGAAATCCATTTATAGATTACCCTGAATTAGTTGAATTAATTTGAGGACAAGGAACAGAAACCTTTAAAGATAAAGGAGTTTTAAAAGATATTCAATAACTTTATTTGTCTATAAAACAGATTAATAAGTAAAAAATAATATTCATATAAAAATCAAAAAGGTATATTCTCATTCAGATATATCTTTTTTGACTCTTATTTTATTCTCTTAAATATATTGATTGAATTAATGAAAGAGATATATTTGAATCAAATTTATTTCATCATGAATGTGCGAATGTTTAAACAACTTTGCAATTATTTCTTTTATAGTACTTAAAGTATTAGTTTTCATAAATGTTACTAATATTACTTGTTCGAATTTTTATTTAATCTAATTATTATCAGAAAGTAATTAAATATTTAATCCTGTAATCCTGCTCTAATTCAAAATCTACTATATTAACTATCATTTTAGATAATTTGTATTAGATTAAATGTATAATTTAATTGTAAATTATTAAGGAGTATTAAAATGAAAGAAAACCAAACATTATTATTTGGAATGCCTAATTGTCAAAAATTAGCGGAAAAGATATCAAAAATCATTCACATTCCATTAACAAATTTAACAGTTACTAAATTTGCTGATGGTGAAGTAATGCCTGTTAGTGATTTAGCAGTTAGAGGTAAAGATGTTTATGTAATAGCAAGTACATCTAGACCTGTAAATGATAATTTAATTGAATTATTATTATTTATTGATTCTTTAAAAAGAGCAAGCGCTAAATCTATTACAGTAGCTTTAACATACTATGGCTATGCTCGTCAAGATAGAAAAGCTAGTGGAAGACAACCAATTGGTGCTAAACTAGTAGCTGATTTATTACAAACTGCTGGCGTAACTAAAGTTATTGCTGTCGATTTACATAATACAGCTATCCAAGGATTCTTCGATATCCCAATCGATGACTTACATGGCCAATTTACTTTAGCTAAAGCTATTAAAGCAACACATGAAAAATTCACAGTTGTTTCGCCAGATCATGGTGGTACAGTTAGAGCAAGAGCTCTTGCTGAATTAATTTCGGATGATATTAAAATTTGTATTATTGATAAACGTAGAACAGGAACCAATCAAACTGAAGTTATGGGATTAATTGGTGATATTTCTAACCAAAACGCTGTTATTATTGATGATATTATCGATACTGGTGGGACTATTATTAAAGCTGCTGAAACCTTGAAAGCTAATGGTGCTAAGAAAATAGTATTAGCCGCAACACATGGTATTTTTAGTAAAGGCTTTGATATTTTTGAAAATAACCCAGTTATTGAAAAAGTTATTATTACAGATTCAATTGACAATTCATCATGAACTAAGAATTATAAGAAAATTGAAGTTGTTAGCTTAGACGATTTCTTAGGTAATGTAATAGATTGTTCAATAAAAGGTAAATCAATTTCTAAGCTTTATGATAAATATACCGAGGAATTTCGTAAGAATGCTTAAGTTATCAAAAGAAGAAATTATTAATCTTTTCCCCGAAGCTATTCCTAAACTAAAAACCTATGCAAAAATGATTCATGAACAAAATCAAATAATGAATATTACTGGTTTTAAAAGTGAAGAAGAAATTTTTGAACAAGGGATATTAACTTCTATTTACACTTTTATGCAAGCTAAAGATGCTTGCAATTTCGATTACACCAATAAAGAAATATTAGATATAGGTGCTGGTGCTGGTTTTCCATCTGTGCCATTGTTAATTGCTCTTAATAATTCATTTCATTTAACAATTATCGAAAGTATAACTAAAAGATGTTTATTTTTAGAACAAGTTAAAAAAGAATTTAATTTAAATATGACTATTATTAATGCCAGAGCCGAAAATGTTACAATAGGTTATGAAAACAAATTCGATTTTATTTGTGCTAGAGCTCTTGCATCATGTACTATCATTTATTTAATTTCAAATCATTTGATGAAAAAAGATGGATATTGAATTTTACCAAAAGGTAAAAGTGCTTTAGATGAAATAAGTTACTTTCAAAGTAAATTTCCTTTAGAAAAAGAAAATATAAAAGCTTATCCTTTTTATGATCCAATTGAAAAAGACAATACATTCTTAGTAACAATTAAGAAGGTAAAAACTTCACCAAGGGGATGACCTTGAGCATGAAGTAAAATTAAAAATTATTAAAAAAATAGTTTTTGGGCGTCTATGAATTTTTCATAAATGCCTTTTTTATAGTCTTTTTGTAATAATATAATTCTTCAAATATAAAATATTATTTTTGACTTGTTTATAGTGCTTTCATGAATTTCCTTATATGAATTTTCATCAAATAATTATTATCCTGAGTTTCCAAGTTGGAGCTCTTTTTTATTACTTTTTTCAGTGTTATTTATATATAAATAAAAAAAGTTATTTTTTTACATAATTACATTGTAATTTGTGGTATAATAAAGATATGAAAAAAGACAAATGACTATTAATTTCAAGAAAAAATAAGAACTCTACTTACTTATCTTTAGCACTTTCAGGAGGATTTGGCAAAGGTTATAAGAAATCTATCGGTATCGGTACAGTTGAAAAATGAGAAAAATATTGTTCTGATCCAGTAGAAAAAATTAAAAAACTATCTCAAAACTACAATACTGATTGAGATAGAAATATGATAATTAGACAATTAGAGTTAGATATAAGCAAGGTTAAAATTGAAACAAAACAGTTCAATTATGGATATGATTTGTTATACAGTTTCTTAGAAAAATTAAATCCTTTTAAAGATGCTAAAGTATCAAAATCCAAGTATTTAAATGATTTATTAAAATATATGATTTCAAATAGAATTGTAAATCCGGGTAGCATGCTTTCATCCTTTAAAAATAAAGACAAATTCAATATAAATTTAGAAGTTGAAAAGACGACATTTTATAATACTTTAGACTATTTAGCTGAAAATAAAAATAACATTTTAAAGAGTGTTAACGATACATTGATCAAAGATAAAAATAGAAAAATAGATATTATTTGATACGACTCTTCAACGGTATATTTTGAAAGTTTTGTAAGAGAAGGATTGAGATATCCAGGTTATTCTAAAGATGGAAAATTCAAAGAAGATCAAATTGTTTTAGGTTTAGCAACAGATGAAAACGGCATTCCAATTCACTATAAATTATTCAAAGGGAACACTGCTGATGCATCAACATTTATTAATTTTATTTTGGATATAAAATCACAATATGAATTAAACAAAGTAACACTCATTGCTGATAGAGGAATGAGTACAAATAGAAACATAAGATTCTTAGAAGATAACGATATTGATTACATTTTATCTTATAGATTAAAAGCGGCTTCAAATGACCGAAAGACCTTTGCAATAGATGAATCCGGCTATTTTGGAGACAATAATTTTAAATATAAAGAAACTACTTTTTATTCGTTTTGAAAGAATAGAAGAGCAAACGGACACAAGAGAAGATTGGTAGTAACATATAGTAAAAAAAGAGCATTAAAAGATAAAAATGATAGACAAATTTTAATCGATAATTTTATTAAAAGACAAGATAAAGACGGACTAGTTCATGATCAAGTAATGTTCGGTCAAAAGAAGTTTAAATTCTTCGAAAAAGTTGGTGGTAAAGGTTATTACAAACTTAACTATGACAAAATTATCGAAGATGAAAAGTTTGACGGATATTATGCTTATGAAACCTCTAGATTTGATTTATCACCTGAAGAAATTGTGAATTTATATTCAAAACAATGACAAATAGAATCAAACTTTAGAGCTTTAAAAAGTGCTTTAGCTGTAAGACCTATTTATGTATGAAGTGAAAAGCATATTGAAGGTCATTTCGTACTTTGCTTCTTATCTCTTGTTTTATTAAATTTTGTTATTTATTATTTAAACAAAGGTTTGAAAGAACTCGGTGTTGTAGATGAAAAAATCACAATCAAAAAATTACAAGATGTAATAAAAGAAACAATCAAAACATGCAAGATTATTGACGGAAAAATTGAAAGTGAAGAATATATTATTAACGACAACAATAATCAAGCAATTCAAGATTATCAAACATATTTAAGAATTTTAAATGAATTAAAATTTTAAATTATTAAAAACAGCTCATCAAACAGATGAGTTGTTAAAAATTACATTGTAAAAGTTGGAAACTCGGGAATTAAAAAAGACAATACATTCTTAGTAACAATTAAGAAGGTAAAAACTTCACCAAGGGGATGACCTTGAGCATGAAATAAAATTAAAAATTATTAAAAAAATAGTTTTTGGGCGTCTATGAATTTTTCATAAATGCCTTTTTTATAGTCTTTTTGTAATAATATAATTCTTCAAATATAAAATATTATTTTTGACTTGTTTATAGTGCTTTCATGAATTTCCTTATATGAATTTTCATCAAATAATTATTATCTATTTAGGCTTATTATTGCATAAATTGACGCATGATATTTTAATCGTTTATCATTTTGTTATTCATTATTAACATTTATTAGAGAATTTCTCTGCAAGGTTTATTTCATATTAAATCGCCAATAATACCTTTGTCAATTTAATAGTTTGTAATAAAGATATGAAGAAAAAATATTTTATGAATTTATCAGCAGTCATTTCTATGACTACTCTAGTATTTATTTCATCTGCATGTGTAAGCAATGAAAATAACAAAAAAGACAAAAACGACAATATAACTATAACTGACAACACAACAACTCCTGGTACAAATCCAGGCACAACAACTCCTGGCACAGACCCAAACCCTGGCACAACAACTCCTGGCACAGACCCAAACCCAAACACAACAACTCCTGGCACAGACCCAAACCCAGGCACAACAACACCTGGCACAGATCCAAATCCTGGAACAACAACTCCCGGTACAGATCCAAACCCCGGCACAGATCCAAATCCAGGCACAACAACTCCTGGCACTGAAGAAGAAATTAAAAAATCAACTGCAAATCTTATTTCAAGCGATAGAGATATCAAATTTTCAAATAACAAAATCAATATTTATAAGAAAGGAACAAACGAATTACCTTATATTGATGTTGTAGAAGCTATAAATGCTTTAGATGGCTTCTTCGACAGCACAAAAGCAACTGTTGCAAGTAAGGATAGCAACACAATCAAAATAACTAACGATGATACCTACTTAGAAATTGATCATGTTCAAAATACAATTCAGACTAATAGCTTAAATTTCTTTAATTTATTTGGTTCTGATGAAGAAGGAACTCAAAACGCTATCTTAAAAAATGTTAAATATAACGAAATTAAGGATGGAACAGGTGATATTGTATTTGATTTAGATAAATATAAACTAGATATTTTAAATACAGATGACAAATTTTTAATCCCATTAGCAGTGTTTAACACTTTATTCTGTTCACCTAATTATTATGGATTGTATTACAATGGTAAATCTATAACAGGTTTTGATTTTGCACCTGATGTAAAGAACGCTCAATATAAGAAAATGGTTAAATCTTCAACTTTTAATGGTAAACAAACCGAACAATTTAGAAAAGACACATTTAATCATATGTGCTTTGCCTTCGATTATTATTATGGTTTGAAAGCATATAAAGGAATTGATGATTCCTTTGAAGACTTTTTCAAACAAAAACACAAAGAAATTTATAATAATATTCTTTCAACTGTGGTCGAAAATAATAACAAAGGATATATAGGATTCATTAATGGAACATTAAATGAATTACATAGTTGGATTAATAATTTTTCATTATATAATCCAAAGAATTTAAACGTGTTTGATGCTGATTATTATGAGGATGGAAAAGAAGCTATAGCTTCTGATGAACTAAGAGGAAAACTTGAAAACTTATTTATTAAGTCATTTCCTACTAAAGATGATGCAACTCCATTAAGAGTATATAATGATATGGCAGTAATTACCTTTGATGAATTCAATGAAGGAGATGAAAGCAATTTAAATGTTGAAGACGATACTTATACATTCATAGCTGAATGCCTCAAAACTTTAGACTCCTCAAAAATTAACAAAATAGTACTTGATCTTTCATTAAATGGTGGTGGATCAGTTTCTGCAATGATTAAAACATTAGGTTTTATGACTAAAGACAACATTGAAACAAGAGATTATGATACTTTAGCTAAAACATCATATATTGCAGAATATTCAGTAGGTATTCCTAAAGAACTAGAAGTCTTTAGAAATAAAAACTGATATGTATTAACAAGTAAAGGAACTTTTAGTGCAGCAAATCAATTAGCAGCAATTGCTAAAGAAAAGAATTATGCAAAAATTATTGGTAAAAAATCTGGTGGTGGCATGTGCGCAATTATGCCTATTGTTTTAGCTGATGGAACAACTTTTGTAATTAGTTCAAATCTTGCTGGATACGTAACAGACAAACCAGAAATCATTGGACCTAATTCAATCGAAGGTGGTGTAGCAGTTGACTATGAATTTGATTATAAAGATTTTTATAATTTAAAAGCTTTATACTCTCATCTTAAATAAAAGAGTTTGAATTAAATTAACATAATTTAAACTTTGCATGTGGTGTGTATTACACATCACATTTTTTATATTATTGAATAATTCAATTAATTGGATTTTTAATTTTTAGAATGCTATAATTTTGCTCTAAAATTTTCTAAAACAACTGTTTAATAAGTGTTTTAGTAAATTGTACGGCGTTATATTTTACTATGGGGTTGTATTCCTTATCGATTACTAAGGGCTTTACTTATATTTTTTGTATATTATAATTTAAGTATGAAGATAAATAAGTTAATAAAAAATATTTCATTAGTTTCAAGTGCAATAGCATTGCCATTACTTTCAATGTCTTGTTCAATTCTAGGAGAAGAAGATAAAAATATCAGCCAAACAAAAATGCCATTTAAGCATTATGGCAAAGAATATGAAGTTGAAAATCAACAAATTTCAGTTTATTATAAAAATGGTAGTGATTTACCATATGTTGATGTAATTGAAATGATAGACAAATTAGATGGGTTTTTGAAAAGCAATATGATTTATTATACTCACAAAAATTTTTTTACTAGAAAGTTAGAATTATTTAACAATGGAACTGTTATGAAAATTGATCATAAAAAGGACGAAATATATGTTAATGATCTAAGCTTTTTTAATTTTGTGAATGAACCTACAGTAACAAACTATGCAAAAAATATAAACTTAGAAGCATACAATATTCAAAATTATTCAAAAAGAAAAGGTGTTGAATTTGATTTAGACGATTATGATTTAGATATTTTGTATTTTGAAAACAAAATTCTTTTACCTTTAGCTGTTTTTAACACAATGTTTTGCTCACCTAATTTTTACAGTTTATATTGCAATGGTAAAGAAGTTATTGGATGTGAATGATATATTAATGAAAAAAATTCTAGTCTTTATTCATCATTTGCTAATTCACTATATGCAAATAAAACACCAACAAAAGAATATAGAAAAGATGTTTTTAATCACATGTGTTTTTCGTTCGACTATTATTATGGTTTAAAAAAATATAAAGAAATAAATGAATCGTTTGAGGATTACTTCAAAGAAAAACGCAAGGATATTTATAATAATATCCTTTCTGAGTCAGTGAGCGATAACAATAAAGGTTATACTGATTTTATTTATCGTGATTTAGATGAATTACATAGTTGAGTAAATAATTTATCTTTCTATAATCCTGAAAGTTTTAGATTTAACACTCCATCGAATGATTCTATGAGATACAGCATAGTGTCGGAGAAATATTATGATACACATGATACGCTTGAAGCTTATTATAAAAATGCAACAGGTTCAAATGATAAACAATCTTTAAGAACTTATAAAGATATGGCTGTAATAAAATTTGATCAATTTATAGTAGGTCCAGGCAAGAACTTAAATAGTCAAAATGATACATATACTTTCATATCTGAATCTTTAAAACAACTAGATCCAAATAAATATAATAATATAGTAATAGACCTTTCATTGAATGGTGGTGGTTCTGTTGCTGCTATGATTAAAACAATCGGTTTTATGACTGATAAATTAGTGCCAGTAAAAGATTACGATACTCTTTCTAATGTTGCTTCTAGTTTATATTATTCTGTAAATATTCCAGAACATGCAAAACCTTTTAGAAACAAATCATGAAGTATATTAACAAGTTTTGATACCTTCAGTGCCGCTAATCAACTAAGCGCTATTGTTAAAGAACAACAAATAGCCAAAATTGTAGGTAAAAAATCAAGTGGTGGTATGTGTGCAATTATGCCTATTGTCTTAGTTGATGGAACAACATTTATTATTAGTTCAACTAATGCTGCCTATGTTACTAAAAAGCCTATTTTATATGGACAAAAGTCAGTTCAAAATGGTGTACCTGTAGACGTTAATTTAGAATACAAAGACTTCTATAATTTAGATGCTTTATACAAAGCAATTAAATAATTTTTGCTTAATTACTCAATAACGCATTATGAAAAATGCAATACATTTAAGTGTATTGCAATTTCGTTTATTCTAAGGCATTAATAAGCCGAGTCGTTTTCACCAGTTAATATCTGTGAGTTCTTGTTTTTTAAAGAATTTTTATATTCTGTTAATAATTTATAACTTGAAGTTAAATTTTTATCATTCTTTTTATAATTAATTATTAAAGCTTCTAAATCTAAGAAAGGATTAATTAATTTATCAATTTTTGTAATAATAGTTTTTCTTTGATCACGTTCGTTTGAAACCAAGTTTTTAATTTTGTTGCTGCTTGAAGAGTTTTTGGTTCATCTTTTGAAATATTTTAATGGAGCGATTACATAGTGGTCATCATTAACTGAAATTTCTTCAGTATAAACATAGTCTTCAGCCATAATACTTGGCATATTTCCAAGATGATTCTTTTCAAGATTATATCTAACCGAAGGGTTAACAGGATGCTTCATAACTTTTTCTACTGTTCCATGTTCTACTTCCTTATTATTTACAAACATGTAAACATAATCGAAGTATTTTGGAGTAATTGTTTTCTTTTCATCGGTTATGAAAACAAAACCAATATTATTCATAATTGTTAATTCGTTGCAAACCCGGATGATTTCAAGTTTTAAGTTAATATCTTTTTGTAAAATATCATCTTCAACAATTACTAATGAAGGTCTTTTAACTAATTTTGAAATAAAGCCCATTTTTACCTTATTAATATAAGGTACTTGTTCAAATGGCTTAACAAGATTGTTAAGCGGAATAGATGACTTATTGAAAATATCAATAAATGAAGCAAAAAGATAATATTTAATTATTTTGTCTTTTTTAGAAATTTGTCTATTTAAGATTAAAGCTTTAAGACCATAAATTTCCTTCATGGTGTTTGATAAAGAATCATTAATTAATTTCAAAGTTTTAATAATTTGATAACTATTATTTAATTCAGGAATAACTTGTATTTTCTTCTTACCAATTTTACATTTTTTAAAAATAGACATTGAAATCAAATAATTCATTTTTTTAGAAATTGAACTATTAACATCCATAATTTTCTTAAAATCTGGAAGCACTCTTTTATCTTTTTGAATTGTATTAAGGAAAGCATTTTTGGTGTTTTCTTGTCTTCATTCAAATTCGTTTTTAATTCTTTGAATTTTTATTTCAAGATCATTAATTGTTTTTGAAAAGTTAATATTATCTTTAACTTTATAAAGTTTCTTCTTAATATCTTTAATGTTGTTAATGTTATATGCTATGTTTTCTTTAACACTTTCAGCATTTTTGTTTGAACTCGAAATATAGTTATCAATATTAAAGTCAAAGTTTTCATTAATTTCTTTATCAATTTTAGCAATTGAGAAGTTTTTGTGAGCCACACTAATTGAACTTAAGTTATTATTAATGAAAAGTTTAAGTTCGAAATCTAAGTTAGTTGTTAAGTCATTTATTTCTTGTTGGCTTAAATATTGCATATATTTTTTGTTATATCTTAAGAACTTATATATGTATTTTTCTAAACGAGCTTTTTTGATTAAAAATTGATATTGATTAGTAACTTTTTCAAAGAAGTTTGCTCTACATAAGTCTGTTTTATAGGCATTTCTGTATTTATAGATTAAATACTTCATGTTTTCGCGAGCATTATTTTTCATTTGTTGAAGTAAGTTATTAAGTATCTTAATTCCGTTTAAATTATCTCTGAGAATTAATTCTTTTTTAACGTTGATCATTGTTGGATTTTTAATTTTTTTCATGAATTCATATTGCTTTTCAAGTGAAGATAATTCATAAGAATCAAAGAAACTAATATTTTCTTTATTTGATTTATAAAGGATTGAAAACTTTTTAGTAAAGCTAGCATAAATATCAAAAGTCTTGCGCAAGATATTTATTACAAATTCTTCAAGTTCATCTTTAGTTTCATTAATTAATTTTAAAAACTCTGGATAATTATTATTAATTAATTGTTCTTCACAATTTTTAATTAATGAACCAAATAACTTATCAAACTTTTGAAATTCATCTAATAGAGCAATTTCATTTTCTTTAATTAATTTAAAGATAATGCCTTTTAATGTGTAATTATATTTTTCTATCACACTTTGAAAATCACGAATAATAGCATCACTAACATTGAATTTATCTTTAATTTTTTGAAATTGTAAATATAAAGGTAATGCAATTTCATCTTTTTTAATTGAACTAATTTCAAAGAATTCAATATTATTAAGCACTTTTTTATTTCTTAAAAACTTGTATTTTTTATTAATTGATGTACCGCTAGCTAAAAGTTGATATTTATTATTTTGTAATATTTTTCAAAAGTTACCATTAAAAAATGATTGCTTATCATCATTTATTAAAAAACCTACTCTTTCTCTTTTTGCTACTTTAATATTATCAATGTCGATCGTTGCTTCATTGTTAATACCTTCGCAATAACAGTCATTAATATTTAACACAGGTTTTTTGTTATCTAAATTGTCTCTACTCATATTAATAATATTTTAACATTAATACGATTTTTATAATAAAGCTTATGCTTTATATTATAATTATTGTGCATTTCGGGGGTGTAATGGTTTCGACATGCATTGAGTTTTATTATGGTTAGTGGTCCGCAAACCTTAAGGCGTCTAGGCTTTATACTCGCAAAAGACGAAAAAGCAGAAGTTCAAACAGAACTCCCAGCATTTGCTTACGCAGGTGCACAATCAAATCTTGCCTTCGCTTAGTTATAGCAGCAAGTGGCTTATTTAGACTTTCTCATCTATTTAAGTTGGTTTCGAGAATTACTCTATGACAAAGCCGATAAATAGAGGACATTCAGGCTTAGTAGTGTAAAAGTTTTTGTTAGTTTTCTAATTGCATTACTTATTTAAAAATTAACTAAACTATAAAAAGCCATAATAAAGTTTGGTGTGTGGACTCGGGTTCGACTCCCGACATCTCCACCATATGTTTAAATACACCATAAGAAAAGGAGCACGCGCTCTTTTTTCTTTTTTGCCTTTTTTAAAGGTATATTAGTCTTTTTGCATTTTTATATTTTTTATAAAATTAGATTTTTAAAATTAAAATTTATGTTCTATCGATATTGTCTTTTCTTCTCTAAAAATATCTTGAAAAAGGTTATAATATTTTATATATTCATAAAGGAGGACTATGAAAAAATCACCTAAACCAAAAATCGCTGGTACAATTGTACTTTTAGTTTTAATCACTTTAATTTTTATTCCAGCGCTTGCACTACTTGCTAAAGATTCAAACTATCTTTCTGATAAAGTTAAAAACATAGAAGGATTTTCTCTTAAGTTTATGACAGGTTTTCTTGGTATTTTTATTCTGTTTGCAGCAAACAATAAACTTGGCATTCCAGCTTCAGATTATTACCCTGAATTTTTTAAAGAAGTATATGAAAGCAGTGAAACAGTCGGTACAAAAGCCACTATAACATTTGGTATGATTTGCTTTATAATTCTAGTGATTTGTTTTATAGTATTTTTTATAAACATGTTCATTATAGCAGTTAGACAATTTTCATCACAAAAAGTAATGCAAATTATTATTGGTGTTCTTTTATTATTGGTATCACTCAGTGCGTCGGCTATATTAGCATTGTATATTTGTGCTGTTCCTGTTTGAATGAACGGCTGATTCAACAACGACAAAACACTCAATTTTATGGGATACGCTCCTGTTGTAATTGTTTCGCTTATGGCTGCTGTACTTATTTTAGGAATTCTTGCTTTAGTATTCCCTGCTCAAAAACCAAAAGAAGAACAAAAAGCTATGGATTAA
Organism: Mycoplasmopsis adleri; assembly: GCF_045276205.1. Taxonomy (NCBI): domain Bacteria; kingdom Bacillati; phylum Mycoplasmatota; order Mycoplasmoidales; family Metamycoplasmataceae; genus Mycoplasmopsis; species Mycoplasmopsis adleri. Next base: position 386,049 of record NZ_CP174162.1, read on the forward strand.
TTCATTGTACATATATTGAGTACAAAAAAAGTTTAATAATAAACTATTTGTTCCTAATCATAAATTTACACATAAAAATTAAGATATATCTATATAAGGTATATCTTTTTAATTAGTTTTAATAAAACATTGAAATAAAGAAAAACGCAAATCCTTTTGACTAATAATCAAAACACATTGCGTTTTAAATCATATTTAAAGAAGTAATTTGATTTATTTTTTATCAATATATTTAGTATAAAATGATCGAATAATTTGCCTTCTAACATTTTGGATTTCAGTACATTTATTAGTTCATAATTGTTGAGCTTCAATGATTTTATTTTTTAATTCCTCATAAGTCATATTTTTACAATTTAGTTTTTTTATAGGGTTATTTGTTAAAAAGTCCATGTATTCTTTTAAAGGTTGTTCCTTATCTTTAACATGTTCTTGGATTAATTGATAGCATTCTTCTAAACTATATTTATCTTTGTTGGAATATGGATTATTTTTAAAAAAGAGTTTCATGACACTGTAAAGATTACGATATTCCTTAAGATGAATTGATGCTCTATAATCTCCTAATTCTTTTTTCAATTTTTGTTTAACAACTTTATAATCTGCAAGAAAAGTTTGAAATTCATTTATATGATCGTAAATAAAAGAGGCTTTGATAACATCATATTTTGAATATTCTGAAAGTTCATTTTTTAATGTACCTTCTTCTAAATTTTTTGAGTACTTATAATAATCTCTAACTGAACGAGCATTTATTTTACGATGATGATAAATATAGAAATAGCCATATTCTGCTGCTGTAAAACCATTTTGCTGCCTTCATGAATTTTTATCATATAAATTTTTGCTTTTTAAAAAGTTAACTTTAGTTTGAAAAAATGATTTGTCGAAAGAAGAATGATCAAATAACTTATCAAGTGAAATAAGTTCATCGTGACTATATACGTTTTTAACTTTAATTAAATTTTTGGTTTCATCAAAAGATTCAAAAAAATGATTTTCTAGTTCAGGATTTCAACCATAAAATTGAATATTATTATTAATTTCTTTTCATGACTTTGCTCCAATTTTATTTTTTATATAGCGAAAAATATCTTTCAAAATCATTCTTCCTAAATGTAAAGGATTATTAATTCAACTAATTTGAGGAATATAAAAATGTTTAGTTCATCCACCTGTACCTTCTTTAGTTTTGAAAGCAATTGAATAGCAAAAAAATAGTTCAGAGTCCTTAGCTTTGCCTAAACCGAGATATGTTTTAAATGGATTTGAAACTGCTTCAAAATCAATTATTACAGGTATTTTCATATTAATAATTATATATGCGTCTAGTATTCATCAAAAATGTTTTTTAGAAAAAATATGAAATATTTTTCAATAATTATTTCATTTATAAGTGTGCTTTAATTGTTTCTAATTATTTAGTCGCATTTTGAGTATAAAATGTCAAAAAGCACTATAAATAAAGGATAAACATAAAAGCTAGATTTATGAACTTTTACTTATAAGTAAAAAACTTAAAGAATTAGTAAATTTAAAATAAATTACTAACCCATTTTTAAGAGCACATTTTAATAAATCTATTATTTTAGTTTATAACTTAATATATAATAATATTTAATATGAATATAGATTTTACTAAGAAACCAATTATTATCTTCGCAGGACCAAGTGGTGTTGGAAAAGGAACTATTGAAAAGTTTTTATTTAGTGACGAGGAATTAAGATTACAACTATCATGCTCAGCAACAACTAGAAAGCCTAGAGTTGGTGAAATTGATGGCGTACATTATTTCTTTATAAATAAGGAAGACTTTTTAGAAAAAATTAAAGAAAATAAATTTTTAGAATATAGTTTTCACTTTGACAATTACTATGGTACCTTATACGAAGAAATAGATCGCATTCATGCGATGAATAGAATTCCATTTTTAGAAATAGAAACTAATGGTGCAAAACAAATTTTAGAAAAAGAAGCTAAAAAACATGATTATCAATTAATCACGTTGTTTATTTTGCCTCCAACTATTAAAGATTTGCAAGAACGCATTATCAAACGTAATACAGAAAATGAGGAAGCTATTCAAAAACGCTTAATAAAAGCTATTCAAGAATTAAAAGAAAAAGACTTATTTAAATATCATATCGTCAATGACGATCCAGAACGTGCAGCACGCGAAATAAAAGAAATTATAATTAATGAAATCGAGAAAAAATAATGGATTTTGGAAAAACATCAGATGTAGGTAGAGTTAGATTAGAAAATCAAGATGCATTAGCAATTTTTGCTAATGATGATTTTGTTTTCTTGCTCTTATGCGATGGTATGGGCGGTCACTATGGAGGTGGAATTGCTTCAAGCACTACAATCAGTACTTTTGATAAAGAATTTAAAAAGAGTTTCCCTAAACATAGCCAACCTTTAGATGTAAAACCTTATATAGAATGATTTAAAAACACTATTTTACTAGCAAAAAATGAAATGACAAGACTTAGTGACCGTGATGAAGCTAAACTAGATATGGGAACTACAGTTACAGGAGCTTTAATCAATCATAAAGAAAATTACATTATAGTTTTCAATATTGGTGATTCAAGAACTTATGCTTTAACAACATCCGGTGAGTTGATTCAAGTAACTACTGACCATAATTACTTAAATCAATTAATTGCACAAGGAGTTCCAGAATTAGAAGCTAGGAAACATCGCAACCAAGCAGCTTTAACAAGTGCTTTAGGTCCTGATAAAAAATTGAAGATAGCAGTTACAACGATTATGCCTAATGATTATAAAAGCGTCTATTCTCTAATAGTAACTAGTGATGGCGTACACGATTTTATAGATAAACCAGAAATGGAACAAAGATTAAGACAAGCGAAAAGTGCTCAAAAACTAACTGAAGAACTTGTTTTATGCGCTTTGGATAATCACTCAACCGATAATTCAAGTTGTGGAATTGTTGTTTTAGATAACGAACCATTGTGGAGGTAAAAATGAACATGAAACCAACGAGTAAAGTTTTTAAAAAGTACCGTGTTGTAAGATGTGTTGGCTCAGGTGGATTTTCAAAAGTTTATCAAGTTGAATTATTAAAAGATAATTCACCTATAAAAACTTATTATGCTCTTAAATATTTTGAACCAGGTGAACATGCTGGTGAAAAAGAAAGCTCACTTAAAAGATTCAAACAAGAAATTGACATTATGAAGCGTATTAATTCCAAATTTTATCCAAAATATATCGATTCATATTTTGGTGAAGATGAACAATACTTAGTAATGGAATTTGTTGAAGGAACAAACTTAAGAGATCAAATTAAAAGAGACGGAAAAATTTTACCTCGTGATGCGGTTAATTATTTAATGCAAATTTGTGAAGCGGTACATGAATTGCATGTTAATAAAATCATTCACCGTGATATTAAAAGTAACAATATCATTATCACAAAAGATAGAAATATTAAATTGCTTGACTTTGGTTTATCTTTAGCTCCTGATAGCCAAAGATTTACTCAAACAGCCAAAATTGTTGGTTCAGTTTATTACATGGCACCTGAATTATGTGTTTCAAATAATGAGCCAAATGAAAGAACTGATATTTATTCATTAGGTATTTTGCTTTATGAACTCTTAGTTGGTGAATACCCAATTCAAGGTAATAATGTAAACGACACAATTAAAAAACAAAAACATTCACAAATGCCTCGTTTGACTGAATACATTAATGCTCCACAAGCTTTAGAAAATGTAATTATTAAAGCAACTGCTAAAGATCCATATAAGCGTTATAGTTCAGCTTGAGCTATGCGTGAAGACTTAAGAACGGTTTTCACAAATAAAAGAGTTTATGAAAAGCCGCTTAATGTGAGAAGAATTAAACCTAAGAAAACAGCTTCTGAAATTGTTAATAGTAAGCAATTTTTGATTGCTATGATTGTAGTTATTGTTGCAATTATTGCTATCGCAATTGGACTTGTTTTTGGTTTAATGAGAGGTTAAGTTGGAAGGTAAAATATATTCAATTAATGCTGGTAAATATTATATTTGCGACAAAGCAGATAAAATGCATATTTTGCCAGCTGCTGGTGTTTTAAGACACAACAAAATTAAACCTTTAGTTGGTGATAATGTTATATTTGATGAAAATAAACATATTAGTGAAATATTGCCTCGCAAGAATTCTTTAATAAGACCTAAGGTTGCTAATATTGATTATGTCATTATTGTAATGTCAATTAAAGAACCAAATTTTTCAACTTATTTAGTTGATAAATATATGGCTTTTATTGAAGCCAATAACTTAACTCCAATCTTGTTTCTATCTAAATGTGATTTAGATCCTAATGAAGCAAATGAATATAAAAAGCAGTATGAAAAATTAGGCTATGAAGTTTATGAAATATCCTATAAAACAGATGAATGAGTAAAAAATATAGCACCAGTTTTTGCTAACAAAACTAATGTTTTAATGGGTCAAAGTGGTGTTGGAAAAACTACTATCGTAAACAAAATAACTAATAGTGATTACGAGACGCAAAGCATTTCTAAAAATGCTAATCGTGGTAAGCATACCACTAGAATTGTACAAATTGTTAAGGCGCTTAATGGTGAATTAATTGATACGCCAGGCTTTTCAAGTTTAGATATTCATTTTACTAAAAGTGAAATTTCTAGGTCATATAAACAATTTGCTGAACTAGCTAAATTATGTAAATTCAAAACTTGTTTGCATTGTAATGAACATGAAGATTTTTGCAATGTGAAATTAGCAATAAAAAATAATTTGATACCTGAATTTAGATATTTAAATTATTTAAAAATTTTAAAGGAGATTAAAGATGAATAAATATGTAACACCCTCATTATTAAACGTCGAAAAAGATGAAAGGTTAAACATGGCTAATACTTTAATTGATGAAGGTATTAAATGAATTCATTATGATGTTATGGATGGTGAATTTGTGCCTAATACAGCTATTGAATATGCTGAAATTGAAAACATTAAAAATAATGGTAAAAAACACTTAAAAGATGCTCATTTAATGATCGAAAATCCACTTGAAGTTATCGCTGAATATGCAAAAATAGTTGATTTTGTAACATTCCACTATGAAGCTGAAACTCATAACAAAATTAAACAATTTTTAAAGAAAAATCAACATGATTTTAAATTAGGTTTAGCAATTAAACCTGCTACTCCAGTTAGTGAAATTGAAGATTTATTACCATATTTATCATTAGTTTTAGTTATGTCAGTTGAACCAGGCAAAGGTGGTCAAAAATTTATGCCTATTGCTTTAGACAAAATTAAAGAACTTAAAAGATTAAGAGATTTAAACCAATATGAATACTTAATTCAAGTTGATGGTGGAATTAATAATGAAACTGGTCCATTATGCTTTAAAGCAGGCGCTGATGCTTGTGTAGCTGGAACTTTTTTAGTTAAAAATCCTACTAAAGAAACCATTAATTCTATTTTAGGAAAATAATAAAATAAATTTTGTGAACTGAACTTCAAAAATAACGATTTTTTTAAATCAAATTAATTATTGGAAAAACATTAAAATTCTTCTTTTTTAAAAGAAAAAAACTATAATCATCTTGGGTAGATTATAGTTTTAAAATTTTAAAATCTTTGCGTTTAAATGACGTCGAGATTTTTTGATTCTATTTCTAAAAGTCATTTATGGAAAAACTCTAGAATTTCATCGTTTTGAACAACAATATTCTTTAATGTTTCATCATCTGGATCAAACTTAATTAAAGCTTCTTTAAGCTTAAAAACTCCTGAGTTTCCAAGTTGGAGCTCTTTTTTATTACTTTTTTCAGTGTTATTTATATATAAATAAAAAAAGTTATTTTTTTACATAATTACATTGTAATTTGTGGTATAATAAAGATATGAAAAAAGACAAATGACTATTAATTTCAAGAAAAAATAAGAACTCTACTTACTTATCTTTAGCACTTTCAGGAGGATTTGGCAAAGGTTATAAGAAATCTATCGGTATCGGTACAGTTGAAAAATGAGAAAAATATTGTTCTGATCCAGTAGAAAAAATTAAAAAACTATCTCAAAACTACAATACTGATTGAGATAGAAATATGATAATTAGACAATTAGAGTTAGATATAAGCAAGGTTAAAATTGAAACAAAACAGTTCAATTATGGATATGATTTGTTATACAGTTTCTTAGAAAAATTAAATCCTTTTAAAGATGCTAAAGTATCAAAATCCAAGTATTTAAATGATTTATTAAAATATATGATTTCAAATAGAATTGTAAATCCGGGTAGCATGCTTTCATCCTTTAAAAATAAAGACAAATTCAATATAAATTTAGAAGTTGAAAAGACGACATTTTATAATACTTTAGACTATTTAGCTGAAAATAAAAATAACATTTTAAAGAGTGTTAACGATACATTGATCAAAGATAAAAATAGAAAAATAGATATTATTTGATACGACTCTTCAACGGTATATTTTGAAAGTTTTGTAAGAGAAGGATTGAGATATCCAGGTTATTCTAAAGAGGGAAAATTCAAAGAAGATTCAAATTTTTTAGGTTTAGCAACAGATGAAAACGGCATTCCAATTCACTATAAATTATTCAAAGGGAACACTGCTGATGCATCAACATTTATTAATTTTATTTTCAATATAAAATCACAATATGAATTAAACAAAGTAACACTCATTGCTGATAGAGGAATGAGTACAAATAGAAACATAAGATTCTTAGAAGATAACGATATTGATTACATTTTATCTTATAGATTAAAAGCGGCTTCAAATGACCGAAAGACCTTTGCAATAGATGAATCCGGCTATTTTGGAGACAATAATTTTAAATATAAAGAAACTACTTTTTATTCGTTTTGAAAGAATAGAAGAGCAAACGGACACAAGAGAAGATTGGTAGTAACATATAGTAAAAAAAGAGCATTAAAAGATAAAAATGATAGACAAATTTTAATCGATAATTTTATTAAAAGACAAGATAAAGACGGACTAGTTCATGATCAAGTAATGTTCGGTCAAAAGAAGTTTAAATTCTTCGAAAAAGTTGGTGGTAAAGGTTATTACAAACTTAACTATGACAAAATTATCGAAGATGAAAAGTTTGACGGATATTATGCTTATGAAACCTCTAGATTTGATTTATCACCTGAAGAAATTGTGAATTTATATTCAAAACAATGACAAATAGAATCAAACTTTAGAGCTTTAAAAAGTGCTTTAGCTGTAAGACCTATTTATGTATGAAGTGAAAAGCATATTGAAGGTCATTTCGTACTTTGCTTCTTATCTCTTGTTTTATTAAATTTTGTTATTTATTATTTAAACAAAGGTTTGAAAGAACTCGGTGTTGTAGATGAAAAAATCACAATCAAAAAATTACAAGATGTAATAAAAGAAACAATCAAAACATGCAAGATTATTGATGGAAAAATTGAAAGTGAAGAATATATTATTAACGACAACAATAATCAAGCAATTCAAGATTATCAAACATATTTAAGAATTTTAAATGAATTAAAATTTTAAATTATTAAAAACAGCTCATCAAACAGATGAGTTGTTAAAAATTACATTGTAAAAGTTGGAAACTCGGGAAAATAACGATTTTTTTAAATCAAATTAATTATTGGAAAAACATTAAAATTCTTCTTTTTTAAAAGAAAAAAACTATAATCATCTTGGGTAGATTATAGTTTTAAAATTTTAAAATCTTTGCGTTTAAATGACGTCGAGATTTTTTGATTCTATTTCTAAAAGTCATTTATGGAAAAACTCTAGAATTTCATCGTTTTGAACAACAATATTCTTTAATGTTTCATCATCTGGATCAAACTTAATTAAAGCTTCTTTAAGCTTAAAAACTAAGTCATCAAGCATTCTATAAAAAGAATAGCCTCTTTTAGATCATTGATATATTTCTTTCGAATATGACTGACTAGAATCAAATTTAAAGTGAATACAAAATTGCTGAAAATCATTTAGCTCCTTGTCTTTTAAAATTTCAGTTTTGTATTCTTTTTGGTTTATTAAGAAACATAAACTTCCATCACTTTTAATAATAAATGCAGCATCGTCATCAGGCGAAATAAATTGCCTTTTGTTTTCTTCATTAACAGCAACATAAAACTTATTTTGAAATTGTACAGTTGATGCGTATATCTTTCTTTTTATTGTTAAGTAGACACTACATTGACTTTCATCCATTTTAGAAAATATATTTTTCTTGTGCTCATAATCTTTTTTATTTCTTTTATTATAAGCTTGAATGATTTCTTCTTTATTGTGAATAAAATCTTCAAATGTTTTTATTTTCTTTAAATGTAAATATGGAGGTAAGAATTGTTGTAGAGAATTATTTGCTCTTTCAACATGAGGTTTAAAAATGGCAATACTAGAGCTTTGGAGTTCTATACCTTTTGAATTTAAATACTGTTTTAAAGGCGTATCCGAATAATCAGTACCTCAAAAAGTTCTTCTTTTATCAGTTCTAATTATTTTTGGTTTACCATAATTTCTAAATAAATCTTCCAATAATTTCATATAGCCTAGATTAGTCTCTTCTTGTTCAATATGTACTGCTAAAACTCTTGAAGTTGATGAATCTACAGCTACATAAATATGAGATTTTTCGCCATTCATTTAACGATGTTCACAAGCATCAAGTTCAACTATTTCACCAAAATCAAGGTTATTATCTCTACATTTTCTTGCTTTAAACATTGTCGTTTCCATAGTTTCATTATATTTAATTAATCTTTTTATTGCTATTACATCTCCATTATTTTCTTTAAGTTTTCTTAAATTTTCTCTTGCTTTTTTCTTTGTTTTCTTGGTCATATTTTTTGAATAAAAACCCTTAGCAACCAGATTCTTTATGAATGATTTATAAGTCATATTGTTCTTGTCAAAATCTTTTAAGCAATAATCATAAAAAAATATTAATGAAACAGAACAATCGCATTTTCAATTATATACATCATCAATAAAAGTGAGATATTCATTAATCAACTCATCAATCCTATTAGTGCTAATTTTTCTATGGTGTTGATTACCTTTATTTTTATGAGAAATAATTAAGCAATTGTTTAACACTTTATCTCTAAGTTTCTTTGCTGTATGCCAATTAATTTGCAAATATTTACTAATTCAAGTGATGGATTTATTCATATTTTTTGCTATAAATTCTAATCTGTACTCATTTCTAAGTTCATAATTCAGAACAATTTATTTTTTCAATTTTTTTCATAGCATAAATAAAGATACCAAAAAGTTAAAAATTCGTTATTTTTGAAGTTATTATAAGTATCGTATTTTTGAAGTTCACTTCACACATTAATTCTATTTTAGGAAAATAATAAAATAAATTTCATATTCTTATATACTTTATCTATATATTTAATATGGAGGATTTATGAAGGAAACAGTTTATGCATTTATAGCATATAGTATCTTCTTATTACCTTTATTTATTGCTTTCTTTTATGGATTTAATATCCCTGAATTGATCAATAAATCTAAAGTAAGTAGAACGTATTTTCTTGAAAATAAAATTCGTGTAAAGCAAAGCTTTTTCAGAATGATTGTTAAAAAGATTTTTAATGTTCAAATTACCTTTTTAACATTCCTAATAGTTTTATTTGCTTTATTTATAACTAGCTTATTTTTCTCAATTAATATTATTTTAGATTCTAATGCTAACTATAATGACAAAATGTTTTGTATCATTACAACCTTCTTTGCTTTATTAGTTCCAGGTAGTTTATATATCTATGGTATTTTAATAACTAATAAAGTTAAAAAAGGTTTGCAACAATGAATGGTTGAAAATGCTACATTTCACCATTATACTTGTAAAACAGATAAATTAGACAAAAGCAACTACTTTACCAAAAAGACAAAACTTATTTTCTTTGATCCTGAATCAAATAACAAAGGTATGGAATTTAATAACAAAAGATTACTTAGGGCTATAGATAAAAAAGCTAAGAATTTGCCTGAAATTATGTATTACTCAATTATCTTAGCTTATGATACAACTACACTAAATAATCTTTTCTATACTTATGATGATTTATATAGTGAATATATAGAATTTTCAAAAGCACACAATATTGAAATTATTAAGGAGGACTAATGCTTTACGCAGCCGCTGCTACTAGTACAACACCACAAACTCCAACTCCTGACAATTCAGCTCAAGGTGGAATGATTGTTACATTTTTATTGTTTTTCATAGCAATCATAATTATCGACATTATTTTAGGTTTTATGTTACCTGAAGGTAAACACGCAATTTACAAGTCAAACTTTGTTTCAAAATATTACATTAGAAATAAATATAAAGTTGAAGATACAGTTTTTGATATCTTAGGCGATAACTTAAAATCATATTTAATTTTATCAACTGTAGTGAACTTACTTTTAGTTGCCTTTTTCACAGTTGGAGTTTGTCTCTCAATTAAGTCATATGATATGTGACTAACTGATAAGAAAAATTATTTATTTGTTTATTGAATTATTTTTGAATCAATCGTTGGTTTAGAATGCATTATGACCTTCATCCACTGAGTTTTAGCTATTTCAGGAATTGAAAGAGCTAAAATTTGAAAAAGAAGAAATGATGAATTTGAATTTTATGTACCTAAAGAAGTTACAGATTTAGGACCAGATATTTTCAAAACCGAAAGAACATTTGTAATATATAAAAGACTTAAACCAATTAATAAAAATCTTAAACCTTTAAAGAGTATTAAATGAAAATTTGCTAATACTAAATTAACAAAAGAATTTACAGCAACCACAATGCCAAACCCAGCAATTTTATATTACTGAACAGTTCAAGATTATGATGATTTAATGCTCGATTATAAACTTGAAATCACATATGACCAAGCATTAGCACAATATAATAAATTGCTTACTCAAATTAAAAAATAAGAAAATTTTGATGCTTAATAAGGCATCATTTTTTTGTGCTTTAATTATGGCTGCTATTTGAATTATTAACCTATTAAACAGCGCAATAAATAAAACATAAGACTGTTACATCTTATGCTTTAATGATAATTAGATTATTATTTTTTCTTGCTTTCTAATTCAAGTTTTAAAGCCACACTTCTAGCTGCTTCTCAAACAATTTCGCTAAATGTTGGGTGTGGGTGAATTGTGTAAGTTAATTCTTTAACTGATACTTCTTGTTCCATAGCTAAAATGATTTCAGCGATGTAATCAGTAGCATTTGGACCAATAATATAAGCACCTAAGATTTGACCATATTCTCTATCAACGATTAATTTAATAAAGCCATCTGTTTGTTTTGCAGCAATAGCTTTTCCTAAATAAGCAAATGCATATTTTGAAGTGAAGCAATTGTGTCCTTTAGCTTTAGCTTGTTCTTCTGTAAGACCAACAAATGCAATTTCAGGTGTTGTGTAAATACATGCTGGGACTGGTTTTGTTTTCTTATATACAATATTTTCATGGTTTAAAATATCTGCAACTGCTACAAGTGCATGACCATAAGCCACGTGTGCTAATAAGTTTTGACCTGTAACATCACCAATAGCATAAACATTCTTAATATTGGTTCTCATGTGTTCATCTACAATAACACCATTTCATTGATCAAATTTAAGGTTGATATTTTGAATATCTTCAGTAGCAGGTGTTCTACCAACTGCAACTAAGTAAAGATCTGCTTTAATTTTGTTTTCTTTACCATCTTTAAGGTAAGTTAAGCCTTCTTTTTCATTATATTTAGTGGTTGAAGCATCGTAAATAATTTCTACACCAAGTTTTGCTAAGTGTTTTGATAATTCTGTTGATACATCTTTATCTACACCAGATAATATTTGGTTATCTTTTTGTAAAATTGTAATTTTGGTACCAGCTGTAGCATAAACTTGAGCAAATTCTACACCGATAACTCCAGCGCCAATGATTACCATTGATTTTGGAAGTTTCTTGTCATAGTTAATTGCTTCACGAGAAGTAATGATTTTTCCTTTTTTGAATCCTTCTTCAAAACCTTCAATACTTTTAAGTTTACGTGAGTGGCTACCAGTAGCTATAATCATGTTTTTACATGTGTATACTTTGCCATTAACTTTAATTGTGTGAGCGTTAAGAAATTCTGCTTTACCTTCTTCAATTTTGCATTTTGAACTAAGCATTAATGTTCTTACGCTACCTGAAATTTGTTCAACAACTTTAGCTTTTCTTTCATGCATTTTAATTCATGTTTTATTTTTATCTAATTTAAGATCGCTAAAGTTTCCAACAAGACCATATTCACTAGCGTGCAATACATCTTCAATAATTTCAGTTGATTTAAGCATTGCTTTAGTTGGAATACATCCAATATTTAAGCAAACACCACCTCAGAATTCTTTTTCAACGATTAAAGTTTTTAATCCTGATTTACCAGCTTCTTCAGCAGCCAAGTATCCACCAGGACCACTACCTACAACAATAGCGTCAAATTCGTCATCAATTTTTACATTTGAAAGTGGTTTATCTTCATCAACAAATGATGTTCCATTTGATGATTTTAGAACTTCTTGTTTTGGTGTTTCTGGTTGTTTTGTAGAGCTATTAGCAAAATTAAGATTAATTAAATCGCTTGAGTTTGGAGCATCTCCAACAAGGCATTTTTCTTCTTCTTTTTTAACTGAACTAGCAGCGCTAGCACTTGGGGCGTTGGCTGTTGTAATGATAAATATTTCATCACCAACATGAATAACTTTACCTTTTTCAAGTTTAATTTCTTTAATTTTTCCACTAACTGGGCCAGGAATATCTGAAGCTACTTTATCAGTTTCAACACTGAAAAGAGAATCACCTTCTTTAACTTCATCATTTACTTTTACATAAACATCGCCTACAGTTCCTTCGTGTAAACCTTCACCGATATCTGCAAATTTAAATGAATAGTCAACTAATCCACCAGCATTTGGTTTTTCTTTAGTTTCAGGTTTTGCACTGCTTTCACTAGCTGAATCTCCTGAACCATCATCAATATCAATAACGTTATCACCTACATGGATAACATCACCTTTTTTAATTCTAACTGTTTTAACAACTCCACTAACTGGGCTAGGAATATCTGAAGCTACTTTATCAGTTTCAACACTGAAAAGTGAATCGCCTTCATTAATTTTCATGCCTTCTTTTACAAAAACATCACCAACTGTTCCTTCGTGAAGTCCTTCACCAATATCTGCAAATTTAAATTTATACATATTAATAAACTCCTAACAATTCTGGATTTTCTAATAATTCTTTGATTTTTGTTGCAAATCTTCCAATTTCTGCACCATCAATTCAACGGTGGTCAGCAGCAACTGTTAAGTACATAACTTTACCTGGAACAACTTGGTTATTTTTTACAACTGGTTCGTCAATGATTGCTCCGACACCACCAATTGCTAATTCTGGGTAGTTAATTACAGGTACACCTCATAATGATCCGACTGAACCATAGTTAGTGATTGTAAAACCTGCTCCTTTTGTTTCATTTGGTTTTAATGTTTTTGTTCTAGCGGCATTAGCTAGTCTTGTAACTTCTTTAGCAATTTCAACAATGCTTAATTTATCAGCATTATTAATTACAGCAGTCATTAAACCAGCTTCAGTATCAATAGCAATTCCAATGTTAGCTACACCGGGGTAGTCTAAAGTTTGGCTCGCTTCATTATATTTAGCACTAAATTTTGGATAGCTATTAAGTGCTACTGCACTAGCTTTAATAATATAAGGTAAGAATGTGATTTTTACATTTTCATTTTTAAGAATGATGTCTTTTATTTTGCTTCTTGATTCTCATAAAGTACTCATATCGATTTTATGAACTAAATTTGTATAAGCAACATTGTCTCATGAGTTAGTCATTGCTTTCGCAATAGCTTTTCTAATTGGAGTAATTGCTTCGCTATGAGCTTCATTATTTACAACTGGAGCTGCCACTTGACTAGGAGCACTAGTCGCTGCTTGATTTGGTTGATAGTTTTTAATATCTTCAATTAAAATACGTCCATCGATACCAGTACCTTTAACAAGATTAATATCGATACCCATTTTCGCAGCCATCGCTCTAGCGATTGGTGTTGATTTAATACTCATTATCCCTCCTAAAATTTAAATGACATTACTTCAGTAATTTTGTCAAGTACTTTTTTATCGTTAATGCATTGTCATGCTTCACCTTTTGCAAGAGGCACTGTTACGTCATAACCTGTGCAACGTGTCATAGGTGCTTTTAAGTATTCAAAAGCTTTTTCATTTACTCTCGCCATAATTTCAGATGAGACAGAGAATGATTTAACAGCTTCATGAACTACTAATAATCTACCAGTTTTCTTAACACTTTCAATAATTGTTTTAGTATCCATTGGTTTAATTGTACGTAAGTCAATTAACTCAATTGAAACATTTGGATTTGCCGATTCATATTGTTTTATAGCACTAATTGAATCAAACACTTGTGCTCCATAAGTTACTAATGTTAAGTCTTTTCCTTCTTTAACGATGTTAGCTTTACCAATTTCTACTGTGTAAGCTTCAGCTGGAATTTCTTGTTTACCAGCACGGTAAATTTTCTTGTTTTCTAAGAAAATAACAGGGTCTGGATCATTAATTGCAGCTAGCAATAAACCTTTAGCATCATATGGGAAAGCAGGCATAACTACTTTAACTCCAGGCACATGAGCATAAATAGCTTCGATAGCTTCTGAGTGGTGTTCCATAGCTTTAATACCACCACCCATAGGCATTCTTAATACCATAGGTACCGTGAAACGACCTCTAGTTCTATTTCTTCAACGAGCAGCATGTGTAAATACTTGTTGCATAGCTGGATATGAGAAACCTTGGAATTGAATTTCAGCAACAGGTCTTAAACCAGCTAATGCTGCACCAACTGCTGAACCAGCAATTGCTGCTTCACTAATAGGAGCATCTCAAGCACGGTGTTTACCATATTTCTTTTGTAAGCCTTCGGTAGCACGGAATACACCACCTTCAACCCCAGCATCTTGACCATATGATACAACACGACTATCTGCACCCATAGCTAAGTCTAAAGCGTTATTAATAGCTTGAATGTTATTAACTGTAATTTTTTCAGACATTAGTTGCCTCCTTTAACTGATGATCAGTGTTTGATAGCTTCTGCTTTTTGTTCTTTTAAGTCATCATCGAGTTCAGCATATGTGTAATCAAAAATATCTTCAAGTTTTGTATTAATTGTTTTTAATGATTCTTCATATGTTGCTTTAACAGTAGCTAATGAGTCTTCTCAAAGTTTTTTAATTTGTGCATCAGTAATTAATTTTCTATCTTTAAGATAGTTTTCAATTCTGTGCATTGGTTCTCATTTTTCGTGTTCTTTTTCTTCTGCTTCGGTTCTATATAATCTAGGGTTATCACTAGTTGTATGAGGACCTTGTCTTCAAGTTACAAACTCAACAATAACTGGTTTGCTTTCTTTTCTAGCATATTCAATTGCTTCTTTAACAGCTTCATAAGATGCTAATAAGTCGTTACCATCTACTCTAATACCAGCACAACCGAAAGCATGTGCTTTAGCAGCAATTGTTTTACTAATCGTTTCTTCTGAATTAGGTGTTGAAATAGCTCATTGGTTATTATTTACACAAAAGACAGCAGGTCAACCTTGTACGGCAGCCATGTTAACACCTTCTGAGAATTCACCTTCAGTAGTACCACCATTACCAATAAATGAAACGGCAACACCACCTGTTTTTTGTTCTTTTAATGCGTATGCTACACCAGCGCATTGACTAATTTGAGTTGCAATAACAATATTAACTGGAACAACATTTACATCTTTAGGGAAGTGATTACCTCATTCTTGTCCATTTCAGTATTGGAATAAATTAATCATAGGTACACCTAAGCGTAACATTAAAGCATTTGATCTAAATGCAGGCAAGAATCAATCTTTCTTTTGCAAAGCCATAGCAGTTGCAATTTGTAAAGCTTCTTCACCTAAGTTAGGAGGGAATGTTAACATTCTACCTTGTCTTTGAAGTTGAAGCATATATGTATCTTGTTGTCTTGATAATACCATTCATTTATATGCATCAAGTATTTCTTCATTCGTTAATGAAGATTTTTGTTTAGGATCAATAAGTTTTCCATCGATGTCATAGAATCTAATTAATTCTTTTGGATCATCCATGATCTTATCGACATTAACATATTTGTACTTCATATTACCCCTTTATTTTTATATGCGTTTAATACATAGTTAAAAATAGTCATACGACTATAATTAAATTTTATACTTATACTAATTATTAATATTTATATTGATTAAAAACGAGCAAAAAGTGGTAATTTTCCATATTTTGTTTTTAATACTTTTTGCTAGAAAAAAATATATTTTAAGCAATATTTAAAAAATAATTCTCCAGTATAAATATTTTGTTTGACTAATTAAACTATAAAATAGGTTAATTAATAAAAAATCCGGTTATAAATTTTCCGTGCTAATCATTTTCAAAAATATAGTTTTAATTTATAATTAAAAACGAGTATTTTATTAAGATATATCTAATACCCCTTGACAATCAAAAAGAATAAGATTGTCCCGATGTCCAAAAGGAGAAAAATGAGTAAATACGAAATTATGTTAATCGTTGATCCAGCTATCGATAGCATTATGGCTACTGAATTAGTTGAATCAGTGTTTGGCAAGAAAAATGTTTCTAAAGCTGAAAAGTTAGAACAAACAACTCTTGCTTACCCAATTAACAAATCTAAAAAAGCACAATACATGCTTTACTTAGTAGAAGCTGAAAGATCACTTATTGCTGAATTTATCCGTAAAAGCAACATAACTAAATTTATTTGAAGACATTTAGTTATTAACTTAGATACTGAAAAAGGTTTTGGTAAAAAACCTCGTAAAAATGTTGTTGCTAAAGAAACTAGAATTAAAACAGCTAACACTAAAAAATTAGTTGATTCAATTAATAAAGTTTCAAAAACAAAGTCTGAAAAACCTGCTAAAAAAGTTACAAAAGCTAAAGAAGAAAAACCAGCTGAATAATACTTGGAGTTAATATGAACAAAGTTATAATTTCTGGAAAAATAGTTTCTGAATTGGAACTTAAAACAACTTCATCAAAAAATCCACATGTAAGATTTTCAATCTTATCTCGTGAGTATGGTTATAAAAATGAATTCTTCAATGTTATTGCTTGAGATAATAATGCTAATTTCATTACCAATTATTTATCAAAAGGCTCATACATTGTTATTGAAGGTCGTTTAGCAAATAACCTTTATGAAAAAAATGGAATCAAAGTAAAGAATCTTGAAATTATTGTAACTCGTGTTGAATCACTTAATGATAATAATTCAACTAGTGGCGAAACTCAAAGTACTAAAGTAACTAATTCATATTCTAAAAATCAATCAATTAGCGAAGATACTGCTTATACAGATTATCCACTCGATAAAATTGAAATTGATGATTAATATTAAAGGAGCAAATAATGGCTAATTTAAAAAACAAAAAAGTTAAAACTTTCAGACGTAGATGTGAACTTTGTGAAGCACAAATGGATTATGTAGATTACAAAAACGTTAGCTTCCTTGAAAGATACATCGCAGGTACAGGTAAAATCAAACCTCATTCAGCAACAGGAACATGTGCAAAACACCAAAGAAAAGTTGCTAACGCAATTAAAAGAGCACGTTTCATGGCTTTAATGCCTTACATGAAAGATCGTGTACGTGTTATGGCTGCACCTAAAAAAGAAGCTTCTAAAAAAGAAGAAAAATAATTTATAGTGATCACGAATAAAGGCTTATCATAAGTCTTTATTTTTTTTATTTTGTTTTCATATTTAAGGCAAAAGTATGCTTTTTTGCTTAAAAAATATCAAAAAATTAACTTTTTACATTTATTTTAAATAACTTTCTTTTATAATAGGAAATCATAAACAAAAATGTTAAAGGAGACTTGATATGAAAAAGATTTATTTAGCAGGCGGATGTTTTTGAGGTGTTGAAGCATTTTTTAAGAAGCTACCAGGTGTTGTTAAAACTACAGTAGGTTATGCTAATGGTATCTCAACAGAAGCAACATATAAAAATTTAAAAAATACAGATCATGCTGAAACAGTTGAAATTGAATATGATGAAAATAGAATCAATTTAGCCGAATTATTAGAACGCTTTTTATATTTAATAGATCCTTATTCTATTAATAAACAAGGCGAAGATGAAGGCAGACAATATCGCACAGGTATTTACTATTTAGATGATTATAGTAAAAACTGTGCTAATTTAACAATTAAATATTTTGAAAAAGCTCACAATAATAAAAAAGTTTCAGTGGAAGTTTTACCACTGAAACACTTTATTGATGCTGAAGATTATCACCAAGATTATTTAGATAAAAATCCTAATGGTTATTGTCATATTAATTTACAAACAGCTTATGATCCGATTTGAAAATTTGATAAATTATCAAAAGAAGAAATTGAAAAATTAAATTTATCAAAAGCAGATTATGACATTTTAATTAATAAAGATACTGAAATGCCTTTCACTTCTGAGCTTTTAAATCAAAATGAAGATGGCTTATATGTAGATAAAATTAGCAAGCAACCTTTATTTATTTCAGATGATAAATTTGATGCTGGATGCGGATGACCAAGCTTTAGCAAACCAATTATTTCTAGTACATTAATGTATCAAGATGATTATTCAATTAAGAATCGTAAAAGAGTTGAAGTTTTATCAAATGGTCAAGAAAGTCACCTAGGTCATGTCTTCAATGATGGTCCTCAAAATATGGGTGGTTTAAGGTATTGCATCAATGGAGCTTCTTTAACGTTTATTCCTTTAAAACAGTTAAATAATACAATTTACGAAAGATTTATTCCTTATTTTAAAGCATCATGCAAAGATGTTAAATAATGTTTAAAACATATTAAAAATAAAAAGATTAGCATCAATTTACGGTGCTAATTTTCATTTCAAAATAGTTTGAAGAATAATAATTCCTGAGTTTCCAAGTTGGAGCTCTTTTTTATTACTTTTTTCAGTGTTATTTATATACAAATAAAAAAAGTTATTTTTTTACATAATTACATTGTAATTTGTGGTATAATAAAGATATGAAAAAAGACAAATGACTATTAATTTCAAGAAAAAATAAGAACTCTACTTACTTATCTTTAGCACTTTCAGGAGGATTTGGCAAAGGTTATAAGAAATCTATCGGTATCAGTACAGTTGAAAAATGAGAAAAATATTGTTCTGATCCAGTAGAAAAAATTAAAAAACTATCTCAAAACTACAATACTGATTGAGATAGAAATATGATAATTAGACAATTAGAGTTAGATATAAGCAAGGTTAAAATTGAAACAAAACAGTTCAATTATGGATATGATTTGTTATACAGTTTCTTAGAAAAATTAAATCCTTTTAAAGATGCTAAAGTATCAAAATCCAAGTATTTAAATGATTTATTAAAATATATGATTTCAAATAGAATTGTAAATCCGGGTAGCATGCTTTCATCCTTTAAAAATAAAGACAAATTCAATATAAATTTAGAAGTTGAAAAGACGACATTTTATAATACTTTAGACTATTTAGCTGAAAATAAAAATAACATTTTAAAGAGTGTTAACGATACATTGATCAAAGATAAAAATAGAAAAATAGATATTATTTGATACGACTCTTCAACGGTATATTTTGAAAGTTTTGTAAGAGAAGGATTGAGATATCCAGGTTATTCTAAAGATGGAAAATTCAAAGAAGATTCAAATTTTTTAGGTTTAGCAACAGATGAAAACGGCATTCCAATTCACTATAAATTATTCAAAGGGAACACTGCTGATGCATCAACATTTATTAATTTTATTTTGAATATAAAATCACAATATGAATTAAACAAAGTAACACTCATTGCTGATAGAGGAATGAGTACAAATAGAAACATAAGATTCTTAGAAGATAACGATATTGATTACATTTTATCTTATAGATTAAAAGCGGCTTCAAATGACCGAAAGACCTTTGCAATAGATGAATCCGGCTATTTTGGAGACAATAATTTTAAATATAAAGAAACTACTTTTTATTCGTTTTGAAAGAATAGAAGAGCAAACGGACACAAGAGAAGATTGGTAGTAACATATAGTAAAAAAAGAGCATTAAAAGATAAAAATGATAGACAAATTTTAATCGATAATTTTATTAAAAGACAAGATAAAGACGGACTAGTTCATGTTCAAGTAATGTTCGGTCAAAAGAAATTTAAATTCTTCGAAAAAGTTGGTGGTAAAGGTTATTACAAACTTAACTATGACAAAATTATCGAAGATGAAAAGTTTGACGGATATTATGCTTATGAAACCTCTAGATTTGATTTATCACCTGAAGAAATTGTGAATTTATATTCAAAACAATGACAAATAGAATCAAACTTTAGAGCTTTAAAAAGTGCTTTAGGTGTAAGACCTATTTATGTATGAAGTGAAAAGCATATTGAAGGTCATTTCGTACTTTGCTTCTTATCTCTTGTTTTATTAAATTTTGTTATTTATTATTTAAACAAAGGTTTGAAAGAACTCGGTGTTGTAGATGAAAAAATCACAATCAAAAAATTACAAGATGTAATAAAAGAAACAATCAAAACATGCAAGATTATTGACGGAAAAATTGAAAGTGAAGAATATATTATTAACGACAACAATAATCAAGCAATTCAAGATTATCAAACATATTTAAGAATTTTAAATGAATTAAAATTTTAAATTATTAAAAACAGCTCATCAAACAGATGAGTTGTTAAAAATTACATTGTAAAAGTTGGAAACTCGGGAAAATAAAAAGATTAGCATCAATTTACGGTGCTAATTTTCATTTCAAAATAGTTTGAAGAATAATAATTTAATTATAAAAAACGAAATAAAAAAACGCGGCGTCCTATTCTCCCATCTCTGGTACCTTCGGCGCTAAAGGGCTTAACTACTGAGTTCGGAATGGATTCAGGTGATCCCCTTTGCTATGGCCACTAAATATATATTACATTATTTTGAAAATAACGTAAATATTTTTTTCGGATTTTTTTATGTTTATAAATTCCAATTTTAAAAGTCCTAAAACTAGAATTTAATAATTTAATATTATTATTTATTAAAATAACACAAGTCAACTATAAGTAAGTAATGAATTAATAAAAGATCATTAAAGCTTATCGATACTATTAAGAGCTATTTCAAACATAAGAGAAAACTCTAATAATCTTTCATCACTAGTCATCGATGCCCCAGTTATTAAGTTTTCTGAAACACTTAATAATGCAGCGGCTTTTTTATTGCATCTTTTAGCAGTTGCAAAAAGAGCAAAGCATTCGTTATCGACTGTTTGGCATTTAGTAATTTTTATTGTTTCTTCTAATGGTCTAAGGCTATAGAATACATCAGTAGAATGACAAGAAACCTCCTTAAGACTTACATTCATATTATGAGCAGTTGCTTTTAATACGTCCATAGTTTTCTTATCAGGATATTCTTCATGTGTGCTTTCACCTGTCATTAATTCAACGAATCCTAAACCATCAGCGTAAGCTCTTTTTACTAAAACGGGTTGTTTTATATTTAGCTCTTTAACATATGAACCGGTTGAACCAACTCTGATGATAGTATCAACATCATATTCTGTAAATAATTCATATGCATAGATTCCCATTGAAGCACAACCCATGCCACTTGCTCCAATGGAAACCTTTTTGCCTTTATATTCGCCCGTAAAGAAATATACATTTCTTACATCTGAAACTAATTTAACATTTGTTAAAAATTTATTTGCCATGTATTTTGCCCGAAGTGGATCACCAGGCATTAAAACTATTTTAGCAATTTCGCCTTTTTGGCAACTAATATGTGGTGTTGGCATTAAAACTCCTTAATTATTATAAGTAATAAACATTGTTATTATAAATGAAAAAATTATCTAATCCATTCTTTTGTGTCTAAATTATAAATTTTGCTTGGTTTATGATCTTTACTTCCTTCGCCAAAATTATAAATATTTTTAACTTCTGGGAAGATTTTAGAAGCATCCTTAATATCAATTGGACTTTCTCCTGAAAGATTGCAACTTGTTACATACATTGGTCCATTTTCATTTAAAAATTTAAGTAATTCTGGTTGGTTAGGCATACGAAAACCTTGACCATTTACAATAATAGAATAAGCTCCTGGTCAATATGTTTTTGCCCATTTTATAGCATCATTAGTAAATTCTTTAAATGAGCTTGCTTGCTCAATTGAACCAACTAAAATCATAATTTTTTTATTAATTGGGCGTTTTTTCAAATAATATAAACAGTTTAAAGTGTTTTGGTTAATTGGTCCACCAATTCCTGTTACTGTATCCGTTGTACATATAAAAATCTTGCTAAAGTCCATTTTTTTCTCCATATTATGTGCTTATTTAAGTATAAAACTTGATATTAATATATAATTTTAATATTATGAACCAAAAAAAGAAAATATTATTTTATTTTTGCTTTGCTTTTGTATCTTTAGTTTTTGCAATTTGTTTTATAGTTTTAATTTTAAAACAAAAAAACATATATAACATTATTTTTGGAACAATTGGAATTGCTTTAGGAGTTATAGGAACAGGTATTTTTACAACTCTAGCATTAAAAAACTATTGATATAAAAACGCAATTGTTAAAAACTCATTTAACGAATTTGTTGATGAGATGATTAGTTATAACTCAGTAGGATTACTAATTTACGATAGCAACTATCGGATTTTATGAACTAGTTCATTCATTAAAAACCGTTTTGGTAGAAAATGAATTGGAACTACTTTAAATGAATTCTTTAGTAAGTTAGGCATTGATTTTGACATTAATAAAACTAATATTTCTTTTAACTACAAAGACTCAAATTATGTAGTGGACATATGACCTTTAAAAAGCTGTTTAAGCATTCGTGATAACTCAATTGAACAATACATGATTGACATATATAACAATGAATCAGCAGTAATTGGCGAAATTGAAGTTGATAACTATGCTTTATATCAATCAATTTTATCTGAAGAAGAATTATACACAGTTAACCAAACTGCAATTAATTTACTAGATGATTTAGTAGCAAAATACAATTTTGTTTATCGTCAATATACTAATGGTAAGTTCTTAATTTTTACAAACCGCGAGTCAATTGAAGCAATGAGTGCAATTAATTTTAACTTCTTTGCTAAACTACACGGTGCTTTAAGAAATACAAGTCAAAATACATTAATTTTATCTTGCTCAGCTGGTTTTGCTTATGGCTATAGAAGTTTAAGCGAAAAAATGGAACAAGCTAAATTTGCTTTATTACAAGCGCAAAGCCGTGGTGGTGACCAAGTTGCGATAGTTTCAAATATTAATAGACCTAAATACTTTGGTTCATCAAGTGAAATCTTATATGATGTTAGTCGTACCAAGATCGCTAATATTGCTAATATTATCGAAGCTAAAATGAAAGATCCTAACATTAAGAAAGTATTAATTTATGGTCATGCTAATGCTGACTTGGATGCTTTAGGTAGTGCTTTAGGGTTATGAACTTTAGCAAAACAATTTAATAAAGAAGCTTATATTTGTTCAACTACTCAAGATGCTACAGCTAAAAAAGCGCTAGCTAAATATCTTCCTAATAAAGAAGAAATCTTAATTAAAGCTCAACAAGCAAATCGTTTAACTGATGAATCAACTTTAGTCTTCTTAACTGATATTTCAGATATTAAACGTACCGATAACCCAGAATGTATTTCAGGTGCTAAAACAAATAATATTTTCATTTTAGATCACCATAGATTAGGAACTACAATTGAGTTTTGTCCAAAGATTAATCGTTATATTGATCCAGCTGCTTCAAGTGCTTCTGAAATCGTTTCTGAAATTATCATGTTTATCCAAAGACGTATTAAATTAGAGCCATACGTTGCACAAATGCTTTTAAATGGTATTTATTTAGATACACTTCAATTTACAAAACATGTTAACGCTAGAACCTTTTTAGCCGCTGGTTGATTAGAAGAAAGAGGAGCTGATTCAGCTAAAAGTAGTGAAATTCTTAAAATTGATGAAGCAACTCAACTTAAAGTTAATGAATTGCTTGAAAATATTCAAGAAGTTCGTCCAGGCTATTTCTTAGCTTATAAAGATATTCCACTTTCAAATGATGTGATTTCGATCGCTGCTGAAGAAATCTTAAAAATTAGTAACCGTAAAGCAGCATTTGTGGTTGCTAGATTAGAAAATGAAAAAGTATATAAAATGAGTGCTCGTAGCTTCATTATCAATGTTCAATTAATTGCTGAAGAAGTTGGTGGTGGTGGTCACTTTGGTACTGCTGCTGCTACAACTAAAGAAGACTTTAATACTTTCATCGATAATATTAAACAAGCTATTGTAAGTGCTAGAGATGAAAATAAATTTAATTAATAAAGGAGAGTTATGAAAGTAATTTTAATTAAAGATTGTAAAGACGGTAAAGCTAATACAGTTGTTGAAGTTTCTGATGGATACGGTTTAAACTTTTTAGTAAGAAAAGGTTTTGCTCTTCCATACAATGAAAAAACTAAAAAAGAACTTGAAAAAAGACTTAGTGAACTAACTAAAAACGAAATGGAAGTTAGAAAAGAAGCTTTAGAAATTAAAGATAAACTAGAACAAGAAAAGTTACATTATGATTTAAGTGCTAACATTGATGCTAATGGAAACTTAAATGTCCATGGTGCTATTTCAACTAAAGACTTAACTAAGGATTTAGCTGAAAAAGGCTATAAATTAGATAAATACGCTATTCAAAAGGTTCATCTTTTAACTGAAGGCTTACATGAAGTTGATGTAATTGTATATAAAGATATTGTTGCAAAATTAAAGGTAGAAGTAATTATCCATGTCAAATAATCATCCCTTAACAACCTCTAAATTTTCAAAACCAAGGATTGAACAAGCCTTGCTTGGTTTAGCTTATATACAAGATAGTACATCAAGTAAAATTCTCCCTTACCTTACAAGGGAAGATTTTACTGTGCGCGAATATGCTGACTTTTTCGATGTTTTATACGAATTATTCATGAGTGCAAGCTCAATTAATCACGAACAAGTTTTATTATTAGCTCAAAAAAAAAACTATAAATTTATTAACTTTGAATTTTTAAGTTCAATGGAAATGAATGCAGGTTTAACATCAAATATTGCCAACAACTTAAAAGAATTAGTTCGTCTTACTAAATTAAGAACTCTCGAACAAAAATTAAATAGAATTCAAAATGAAATTAGCACAAATGTTGAAGTAGATGAAAACATAATTGTTAATGAAATTCAAGATTTAATTCTTGAACTTGATAAAAGTAGTGCTCAAAGTAGTTTCATAACCTCTAAACAAGCTAGTGATGAATTAATGAAAGACATTGATCAAAGAAGAATGCTTGATCCAAATACAATTAGAGGTATTACAACTGGCTTTAAAGATATTGATACTAATACCCAAGGTTTCCAACCTGGTGAATTTATTATTATTGCTGCTCGTCCTGCAATGGGAAAAACTGCGTTTGCATTAAACATTGCTAATAATGCCGCAAAGAACAATAAAAAAGTTGTTTTCTTCACTTTAGAAATGACCGCAATCAGCTTAATGACTCGTTTATATGGTATTAATACTGAAATTGATTTAAATAAATTTAAAAAGGTTCAAGATTTAAGTGAAACTGATCTTCTTAAAATTGGTGCAACTAGAGAATCATATATTAACAAACTTAACCTTTTAATAGATGAATCGGCTGATAACGATATCAATAATATCATCTGAAAATGTAGAAGATTACAAAAGGTTCAAGGGTTAGATTTAATTATTATTGACTATTTACAACTTTTAAGTAGTTCAATTAGTAACCGTGACAACCGTCAAAATGAAATTGCTAAAGTTTCACGTGCTTTAAAAACTTTAGCTCTTGAATTAAAAATTCCTATCATCGCACTTAGCCAATTAAGTCGTGAAGTTGAAAAACGTGAAAATAAACGTCCTATTCTTTCGGACATTAGAGAATCTGGTGGAATTGAACAAGATGCTGATATTGTTATGTTCCTTTATAGAAAGAACTACTATAAGAAAAAAGGTGAAGTAGTTGAAAACAAAATGGAATATGGTGATATCGGTGAAATAACTGATGTAATTATCGCAAAACACAGAAATGGTCCAACTGATGACTATCAATTATTATTTAGAATGAATTGTGGTAAGTTCATGGACACTGTATGAAAAATGGATGACAATTTAAATACTAAAATTAAAACTAGCGAAGAAGGGGATGACTAATGCCTGAGTATCTGAAAATATTGACCTTAATTGGGATGTTTGTTTTACTTATTTTAAGTGGTATCTTTAGTGCTTGTGAAACAGCTTATACTACTTTAAACCCCGGCAAAATTGAAGTAATGATCGATAATAAAGAATTTGGTGCTAAAGTTATCAAAAAGCAGCACAAATTCTTTAACCAAACTTTAAGTACAATTTTAATTTGTAATAATATAGTAAACATTGCAACTTCGGCAATTATCTCTTATATTTTAAGCAGCTGATGACTTAAGGATAATCCTAAAGTTGAACATTATAATGTTCTTATTTCAACCGCAATCATGACCCCAATTATTGTTATGTTTGGTGAAATATTGCCTAAGCTAGCTGCAAAAAAACATCCTGTTGGAACTGCTAAAGCATTTTGCTATTTACTCGAAGCTTTATACTATATATTTTGAATTTTTACCTTTCCAATTAGTAAGATTGGTAAAAAAATCTACATCACAAATACAGAAGATGATGTTAAAGGATTAATCGATGTAGCACAAAACGAAGGGGTGCTTGAAGCCAACGAAAGTATTATGGCTCAAAACGCCTTAGACTTAGATAGCACACGTGTTTCTAAACATTATGTAAAACTTAAAGATGTTTATAAAATAGATTGAAATGCCTCAGTATCTGATGCATTAGAAATTTTCAAAGAAACTAACTATAGTAGATTACCTGTTATTAAAGATGATATGCCAATTGGGATAGTTCACTTAAAAGATATATTCCATTTACAAAAAGGTAAAGTAATTAATTATTTAAAAACTATTCCTTATGTTTCGATGAATTTCTCTCTTTCAACAGCTTTAGAAAAGATGAGAAGAAAGAAATCACAAATGGCTTTTGTTACTAAAAACACAACTAGTGGCGAAGTTATTGGGATTATTACAATGGAAGATATTCTTGAGGAAATAGTTGGTGAAATTTATGACGAATTTGACTCTGAAGAATGAGAAGATTTCTTCGAAATCAGCTTAGAATTATTCCATGTTTCAGGTAAAGTTAAGATGAAAGAAATAATCAAAAGACTTGAAGTTGATTTAGAACTTAGTGAAGAAGAATTGAATCAAACACTTTATGAGTTCCTTTCTTCAAGAGTAAAACATGAGCTCAGATTAAATACTAAATATGAATTTGAAGACATTAGTTTCAAAGTTATTAATGTTAGTCCTAAGAATAAAAAAGACATTAAAGTTGAAATAGAATTAGGTAATGAAGTTGATATTGATACATCAACTGATACCGAAGTTCAAGACGTTAAAGAAGGTGAAAATAATAATCAATAGATATGCATTAAGGTGCATATTTATTTTTTGTTTAATGCTGTTTAATAGGGAAATTAGGCAAAAATAAAATCACCTCTAAAGTGAGGTGAATATTATTTAAATTAAAATTATCTCTTAATTTCCTTAAGACGTGCAGCTTTACCAGTTCTGTTTTTCATGTAGTAAAGTTTTGCTCTTCTAACTTTATTTGAACGAACAACTTCGATGTGTGCAATCATTGGTGAGTGTAATGGGAATGTTCTATTAACACCAATACCAAATGAAATTTTTCTTACTGTAAAAGTTTCTCTTGTACCTGATTCTTTTTTGCTAATTACTAAACCTTCAAAAACTTGGATACGTTCTTTTTCGCCTTCACGAATACGTACGTGAACTTTAACATTGTCACCTACACGGAATTCAGGTAAATCAGGACGTAATTGACTTTGTTCAACTAATTCAATTAATTTATTTCTCATTGTTAATCCTTTCAATAATATCTGGACGATTTTTTAATGTTTTTGCATATTGAGCTTTTTTCTTTCATTCTTCAATTTCTTTATGATTTCCATTAAGTAAGACTTCAGGAACTTCCATACCTTTATACACTCTAGGGCGTGTATATTGAGGATAATCTAATAATCCTTCACCTTGGAACGATTCATATTCATGGCTTTCTTTTTTAATAACCCCATCAACCAATCTAATGATTGAATCAGCCATTACCATTGAAGGTAATTCACCTCCAGTTAAGACATAGTCACCAATTGATAATTCTTCATCTACTAGTGAAACTACTCTTTCATCAAAGCCTTCATATCTTCCTGAAATAAATGTTATTTCATCATACTTAGCTAATTCATTAGCTTTATTTTGATCAAACACTTTACCTTGTGGCGTTACTAAGATTTTGTATCCGCCTCTATTTTTTAAAGAATCTAATGCTAAATCAATAGGCTCAACTTGTAACAACATTCCATGACCACCGCCAAAGATTTCATCATCAACTTTATGATGTTTATCTTTACTAAATAGTCTAAAGTCTATTACATTAATATTGATCAAATCTTTTTCTATTGCTTTAGCAATAATTGATTCGTTAATAAAAGGTTCATAATAGTTTGGAAATAATGTTAAAAAATTTATTTTCATATATTATTTTTCAGTTTTTTTAGTTGATTTTTTTGTTGTTGTAGTAGTTTTTGCTGTTGTAGCAGTTTTTGTTTTTTAGCGGTTGTAGTTTTTTAGCAAAAGCAGCTTCAGCATCTTTCTTTGTTGCTTTCTTTGATTCAATAAGAATTTCTTCTACATCTGCTTTAGCAGCTTTTTGGAATTTTTCATTTAAACCGTGTTGTCTAAATAAGTTGTAAACGGTTTGTGTAAGTTGTGCACCATCTTTAATTCATTGAATTGTAGCTTCTTCGTTAAACACAAATGCTTTTGTGTGAGGGTTGTATTGACCGATAGCTTCGATAAATCTACCATCACGAGGAGCACGAGCGTCAGCGACTACAATTTTGTAGCAAGCATTAAATTTGCTTCCTAAACGTTTTAGTCTAATTTTAACCATTTGGTTACTCCTTTTTATAATAATGTTCATACCATATGTCAAGCAAAAGTGCTTGACACCAAGTTATTTACATATATATTTTAATATATAAGTTATTTTTTGAAAACAAAAAAATAAAAAAAGAAAGACCATTTAAGATCTTTCTCTTATAGCATAAGACAACTTAAAAACGAAAGCTACCGCGCACAACAACTTTCAGATTATCGTAAGAAGGGAGTATTAAACTCTTAAGCAACCATTTCCTGTGGAAATAGTAATCATTCGCCTTGAGAATGCATCATTATTATTCTAATACAATGTTAGACAAATTCAAAGAAAATTTTTTATTTTATTTATTCATTCTAAAAGTAAAAGTTCCAGCATTATAAAAAAAGGTTTGTAATTATGCAAAAATAAGTCCTTAAAAATAATAATAAAACACGTAAATAAAATATGCATTCTATTATAGTTTGCGGTTAATGACAGCCATTTAATGTATTTGCAATTGAATAATTTTATTGTCATTTAGACAAATATTTTTTTAGAATTTTTGGTTTTTATTTTTTTAATAAATGAAAAAATCCAAAAAACAATTTTATTATTTCAATATAAAAATTATAGTCTTTAAATAAATATTATTTAAAGTCCAAAAGTTTTGCAAGAAAGTTTATAAAATAATTATTTTGGTCAATTTTGACTATAATTATATATAAGAGCATAAAACTCTTTTTAATAAGATAAGAAAGGAAAAATAATGAATAATAATCACAAATTAGGTTTCACTATTTTTAGTTGAATAATATATATTGGTGTGCTAGGCATTGCATGTTATATGATTTATTTAGTTGTTAATGTATCTCAAGCTTTTGATAATAATATTGCTAAGATGCAATCATTCTCTGATCGAATCGGTAGATATTGATTATTTGCGAAATATATAAATGCAAGCTTATATAAAGAATGAATCTCTTCTATTATTGCAATGTCAATCTTTGGTGTTTTTGGAACATTATCATGTATTGCTATAACTATAATGAACGACAGATATTTCAAAGGTGGATGATTAGTTAGAATAGTATTATTGATTTTTCTATGCATAGTAGCTGCTTTCGTAATTATTATGTTCATTATCATTATGACTGATGCATTTTATTCAAAAAATTACGAATTCTTATTATCAAGACAAACAAGAAAAGACCATGCAGAATTAATTGAACAACTTAAAGACTTAATTGGTAAAAAATAAAATTCAGATTTTATTTTTTATAAAATTAAAATTAGCATCGAATACGGTGTTAATTTTTTTATCTACTTAAAATTTTATTCTTAGCCTATAAAACAGAAAAATTGTGCAAAATAAAATGAAGAAGATTTTTACCTTCTTCAAATTATTAGTTTATTTTAAATTTACAAATTCAACTAAAGTATCAATTAATACACCTTGTGGTTTTCCACCTAAATCAGCTGTACCAGCTACATCACAGTGGATATAAGGAACCATATTTGTAAATTGTTTTAAGAACATAGCAGCTGTATTGCTATCTGATTTTTCTGAACTATTATAGTTATTTAAATCAGCCACAATACTTTCAGTATTTGGTTCATTATAATCTTCGTGGAATGGCAATCTTCAAACTTTTTCATGTGCAACATTACCAGCTTGTTCCATTACTTTTCAGTTATCATCTTCAGTTGATCAAATACCTGAATAAGTTGCTCCAAGAGTTCTTAAAACTGCTCCAGTTAATGTACCAACATCAATTAAGGTTGTAGCATTTAAAATAGTTGCACCATAATATAAACCATCAGCCATAACTAAACGACCTTCAGCATCTGTATCAGTAACTTCAACACTTAAACCTGACATTGATTCATAAAGGTTTTCAGGTAAAGCAGCATCACCATCAAGACGGTTGTCTGTTATACACATTACAACAGCCATATTCTTTTTAATTTTAAGTTGAGCAACAGATTTTAAAGCATAAGCAGCAATAACACTTCCTGACATATCATATTTCATACCTTCCATATGATATCCTTTAGTATTAACGCCACCAGTATCAAAGGTGATACCTTTACCAATTACTACTACTTTATCTTTAGATTTTGGATTACCATTATATTCTAGAACAACAACGCGAGGTTCATAGGTTGATCCTCTATTAACTGCTAGAATTAAGTTCATCTTAATTTCTTTTATTTGTTTTTTATCTAAAACTGATACTTTAACATCTTTTAATTCTTCAAAGTCTGCTTTTATATAATCTGCTAATTGTTCTGATGTACAGTAATTTTCGGGCATTACTTGTAAGTTTCTACAAATATTTCTATTCATTGCGATAATTGCATATTTATTAGCTAATTCTTTTCATGAATCATTTGCTAATAAAAATGAATATTCATTTTTGGTAGCTTGTTCTTTTTTCTTGTTAAATAAGTCTGCGTAATAAAAGATAATTCTTGAATAAAAAGCTTTAAGAGCATCTTCAATCTTAATTTTGCCGTTAACAAATGAAGCTATATCAATTTGGTAATTTCTGCTTCTTTTTACAATAACATTGTCAATCAATGAAACTAAATCATCATAATCTTCAAATTTTTCATCAAGAAAAATGTATGCTTCATTATTTTCCTTAAATTCTGTAATTGCTAAATTTTTCTTGCTAATTAATTCAAATTTATCATCTTTTGAACCATTTTTATATTGAGCTTTAAGTAAGATTTTGTTATCTCTTTTTGTAGTATATAAATTTAAAACTTTATCCTTAGCACTTGCTTTATCAAGAAGTTCTTTTAATTCTTTTGTATTAAGTGTATTTTCTTTCATATGTTCCTCCTATTATTTGACGGTGTCAAAATAATCTACAATATAATCAATTTCAGATGAGAAAAGTTTCACAAATAAGTATTGAAAGTTTTTAAAATCTGAGCTATCATAATCTCTTAATATTCTATTGTATTGACGAAGTATTAAGTTAGCAAAACCATCTAAATCTTTTATTTTCTTAAATGGTTTATTGAAAGCAGTATCATAACTTGTTGTGTTATAGTAACTCTTATTTAAATCAATTAAATCTAAATGAATAGTTAAAAACTTGCTTACAAAATCAAATGAAAAGTCTTCATCTCCAGCTAAAGCTCTATTCATATTTACATCAATTCTGTGCACATCATTTTTATCATCAGGATTTACGAAAACGGCTATTTCAAAGTATATATCGTTTCAATAGTCTACCATTTTAGCAATCTTAAAATCATGATGAATTGCCTTTATATCGTTATCAATATAAAAGTATGAACCATAATCAACAAGTTGTAATTTTGCTTGAATATTATTGTCCAAAATAACAGTTGCTTTTTTATCTAATTCTTTAAAAGAGTTAAATTCTTGTTCATTTAAGTCTTTTTCAAAAATATAAATTCTATCTTCGTCAGTATCAATTCTTTTAATTAAACTCATAATGCCTCCATTTGAACTGTTAATAATTATATTCTAAATAATTGTGCTTTTACATATTTATACCTTATAAATGCTTAAAAATTGCTTAAAACCAGGAGAACATTCATAGACATTTTTAAAATAAGACCTCTTTTTATGTTTATTAATTAATAAATAAAAGAAGAAAACAACAAAAATATTTCCTACTTTTTAAATCAAAAATTTGCTTTCAACAATTACAAATAGATTAGTTAATTTAATGTAAAAAAACACATCAAATTTTGGAGCAATATTGACGAAAATATAAGTAAAAAAGGAAGAAACAGACATTTAATTTTTGCTATAAATTTGGCTAAATTAACAAAAAAATTTTTTGTTATAATTAACCTATGTTTTATATAATATATAAAAAAATAATTTAAATTAAAAATATA
This sequence comes from Mycoplasmopsis adleri, assembly GCF_045276205.1. Classification (NCBI taxonomy): domain Bacteria; kingdom Bacillati; phylum Mycoplasmatota; order Mycoplasmoidales; family Metamycoplasmataceae; genus Mycoplasmopsis; species Mycoplasmopsis adleri. The sequence continues at coordinate 419,180 of NZ_CP174162.1, forward strand.
AAGGAGAAAATCATGGCAGATAAAAAACGTAAAGCTGGCGCAGGACTAGTTATAACAGCATCTATTCTAGTTTCTATCGCAGCAATTTCAACAACTTATGCTTTAGTAGCTAAAGATGCTAAACAAGTGCTCGAAAAAGCTCAAACTGATGCTAATAACAAACTAGTTGAAGTAAATAATGCTAAAAATGAATTTGACCAAGCAATTCAAGCTTTAAATGATGAAAAAACAAGATTAGAAAACAATAACGAAAATGATAAATATAAACAAATTATCAGCCATTTAACAAATAAAATAAATGAGTTAAATCAATCAGTTGCAGATGCTCAATAAGTTCAAGCAATTAAAGCTTTAACTGAAGACGCTAAAAATGAACTTATTTCATCTCAAGCATGAAGTCAAAGCGCTGATAACTTATCAAACAAAATTAAAGAAGCTAGTCAATTAGTACAAGATGCAAAAGATCCTGCTATCCAAAATGCTAAAGAAGAATTAAATGGTGTTCTTCAAGAAGCCTTAAGTCAAAATGGAAAAGGTGATAAGACTGCTTTAGATAATGCTAGCGCTAAATTAGAAACTGCAATTAATAAATTTAATGTTGCAAATAAAAAGTTAAATGATGAAAAAGAACAATTGCTTAAAACATATGAAGCAAAAGTAAAAGAACTTCAACAACTTAAAACAAAATACGATCCTAATTCGACTGATATCATTGTAAAACAAGTAGATTGTACAAATGTGCTTAAAGATATTAATACAGCTTTAAACAACTTAACACCTTTATTAACAGTAGCTGCTAATAAAGCAGATATTGAAGCAAAAATTGCTTATGCTGATGGTGCTATTCAAAAAGTTAATGATGATATTAACAAATTATTAAAAGAATACCAAGAAACTGTTAAGAAGTTACAAGACTTAATTGCTGAAGCTAAGAATTTCAAAGACACAATGAAAGATAATTCTTTAAGCGCTGCTAAAGATGCTTTACAAACAGCAATTGAAAAAGCTACACAAGCAATTACAACTAATACTCGTGAAGCAATTACAACAGCAACAAATGAGTTAACTCAAACTTACAATAATGCTAAGAAACTATTTAAAGAATGTGATGACAATAAAGCTAGATTATTACAACAAATTGCCAACTTATTAAAACAAGGTAATGAAAAGGTTCAACCTTTTACAAATGATGTAAACTATGAAACTTATGTTCAACAAATGAACCAATTAAAGACTAAATATAGTGTATATAACAAAAATAGTGAACTTAAAGCACTTCAAGATGCACATGATGCTCTTAAAGGAGAAATTGCTCAATTAATTCAAAATATTGATAATACTACTCAACAACTTAATGCTGCAAATAGTGCATATAACAGTGTAATTCAAGCATTAATAGCAAAACAAACAGAATTAAGTAACAATAATACTTTAAAACAATATGATGCTATTATTGCTGATATTACTACACATCTTGCTGACTTCAATAATGAAAAGGATAGCGCAAAAACAATACAACAAATTAATGATTTAACTTCTAAGGTTACGGCATATACAGCTACTATAGATGGCTGACAAGCTGCTGCTACAAGTCTTTCAGACAAAATCCAAGAAGTTTCACAATATATTAGTAAAAACAATTATCCTTCGCTTTCAAGTTATTCTCAATTACAACAAGCTATTGAAGAAGCTAAAAAATCATTAGAATCAGGAACAGAAGCTTCAGATAAAGATAATGAAAATAAATTAAAACAAATTTATGAACAATACCAACAAGAAGTTGCTCAATTGAATAATGATAAAACACAAGCTTTACAAAGAAATAAATCATTAATTAATCAAATTAATGAACTTAAAAATGAAATGGAAAAACCTTCTGCTGTAGCTGATTATACTAATGCATTAGGTAAAATTTCTGCCGCTGATCAAAGTAAGTTATTAACTCCTTTAACTGAACAAAATACATTAGATTCAATTCTAGAAGCAAATAGAAAGCTTGATGAATTATTACAAACTGTTACAGCTGATAAAAAGGCTGCTGAAGATGCATATGCTCAAGCTAATAAGGAATTAGATGAATTAATTAAAGAAGCAAACACTAAACTTCAAAGTGCTGAAAATATAACAGATTTACAATCAAGTCCAAGTTATACTGAACTTAAAAATGCTGTTGCCTCTGCTAAACTTGCTTTAAATAAGAAAATAAGTGATATTAATGCAGAACGTCCAAAATTAGAAAAAGCTATTAAAGACTTTGAAAAAGCCGAATCAGCTTATGACCAAAAAAGAACTCAAGTTATATCAGCATTAGATGATGCAATTAGAAATGCCAAGGAATGTTATGAAAAGGTTTCAAAGATTACTCCTTTAAAGAATGATCCTCAAGTTACTGCTTATCAACAAGCTATTAAAGATGCAGAGAATGATCGGAAATTAATAGATACAACTTTTCCAACTATTCCAAATGCACGAATTGAACAATTAGCTAAAGCTTTAAATGACCAAACTAAAAGCATAGAATCATTAATTGAACAAACTCTTAAATCTCAAATAGAAAGCTTAGATAAAAAGATTCAAGATGCCACTGAAATAAAAAACAAGATGGCAGATCCTGTTTTAAAGAAATATGCTGATGAATTGTCTAACGCTATTTCACAGGCTCAAACATCAAAAAACAGCAATGATATTAATACTATATATCAAGCTAATCAAGATCTTGAAAGTGCAATTTCTACAGCAAAAGGTGTATTAGAAAAATTTGATGTTTATAAACAATTATTAGACTACAAAGCTAAAATTGAAGCTGGACAAGCACTAATTAAACCAGGTGATGCAAAAGCTTCAAAGATTGCCTCAGACGCACTTGAAGCAATTAATAAAGTTAACTTCGATACTCAAAGTAAAGAAGAAATTCAACAAGCTGTTGAAAATGCTAAAAAAGCATTAGCTGATATTGTAAAAGCTAGAGCTGAATTTATATCTACTTCAGTCCAAAAATTAATTAAGAACACTGAAGGTGTAGATAATATTATCGATAATATTAAAGTAAGTAGTATCGCTGAAACTCTTAAACCTCAATTAGAAGGCTTAAATAATAAAATTTCTGCTTTAAATCCTTCAACTGACATCGATAAATGAGTTAAAGATATTAATAACTCAATTAATGCTTTAGAAAAAAGTTATAACGAAGAATTCGTTAAATATGAAACAGTAATGAGATCGTTGAAAGACACTTTTGATGGTTTAGTTGGAGAATTAGGTAAATTAATTGTAAGTGATGATTTTGAAAATATTAAAGATAATGAAACTACACTTTACAATACACTTATAGCCTCATACAATGAATATAGTCCAGTAAAAGCCTACAGTATTGAAAAAACAATAAGTGACAAAACACCTAAATACTTTATTGATGCAAATGCTAATTTAAATAACTTAATGAGTCCTGAAAACTTGAAGGTTATTAATACTGTTAGTCAATTCGTTAAATGAGTTCAAGAATTAAAATTACCAACATCATTTTTAACCATAAAAAATACTCTTGAAGAACATGGAACTGACTTTGAAGACTTTATCAATGCTGGTAATAACATATGTCAATTACTAAAAAATTCAAATATTGATATTAATAATGTTTCATTAAATGAATTGCAAACAGCTTATAATAATGGACTAAATGATGCTAAAGCATTTGTTGATGCATTTAATGAATATTTAAATGCTAGAAGTAAATTAAGTAAATATATTGATGCAAAACCAATTAGTGATTATTCAAATGTTCAAAGTTGACTAAAAAAATTATTTAATGCTGAACCTGATTATTCAGCACAAGGTGTTAAAACAACAACCAAAGATCTCGTAGAAGCTAAAGCAAAATTAGAAACACTTAACGGTCTAACTACAGATACTAATGGTTTAGACACATTAAATCAATTATTTGCGGATAAAAAGGAAGCAGAAGCAATATTTAAACAAAAACCTGAAGAAATTAATGGTTATCAAAATGCAGACCCAATATTTGGCAAATTGATTAATTGATATACAAATCTTTTAAGTGATGATAACACAATAATTCAAGATTTTTCAAATGAAAATTATCCAAACAATAAAGCAAAATATAATGGATTAAGAAAAGATTCAAATGATTTATTAGCAAGATTAAAAGACACTATTGAATTAAACAAAATAGAAGCTAAAGCATTGAACTATATTCAAAATATTGGCCCTAATAATCCATATTTCCAAAACTTTTCATCTAATTTAAAAGTAGGATACCAAGCGGCATTAGAACAATTATGTTTTAAAGTTCAAAAAGCTACCGATTTTATTAATCTAGATTATTTAAATCCTGATACCGTTCACAATGAACAAGCAGCAAAAGGTCACAAATATTTTATTCAATTCTTAAAACAAATATGCAATTACGGATTAGAATTAACATTTGAAGATCCTTTTGAAGGTTCAAACGAATCTAATAACAAACAATATATGAAAAACTTAATTGCTAATAAAAACAAATATAATGAAGTGTTAAAAACTGCAAAAAGTAAAAATGAAGTTTTAGAAGATTTAATGAATAATTATTTTGGATTTCAAGATACAAAAGATTTTAATCAAGATGGAACAGATATATATAAATTCTTCAAAGCTCTAAACTCTAATTGGAATGCATTCCCACGAACTCAGGCACAAAGAAAATGCTGATTTGACATCATACAAGATACTAGATTTAATTGAGGTGCTCAAAATGGTTTGCAAAAATGAATGTTTCGTCTAAAATACACAAGTACAAATCAACCATTTGATAGATTTGTATTAAACAAAGACGGAGCCTTTGATTCAGTAAGTTCTCTTAATGCGCTTGAAAATAATGGCGAGTTATACTATTTTGATGGTCAAACAAGTATATATACACAATATATTACATTGTGAGTGGGTAAGAACACTTCTAATAAAGCTAGTGAAGTTGGAGTGTTGAGATTGTTCTTACTTGGAATAAATTTATATAATGCATTATTGGACCCATCAAATCCAAACTTCTTGAATGGGTTTGACTTTGAGAATTATGATACTTATCCTGGCTATACGGGCAATCATCATAATGTATTTATGTTATACAAACTTTATATCACATTAGCAAAATAATGCATATCAGTTGATCCAATTAATCCTTAAATTAATAATAATTTAAACTCAATTTATAAAATACTATCTAACATTACAATTAAAAATACTAGATTGTAATCTCAAAAGCTACAGTCTTAAAAACAAGAAGATATATCTTTATACAAGGTATATCTTTTTTTCCTGAGTTTCCAAGTTGGAGCTCTTTTTTTATTACTTTTTTCAGTGTTATTTATATATAAATAAAAAAAGTTATTTTTTTACATAATTACATTGTAATTTGTGGTATAATAAAGATATGAAAAAAGACAAATGACTATTAATTTCAAGAAAAAATAAGAACTCTACTTACTTATCTTTAGCACTTTCAGGAGGATTTGGCAAAGGTTATAAGAAATCTATCGGTATCGGTACAGTTGAAAAATGAGAAAAATATTGTTCTGATCCAGTAGAAAAAATTAAAAAACTATCTCAAAACTACAATACTGATTGAGATAGAAATATGATAATTAGACAATTAGAGTTAGATATAAGCAAGGTTAAAATTGAAACAAAACAGTTCAATTATGGATATGATTTGTTATACAGTTTCTTAGAAAAATTAAATCCTTTTAAAGATGCTAAAGTATCAAAATCCAAGTGTTTAAATGATTTATTAAAATATATGATTTCAAATAGAATTGTAAATCCGGGTAGCATGCTTTCATCCTTTAAAAATAAAGACAAATTCAATATAAATTTAGAAGTTGAAAAGACGACATTTTATAATACTTTAGACTATTTAGCTGAAAATAAAAATAACATTTTAAAGAGTGTTAACGATACATTGATCAAAGATAAAAATAGAAAAATAGATATTATTTGATACGACTCTTCAACGGTATATTTTGAAAGTTTTGTAAGAGAAGGATTGAGATATCCAGGTTATTCTAAAGATGGAAAATTCAAAGAAGATCAAATTGTTTTAGGTTTAGCAACAGATGAAAACGGCATTCCAATTCACTATAAATTATTCAAAGGGAACACTGCTGATGCATCAACATTTATTAATTTTATTTTGAATATAAAATCACAATATGAATTAAACAAAGTAACACTCATTGCTGATAGAGGAATGAGTACAAATAGAAACATAAGATTCTTAGAAGATAACGATATTGATTACATTTTATCTTATAGATTAAAAGCGGCTTCAAATGACCGAAAGACCTTTGAAATAGATGAATCCGGCTATTTTGGAGACAATAATTTTAAATATAAAGAAACTACTTTTTATTCGTTTTGAAAGAATAGAAGAGCAAACGGACACAAGAGAAGATTGGTAGTAACATATAGTAAAAAAAGAGCATTAAAAGATAAAAATGATAGACAAATTTTAATCGATAATTTTATTAAAAGACAAGATAAAGACGGACTAGTTCATGATCAAGTAATGTTCGGTCAAAAGAAGTTTAAATTCTTCGAAAAGTTGGTGGTAAAAGTTATTACAAACTTAACTATGACAAAATTATCGAAGATGAAAAGTTTGACGGATATTATGCTTATGAAACCTCTAGATTTGATTTATCACCTGAAGAAATTGTGAATTTATATTCAAAAACAATGACAAATAGAATCAAACTTTAGAGCTTTAAAAAGCGCTTTAGCTGTAAGACCTATTTATGTATGAAGTGAAAAGCATATTGAAGGTCATTTCGTACTTTGCTTCTTATCTCTTGTTTTATTAAATTTTGTTATTAATTATTTAAACAAAGGTTTGAAAGAACTCGGTGTTGTAGATGAAAAAATCACAATCAAAAAATTACAAGATGTAATAAAAGAAACAATCAAAACATGCAAGATTATTGACGGAAAAATTGAAAGTGAAGAATATATTATTAACGACAACAATAATCAAGCAATTCAAGATTATCAAACATATTTAAGAATTTTAAATGAATTAAAATTTTAAATTATTAAAAACAGCTCATCAAACAGATGAGTTGTTAAAAATTACATTGTAAAAGTTGGAAACTCGGGATATATCTTTATACAAGGTATATCTTTTTTTAGTTTTAATTGGTGTAATCAGAATAATAACATGAGAAAAATATAGTTATCGGTTTAAAAATAAAAAACAAGAAACAATTATCTTCTAACTTATTGTTCTTGTTTTGGATACTTTTTTTATATAAAAAAACGTATCCACGTTAAATTTTAATCTACTACGTGTTGCGTTTGTTGATACAATATAGCCACTTCCTTTTGGAAATGTCTATAAATTTTTTAGTTTAACAGTAATTTTAATTAATTTTTATTTTTTAGATAAGCTTTAAACGCACCGTTTTTTAATTCGTTAATATTAAATACAGTTTCCATTGCTTCATAAGTTTCTTTTAGATTATTTTTTGTAGATTTTCAACCCTTGCCATCAGTAATTCAAAGAAATTTAAAATTAGATATATTTTTGGTTTCTTCAAAAAGCTGTTTATAGCTTCTAGAAACTTCATTTAATTTTGAGCCACTTGAAGAATAAAAATTACACTCAATAGCATATACTATATTGTTTTCCAAAACAACAAAATCAAACTTTTTAATTGCTTTTGAATTATCTGGATCGATTATAATTCCAAAATTCTTTTTTAATTCTTTCGTGCTTACTTGTTTAAATAAATTGACACCAAGTTTATACCCAAAATTAATTAAAGTATTTTCAACTAAATTTTCCATTAATGTTCCAACCCTATTCTTTCGAGCATTTGAATCTAGTCCAACTTCAACTCCAAGAACATAATCATTCAAATCATTAATTTCTTTATTTATAAATTATGAAGCTAAACCTGATTTATTAAAAAAGTCAAAATACACATCTGCTTCTTCATCGTTTATTATTTTTTTATTAAAGTCTAACTTAAAATTATTGTATTCTAAAAAATCTATAACTTTTTCTCTTTTAGCTAGTAAAACAGGAATAATCGGCAAAACTTCAGGATATTTTTTAATTAATAATTTAAAATCATTTTCAATATTTTTAGAACCTATTAAAGAGTTTAAAATATTTAATTGAACCTTTATATCAAATCTATTTTTTAAAACTTTTTTAAAATTGATAAAAGAGCCAGCGGAAACAATATTTTCTTCAAATGTTTCGAATCATTCATCAAAATTTTTCATGTTATTTTTCTCCATTTTTAAATTCTTTATATCTTTTTATACAAATGTCATTAAAGCCGGGATCCAATTCTATTCCTATAAATTTTCTTTTAAGTTTTAATACTGCTATACCGGTAGTTCCTGAACCATTAAAAGGATCTAAAACAATATCATTTTCGTTTGATGCCGCTAGTATTATTCTTTCTAAAAGTTCTAATGGTTTTTGAGTAGGATGCTTACCGTATTGTTTTTCAGATTTTGAAGGTAATTTTATTATTCAATTATCTTTCATTTGTTTATTGTCATTAATTTTCTTCATTTCCGCATAATTGAAAACATGAGTTTCTTTGTTATCTAACTTAGCTCATATAATTGTTTCTGTTGAGCGCGTAAAATATTTACAACTTAAATTTGGAGCAGGATTAGGTTTAATTCAAGTTATATTGTTTAATATTTTAAAACCCTCTAATTCTAATGCTGTACCGGCTGAATAAATGTTGTGCAATGTACCCGAAATAAAGATTGAACCATTTTCTTTTAAAATTCTTTTACATTTTTGAAATAGTTTTATGTAATATTCCAGTTTTTCTTTTATTGATATTGTTTTATTCCATTCACCTTTATCAACTTTTGAAAATTTACCTGATTTGCAAGTAACGCCACCATTAGATAAAAAATATGGTGGATCCATAAAAATTAAATTAACAGAATGTTCTTCAATGGTATCTAAAATTTCAAAACAATCATCTTCATATAATTTAAAATTTTCATCATTTATTTTAATCATATTAATTAATAGTTAGTAATAATAACTTCACTAACTAAACCTCTTTTTTGTCCATTTGAATTAATCACTCTTTTTGCTTTAACTTCAGTAATCTTAAAATCTTTGTAAAGCTCTTTGATTAATTCAGTATTATGGTTGCTTAACATAACATAAGCGCCTTTATTAGATAATTCTTTAAAAACATTAGCTAGTTGTTTTTGAGATTCTTTATTAAAGTTTTCTTTTGTATACGAAGTAAAGGAGTCTTTATCATCAGGAGTATCATAAGGAGGGTCTAAGTAAATAAAATCACCTTTTTTAACATCTTTTAAGGATTCAGCATAATCTATTGCTAAAACTTTTATATCCGAATTTAAGAAGTAATTTTTAATCTCTTCAAAATTAGATTGTTCAAATAATGAAACTTTTGTTTTTTACCAAATGGAACATTAAAATAGCCATTTTTATTAACTCTATACAAACCGTTAAAACCAGCTTTATTCAAATAAATAAATCTAGCAGCTTTCACAACTGGATTAAGTTGAGCAAACATCGGGTTTCTATCAAAGTCACGAATTTTATAATAATTATCTTCATTATGTAATGTTTCAAAACCTACAAGATAGGTAATTAAATCGTTATATTTTTCCTGACTTTGAAAACATTTAAAGGTATCCATTAATTCAATATTTAAATCATTAATAACTGCTTTTTTTGGTTTTATTTCTAAGAATAAAGCGCCTCCGTCAATAAAAGGCTCGTAATATGTATTAAATTCTTTAGGCATATATTCTTTTAAAACATTGATTAGTTGTCTTTTTCCACCGGCTCATTTTACAAAAGTTTTCATGTTTCCTCCATCTTTTTTAAATATAGTAAATATATTATAACAATAAAAGAAAGATAAACTTTTTATTATTAAAATAATAAACATTTAAAAGTTTATAAAATTATTTAAAATTCCTTTTCTTTTTACTTAAAATACTATTAAACAGGCTTTTATGTAAAATATTGATTTTATATTTAAGAAAATAATTAATAAATTAAAGTGCGCGATTGTTCTTGTTTTAGACACTTTTTATATGCATAACACTAGATTAATAATTCAACACTTATAAAGCTAAAACCGTTAAGGAATCTAGTTAATAAATCACGAAGCTTAAAGCTTCGTTTTTTGCGCAAAAAAGTAACATACCTTAAGCATGTTACACAATTAACTTATATAGTATCTTAGCATATAGTACTTAGTTTTTCGGTTCTAACTACGTAATCTACAAAAGAGTCCATATCGTGTAATAATTGTTTTCCTTCAGGGCTCTTAATGTACGCGTTATAAGCATCTTGGTTACTTCATCTTTCAATTAAGATTAAAGTATTATCATTTTTTCAACAAATGTCAGTAGAGAGGTTTAATGGTTGTTTTTTAACTGAGTCTAATCATGTTTTTAAAATACCATTAAATCTTTCCCTAGTTTCTGACTTCATTATAATTTCTTTATAAACAAGGTAAATCATAATTCCTCCTATTTTTTTATTCTATTATAAAGAATAAATTTATCTAGCATTGTTTTATTATCAAATTTAGATAAGTTTTTAATTTCTTCTAATTTAAATTCTTTAATATTCATAGCCCGAGCTACTTCACTAACTTTCTTAGGCATTACTATTTGAAGAGCTCAAGAAACAGCATAAATACCATTTAATAATCTAGATAATACTAATGATAATTCTTCTAAATTATCAGTTAGTTTTCAAGGTGTTGTTTCATCAATGTATTTATTTAAATGTGAAGAAAGTTCGATAGCACTTGTTAAAGCTTGATCAACTTTAAAATTATCCATTAATGAAATAAAATGATTTGGAAAGTCTAAAATTTCTTGTTCAATATCAAGATGTATTTTTTGACTAGAAGGCTTATAAAACAAACCTTTTGGAAAACTATTATTAAGCATTTTAAGTGTTCTAGAAATTAAATTTCCATAATTATTAACTAAGTTTGCATTAATAATATCAACTAATTTTTCTTCAGAAAAGTTGCTATCTTCCCCTAAAATAACTTGAGACATAAAATAGTATTTAATCATTTCGTCATCATATTTTTGAAGTAAGTAATCTGGTGCTATTACATTATTTAATGACTTAGACATTTTTCTACCATCTTTATCTCTTAATAAACCATGAGCATAAATATGTGTAGGCTGTTTGATGCCTAAAGCTTCAGCAAACATGGTTCAATAAATAAAGTGGAAACGAGCAATTTCTTTACCTATAATATGTATTATTTCATCACCATTTTCTCAGTATTTTTTATAAGCTTCTCCAGGATTATCTATATCAAAATCTAAAGCGGTAACGTAATTAAATAAAGCATCTAATCAAACATATAAAACATGTCTAGGATCTTCTTTAATTGGAATTCCTCATTTAATGTTGGTTCTAGTAACTGATAAATCTTCTAAACCTTCAGCGACAAAGTTTTGAATCATTTCTTTAGTCATTTTTTGAGGCATTAATCATTGTGGCTCATTTTGAACTTTTTCTAATCATCATTTTTGCATTTTGCTAGTTTCAAAGAAATAACTTTCTTCTGACATCACGATTAGTTTGTGCCCACTACTTGGGTGATAATATTCACCATCCTCTTTTAAAACAGCTTGATTTTTGCTTAAGAATTCTTCATCTTCAACTGAATACAAACCTTCATATTTTCCTTTATAAATGAAGCCATGTTCTAAAAATCAAGAGAAAACTTTTTGAACAGCTTTAATATGTTTAGGACTGGTTGTTCTGCTGAAGTAATCATAATCAATGTTTCATTCTTTTCACATTTGCTTGTATGTTTCAACTAATTCATCAACGAATTGTTGAGGACTTTTGTTAGCTTTATTAGCTTTATTTTCAATTTTTTGTCCATGTTCATCGCCACCAGTTAAAAACTTAGTATCATAACCCATTATTTTTTTGTAGTTTCTTAAAGTTCAAGCTACGGTTGTACAATAAAGATGTCCAATATGCAAAGGACCAGATGTGTAATAAATTGGAGTAGTTATATAAAAAGTCTTTTTATTCTTCATCGTTATCTTCTTTCTCTTTTACTTTAATAGGTTTATATAAAGCTTTGATTTCTGGTAAATATTCATGATTAGTTAATTCATTTGGATTATGTAGGTATAAATTAGGGAGAAAATGAACTCCTCAACCTGCTTGATATCTGCCTTCAACTAGCACAAGCTTTGGCTTATTTTGAACTCTTGGAATAATGAATTGCACTCTTTTAGGTTCAAATTTATATTTACGCATGTAGCAAAAACAATCAACAAGTCTTTCGACCGGAATAACTAAAGTTAAATAACCTTTTTGTTCAATAATCTTTGAACTGCCTTCGATAATTTGTTCTAAATTAAGCATTACTTCATGTGTAGCAATTAACATCTCTTTAGAAATGGATTTGCTTACTTTAGATTTATCATAAACATAAAAAGGTGGATTACATACGATTGAATCATATTTAGGCACTGCTTCTTTTGCTTTCGTTTTATAAAAGTCATTAAAGTCAGCTTCTATTACATTAATTTGCTTTTCTTTATGAACTAAAGCAACATTATACTTAGCTAATTCAACTGCTTTAGCTTGTATTTCAATAGCATCTATTTTGAGTTTACTATCTCTATCAGCTATAAAAATACTTAAGGCACCATTATTAGTTCCAATTTCAAGCATGTTTTTAATTTTATAATTCAAGAATACAAAATTACCAAGCAAGATAGTATCAACTGAATAATTAAACATATCTTTATCTTGAAATATATGCAAGTCTGAATCAAATCCTAATGAGTTCTTTACTAACTTACGATCTTTATCCATTAATTATCCTTATTTTTATTATTACGGTGGTTAATTTCATCCCTTAGTTTATTTAAGTAATTAGTGTAATCTTTAGCTAATACACAGTCAACTTTACCAGTTGTTTCATCAGCTCCGATAATAATCACTCTAACGAATTGTCCAAGCTTATATTTTTGATTAGGATCATTTTCATTAATTAATTCAGTGAATTGTTCATTTGGTTTATATTCACCATTTCCAACATTAGATAAATGAACCATTGCGACTGTTTTATTGGCAAATTGGACAAACATACCAAATTTTGTAATGCTAAAAATTTGCCCTTCAAACTCGCTGTTAATCTTAGATTTATAGTATTCAGCATACTTTAAGTCATTAGTATCTCTTTCAAGTTGTACAGCATTTTGTTCACTTGTTGAGTTCATTGAAGCAATCTTATTAAGACTTTCTCTAAAGTCAGCTATTTCATGATTTGATGAGTGATTAAATACAAATTTTCATAATGCTCTATGAACAATCACATCAGGATATCTTCTAATCGGACTTGTAAAGTGGCAATAGCATTCGCTAGCTAAACCAAAGTGTCCAATATTATCAGGAGAATAAATGGCTTTTTGCATGGTTCTTAAAAATAGCATTTTAAGAAATTCATCTTGCTGTTGTGAATTAATTTCCTGAACAATTTTTTGGAAGCTTAATGGGGTTATATTGTTTCTATCAACATTAACTTTAATGTTTAATAATTTAAGTACATTTAAAAAGTAGTCTAATTTTTCTTCATTTGGAATTTCGTGAATTCTATAAAGCATAGGAAGTTTTTTCTTAGTAATAAATTTAGCTACTTCTTCATTAGCACGAACCATAAAAACTTCAATCATCATTTCAGATTCACCGGTAGGTTTAACTTTAATATCAATTACTCTGCCTTCAGCATCTAAAATAATTTGAGGTTCTTCAATTTCAAAGTCAATGTATCCTTCATTAGTTTTAAAGTTTCTAATTATTTTAGATAATTCAAAAGCATTTTTGATTAATTCATTAAGTTTAGGATCGTCGAATCGCTCATTATTTAAGTAGAATTCGTTAACTCTATCATAAGTTAAACGGTACTTAGAACGAATAATTGAAGGAGCAATTTTAGTTTTTAAAGTTTTACCGTGTTTATCAATTACACTAATGCAACTTAAAGTCAATCTATCTTCGTTTGGATTAAGTGAACAAATACCATTTGATAATTTAAAAGGTAGCATTGGCACAACTTTATCAACAAGGTAAATACTTGTACCTCTTTTAAGAGCTTCATCATTAAGTGGAGTATTTTCTTTTACATAATAAGCAACATCAGCAATATGAACGCCAAGCTCATATGTTCCATCTTCATTCTTTTTGATGCTAATTGCATCGTCAAAGTCCTTAGTATCAACTCCATCAATTGTTACGATTAATTCTTTTCTTAAATCTAGTCTATTAGAAAGATCTTCTTTAGAAATATCATTTGGAATGTTTTCTTCGACATAATCATAAACTTCTTGAGGGAAGTCTTCAGGTACATTTCTTGAAACTTCTAAAGATTTAACATAAGCCATTGGATCATTTGTGTTTGTTATCTTTTTAACAATGTTAATGCCTTTGTATTTCTTTTTAAAGTCAACAATTTCAGCAAGCACAATATCTAAAATTCTAGCTTCTGGGATTGAGTTATAAACTTTAAAACTCATCGATTTATAAAATTTATCAATTGGTTTAAAAGTTAAATAGTTGTTAATGTTATCTAGAACCCCAATAATTTTAGTTGTTGCTCTTTCAACAACTTTATTAATCATTGCAAATGTTCTATCATCATTTGGGTCGTAATATTTATATAAAGTTGCTTGAACTTTATCATTGTTCATCGCGTCTTCGAAATAAACATTAGGCACAAAGTAGCTAATTTTTTCTTCAAGATTTTCATCTTGTTCAGGTTCAATAAAACCAAATTTGCCTTCACTAGCAAATTTTAAAGTTCCTTCGATATCATCTAGTTTTTCTAAAGCTATATAAGTTGATTTTTTGCGATTATTTAGAATTAATTTGCGGTCAGCAAAATCAATTAACATATCTGTTAATTGGCGGTTCATATTGTATTTAATATTCATTTTTTTAGCAATATCAACAAAAGAAATATTTGGATTATTTTGAATTACTTTTAGTAGTTGTCTTTCATCTATCATGGTTATTGTTTGCTAGCTAATGCTCAAAAGACAATTGCTAGAATCATAAGGAGTAAACCAAATGCAACCATCAATCACTTAAGAACTTTCTTAACTCCCCTTTCTTTTGATGTTTTAAATAATTCTAAGTCACCAGAACCAACTAAAGCCCCTGAAAATCCATTTGAATCTGGAGACATAATTAAAGAAACAATAGTAATACCCAAAGCTAAAATTAACATTATAATTGCTAATATTGTATATGCCATTCAATGCCTCCTATTTAATATATTTATAAAACTATTTAATTATATATTAGATTTTATATATTTGATTAAATTAATATATATGTTTATTGTAGTTATAAACCTAGATTTTACATAGTAAAAAAATTTAATCAAACTATTTAAAATGCTTTATAATATAACAAGTTTATACAAAGCTTAGTATATGAAAAAGGAGTGCTAATGGCAAGAGACGGAATTACATTGGTTTGTGCTGATTGCAAAATGGAAAATTACATTAGCAAAAAGAACAAAAAGAATACACCTGAAAAAATCGAAATGAAAAAATATTGTTCAAAATGCAACGCTCACACAAACCACAAAGAAAAGAAATAATTATTTTTTATATTACACCATACGGTATTTTTTATTACCTTCCTGAGTTTCCAAGTTGGAGCTCTTTTTTATTACTTTTTTCAGTGTTATTTATATATAAATAAAAAAAAGTTATTTTTTAACATAATTACATTGTAATTTGTGGTATAATAAAGATATGAAAAAAGACAAATGACTATTAATTTCAAGAAAAAATAAGAACTCTACTTACTTATCTTTAGCACTTTCAGGAGGATTTGGCAAAGGTTATAAGAAATCTATCGGTATCGGTACAGTTGAAAAATGAGAAAAATATTGTTCTGATCCAGTAGAAAAAATTAAAAAACTATCTCAAAACTACAATACTGATTGAGATAGAAATATGATAATTAGACAATTAGAGTTAGATATAAGCAAGGTTAAAATTGAAACAAAACAGTTCAATTATGGATATGATTTGTTATACAGTTTCTTAGAAAAATTAAATCCTTTTAAAGATGCTAAAGTATCAAAATCCAAGTATTTAAATGATTTATTAAAATATATGATTTCAAATAGAATTGTAAATCCGGGTAGCATGCTTTCATCCTTTAAAAATAAAGACAAATTCAATATAAATTTAGAAGTTGAAAAGACGACATTTTATAATACTTTAGACTATTTAGCTGAAAATAAAAATAACATTTTAAAGAGTGTTAACGATACATTGATCAAAGATAAAAATAGAAAAATAGATATTATTTGATACGACTCTTCAACGGTATATTTTGAAAGTTTTGTAAGAGAAGGATTGAGATATCCAGGTTATTCTAAAGATGGAAAATTCAAAGAAGATCAAATTGTTTTAGGTTTAGCAACAGATGAAAACGGCATTCCAATTCACTATAAATTATTCAAAGGGAACACTGCTGATGCATCAACATTTATTAATTTTATTTTGAATATAAAATCACAATATGAATTAAACAAAGTAACACTCATTGCTGATAGAGGAATGAGTACAAATAGAAACATAAGATTCTTAGAAGATAACGATATTGATTACATTTTATCTTATAGATTAAAAGCGGCTTCAAATGACCGAAAGACCTTTGCAATAGATGAATCCGGCTATTTTGGAGACAATAATTTTAAATATAAAGAAACTACTTTTTATTCGTTTTGAAAGAATAGAAGAGCAAACGGACACAAGAGAAGATTGGTAGTAACATATAGTAAAAAAAGAGCATTAAAAGATAAAAATGATAGACAAATTTTAATCGATAATTTTATTAAAAGACAAGATAAAGACGGACTAGTTCATGATCAAGTAATGTTCGGTCAAAAGAAATTTAAATTCTTCGAAAAAGTTGGTGGTAAAGGTTATTACAAACTTAACTATGACAAAATTATCGAAGATGAAAAGTTTGACGGATATTATGCTTATGAAACCTCTAGATTTGATTTATCACCTGAAGAAATTGTGAATTTATATTCAAAACAATGACAAATAGAATCAAACTTTAGAGCTTTAAAAAGTGCTTTAGCTGTAAGACCTATTTATGTATGAAGTGAAAAGCATATTGAAGGTCATTTCGTACTTTGCTTCTTATCTCTTGTTTTATTAAATTTTGTTATTTATTATTTAAACAAAGGTTTGAAAGAACTCGGTGTTGTAGATGAAAAAATCACAATCAAAAAATTACAAGATGTAATAAAAGAAACAATCAAAACATGCAAGATTATTGACGGAAAAATTGAAAGTGAAGAATATATTATTAACGACAACAATAATCAAGCAATTCAAGATTATCAAACATATTTAAGAATTTTAAATGAATTAAAATTTTAAATTATTAAAAACAGCTCATCAAACAGATGAGTTGTTAAAAATTACATTGTAAAAGTTGGAAACTCGGGAAAATTACATTAGCAAAAAGAACAAAAAGAATACACCTGAAAAAATCGAAATGAAAAAATATTGTTCAAAATGCAACGCTCACACAAACCACAAAGAAAAGAAATAATTATTTTTTTATATTACACCATACGGTGTTTTTTTATTACCTTTTTTGCTTATTTGGCTATAAAACAGGCAAATCATGCTAAAGTAAGCAATCGATATTTGTGATTTACCTAACAAAATTTTACTATTAATTAGCCTTATATGTTAGCGATAAAGGGCGCTTAATATACATCGAATCATTAATAAATCGCCCCAAAAAATCACTAGCATCAAAAAAAGATTCCAATTAAGGAATCTAATTCTTTTTACCATAAATAGGTAGTCAATTATCGAAATAAAGGTCAGCTACATTATGAAGTCCATATTTTGTAAAAACGTCAGAAGCTTCTTGATCATTTAAAGATAAAATATAATTTTCCATTTTAAGATTCATATCAACGTTTTTGTTTAAAATGGCTAGCTTTTTACAAAACATTGCTTGTTCTTTATCTTTTTCTAAGTATTCTTTGGTTTTGCCTTTTATTTCACTAAGATGGTCATAAATATTTTCAAGTGTATTGTATTCGTTAAGCAAAGTAACTGCTTTTTTAGGTCCAATACCTTGCACACCTTTTAAGTTATCAGATGAATCGCCAGCTAAACCTTTATAGTCTGGAATTTGTTCTGGATTAATTCCGTAAATGTCTTTAAAATTATCAATTGTTTCAAGTTCATAACTATTATAGCTATCATAGTCTTTTTGAACTTTAATAATATTAGTGTTTTCATCTACAAGTTGTAATAAGTCTTTATCTTTTGAAAAAATTCAGTTAGGGCAAGTATTATTATGAAATGCTAAAGTAGCTATTAAATCATCAGCTTCATCGCCTACTTTTTCAAACCATTTAATATTTAAAGCGCTTAAAATTTCTTTAATGGCTGCAAATTGTTCAAAAATAATTACAGGAGCTTTAACTCTACCGGCTTTATAACCTTCAAATTCTTCATGTCTTTTAGTTTTGCCATGTGCATCAAAAGCTATAAAAAGATATTTTGGATTAGCAAACTTAAGCAATTTAAATAAAGTTTGCATAAAGACATGCACGCCATTTGTGGTAACACCATTAGGTGCTGTCATAACATTTTCTGGATAATATGGATTATATGAAGCATAAAATGATTGAAACATTAAAAAGTTTCCATCAATTAATAGCATTCTTTCTTCAATTTTGTTCTTCATTAAATAACTCCTGTTCATGAATTCAAGTACATTTTGCCATCTTTAACTCTAACTTCAATTTCAATGATTTGGTTTTTAGATAAAATTGGCAATTCTTTTAAAATATTATTTTGCACAAAGAAACCATATTGCAATGAACTATCTTGCACTTCGATTAATGTAAATGATTTGTTTGTAAAGTTCTTGATATTTACAACTTCAACAACAGTTTTATAAATACCATTTTTTCTGCTAAGTTGAGCTAAACGATAAGGATATCTTTTTTCGTATTTGCTAGTTTTGAAAATATTGTAAATTGCTCCTAATAAAGCTTCTTCATTTTTAGCTTCTTCTTTTTCATCTTCACTAGAGAACTCTAATATATTATTAGTAGCATTTTTAATTCTTTCTCAGTTTAAAATATTTTTAGCTTCATTATAAGTTGTAATCTTCTTATCGATTTGGTTATATTCATCATCAATAAAATCACATACTTGTTTAATGTAATCTTGATAACCAAAATCTCTAAATACACTAGCTTTTACTAATATATCAAGCATATTGTTTTTAATACCAGCATATTTTAAACGCAAGATGATTTCAGGAAGTTGCATATTTGTAAATGGTCCATTTTCATTAACATCTTGGATAATTTTATTAATGCTTTCATTACCGCAACCCTTAATCATATTAAATGGAAGATATAAATTACCATCTTGAAGTAAAGCACTATTAGTAAAGTATCTAATATTTGGTGAGAACACACAGAAGTTTAAGTTTCTAAGTTCATTTACATAAAGTTGAATTTTCTTTTGATCGCCCGCTGAATTCGAAATTAATGCAGCAAAGTATACTTGAGGGTATCTTGCCTTATAATAAGCCATTTTCATAGTTAAATAAGCATACGAAACAGCATGCGATTTATTAAAGCCATATTGAGCGAATTTCTCTATTTTATTGTAGATTTCGTTTAAAACACTTTGGCTTAATCCCTTTTTTAAACCACCTTCAAAAAAGACTTTACGATATTTAATTAAGTCATCTTCTTTTTTCTTACTAATTGCTCTTCTTAATAAATCAGCTTGAGCAAAAGACATATTTCCAACTGCTTGCGCAATTTGCATAATTTGCTCTTGGTAAATAATAATGCCATAGGTAGGCGCTACTATTTCATCGTAAGCTGGATAAATTTTTTCAATTAATTTTGGATTTTGTCTATTTGCAGCATATTCACTAATATAATCTTTTGGTCCAGGACGATAAAGTGAAATAATAGCATATAAATCTTCAAATGATTGAATACCTACTTTTTTAATTGTGTTTTTCATACCAGGTGATTCTAATTGGAATAAACCTTCAGTATAACCATTATTTAAAAAGCTTAAAGCTAATGGATCTTGTAATTCAAGCGGATTTTGTTTTACTAAATCATCAAAAAGGACTTGGTTATTAAGTTTATTTTCCATATTTTTAATTTCGGTTAAGGTTTTAAGCCCAAGTAAATCGATTTTTAAAAGTCCAAATTCTTCAATAAATTCCATTGGCACTTCAATTTGTTGATAAACATTTGAAGCATTAATAAAACATGGAGCATAAGTAATAATTGGTTTATCAGCAATTATAAAACCGGCAGCATGAATACCATATTGACGTGGTAATCCTTGCATCTTACATGCATGTTTATATAGGTCAGGGAATTGATTAATTTCTTTTTGGAAAGCTAAATTATTTTTAAATTCTTCTTCAATAGTTTGTGAATTTAAAAATGAATTAATTGATTTACTAATACGGTTAATATCAGCTAAATCGATATTTAAAATTCTACCAGCATCACGAATTGATTGTTTAATACCTAAGGTTTGAAATGTTGAAATAACTGCGGTATGATATGTACCATATTTTTCTCTTAAATAAGCAAATATTTCGTCACGTCTATCATCTTGAATATCAATATCAATATCAGGTCAAGAAACTTTTTCTGGGTTTAAAAATCTTTCAAAAAGCAAGCCAAATCTTAAAGGATTAATATTTGTAATATTTAATAAATAAGAAATTAAACTACCAGCAGCACTACCTCTACCTGGTCCTATAGCAATATTATTATTTTTTGCATAAGTTATTAAGTCTGAAATTATTAAAAAGTAATTAATAAAACCTAATGATTTAATTACTTTAAATTCTTCATTTATTCTATTTTTATAAATTGAAGCATAAGGTTTTAATTCATTTTGATGTTGAATAATACCATCATTAATTTTTTGAATAAAGAGCTTTTCGTTTTCTTCTTCTGTTTTACAAAAGGAAGCTAATCTAAGTTCTTTTTTAGGGAACTCAACATTACATGATTCGACTATTTTATAGATTCTTTCGATAATTCTTGGGTCCAAATCAAAGTCATGAAAATAATCAAATATCGCGTTAGATAATTCGTTATTTCCTAATTGTTGCACAATGTTTAAAGTATCTAAATCTTCAACTTTCATTAATTTATTTTCTTTAATAAAAATCGAATTAGGAATTGAAGGATCTGAAGAATTAATATAATAATTATTTCATTTATTTAGAGAATTATTTTGAGTTTGAGCATATAATCCCTTACTTGGGTGATCTAAGATAAAAATATTATCATTTTCTAAGTCATCAATTGTTAATTCTTTCTGACTTTTAAGCAATAAAAGTTGATTAATTTTTTGAAAACCAGCATAGTTTTTTGCTAATAAAATAAAACGATAATTTTCGACATCTAAGTCCACTCCAATAATTGGTTTAATGTCATTTTCTTTACATTTTTTTAAAAATAATCCTAAAGCAAAAAGATTATTATGATCACTTAAAACCACGGCATTGAATCCATGTTTTTTGGTTTCAGTAACCAAATCTTCTACTTTGATTAAAGAATCTAAGAATGAATATTCAGTAGTGTTATATAAGTTAAAAAATTTATTCATATAATTATTATATTTATTATTCTTATTTATTAAAATAAATAGTCAAAAAGTCAGGCAATATAAATTACAATTTAAATTGTTATCAAGCATTCAAATCTTTTTTAACTAAGATGTTAAGTTAAACCTTACAACTCAACATAATCATCAATTGATAACACTTTCGGCATTAAAAAATAGAGGACTAACCTCTAGTTCTTAAAAATAATTTGATTTGGTTGTAAACCATTTTTTCATTGTTCTGAAGTTGGATTATTTTCACCTGAAAAATTAATATTGTTTTTACTTATTTTTGTAAATTCGATTGTGAATTTATCACTTACACCAGAAAATGCGTTGGCGCCAATATTCATATTGCCTTCTGTAGTTACAACTAATTTAAAGTTTTCGCTAGAAGCATTAAAAAAGGCTAAATCACTAATTGTACGAACATTTTTTGGTAAGGTAATTTTAGTTAAACTTGTACAACCAGCAAAAGCTTT
Organism: Mycoplasmopsis adleri; assembly: GCF_045276205.1. NCBI lineage: Bacteria > Bacillati > Mycoplasmatota > Mycoplasmoidales > Metamycoplasmataceae > Mycoplasmopsis > Mycoplasmopsis adleri. The sequence goes on from NZ_CP174162.1 coordinate 441,406, forward strand.
TTTACCAATTGTAATAAGTTCTGAATTTTCTTCAAAAATTACTTCTTTTAAGTTTTTACATCCTTGGAATGCTCCATCGCCAATAAATTGTACTGTACGAGGAATAATTAATTTTTCAATAAAAGTGTCATAATTAAAGACATTTGGATCAATACCAAGCACTCTAGTATTTTCTACAGTAGCAGGAATTTTGATTTCTTTGTTAATGATTAATTTGCCATCTTCATCATATATAACACGGTTATAACCATCTAAATAACAAGCTCCAGCTTTATCATCTTTTCTATAATAAAACACATTTTTATTATCAACTTTTTCATCATTTTTACAGCTAATTGTAAGTGCACTAGTTGAAATAACGGCAACTGGCATAAAGGCTGATGTTAATAATAATTTTTTATTCATAATCTCTCCTAAACAAATTAAGTAATTAATATTAGAATTATAAAATAAATCTTAAAATCCTAAATATAATTTTTCCTTACGCTGCCGCGCACAAAATAATATAAAAAATATTATAAAAAATCTAAAACCTATATATAATATAAAACGCAATACATAAAGACAGTAACGGCATAAAGCTTAAAAATGTTACCGAGTGTATATCTATTTATTTCACTCACATTAATTTTGTATTGTAATTACTTATTTTGTTTATACATGAAAGGGGGATCTTAATGCACTCTAAACAAGTTAAAGAATCAGCTTTAAAATTAGCTAAAAAAGAAACTGTTGCTGAAATTAAAGATAAATTAGCTTCGTCTAAATCACTTATTATTGCTGAATACCGTGGTTTAACAGTTGCTGAATTAAGAAAACTTCGTGTGCTTGCTAAACAAGCTGGAGTTGAAATCAAAGTTTACAAAAACAGATTATTCAAAATAGCTACTGATGCTGCTGGCTACCAATTAGATGAATACTTAGTTGGTCCAAACTTATTCGCATTTAGTAATCTTGAAGATAATGCTGCTGCTAAGGTATTAGTAAAATTTGCTAAAGATTTCAAATTATTACAACCTAAAGCTGGTATTTTTGAAAACAAAGTTATTGATGCTAAAGGCGTTCAAGAAGTTGCTACACTTCCAAACTACGAAGAAGCACTTACAATTCTTGCTCGTTCACTTATGGCACCATTACAACAACTCTCTCTTTCTCTAAAATTATTTAGCGAAAAAGAAGAACAATAATTAATTAAATTAATTATAGAAAGGATTAATCATGGCAAAATTAACAAAAGAAACATTCATTTCATCATTAAAAGAAATGTCAATTAAAGAAGTTATGGAATTAGTTGAAGCAATGAAAGAAGAATTCGGTATCGACCCTACAGCTGTTGTTGCAGCTGCTGCTGCTCCTGCTGCTCCTGCTGAAGAAGCTAAATCAGTTGCTACAGTTATTATTAAAGGTGACAACGGTAAAAAATTAGCGATCGTTAAAGCTGTTAAAGAATTATTAAACATCGCTTTAATGGATGCAAACAAATTAGTTTCAACACTTCCAGCTACAGTAAAAGAAAACATTCCTATGGCTGAAGCTGAAGCTCTTAAAGCTAAATTAGTTGAAGCTGGTGCTGACGTTGAATTAAAATAATTCCAATAAATTCATAATTTATGACGCAAAAAGTTTGATAACTTTTTGCGTTTTTTATTCTAAAAATTGCTAAAAAAATTTTTGTGATTTTTTGAAGCTAGCAAATTTAGAAAAAATAAAATTGACTAAAAACCCTACAAAACAATTTAATTAGGAAAAGAAAAACCTAAGTTTAAGACGCTAAAAAAACACGAAATTTTTAAGTTTGATTTTTAAATCTTTTGGTAAAATATTTATATATTTTAAGATTAATGCTTATAAGTTTAATTATAAGTAATTAATTTTTATTTATTTTAATTATTGTGGGGGAGCTTACCGTATGGAAAAATTAAATCAAAATAATTCACATGGTATTGATTACAAATTAACAAAATTTGGTCCTAAAACACTTCGTCGTGATTACTCAATCACTAAGAAGACTTTAAACGTACCAGATTTTTTAACTATCTCTAAAGAATCTTTTAAATGATTCAAGAAAAGTGGTATTGAAGAAATTTTAAGGGAACACTATCCTATTACTTCAAGCAACAAAAAAGTTTCTTTAGACTATGTGAATAATTCAGCTCGTTTAGAAATTCCTTCTAAAGAATTTGACGCTGTTGTAGAAGCAAAGGCGAAAGGTATTAACTACTCTTCAAAACTTTTTGCTAAGTTTAAAGTAACTACAGACAAAGGTGTGGTTAAAGAAGATGAAGTTTTACTTGGTGAAATTCCACTTATGTGTTCAGGTGGAAGTTTTATTATTAACGGTAGTGAAAAAGTTATCGTTAGCCAATTAATTAGATCTCCTGGTGCTTACTTTGGTTGTGGCGTTCGTAACAAACAATCAGATGACTTGTTTAACAAAGTTGAAATTTTACCCAGATTAGGTTCATGAATTGAAATTTCACATAAAGTTACTACTAAAACACCTGACTGAGTAAAAATTAAAATCGACAAAAATAAAAACGTGAACTTAATTACTTTCTTAGGTTCGTTAGGTTTAACAAAAGAAACTATTTATTCATTATTCGGTGAATCACAAGTTTTACAAGAAACCTTTAAGAAAGATAAAAAAATGACCGATGATGTCGATAAAGGTACAAAAGCTGAAAGAGAAGAAAAAGTTTACAATTTAGCTAGAGAATACCAAGAAGAGTTATTTAGAGTAATTCGTCGTGGTGACTTAATTACAGAATCTGCTATTTCAAACTTAATTCCAAACTTATTGTTTAACAAAAAACGTTACAGCTTAAGTGCTACTGGTCGTTACATGTTAAATAAAAAACTTAACTTAGTAGATCGTATCACTGAAACATATTTAGGTCAAGACTTAGATATTAAAGACTACTTTGCTAAAGAAGATGAAAAACCAATTATTCATTTAGAAAGAGGTGAATTCATTACACATAGATTAGCTTTATTAATCCAAAAGAACTTCGATGCTGGTTTCTTATCATCAGAAGATATTCCTGGAATTAAAGCTGATATTGTTTATGGTAAATTTGTTTCTGACCAACAACAAAGTACAAATCCATCTTTAAAAAGACGTATTAAGATGATTAAACTTTATGTTTATGCAAACAGAAAACAATGTGATGAAGGTAAAAAACCTATTTTAGTTATCGGTAATGATCCTAAAGGTGATGAACAACACTTATTAGTTTCAGATATTATTGCTGCTATTAACTACTACTTCAATTTACTTGAAGGTATTGGACAAGACGATGATCCAGACTCATTAACAAACAAACGTATCGTGTCAGTTGGTGAATTGCTTCAAAACCAATTAAATGTTGGTTTAGCAAAACTTGAAAAAACTACACGTGAAAGAATGACTGCTAAAGATCCTGAAAAAGTTACTCCAAAAAATATTACTAACAACAAGTTAGTTTCAAACCAAATGAAGACTTTCTTCAACTCTTCAAAACTTTCGCAATTTATGGATCAAATTAATCCACTTGCTGAAATTTCAAATGAAAGACGTATTACATCTCTAGGACCTGGTGGTCTTAACCGTGATACAGCTCAATTCGAAGTTCGGGACGTGCATGCTACTCACTATGGTAGAATTTGTCCAATTGAAACACCTGAAGGACCAAACATCGGTTTGATTCTTAACTTAGCTTTATATGCAAATGTAAATGAATACGGTTTTCTTCAAACACCTTATTTCAAAGTTAATAATGGTGTAGTTGATTACAACCAAGTTGACTGATTAACAGCTGCTGATGAATTTGGTTTCAACATTGTTCAATCAACTGTTAATGTTGATAAAGACAACAAGATTGTTGACGAACAAGTTACAATGCGTAAAAACTATACCTATATTATGGGTAAACCAGAAGATGTAGATTACATCGAAGTTTCTTCACGTCAAATGGTTTCTGTTGCTGCTGGATGTATTCCATTCCTTGAAAACGATGACGCGAACCGTGCGTTAATGGGTTCTAACATGCAACGTCAAGCAGTTCCATTACTTGAAACTGAAGCTCCATTTGTAGCTACAGGTACTGAAGCTGATATTGCTAAATATTCTTCAGCAAACTTTAGAGCTAAAAATGATGGTAAAGTTGAATATGTTGATGGTTCAAAAATTAAAATTAGAACTGAAAAAGGTACAGCTGATACTTATACACTCAAAACCTTCCAACGTTCAAACCAAGATACAGTTATCCACCAAAAACCTTTAGTTAGAGAAGGTGACATTGTTAAAAAAGGTGATTTACTTGTTGATGGTTCATCATTTAAAGATGGTGAATTAGCTTTAGGTAAAAACTTATTAGTTGCCTTTACTACTTATAAAGGATACAACTATGAAGATGCTGTTATTCTTAACGAAAAATTAGCTAAAAATGATGTACTTACTTCAATTCACATTGAAGAACAAGTTATTCAATTTAGAACATCAAAAGCTGGTGCTGATGAATTAACAAGAGATATTCCTAACGTTTCTAAACACTCAATTAGACACTTAGACGAATTTGGTATTGTACTTGTTGGTGCTGAAGTTACCCCTGGTGATGTTTTAGTAGGTCGTGTATCTCCTAAAGGTGACGATAATCCAAGTCAAGAAGAAAAATTATTAGCTGCTGTTTTAGGTCAAAGATCACTTAATGTTAAAGATACATCATTAAAAGTTAAAAACGGACACAATGGTACAGTTATCGGTGTTGAAATTTTAAGTAGAGAAAACAATGACCAACTTGAAGATGGTATTGATAAAATCATTAAAGTTTCAATCGCTGTAAAACGTAAGATTAGAGTTGGGGATAAAATGTCTGGACGTCACGGTAACAAAGGTGTTGTTTCAATCATCTTACCTGAAGAAGACATGCCTCACTTAGAAGATGGTACACCAGTAGATGTTATGCTTAACCCACAAGGTGTGCCTTCACGTATGAACATTGGTCAAGTACTTGAAATTCACTTAGGTATGGCTGCTAGAAGTTTAGGTTGCAAGTTTGTAACTCCTGTATTTGGCGGAGTTAAGAAAGAAGCAATCCAAGCTGCTATGGAAGAAGCTAACTTACCTAAAACTGGAAAACAAATTTTAATCGACCCAATTACCGGTGAAAAATTTGATAAACCAGTTTCAGTTGGTGTTATGTACATGCTTAAACTTAACCACATGGTTGACGATAAAATGCACGCACGTAGTGTTGGACCATACTCACTTATTACTCAACAACCACTTGGTGGTAAAAGTCAAAATGGTGGTCAAAGATTTGGTGAAATGGAAACATGAGCTATTGAATCTTATGGAGCAACAAATGTGCTTCAAGAAATCTTGACATATAAATCAGATGATATCAACGGACGTAATCAACTTTATGCAGCATTAGTTTCTGATAAAGAATTACCTACCCCTGGTATTCCTGAATCATTTAACGTATTAAGCTATGAATTAAAGGGATTGGGAATGAAGCTTGATACAATTACAACCGAAAATGAAGAAGAATATGATGTACAACAACACTTCGATATAAACAATGTATCAGATGGAGGTTTTAATGAATAGTTCATCATTTAACAAAAGTTATCAAAAAGAAATCAGAAAAGTTACACTTTCATTAGCTTCTAGAGAAGATGTTACATCTTGATCATGCGGTGAAGTAACTAAACCTGAAACAATTAACTATAAAAGTTATAAACCAGAAAGAGAAGGTTTATTCGACGAGTTAATTTTCGGACCTACAACTGATTACAAATGTCCAATTTGTGGTACTAAATATAAGAAAAGTGACGAAGGCAACAAGTGTGAAAAAACACCTATGTGTCAAAAATACGGACCAACAATTTTACCTAAAATTGTACGTCGTAGCAGAATGGGTCACATTCACTTAGAAAACCCTGTTGTACACTTTTGATTCTTCAAAATTGATCACTCAATCATCTCAAAACTTTTAGGTTTAAAAGTTGCTGATTCTTCAAGAGCTATTTCAAAAAGTGATTTAGAAAAATTAATTTACTACAAAAGCCACATCGTTTTAGATGATGGCGGTCTTAAAAGTTTACAAAAGAACTCAATTATTGATATTTCAGATGCTGCCGCTATTTATAGAGATGCACTTTTAGAAATAAGAGAAAACTTTGACCAATCTAGTGATGAATACGGCATTATCGATGAAGCATTAACTGGATTGGAACAATATGCAATTTCTAAAACAGGTAAAGACTACGGTATTGACTTCTATGAATATAATGAAATTATTCATGAATTTAGTAAAGCTCGTATTTCAACCGGTTCAAATGCTATTGAATATCTTTTAGAACACATTGACTTACATAAAGAAGCTAAAGCTGTTGAAGCAGAAATTAATAAACTTAATGCTTCTATTGCTAAAAACTCAACAGCTTCACCTAAAATTCAAGAAAGATCAAAACTTTACAAACGTTTAGCAGTTATTAATGCTTTCATTCAATCAGGTCAAGATCCTAAATCAATGTTAATTTATGACTTACCAGTTATTCCAGCTGATTTACGTCCTTTAGTTCAACTTGATGGTGGACGTCACTCAACTAGTGATGTTAACGAACTTTACCGTCGTATTATTATTAGAAATAATCGTCTTAAAAAATGAGAAGAATCAGACGCTCCTATGCTTATTAAGCAAAACGAATACCGTATGATTCAAGAAGCGGTTGATGCTTTAATTGATAATGCTAGAAAGAAACCAAATCCAGTTGCTTCAAAAGACAACCGTCCTTTAAAATCTATTTCTGACGCTTTAACCGGTAAAAAAGGTCGTTTCCGTCAAAACTTACTTGGTAAACGTGTTGATTATTCAGGTCGTTCAGTTATTGTTGTTGGACCAGAATTACAAATGCACCAAGTTGGTATTCCTCGTGAAATGGCTGCTAAATTATTCGAACCATGAATTATTAGAGAATTAATTAAAGGCAACAACCGCATTAATTCAATTAAAGCTGGTAAAAAAGCAGTTGAAAACTTAGATCCAATTATCTGACCATATGTTGAAAGAGCTATTGAAGGTAGACCGGTATTACTTAACCGTGCTCCTACATTACACCGTCTTTCAATTCAAGCTTACGAACCTGTTTTAATTCGTGGTAAAGCTATTAAACTTCACCCACTTTCATGTACTCCATTCAACGCCGACTTCGATGGTGACCAAATGGCAGTTCACGTTCCAATTAGTGATGAAGCTGTTCGTGAAGCTCGTGAATTAATGTTAGCTTCTAAAAATATTTTAGGACCTAAAGATGGTGAACCTATTATTAACCCAGGTCAAGATATTATTCTTGGTTTATATTACTTAACAATGGAAAAATCAGCTAAAGAAAATCCAGAACTTGCAAAAGGTGAAGGTAAATTCTTTGCTACATATGAAGATATGTTAAGAGCATATGAAAACAAAATTATTTCATTACATGCTCGTGTAGTATTACCAATTAGCGAAATCAAAAAGACAAGATTAAATGTTGGTTCAGATAGTAAATACATTATCTCAACAGTTGGTAAATTTATTTTCAACAGATCATTCCCAGAAAGTTTTGAATTTATTTTCGGAAAACATGTTGAAACTCAAGTTGATAAAAAAGGTGTAACAACAGAAAAAGAAGTTGTCTACACATCAGCCGAAAAGAACGAATTAGCCTGTTTTGTAGTACCATACGGAACAGATTTCAAACAAGTTATTGAACAAATGCCTCTTAATTTACCTTTAAGTAAAAAAGACATTGCTAAAATTGTTCGTCGTGTTTATGAACGTTATGTAGCTGTTGTAAACATGTCAGACATCGCTTCAATCGTTAATAAAATCAATGAAATTAATTTAAACGATAAAGGTGCTTTATTTGACGCTTGTGCTAAATTAATTGACTTCAAAGGTGATGCTTTAGACATCAATCATGTTGAAATCATTGAAAAAATCATGAGAGAAGAACATGATAAAATCGCTGAAGAAGTATTCATTAGAGAAAAACATGAAGAAGCTATTTGAACAATTTATGACTACACCAAGATGCTTGAAAGAGTTTGATTTAGATACACAAACATTGTAGCTAATGTACTTGACTCAATCAAAACTTTAGGTTACACTTTCTCAACTAAATCAGGTACAACAATCTCAATTACTGACGTTATTACATTACCAACTACTAAAGCAAAAATTGCTGCTGGTGATGAATATGTTGAAAAACTTTGAGAATGTTATAACCAAGGTCTTATGACTGATGACGAAAGATATAACGCAACCATTCAAAAATGAGCTCAAATCAAAGACGATATTGAAAAAGAACTTAAAAAGGTTACTAAAGAACACCCAGATAACCCATTATTCATGATGCTTAACTCTGGTGCTCGTGGTAACTTAAGTAACTTCGTTCAATTAGCTGGTATGCGTGGTCTTATGAATAACAACACTAAGATTCTTAAAGCCGATGCTGAAAACGAAAGAGTTGTTCGTTCAACAGTTGAAATTCCTGTTAAGTCATCATTCCTTGATGGACTTACCGCTTATGAATTCTATTCATCAACCCACGGTGCCCGTAAAGGTCTTACCGATACTGCTCTTAACACAGCTAAATCTGGTTACTTAACACGTAGATTAGTTGACGTTGCGCAAGGTATCGTTGTTAGAGAAGAAGATTGTGGAACAGACTACGGTGTAGTTGTTAAAGATATTAAAGATACAAAAACTAATACAGTTATTGAAAACTTATTTAGCAGAATCGAAGGTCGTTTCACTACAAAACCAATTTATTACAAGAATAAATTTGTAGATAAAGAAAAACTTATCAGAAAAGAAATCGTTGGTGCTAACCAATTAATTACAGCTGAAATTGCTAAGAAAATCGTCGATGAAGGTATTGAAGAAGTAGAAATTAGATCAGTACTTTCATGTTATACACAAAATGGTGTATGTAAGAAATGTTATGGTAAAGACTTAGCTCTTAACCGTGTAGTTAATATTGGTGAAGCTGTCGGTGTTGTTGCTGCTCAATCAATCGGTGAACCTGGTACTCAGCTTACAATGCGTACCTTCCATACAGGCGGTGTTGCCGGTGTTGAAGATATTACTGGTGGTTTTGGTCGTTTAATGGAACTTATTGATGCTTATGATTCTCCATGAGGTCAACCAGCTGTTATTGCTGAAGGTTATGGCGAAATCCAAAACATTCAATATGGTAAAGATGGTCAAAGTGATAGCGATATTATCGTTATTGAAGTTAAATACAAATCAAGAGATGAAAAAGACTCAGTTAAGACATACCAAGTAAAAGCCGGACGTAAATTAAGAGTTAAAATTTCTGACAAAGTTAGACCAGGTCAAAAGATTGTTGAAGGTCCTATTATTCTTAATGAATTACTTAAAGTTGGTGATACACGTTTAGTCCAAAACTACATTCTTAAAGAAGTTCAAAGATTGTACCGTCTTCAAGGTATTACAATTGCCGATAAATATATTGAAATTATTATTCGTCAAATGTTAAGTAAAATTTTAATTACTGATCCAGGTGATTCTAAATTCTTTAATGGTTCATTAGTTGATATCTTTACATACCAAAAAGAAAGTGCTCGTTTAATTAATGAAGGTAAAAAACCTCCTTTTGGTGAAGTTAAGATCAAAGGTGCAAAACAAACTCCTTTACTTTCAGATTCATTCTTAGCTGCTGCATCATACCAAGAAACTCCTAGAATTTTAGTTAATGCCTCAATTAGTGGTCAAACTGATAGACTTAGAGGTCTTAAGGAAAACATTATTTTAGGTCATAAAATACCTGCAGGTACTAACTCTAATTTCGAAGAAAATGGTAAATATGACATTCGTGATCCTCGTTCATACTTTATGGATAAATATGGCCCAGGTAAAGAAACTAGAATGTTCGTTGATGAAAACACAAATGAATTAGATAGATCAATTTTAGATGACGCCAAAGATTTATTAAACGAATACGAAGTTGATTCATCATATGACGATGACAATAATCTTTATGATGACGACGACGATACACAAAACTAATAATATGAAAATCTAGAGCCCGAAAAGCTTTAGATTTTTTGTTTGCCTTAAGGATTTTTAAGTTGCAAAAAAAGATATATTAGCTTGATGCGCTAATATATCCATTTTGAAATTATTAATCTGTTTTATAGTATATTTAGTAAATTATCTAGTGTTTCATGTAAATGATTTTTGGGCTATAGACATTAATGAAACAATTCAAACAAATGGTAAGATAAAGTTTAAAATGTTTTCGGTTTTTGAACCAATTGTAATGATTGAATTTTTATCTAAATTACCTGCTCTTACTTGAACAAATGAATTGTTAAAGATGTTGAAGTTATCAGCAAATTTAGCATTAGTCATTAATTCACCAGCTTTAGTTGAAGCAAATGCAGGTTGAAGTGAAGAATAATCAAAGATAATTGGAGGAGTTGTATTTAAGGCATTTATTGTACGATATTCTTTAGTTACATTAAAGATGCTATAAGAACTAAATTTAATACCTAAATCTGTAGAATTCTTTAAAGCATCTGGTGCTTGGATTAAGGTATCTTTTAAACCAGCTATTTTTGTAGCACCAATAATGTCACCTTTAGAAAAACAATCTTGAATTGCTTTAGCATAATTTCCAACACTTTTAATGTAGTTTGATACATCTTCAATTGTATAAATGGTTGAGGTTGTAGCATTAATAGTTGTATCATTTGCACCGGCTAATAATGGTTTTGCAGCATCATTAAGTGTTATGGTAGTACTAATGTTGCTTACTTTATAAATAGTAGAAAGCTCTGCTTGACCCTGGAACGCCATCGTGTTTTGAATAATAACGCTCTTAAAAGGAGTTATATAAGCTAAATATCACATACTTTTAACATTAGCAATTTGAGCGAGAGGTAAGACTTGACCACTTAAGAACATTGTAATAATTAATAATGAGCTACCAATTGCTTGTATCATAAGAATTGACTTTGAAAAACTTACAATAAATAAACCAACAGCAACACTTACAAAAGTAAGAATTACAAAGCTATATAAGTAGCCTCATCATTCGATTCTAGCGAAAATACTTTTTAAACTGCTTATATGGAAGTTAATATCAATTGAAGCTTCACCAATTTTAATACCATTAACTGTTTGTTCAACTCTACCTACATTTCAATATCTACCAAAAACAATTAAGGCAATTAACATAGTTCATAAACCTGAAATTAACATGATAAAGAAGTAATAAACTGCTGTATAAATTAAGAAGGTAATCGGTTTAACGTTCGTTGCCCCTATCCGTTTTAAAAGGGTCGATTTTTTAAATTCAAAAATCGCAGTCGGCAATGAAACACAGGCAATAGCTAATGGTCCAATACTAATTGTACTTCCTAAAACCATTTCATAATTGAAGATAGTTCCTAGAATAATTGTAAAGACAATTGGGTATCCAAAAGCGAAAAATGGTCCAACGAAAGCTTTCCAAAAGTGCTTATTTATAATGCTTAATATACCTAAGAATGAATTATTTGAACGATGAGGTCGATTTGTTTTATTTTCTTTTTGCTGCTTTTTTTCATTTTGAATTACAGCATCTGGAAATTGAATTTGATCTTTCATTTTAACCTCCTTTTTAAATATATGTATCTAAGCATTTTGCTAGCGAGCCATATTCTTTAATTGCTTCTTCTTTAGTTCTATCATAAACAATTTGACCATAGTTCATGATTACAATTCTATCTGCTAGTGTTTGAATTTCATTGATATCATGCGAAACTAAGAGTAAAGTACTATTACTTTCTTTAATAAAATCTTTCAAAAAATACATTAAACGCGATTTAATTTTAATATCAAGTCCAGTACTTAATTCGTCCAAGATCAATAACTCTGGTTTATTAATAATTGCTAATAAAGCGTTCAATCTTTGATGTTGACCACCACTAAGAGAAGCAGCTTTATTATTAATAAATTCATTAACCCCGAAGATTTTTTCAATCTTTTTTAACTCTTCTTCAGAAGTGATATTACCATAAATTTTATTAACTGATTTAATGACATCTTCAACCGTTAAACCTTGTGGATACGATGAATCTTGGAACTGAATTCCAATTTTAGCAGCCGCTGAACTTGAAACAACACCATCGTCAAAGTAAAATTCAATTGATCCACTAGTTGGTTTTGAAATACCTACAATCATTTCAACTGTTGTCGTTTTACCGGCTCCATTACTTCCTAAAAGCGCAACATTTTGACCTTTATAAATATCTAAATTTAAATCATTAACTGCTTTAAATTTTTTACCTTTAGCTTTAAATTCTTTCACTAAATGATTAATTGAAACTAATTTATCTAAAGGATATTCTCTTTTAGTAGTAATTGGTTCAAATGACTGTGTTTCACTTTCATGCTCTTCTAAATTAGCTAAGAATTCATCAACAATTTTACTAACATGTCCTTCTTGTTTTAAATTGTCTTTCTCTTTCATTAAAACTTCCTTTATATTCAAATTATATTTATATACTAATTTTACACTATTATATTTAAATTTCAATAATAGGCTTATTATTAAAACTTAATATTAAGTAAATAAAAATCCTAATTTCCTTTGAAAATTAGAACAATGATTTTTTTATTATTTAATTATAAAACAATGGTTTTGGTAAAAACTAGTACGGTTTAATATTAATTAGTTCAATTGAGTTTTTGCTCTTATCAGTGTGCAATTTTATCACAGCACCATTTAATTGACTAGCATTCATTGAAGGGCATAATTTTACTTTTGAGTTATATCTCATATGTTGGTAAACTTCTTCAAAGTTAGCCCCAATTGCACAGTCATATGGACCACACATACCAGCATCAGTTAAATAACAAGTTCCATGTTGAAGCACGTGTGCATCATTAGTTTGAACGTGTGTATGAGTACCACAAATTGCATCAATTTTGCCGTCAAGATATAAACCTAAAACATATTTTTCACTAGTAGTTTCAGCATGGAAATCTATGAAGTGAAAATCTGCTTTTTCGCGATATTCAATAATTGAATCAATTGTATCAAAAAAGTTATCTGCTGTTTCTTGACCTCAAGGTTTTAATAATTTATTAAAAGTAATTCCCATTAATGAAGTTACACGTAAAGTAACACCTGGTTTAATTTCAAAAATTTCAGTACCATGACCTGGATATGAACTATCAATATTTGCTGGTCTAATTAAATCTTTATTATTAATGATATTAAAAATATCATCTTTAGCTCAAACGTGATTTCCTAAAGTGAAAATATCTACGCCAGCTTTTTTCATTTTATTGTAATCTTTGCTGATCAACCCTTTTCTTCCTGAAGCATTTTCACTTTGAGCAATAACAACATCAACATTATATTTTTGTTTTAATTTAGGAATGTATTCAGTGATAATTTCAACTCCTTTTTCACCAAAAACATCACCTAAAAACAAGATTGTAAGTTCTTTTTCAACCTTATTTTCTGTTTCTTTAACACTATCCATTATTAAGTTATCTTTCTACTATTTTAGAAATAATTCTAAAATAAACAAGTTTTTTAATAGATTTATTATATTACAAAAATCATACTTTAATAGTTTTTCAAAATTATTCAATTTTTAAAAATGAAAATCCCAGCACACAAAAAATGCTGAAAGTTTTTGCATTTGAATAATTTGCCAAAACCACTATAAAATAATGCTTTTTAATAATTTATACGATTTTTAAAAACCAATAATTTTATAATCGCCAGCTATATTTTTAACTTAAATTCACACTCCAAAAATTTCAATTTAATCAAAAAAGTAAAATAAAATTAGCTTACTCGCTAACATTATTAAGAACTTTTTGTTCAATTTCTTTTTTGAACTCATCATTTGAAAGTAAGAACTCTTTCAAACTCTTTTTACCCTGCGCTATGTTCTTATCTTCATATGAATATCATGCACCTTTTTTGACAAAAACACCTTTTTCACAGGCTAATTCAATCAACTCACTAGTTGAATCAATTCCTTTTGAAAATAAGATTTCAGTAGTAAATGATTTATATGGAGCAGCTACTTTATTCTTAACTACCTTAATTTTAACTTCATTACCTGTAATTTCTTTACCATCAGTTATCGAAGTTGATTTTCTAACTTCTAGTCTAATTGATGAATAGAATTTTAAGGCTCTACCACCAGTAGTTGTTTCTGGATTTCCAAACATCACGCCAATTTTTTCTCTAATTTGGTTTACAAAAATAATTGTAGTTTTATTTTTATTCAAGCTAGCTGTAATTTTTCTTAAAGCCTTCGACATCAATCTAGCTTGCACACCAATTTGCTGATCTTTCATATCACCTTCAAGCTCAGCAATTGGTACTAAAGCAGCCACGCTATCAACAACAATTAAATCAATTGCGCCTGATTTAGCTAGAATATCTACAATTTCCATTGCTTGCTCACCACTATCAGGTTGACTTAAAATTAAGTTATTTAAGTCAACTCCTAAATTACGTGCGTAATTTGGATCAATTGCATGTTCAGCATCTATAAAGGCTGCTACACCATTATTCTTTTGCACTTCCGCAATAGCGTGTAAACATAATGTGGTTTTACCACTACTTTCAGGTCCATATATTTCCACAATTCTACCTTTTGGATAGCCTCCAACTCCTAATGCCTCATTTAATAAATAAGAACCAGTTGAAAAAGTTTCAATTTTTTCATTAATTTTATCTTGATTAAAAAGCATAATTGCTTCTTCACCAAAACGCTTAGTAATTTCTTTTAATGTGTCGATTACTAAAGTATTATTTTCTTTTTTACTCATTTTAGTTTCCTTTCACATTAAGATGATAAAAATAGGCGTTTTTTCAATAAATGTGAAAAAATTTGGGAAAAACCCAGGAAAAGTCTCAATCTTTTCCTTTTTTTAAATTTTATTCACCTTGTGTAAATACAAGATTGTATGAACTGAAAAAATCGCGGAATGTTACTAGAAGAAATTATAAACCACACTATTTTATATTATTACGAAAATGAAATTGCTTATATCGAGAAGAAAGGGCTCCCTATTAAGTTTCAAGGCACCAATTTCCAAAATAATAAATTATTTTTGGAAAAAGCTTTTATATACAAAAAATCAACGGTAGATTACACCGGTTGCTTCAAAGGCAAGTTTATTGCTTTTGAAGCAAAAACAACCAATGAAAATCATCTCCCACGGTCTAATATCCCAGAACATCAAATTAATTATTTGAAGTTGATTAGCAAAAATGGAGGTGAAGCTTTCTTTATAATCTTTTTTAATCTATATAACGAGTTTTACTTAGTTAAATATGATCAAATTAAAGATTATATTCATAAACAATCAATAACTTATGAAGAAATTAAAAAAATAGGAGAACTTTTGCCCCTGGCATTTCCAGGGATCATCGATTTTCTCACTATTTTGGAATAAAATATATCTAATATATATAAATTAGAAATTAACTAATTCTTTTAAGTATTTAGATGGCGTGAATTTAACAATACGTTTTTCAGGAACTGAAATATCTTCACCTGTAAATGGGTTAATTGTTTCACGACCTCTTCTAATTCTTGTTTCAAAAATTCCTAAGTTTGATAATTGAACTTTGTTTTCAGCAATTAATTCTTCTTTAAGTACGAAAACAAAAGCGTCAAAGAATTGATCTGCTACTCTAACTGGAACTTCAAGTCTTTCAGCAACTGACTTAATAAATTCTTTTTTAGTCATTTCTATTTCTCCTTTTTTGTTGTCTGTAAATACAT
This sequence comes from Mycoplasmopsis adleri, assembly GCF_045276205.1. Classification (NCBI taxonomy): domain Bacteria; kingdom Bacillati; phylum Mycoplasmatota; order Mycoplasmoidales; family Metamycoplasmataceae; genus Mycoplasmopsis; species Mycoplasmopsis adleri. Next base: position 457,205 of record NZ_CP174162.1, read on the forward strand.
ATTACTATAATTTTACATTAAAATAAATAAAAAACATAAAATTTTTTTCTTATATGCCTATAGTTATAGCCTAAAAAGCAAAAAGGGAATAACTAAAAATGACTTCAAAATTAATAAAAAAGCTGATTTTGGACCCAATTTTCATCAAAAAACATTTAAAAAAGCAATAGAGCCATAAAATAATGAGTTAGAATCAATACAAATTAGCTTAAATTTAGCGCACACTATATTATTTATATTACCTTATTTATTATATATATAATTGCCGGCTTATTTTGCATGGTTTAAGCATTCTAAAACAAGGAATATAGTTTTTACAACTCTTATTGGTGTTTCTATATATAAAAAATTGTATTTTTTTGAACAAAAAACACAAATACAGCTTAAAAACCAAGCATATCTGATTTTATGTGCTAAAATGTATAAGTTCAAAATATATAATATTTTGAGTATAACAAAAAAGACGGCTATAAAAATTCGAAAAAAACTTATTTTTTTGCTTTCGTAAAAATGCTTTTCCACTATAATTGTAATTGTAAATATTTTACGTAGATGCAAGAGGTTGTTAAAATGCCATCCGTTGTCAAGGACATTTTAAGAAATTTTTGCGGAGTAAAGTTCAATTATGAACAAAGGAGGCAACAATGAGTAAATTAAATATCAAAGTAAAAAGTTTTGATCACTCATTAGTTGATTTTGGAGCAAAGAAAATTATTGAACTTGCCGAAAAATCAAAAACTGAATTTAGTGGTCCAATTCCTCTTCCAACAAAAAGAGAAGTTGTTACAATTTTGAGATCAGTTCACATTAACAAAAAATCACGTGAACAATTTGAAAGTAGAACTTTTCAAAGATTAATTGTTTTGAACAACCCTAGTGCTCAAACAATCGATCAAATTAAAAGACTTGACTTACCATCAGGTGTTGAAGTTCAAGTTAGTGAAAAATAAATTCCATCTTGTTAATAACAAGCAATGGTCATCATAAATTTTTAAAAAAGGAGATGAGATATGAAAGGAATCTTAGGACGTAAGGTTGGGATGACTCAAATCTATACAGAATTCGGTAAAAGAATTCCTGTAACAGTTATTGAAGTTAAACCAAATGTTGTTACAAAAGTTCTTTCAGTAGAAAAAAATGGCTATGTAGCTACTCAATTATCTACTGGTGAAAAGAAAGCTAAGAGAACAAACAAACCAGATGCTGGTCAATTCTCAAAAGCAAATACAACACCTAAGCAATACTCAAAAGAAATTCGTAACATGAACGGTTATGAATTAGGTCAAGAAGTTAAAGCAAGCATTTTTGCTGCTGGTGAACTTGTTGATATTACTGGTACATCAAAAGGTAAAGGTTTCGCTGGTACCATTAAAAGATGAAACCAACACATAGGACCTAAATCACACGGTGGTGGTGGTGGTAGCCAACCTATTAGACAAACTGGATCACTTGGTGATATTTCAGGTAACAGAGTTTACAAAGGTATGACTATGCCTGGTCACTTAGGTAATGTGAAAACAACTGTACAAAACTTAGAAATTGTTAAAGTTGATGTACAAAACAATTACATTTTAGTTAAAGGTTCAATTCCTGGAGCTAAAAATTCATTTGTAGTTATTAAAGAAGCAGTTAAAGGCTTACCTGCTAAAGAAGCTATCAAGCTTGTTGATGTTAAAGAAGTTCTTAAAATGAATGAACTTGTTGAAAAAGCTAAGAAATACAACATTGAAGTATTAGCTGGAATGACATCAGCAGAACTTGAACCTATTATTACAAAAGCTGAAGAAGAAGCTGCTGCTAAAGCTGAAGGAGATAAATAATGGCTGAACAAGAAACAAAGAAAACTTCTAAAACAACATCAACAAAATCTGCAACAGCTAAAAAAGCTTCTACAACAGCAAAATCAACTACTGCTAAGAAAACAACTACAAAGAAAACAGCTAAAGTAGAAGTTACAATAGGAAAAGTATCTGTGCCTAAAAAAGCTACTAAAGCTGAAACAAAAGCTCAAGAAGCAAAAGCAAAAAGAGCTATGAAAAAAACAGCTGATGATTTAGCGCAAGAAAAAGCTAAATTAGCTGCCGAAGAAGCAAAAGCAAAAGCTAAAGCTGCTAAAGCTGCTAAAGAAGCTCTTGAACAAGTTAAACAAGAAGCTGCTAAAACAAAAAGAACAAGTACCAAAATTAACTCTTCAAATACATCAAAAGTTAAAGTAAATACAGCTAAAGCTAGAGGTGTTAAAGAAGAAAGTTTTGCAAAAGTTGTAGTTCTTGATTTCGATACAAAGAAATTAAACCCAACATTATTTGCTTCAGAAAAAATTTATTCACAAGCTATTTTTGACACAATTATGGCAGAACGTGCTTCATTACGTCAAGGTACACATGATGTAAAAAGCCGTGCTGAAGTTAGTGGTGGTGGTAAAAAACCATGAAGACAAAAAGGAACGGGTCGTGCTCGTGCTGGTTCAACAAGATCACCTATCTGAGTTGGTGGTGGTAGAGCATTTGGTCCTACACCAGAACGTAATTACAACTTAAAAGTTAACAAGAAAGTTCGTAAGGCTGCCTTCATTTCAGCTTTAACCTTATTAGCAAGAAACAATGCTGTTATTGTTGATGATCTAAAATTAGACAAAATTTCAACCAAAGCAGCAGTTGCTAAATTAACAACATTAAAAATCCAAAACCTTAAACACATTTTAGTTGTTGCAACAGATGAAACACTTTACAAATCATTAAGCAACTTACCAAATGTTATTTGTTCAAAACCAAATTCAGTTTCAGTTGAAAACTTAATTTGAGCTGATGTATTGGTATTATCAAATGAAGGTTTAGCAAACTTCGAAGGGAGAGTTAAATAATGGAATTAACACGTATCATTCGTAGACCTATTATTACTGAAAAAACTAATGACTTATTAAGTCAAAACGTTTATACATTCGAAGTTGATTATGCTGCTAACAAATACCAAATTAAAAAAGCTGTTGAATTTATTTTCAAAGTTAAGGTTTTAAGTGTTAACACAATTAAAGTTGATAAAAAACCTGCTAGATTAGGTCGTTTCTCAGGTTTTGATAACCGTTATAAAAAAGCTATTGTTAAATTAGCTCAAGGTTACTCAATTCAATACTACCCACAAGAACAAGAAGCTCAAGACGCTAACAAAGCAGAAAAAGAAGCATTAAGTAAGAAAGCAAAAGCTGAAGAAAAAGCTAAAGCTGCTGAAAAAGAAAACAAAGTAGCTGAAAAATTAGCAGCCAAAAAAGCTCAAAAAGTTGAAGCTGCTAAAACAGAAAAAAAGGAAGCTAAAAAAGTAGTTCCTAAAAAAGAACCTAAAAAAGACTAATAAAAAGAGGATTTAATTTTGCTTAAAAGAAAAATTCCTCAACTATTTTTAAGCAAGGAGAAAAGATATGGCAATTAAACATTACAAGCCAGTTACAAATGGTCGTCGTAATATGTCATCTCTTGATTACAATAAAAATTTATCAGGTCACGCACCTGAAAAATCATTAATGGTGATTTTAAAGAAAAACTCTGGTCGTAATAACCAAGGTAAAATCACTGTTCGTCATCAAGGGGGACGTGTAAAGAGATATTACAGAATTATCGACTTTAAACGTAACAAAGATAACATTCCTGCTATTGTTAAAACAATTGAATACGATCCAAATAGATCAGCAAACATTTGTTTATTAGCATATGCAGATGGTGAAAAAAGATATATTTTAGCACCAGAAGGTATTACAGTAGGTCAAACTGTTATTTCAGGAAGCAACGCTGACATTCTTGTTGGTAACTGCCTTCCATTAGCAAACATCCCTGAAGGTACATTTGTACACAACGTAGAAATGCAACCAGGTGGTGGTGGTATTATCGCTAGATCAGCAGGTACTTCTGCTCAAATCTTAGGTAAAGATGAAGATGGTAAATATGTTGTTTTACGTCTTAAATCTGGCGAAATGCGTAGAATCTTAGCCCGTTGTCGTGCTACAATTGGCTCAGTTGGTAACGAAGAACATTTACTTGTTGACTTAGGTAAAGCAGGTAGAAATAGATATCTTGGTGTTCGCCCTACAGTTCGTGGTTCTGTAATGAACCCAATTGATCACCCACATGGTGGTGGTGAAGGTAAACAACCAGTTGGACGTAAAGCCCCTCTTACACCTTGAGGTAAAAAAGCTCTTGGTGTTAAAACAAGAAAAACTAAGAAATCTTCTAACAAATTAATTTTAAGAAGAAGAAAGGACGCTAAATAATGTCTCGTAGTCTTAAAAAAGGACCATTCGCTGACGAAAGCTTACTTAAAAAAGTAGACGCTATCGTTGAAGGTAAAGCTCCTAAAAAACCTATTAAAACATGATCAAGACGTTCAACAATCTTTCCAAGTTTTATAGGTTTAACATTCCAAGTACACAATGGTCGTCAATTTATCGATGTATATGTAACTGATGATATGGTTGGTCATAAATTAGGTGAATTTGTACCTACTAGAACATATTCTGGTCATGGCGCAGATAAAGGTAAGAAATAATCATGGCTCAACAAGCAAAAGCACATGTTAAAATTCAAAGAGTTTCAGCTCGTAAAGCTCGTTTAGTTGCTGATTTATTCAGAGGCAAAGACGTTAGAGTTGCTCTTGGTATTCTTCAAAACACTAACAAAAAATCATCAGAATTATTTATTAAATTGTTAAATTCAGCGATTGCTAACGCTACAAACAATCATGGAATGGACGCTACAAAGTTATATGTTAAAGAAGTCTTAGTTAATGAAGGTCCAACCCTTAAAAGATATCAACCTCACTCACAAGGTAGAGCTTATCCAATTTTCAAAAGAACATCTAATTTATCAATTACTTTAGAGGAAAGAGAATAACATGGGACAAAAAGTTAATCCAAATGGTTTCCGTTATGGTGTTACCAAAAATATCAATACAGTATGATTTGCTGAAAAGAAAGAATATGGTGACAACTTAGTAACCGATGCTAAAATTTACAAATTCTTCGATAAATTAGTTAGAAAATACCAAATTGGACAAGTACAAATTAAAAGAAACCAAGCTGGCAAAGTTACAGTAATTTTACATTCGGCACAACCTGCTAAATTGTTAGGTGAAAATGGTGCTAACTTAGATAAATTACTTTTAGATTTACACAAATACCTTAAAAACAAAAAAATTGATATTAATTTACAAGTTGTTCTTCTTAAACAACCTGAACTTAATGCAAGATTAGCTGCTGAAGCTATCGCGCAAAGATTAGAAAACCGTGAAAGTTTCCGTATTGCTCAAAAACAAGTAATTAACGAAGCTTTAAAAGCGGGAGCTAAAGGTATTAAAACCCAAGTTTCTGGTCGTCTTAATGGTGTTGATATGGCTAGAGCTGAAGGTTACAACCGTGGAGAAATGAGACTTCACACACTTAGACAAGATGTAGATTACGCTACAGCAACTGCTAGAACAATCTACGGTGCTATCGGTGTTAAAGTTTGAATCTCTAAAGGTGAAATCTTAGAAGGAGGTGCTAAAGATGCTTCAACCAAAAAGAACTAAATATCGTAAGCCTTTCTCAGTACCTCATGATAAGAGAAAAGCATATAAAGGTAATACAGTAGCATTTGGTGAATTTGGTTTGCAAGCAGTCTCATCAGCATGAGTAGACGCTCGTCAAATCGAATCAGCTCGTATTGCTATCACACGTAAAATGGGTCGTGAAGGTCAAGTTTTCATTAGAATCTTCCCTCATTTCGCAAAAACATCTAAACCTATCGGTGTTCGTATGGGTTCTGGTAAAGGTTCTCCAGATAAATGATATTGTGCAGTTAAAGTTAACACAATGATGTTTGAAGTATCAGGTGTTAGCGAAGAAATTGCTCGTGAAGCTTTAAGATTAGGTGGTCACAAATTACCAGTTACTTGAAGAATTGTTGCTAAAAATGAAGGAGGTCAACAATAATGCTTTACAAAGATATAAAAGTAAAATCAGTTGATGAACTTCAAAAATTAATTCAAGATTTAAAAGCTGAATTATGAACTTTAAGATTTAGAAATGCTACAGGAACATTAGACCAAAGTCACAAGATTAAATTAATCCGTCGTGATATTGCTAAATGCTTGACCGCATTAAAAGAAAAAGAAGCTGAAACAAAAGGAGCTAAATAATGGAAAGAAATACACGTAAAACATTAACAGGTCGTGTTACATCTGCACGTGGTGATAAAACTATTATCGTTGAAGTAGAAAGCTATCGTTCACATAACTTATACTCAAAACGTTATAGAGTTGCTAAAAAATTCGCAGTGCATGATGAACAAAACTTAGCTAAAGTAAATGACATCGTAACAATTATGGAAACTCGTCCATTATCTAAAACAAAACACTTCCGTTTAGTATCAATCAAACAACAAGCAATCGAAGGTAATAACTAATGGTTTTAGAATTATCTAAATTAAATGTTGCAGATAACTCAGGTGCTAAAGAAGTTGGTGTTATTAGAGTTTTAGGTGGTTCTCGTAAGAAAACTGCAAATATTGGTGATGTTATTATTTGTTCAGTTAAAAAAGCTATTCCAAATGGTATGGTTAAAGAAGGTCAAGTAGTTAAAGCGGTTATTGTTAGAACAACATATGGTATTCACCGTGATAACGGTTCATACATTCGTTTCGACGATAACGCTGTAGTATTAATCAAAGATGATAAATCATTAAGAGGAACTCGTGTGTTCGGTCCAGTTGCTCGTGAATTACGTGATAAAGGTTACTTAAAGATTGTTTCATTAGCTCCAGAAGTTCTTTAATTTGAGGTAAATATGAAAATTAAATTTAAGAAAAATGATGAAGTTATTATTATTGCCGGTGCCCACAAAGGTAAAACTGGTCGTATTGTAAAAACTGACTTAAACACAAACACAGCTATTGTTAAAGATGTAAACATAGTAACAAAACACGTAAAACCAAATCAAGGTAACTCAGAAGGATCAATTAAGAGACACGAAGCTCCAATTCATATTTCAAACTTATCTATTTTAGTTAAAAAAGCAACAAAAAATGCTCCAGCATCATACTCAAAACTTGGATACAAAATCAATAAAGACGGATCAAAAGTTCGTATATTACGTAAAACTAAGAAGGAATTCTAATTATGAGATTAAAAGAAAAATACAATAAAGAAGTTGTTCCTGCATTAATGAAAGAATTTAACTATAAATCAGTAATGCAAGTTCCAAGATTAGAAAAAATTATTCTTAATATGACAGCTGGTAAAGAAGTAACTAACTCTAAAGCAATCGAAGAAGTTCTTAATGAACTTACATTAATTTCTGGACAAAAACCATTCCAAACTCGTGCTAAAAAATCAAATGCTTCATGAAAACTTCGTGAAGGTATGCCAATGGGTGGTAAAGTAACATTACGTAGAGATCGTATGTGAGATTTCTTAGAAAAATTAATTAATGTTGCTATGCCTCGTATTCGTGACTTTAGAGGTGCAAACCCTAAAGCATTTGATGGTAGAGGAAACTATTCATTAGGAGTAAAAGAAGAAATTATCTTCCCTGAAATTGAATTCGATAAAATTCGTAGAATCAAAGGTCTTGATGTTCAATTAATAACATCAACAAATAGTGATAAAGAATCAAAACGTTTATTAGAATTAATTGGAATCCCATTTGCTAAAGGAGAAAAATAATTATGGCTAAAGTATCATTAAAAGCAAAACAAAAGAAACACCCTAAATTCTCTACACGTGCTTACACACGTTGCGAATTATGTGGTCGTCCACATGCTGTTTTAAGAAAATACAAAGTGTGCCGTATTTGTTTCCGTACATTAGCTCATGAAGGTAAAATCCCTGGCATGAAGAAAGCGAGTTGATAATTATGTTCATTACAGATCCTATTTCAGATATGATTGTTAGAATTAAAAACGCTAACCAAAGAAAATTCAAAACAGTTATGATTCCATTCTCACTTAAAAAACAAAAGATTCTCGAAATTTTATTAAATGAAGGTTACATTTCAAGTGTTACTCCAAAAGGCAAAGGCAAAGACAAAGTTCTTGAAGTTGCTTTAAAATACAAAGGAAGTCAATCAGCTATTGTTGATTTCAAACGTATTTCAAAACCTGGTTTAAGAGTTTATGCTCAAGCCAATAATTTACCAAAAGTTTTATCAGGCTATGGTACTGTTATTATTTCAACTTCAAAAGGTATGATGACTGAAAAACAAGCTCGTAAGGAAAATGTAGGTGGTGAAGTTATTGCCTACATTTGATAGGAGGTAGTTAATGTCTCGTGTAGGAAATAGAGTATTAACAATCCCAGCTGGTGTTACAGTTACATTAGACGGTACAACAGTTATTGTTCAAGGTCCATTAGGAAAACTTGAAAGAACATTCAGTCCACTCATCGCTATTAAAATTGATGGAAATCAACTTTCAACAATTCGTGCTAACGAAGAAAAACATACTAAACAATTACATGGTACAACTAACTCAGTTATTGAAAACATGCTTGAAGGTGTTTCAAAAGGTTTCAAAAAAGAATTAGTTATCAAAGGCGTTGGTTATAAATTTACTCTTAAAGGCAATATCATTGAAATCGCTGCTGGTTTTTCACATGTTATTAACATTGAAATTCCTTCAGATGTAAAAGTTGAATGTCCAAAACCAACGGATATGACAATTTCAGGTATTGACAAAGAAAAAGTTGGTCAATTCGCTGCTATTATTCATGGAATTCGTAAACCTAACCCATATTCAGGTAAAGGTGTTGCATACAAAGATGAAGTGATTCGTCGTAAAGAAGGAAAAACTGCTTCTAAGTAGTTGAATAAGAAAGGATTTTAAAATATGGCTACATTATCTAGAAATCAAGCACGTAAAGTTAAACACTTACGTGAACATCAACACATTAGTGGCACAGCCTCAAAACCTCGTTTATGTGTATTCAAATCACTTCAAAACTTTTACGCTCAATTAATCAATGATGAAAAAGGAACTACATTAATTAGTGTTTCTACTTTAGAAAAAAATAAATACAATGGTAACATTGCTGCTGCTAGAGAACTTGGCGAAAAAATGGGTGAACTTATTAAAAACGCTAAAATCAAAGAAATCGTTTTTGACCGTTCAGGATACATTTACCACGGACGTGTTAAAGCATTTGCAGAAGGTGTTAGATCAAAAGGAGTTAAATTCTAATGGCTGAAGAACAAAAGAAAGTAAATAAAACAAAAGAAGTTGCTGCTGGCACAAAAGTAGTTACATCTGCTAAAAAACCAGAACCTAGCAAAAAACCTATTTGAGAAAACAAAGCTAACCAAAATAATAAACCTGGCCAAGGTAAAATGAACAGGAAACCAAGAGTTAACAAACATGAATTTGGAGACTCAAATAACGACTTATCAGAAAAAGTTGTAATGATTAGCCGTGTAACCAAAGTTGTTAAAGGTGGTCGTAGATTCTCATTTGCAGCATTTGTTGTTGTAGGTGATAAAAAAGGTCACGTTGGATTTGGTCACGGTAAATCAAATGAAGTTCCTGATGCAATTAAAAAAGCAGCTAAAGATGCTAGAAACCACTTAATTACAGTTCCAATTTATAACAAAATTACAGTACCACATGAAGTTCATGCTAAATTCTTAGCTTCACGTGTTATGTTAAAACCAGCTCCTAAAGGTAAAGGTATTGTTGCATCAAGTACAGTTCGTGCTGTAGTTGAATTAGCAGGTTATACAGATATCTATACAAAAACCTATGGTTCACGTTCAAAAGCTAACATCGTTAGAGCAACTCTTAAAGCTTTACAAGCATTAAGAGAACCTGAAAAAATCGCTGAAATTCGTGATAAAAATGTAAAAGATCTTCTTGGATAGTCAAGAAATATAATAAGGAGATATTATTATGAAATTAAATCAATTACAAAGTACACCTGGTTCACGTCCAGACAAACATCGTGTTGGTCGTGGTCATGCAGCTGGTAAAGGTAAACAAGCTGGTAAAGGACAATCAGGTCAAAACAAACGTCACGGACACAGATTAGGTTTTGAAGGTGGTCAAACACCATGATTCCGTCGTATTGGAAAACGTGGTTTTTCAAATGTAAATCATGTTGAATATCAAATTGTTAGTTTAGCAGATCTTGAAAGAGTATTTCCAAACAATTCAATTGTTGATCTTGAAAGTTTATTTAAACATAATTTAATTAAAAGAAACTTACCAGTTAAATTACTTGGTAACGGAACTTTAACTAAAAAATTAAATATTTCACTTCATGCAGCATCAAAATCAGCTATTGAAGCTGTTGAAAAAGCTGGCGGTAAATTTACACAATTATAATTTAGTTGTAGGGCTATTGCTCTACAATTATTTTTTTAATTAGCCAATAAAATGAATTAAATATATGGCAAAATGTGGAAAAAATGTGCAAAAAATACTTTTAGTTCATTTTATTTGTGAACTGAACTTCAAAAATAACGATTTTTTTAAAACAAATTAATTATTGGAAAAACATTAAAATTCTTCTTTTTTAAAAGAAAAAAACTATAATCATCTTGGGTAGATTATAGTTTTAAAATTTTAAAATCTTTGCGTTTAAATGACGTCGAGATTTTTTGATTCTATTTCTAAAAGTCATTTATGGAAAAACTCTAGAATTTCATCGTTTTGAACAACAATATTCTTTAATGTTTCATCATCTGGATCAAACTTAATTAAAGCTTCTTTAAGCTTAAAAACTAAGTCATCAAGCATTCTATAAAAAGAATAGCCTCTTTTAGATCATTGATATATTTCTTTCGAATATGACTGACTAGAATCAAATTTAAAGTGAATACAAAATTGCTGAAAATCATTTAGCTCCTTGTCTTTTAAAATTTCAGTTTTGTATTCTTTTTGGTTTATTAAGAAACATAAACTTCCATCACTTTTAATAATAAATGCAGCATCGTCATCAGGCGAAATAAATTGCCTTTTGTTTTCTTCATTAACAGCAACATAAAACTTATTTTGAAATTGTACAGTTGATGCGTATATCTTTCTTTTTATTGTTAAGTAGACACTACATTGACTTTCATCCATTTTAGAAAATATATTTTTCTTGTGCTCATAATCTTTTTTATTTCTTTTATTATAAGCTTGAATGATTTCTTCTTTATTGTGAATAAAATCTTCAAATGTTTTTATTTTCTTTAAATGTAAATATGGAGGTAAGAATTGTTGTAGAGAATTATTTGCTCTTTCAACATGAGGTTTAAAAATGGCAATACTAGAGCTTTGGAGTTCTATACCTTTTGAATTTAAATACTGTTTTAAAGGCGTATCCGAATAATCAGTACCTCAAAAAGTTCTTCTTTTATCAGTTCTAATTATTTTTGGTTTACCATAATTTCTAAATAAATCTTCCAATAATTTCATATAGCATAGATTAGTCTCTTCTTGTTCAATATGTACTGCTAAAACTCTTGAAGTTGATGAATCTACAGCTACATAAATATTAGATTTTTCGCCATTCATTCAACGATGTTCACAAGCATCAAGTTCAACTATTTCACCAAAATCAAGGTTATTATCTCTACATTTTCTTGCTTTAAACATTGTCGTTTCCATAGTTTCATTATATTTAATTAATCTTTTTATTGCTATTACATCTCCATTATTTTCTTTAAGTTTTCTTAAATTTTCTCTTGCTTTTTTCTTTGTTTTCTTGGTCATATTTTTTGAATAAAAACCCTTAGCAACCAGATTCTTTATGAATGATTTATAAGTCATATTGTTCTTGCCAAAATCTTTTAAGCAATAATCATAAAAAAATATTAATGAAACAGAACAATCGCATTTTCGGTCATATACATCATCAATAAAAGTGAGATATTCATTAATCAACTCATCAATCCTATTAGTGCTAATTTTTCTATGGTGTTGATTACCTTTATTTTTATGAGAAATAATTAAGCAATTGTTTAACACTTTATCTCTAAGTTTCTTTGCTGTATGCCAATTAATTTGCAAATATTTACTAATTCAAGTGATGGATTTATTCATATTTTTTGCTATAAATTCTAATCTGTACTCATTTCTATGTTCATAATTCAGAACAATTTATTTTTTCAATTTTTTTCATAGCATAAATAAAGATACCAAAAAGTTAAAAATTCGTTATTTTTGAAGTTATTATAAGTATCGTATTTTTGAAGTTCACTTCACAGGAAAAAATGTGCAAAAAATACTTTTAGTTCATTTTATTTCAGATTTTAATATAATAAAAACGTACAATTTAGAATTCGATAAGCACAAATGTGTGAATTCTAGGTTGTACGCTGAAGTTTAGAAGTAGAAGCGAAAGACGATAAAAAATATAAAAATGTATTGAATCATCATGCTTTCGATTCTTTAAATTAATTAATAAGTAATATGATAAAATAGTATGAACTTTCTATTTATCAAAAAGACATATCTATAAAAATTGTTAGAATTTATAAAGAAAAATAAGTTTGATTATCTAATTATTAAGATGCTTTTCTAGTCTAAACATTATTCACACGAGCACTAAAAAATGTAAGTAGTGAATTCTAGAACTCAAACAGAATTCAAAAAAAGGGTTTATAGGTTATTAATTTAGCCTATAAACTTCTTTTTTATTTAAATTTTAAGTTGCTACCTAAATGAATAATTTTTGGATTTTTATCAATATTAAAATATCTAATATCGTCATAATCAAAAAAAGCATAATCAAGATTAAAGGTATTATCATCATTAAATTGAAAAATTAATTTACTACCAATTGGATATTTTTCTAATTGATTATGTTCAGGCATCTTAATATCCAACATATGCAAAATAGTTGCTATATTTGTATCATGTCCTACAATTAATGTTATATCTTCAATTTTTTGAGCTTCATGTTTAATTAATTTATATACATTTTTTTCTGAATCTTTAATCAATTTTTCATTAGCAAATATAAAATCGATAACTCTATCTTTTGCTTTTAAAAGATGTTTTAAATCATGAATAAAGTTTTTTGAATTGAAAATTTCTTTTTCAGGAAATCCTAAATAATATTTCAATTGTAAAACATCTGACCAACTTGATGACATAAATAAAGGACCACTAGTTTTATATCATTCTGGAGCCAATTCAAAATTGGTTGCTTCATTATTATATTTACAATTATCTAATTTAAATAATTCATTAACTTTTTTATATATATCTTGCGAAGTCTTATCATATTCGTGAAGTTTAGATCAATCTATATAATCTTCATTAAGATATTTGAGTTGAAATCATTCATCTTCATTTTTAAAAGTATTATCTTTGCAATCTATTTTTGTTTCAATACCAGGCTTTAAACCTAATGATAATAATTGAGCAGTTTCAAAGGTTCGATATGTTGAATTAGCTATTACTTTTAAGTTAGTATTATTTGTGATTTTTAAATAATCCTTAAGTCATTGACTGAATTTAAGTTCTATTAAAGCACCTTTTTTTGTAAGTGTTGGATTCCCAACATTTTCATCATTTCAATTTAAAATATCTTTGTTAAAAAAATCAAGAGATTTTGTCTTTGTAAAAAATGGATATCTTAAACCATGGCGACTAAAAATTAATATTTTTTTCATAGTTCTCCTTATTTTATATATATAATATATATCATATTATTTAATGGCGTTTTTCATGAAAAATTATTTTAAAAAAATATTATTAAAAAAATTAAAAAATATTTTTGTTTTTTAAAACCTGTTATATAATAGAAAAGCTAATTTAATTTATGTTAGCGAAATGTTCTTTGAAAACTAGATATATAAACATGACAGTCAATTTTTTCGAGAGTTTGATCCTGGCTCAGGATGAACGCTGGCTGTGTGCCTAATACATGCATGTCGAGCGATGGTAGCAATACCATAGCGGCGAATGGGTGAGTAACACGTACTCAACGTACCTTTCAGATCGAGATAGCGAGCGGAAACGTTCGATAATATCGAATACTTATATTAATCGCATGATTTTTATATAAAAGGGGCGTTTGCTTCACTGAAAGATCGGGGTGCGCAACATTAGCTAGTTGGTGAGGTAACGGCCCACCAAGGCGATGATGTTTAGCGGGGTTGAGAGACTAAACCGCCACACTGGGACTGAGATACGGCCCAGACTCCTACGGGAGGCAGCAGTAGGGAATATTCCACAATGAGCGAAAGCTTGATGGAGCGACACAGCGTGCAGGATGAAGGTCCTATGGATTGTAAACTGCTGTGGTAAGGGAAGAAAAAATAGTGCAGGAAATGACATTATCTTGACGGTACCTTATTAGAAAGCAACGGCTAACTATGTGCCAGCAGCCGCGGTAATACATAGGTTGCAAGCGTTATCCGGAATTATTGGGCGTAAAGCGTCTGTAGGTTGTTTGTTAAGTCTGGCGTCAAATTTTGGGGCTCAACCCCAAACCGCGTTGGATACTGGCAAACTAGAGTTATGTAGAGGTTAGCGGAATTCCTTGTGAAGCGGTGAAATGCGTAGATATAAGGAAGAACACCAACATGGCGAAGGCAGCTAACTGGACATACACTGACACTGAGAGACGAAAGCGTGGGGAGCGAACAGGATTAGATACCCTGGTAGTCCACGCCCTAAACGATGATCATTAGCTGATGGGGAACTCATCGGCGCAGCTAACGAATTAAATGATCCGCCTGAGTAGTACGTTCGCAAGAATAAAACTTAAAGGAATTGACGGGGATCCGCACAAGCGGTGGAGCATGTGGTTTAATTTGAAGATACGCGTAGAACCTTACCCACTCTTGACATCTTCTGCAAAGCTATAGAGATATAGTGGAGGTTAACAGAATGACAGATGGTGCATGGTTGTCGTCAGCTCGTGTCGTGAGATGTTCGGTTAAGTCCTGCAACGAGCGCAACCCTTATCCTTAGTTACTACCATTTAGTTGAGGACTCTAAGGAGACTGCCCGAGTAATCGGGAGGAAGGTGGGGACGACGTCAAATCATCATGCCTCTTACGAGTGGGGCTACACACGTGCTACAATGGCCGGTACAAAGAGAAGCAAACAGGCGACTGGGAGCAAACCTCAAAAAACCGGTCTCAGTTCGGATTGAAGTCTGCAACTCGACTTCATGAAGTCGGAATCGCTAGTAATCGTAGATCAGCTACGCTACGGTGAATACGTTCTCGGGTCTTGTACACACCGCCCGTCAAACCATGGGAGCTGGTAATGCCCGAAGTCGGTTTATAAAGAAACTGCCTAAGGCAGGACTGGTGACTGGGGTTAAGTCGTAACAAGGTATCCCTACGAGAACGTGGGGATGGATTACCTCCTTTCTACGGAGTACATAAAGTCAAAATAATTGACTTATTAACCTTTTTTACTAGACCTTTTAAACAATTTTGTCATGTGACTTTTATTATGGTCGGAGTCTTATATCTAGTTTTGAGAGAACATCTCTCAATTGTTCTTTGAAAACTGAATAGTAAAATATTTTTCGATATTTACAACGACATCAAATAAATTAATTTGGTTAATTTGTTTTGATTCATCGAGTAATCATAAAGATATATTATGATTCATTGAAATGTCTTAAAATACACATCTAAACATAACAATAGGAAAATACTACTTTTAAATAAGGAAGAGTTTGTGGTGGATGCCTTGGGTCTGGAAGTCGATGAAGGACGTGATTACCTGCGATAAGCCTCGTGGAGCTGGAAATGCGCATTGAAACGGGGATTTCCGAATGGGGAAACCTAGCTAGGGTAATGCCTAGTTGCATATGTCTGAATTCATAGGGCATATTAGCGAGACACCTTGTGAACTGAAACATCTTAGTAGCAAGAGGAAGAGAAAATAAATAATGATTTCTTTAGTAGCGGCGAGCGAACGAGAAAGAGCCCAAACCATTTAAAATGGGGTTGTAGGACAGTCTACATAGAGTGACAAAATTTAATGATAGCAGAAGCTTTTGGGAAGAAGCGGCATAGAGGGTGATACCCCCGTAAGTGAAATTATTAAATCTCTTGACTGTATCCTGAGTAGGGCGGGGCACGTGAAACCCTGTCTGAATCTGCCGGGACCACCCGGTAAGGCTAAATACTAACCAGACACCGATAGTGAACTAGTACCGTGAGGGAAAGGTGAAAAGAACCCCGAGAGGGGAGTGAAATAGATTCTGAAACCACTTACTTACAATTAGTCAGAGCCCGTTAATGGGTGATGGCGTACATCTTGCAGTATGGACCGGCGAGTTACTTTAACATGCGAGGTTAAGCGGAGAAAAGCAGAGCCGTAGAGAAATCGAGTCTTAATAGGGCGAATTAGTATGTTGAAGTACACCCGAAACCATGTGACCTATTCATGAGCAGGCTGAAGCTTGGTTAACCCCAAGTGGAGGGCCGAACCGCAGTACGCTGAAAAGTGCCCGGATGACTTGTGAATAGCGGAGAAATTCCAATCGAACTTGGAGATAGCTGGTTCTCCTCGAAATAGCTTTAGGGCTAGCGTGTAGTGTTAAGTAGTGGTGGTAAAGCACTGAATATGGGATGGCCTCGCCTAGGGGTACTGACTATAATCAAACTCTGAATACCACTATGTATTACTATGCAGTCGGAACCGGGGTGCTAACGTCCCGGCTCGCGAGGGTAACAACCCAGATCGTCAGCTAAGGTCCCAAAATCGTGTTAAGTCAGAAAGGTTGTGAGATTTCATAAACAACTAGGAAGTTGGCTCAGAAGCAGCCATCTTTTAAAGAGTGCGTAATAGCTCACTAGTCAAGAGATCTTGCGCCCACAATGTAACGGGAGTAAAACACGATACCGAAGCTACGGGTACATTTGTACGTTAGAGGAGCGTTCTTAGGACAAAGAAGTCAGACCGTGAGGACTGGTGGAGTGCTAAGAAGTGAGAATGCCGGTATGAGTAACGATTCGTAGTGAGAATCTACGACGCCTATTGGGGAAGGTTTCCTGGGCAAGGTTCGTCCACCCAGGGTTAGTCAGGACCTAAGACGAGGCTGAAAAGCGTAGCCGATGGGCAACAGGTTAATATTCCTGTACTTTCTATATGTGTGATGGAGTGACGGAGGAGGATAGTCATACCTGTTATTGGATTCAGGGGTAAATAACGACTGGTGGTTGTAGGCAAATCCGCAACCTATAACTGGGAGTTATGATGCATAAATCGCAAGATTGAATTTGATGATTTCACACTTCCTAGAAAAGCTTCTAAACTTAAGCACATGGAAACCTGTACCGAGAACGGACACACGTCCCCTAGATGAGTATTCTAAGGCGAGCGAGAAAACTAGTGTTAAGGAACTCTGCAAAATGACCCCGTAAGTTCGCAAGAAGGGGCACCTATGGTAACACATAGGTCACAGTAAATTATGAGGGGCAACTGTTTATCAAAAACACAACTCTCTGCTAAACCGCAAGGTGATGTATGGGGGCGAAGCCTGCCCAGTGCCCGAAGGTTAAGTGGATGCGTTAGCTTATGCGAAGCGTTGAAATGAAGCCCGGGTGAACGGCGGCCGTAACTATAACGGTCCTAAGGTAGCGAAATTCCTTGTCGGCTAAATACTGACCTGCACGAAAGGCATAATAATCTCTCAACTGTCTCAACACTAGACTCGGTGAAATTATGGTCCCAGTGAAAACGCTGGGTACCCGCATCAAGACGAAAAGACCCCATGGAGCTTTACTACAACTTCGTATTGAAATTTGGCCTAACATGTGTAGGATAGGTGGGAGACTGTGAAACCGGGACGCTAGTAACGGTGGAGTCATCCTTGAAATACCACCCTTGTTATGTTGAGTTTCTAACTTGCCATCATTATCAGGTGGGAGGACAGTGCGTGGTGGGTAGTTTGACTGGGGCGGTCGCCTCCTAAAGAGTAACGGAGGCGTTCAAAGGTACACTCAGTACGGTCAGAAACCGTATGTAGAGCGCAAAGGTAGAAGTGTGCTTAACTGTGAGACTTACAAGTCGAGCAGGTGCGAAAGCAGGACTTAGTGATCCGGCTGTACATTGTGGAATGGCAGTCGCTCAACGGATAAAAGTTACCCTGGGGATAACAGGCTAATCTTGCCCAAGAGATCACATCGACGGCAAGGTTTGGCACCTCGATGTCGGCTCATCGCATCCTGGAGCTGGAGTCGGTTCCAAGGGTTGGGCTGTTCGCCCATTAAAGCGGTACGCGAGCTGGGTTCAAAACGTCGTGAGACAGTTTGGTCCCTATCTGATGTGGGCGTTGGAATATTGATGAGAGCCGCTCTTAGTACGAGAGGACCGGAGTAGACATACCGCTGGTGTTCCAGTTGTTCCGCCAGGAGCATAGCTGGGTAGCTAAGTATGGAAAGGATAACCGCTGAAAGCATCTAAGTGGGAAGCCTCCTCAGAGATGAGTATTCCCTTGAAATTCCTTATAGACTATGAGGTTGATAGGCTGGATGTGTAAGCACAGCAATGTGTTGAGCTGACCAGTACTAATAAATTGATAGGTTTAAAAGTAGAGATGTGATTTTAAAACATTTCAATGAAACATAAATTACTATTCAGTTTTCAGAGAACAAATCGCCATTGAGGCGTTTTTTTATTCTTTGAAAAAAATGACGAAAAGCACTGTTTTATAGGTTTATTAGTTTATTTTGCTAAATTAAAAAATGCTAATTTTTATGCTGCAAATAGACATAAATATTAGCATTTAAAAAACTTATATTATTATATAATATAAGTATTATTTTAATTTTTGCAAGCTTATAAAATATGTATATAAAAAAGGAGAATAAATGAAAAACTTTGGTTTAAAGGTAAGACAGTTTTTTTATAATTTTGGTAAAAAATGAAAAGACTTTTGATCTACAAAAGAAATTACTAAAAAATTTTTATATACATCATTGTTATTAGCAATTTATTTAATATGTACATGTATTAGATCACCATTTGTTAGAATTGATCAACCGGATATTATTCAAAAAGATAATTTCTTAAATACCTTGAACTTAATTGGTGGTGGAGGACTTAGACAGTTTTCATTAGTTGCCCTTGGAATTAGTCCTTTTATTAATGCTTCGTTGATTATGTCTTTATTACAAACGAGAGCTTTCCCGCCAATCCATAAGTTGTCGCAGAGTGGTCCACAAGGAAGAAAAACCATTAACGTTATAACTAGAATTTTAACTTTAATTATTGCCTTCCCTCAAGCTTTCATGCTTACTAAAGCTTTAACAGCTGGTGATAATCCTTTCATTAGTATTGAAACACATAACTTAAACAAGAACCTTGTAGTTTATTTCATATTACCAATGATTTTAATAGGTGGTTCATTATTCTCATTATTCTTAGCTGAACAAATTACAAACAAAGGAATTGGAAACGGTACAAGTTTAATTATCTTTATTGGTATTGCTTTCCAATTACCTAGTCAATTTGGAACAGCAATTAAAACTTATGTAAGTGAATCAGGTCATTCAGCTATCATTATTGGTGTGCTTAAATTCTTAACTTACTTATTCGTATATCTTTCTTTGCTCTTTATTATTGTGGTAGTTCATTTAGCTGAAAGACATGTGCCTATTCAACAAATTGGTGCTGGTAGAAGTAAGAATGTTAAAGAAATGGGTAGCTTACCAATTAAGTTAAATCCTGGTGGAGTTATGCCAATGATTTTCGCATCAATGTTTGTTTCATTCCCAATCTTAATTGCTAGAATACTTCCTAAAACAAATGAAGGAGCAATTTGAATTTTACAACATATGCAATTTAATCAACCATTAGGTTTAAGTTTATTAGTTGTCTTAACATTCTTCTTCTCATTCATTATTGGTTTACAACAATCAAGAGTTGATAGAATTGCTGAAGACTTTTCAAAGAGTTCAACCTTTATTCCTGGTATTCAACCTGGCGAACAAACCGAAGATTATTTAGTTGGCATTGTTATGAGATTATCAACCTTTAGTGCTTTCTATTTAACAATCTTAGTTTCATTCCAATATTTAATGGTGATGATCCTTGGAATTCCTTCAGCGATGTCTTTTGGTGGTACTGGAATGATGATTATTGTTTCAGTAGCCTTAGAAACAATTGACCAATTTAAAGCTCGTTTAAAATCAAGTCAGCTTTCAAAACAAAAGAAAATCTCAAGAATGGTTTCAGAAAATATTTCTGAATCAAAAACTGCGGACGACAACATTTATGGTTTTGCAGACATTGATAAAACTAAAGTTAAAAAATACAATGAAAATAAAAATGAGGATGGTTTATTATGATAAATCAAAAAGCTAAATTAAACAACATGGTCTTTATGGGTCCTCCAGGTGTTGGCAAAGGTACAGTTGCTGCAATTATTGCTAAAGAAACTGGATTAGTTCATTTATCAACTGGTAATATCTTCCGTGAAGAAATTGCTTCAAAAAGTGAACTCGGTTTTAAAGTTGCTAAAATAGTTGAATCAGGTGGCTATGTTCCAGATGAAATTACTAACGAAATTGTGAAAAAGAAAATTATGACTTTAAAAAAATCTAACCAATTAGTAATTTTAGATGGTTATCCTCGTACATTAGCTCAAGTTAAGTTCCTAGATTCATTAAAAGAATTTTCTTACGATGTAATTGAACTTTATGCTCCTGAATCATTAATTCTAGAAAGATTAAGCGGCAGAAGATTTTGTCCAGAATGTAAAGCTAGCTTCCACATTATCTTTATGCCTTCAGCTAAAGGCGACATTTGTGATAAATGTGGTGCCACATTAATCACAAGAAAAGATGATTCAGTAGAATCAATTAAGAAAAGACAAGAAGTATATCAAAACGAAACTAAACCATTATTAGAGTATTATAAAGATGTTGCATTTGTATTTGATGCTTCAGGTAAACCAGAAGAAATTGCTGCAAAAATAATTGCTACAGTTTCTAAAAAATATGTAAAATAGTTAAATAATTAATTAAGACTAGAAAGAGGCAAAAATGATTACAATTAAGAGCCCTCGTGAAATCGAATTAATTACTAAAAGCTGCAAGATCCTGGCAGAAGTTAAAGAAGTTTTATATGACTTTGTAAGACCAGGTGTTTCATTAAAAGAACTTGATTCAATCGCTTTTAATGAGATAGTAAAAAGAGGTGCTAAACCCGCATTTAAAGGTTTATACGGTTTTCCAGCTACCGCATGCATCTCAGTGAACGAAGAATTGATTCATGGTATTCCAAGTGATTATGTTATTAAAGATGGTGACATTGTAAAAGTTGACTTAGGTTGCAACTATCAAGGATACCAAAGTGATAGCGCCTTTACAAAAGGCGTAGGTAACATCAGCGAGGACGATAAAAAAATTATCCGCGTTGCTAAAGAAGCTTTTGAAGCTGGTTTAAAAGCTATTAAGCCTGGCGCGAGAGTTGGCGATGTTAGCTATGCTATAGGCAGAGTTATCGAACAAAATAATTTATACACACCTAGTGAATATTGTGGTCATGGTATTGGCAAAGCCGTACATGAAGATCCAAACGTTTTTAACGATGGATTTCCTAACACTGGTCCTTTATTAAGAGACAACATGGTAATTTGTATTGAACCAATGATTCTCCAAGGCAGTGCTAAAGTTAGACTCAAGAAAAACAGATGAACTGTTGTTAGTGTTGAAAAGAAAAATGCTGCTCACTACGAACATACAGTTCTAATTAAAAACGGCAAAGGTGTTGTTTTAACGAAAGGAATTTAATTAATGGCAAAAGACGCTATTAAGATGAGAGCCGTAGTCGAAACTACTTATTCAGCTGATGAATATGCAGTTAAGCTCGAAAACGGATTAGTAATTAAAGCTCATATCTCAGGCAAAATGCGTGTAAATCACATTCGTATTTTACCTGGTGATGAAGTTGAGGTAGAAATTAGTCCTTACAACTTACAACTAGGACGAATTACTTACCGTCACAAATAATTAAGGAGACAAAACATGAAAGTTAGAGCTAGCGTAAAAAAGATGTGTAAAGATTGTCGTATTATTAAACGTAAAGGTGTTATTAGGGTAATTTGTTCAACACCTAAACACAAACAAAGACAAGGATAGGATTAATATATGGCTAGAATTTTAAACGTTGAAATTCCAAATAACAAACGTGTAGTTGTTTCATTAACCTACATTCATGGAATTGGAAATACAAGAGCACATGAAATTTGTGCTAAAGCAAATATTGATGAAAACATCAGAGCAAAAGATTTAACAGAAGCACAATTAAGTGCCATCCGTGAAATCGCTAAAGATTATGTAACAGAAGGTGACTTACGTAGAGAAGTTTCATTAAACATCAAACGTTTAATGGAAATTAAATGCTACCGCGGAATTAGACACCGTAAAGGTTTACCAGTTAGAGGACAAAGTACACAAAGTAATGCTCGTACACGTAAAGGTCCTAGAAAAACTGTTGCTGGTAAAAAATCACAAAAATAGTTAGGAGTAAATCATGGCTAAAAAAACTAAGAAAAAGAATATTACAACTGGTGTTGCCCACATTCACTCAACTAACCAAAACACCATCGTTACATTTGCTGATGAACTTGGTAATGTAATTGCTTGAAGTTCATCAGGAGCTATTGGTTACAAAGGAACCAAAAAGAAAACCCCATATGCAGCTGGTTTAGCTGCTCAAGCAGCGTCAGAAGCTGCTAAAGAACACGGTATTAAAAGCGTTAGAGTTGAACTTAAAGGTTTAGGTGCTGGTAAAGATGCAGCTAGAAAACAAATCGAAGTTGCAGGTATTATCGTAACAGAAGTTAAAGATGTAACACCTACTCCACACAACGGAACAAGACCTCCAAAACGTATTCGTAAACGTGAAAAGATGAAATAATATAAAAGGAGAATATTACTATGGAAAAGATGTCTAAATTAGATTACTTACAAGTAAATAGCTCTTCTATTAACAAAAATCAAACCAACGAAGTAACATTTTCAATTAAACCTCTTGAAAGAGGATTCGGAAATACCATCGCAGTTGCTCTTAGAAGAGTTGTCTTATCAAACATTACCTCATTAGCATTATTTGCTATCAAAATCGAAAATGTAGCCCACGAATTCCAAACAATTCCAGGCATCGTAGAAGACGTAACAGCTATTATTATGAACTTAAGAAAAGTTAGATTCCAATACGATCCACAATACATTAAAGACGGCGATATTGTTAAAGTTTCACTTAAAGCAGATCAACCAGGTGTTGTAACTTCAAGAAACTTAGTAGTTTCAAACCCTAGTGTTGAAATTGTTAATAAAACTACTCCAATTGCTACTTTAAATGCTAAAGGTACATTAAACTTAGAAATGTTTTTACGTTTAGGACGTGGTTTCATGTCAAACGAAGAAAACAAGAAATTCTTACAAAATGATGCTTTATTCACTTCAAAAATTGAATCAAACATCCGTAGAGGATTATATATCGCTACAGACAGTAACTTTAACCCAGTTGATAAAGTAAGCTACAGCGTACATGAATTGAACTCTTCAAGCAACAAAATTGAAGAAGAATTAAAATTCTCAATTACCACTGACGGTACAGTTACACCTAAATATGTAATTCAACAAGCTTGTGAAATTTTAGTTGCTCACTTTGCAATTATTGGTAAAGTAGACCAAATGAAATTACAAGTATTCGAAGGAGATAAAGTACAAAAAGAAGAACCAGTTGAAAATGACTTAGATATTAGTCAATTAGGTCTTTCAGTGCGTTCATTAAATGCTCTTAGAAGAATTAACAAAACTAAAATTAGTCAAATTGCTGCGATGACTTTAGAAGAATTAGAACAAACCAAAAACCTTGGTAAAAAATCACTTGACGAAATTCAAGAATGTTTAAAACAAAATGGTTATAGTCTTAACAAAGGAGATGAATAATGGCTAATCCAACACAAATTTACAGTCGTGATTCAAAATGACGCAAAGGCGTTATGAGAACACTTGTAAGCGAATTATTTGCAAATGGTCGTGTTACAACTACTTTAACTCGTGCGAAAGAATTACGTCGTCACGCTGAAAAGTTAATTACTAAAGCTAAAAACCCAACTTTAGCAAACCGTAGAAAAGCTGCTGCTTTCTTACGTTCAATCGAAACCGCTGATAAAAGTACTACCGTTTTAAATCACTTATTTAACACAATCGCTCCATCATACAAAAACCGTAATGGTGGATACACAAGAATTTACAAATTAGTTAGCCGTCAAGGCGACAACGCTCCTATGGCTATTATTGAATTAGTTAAATAATTCACTAAACCATAAACACTTTAATTACTTAACTAACAATCATTTTATTCCAACCAATCATCTACTAAACGCTTTTAAAAAGCGTTTTTTTATTTTGCTTTTTACTTTGCTCGCCTACAAACCTAGCTCCTCGCTCCATTTCTTAATTAACCTATAAAACAGTTAAATTAGACAAATTTGCCTGCCCTTACATCTTATCTATTTTGCCACCCGTTTTCATCATTAAAATGATGAAAATCTATTCATTCCAGAAATAAAAGTCCCAACATTTGAAAATGTCGGGATTTTTCTGTCCTTTTGGTAAAATAAAAATGATAAAAAGAAAGGACAACATAATTATATATGAAAAACGATAAAAAAATTTTCTGTACTTTGGTTAGAAGTAAAAATGTGCATAACAAAATTCAAACTTCACAAATTCATTTCGCTGTTGATAAGAATTACTCTGAAATTTTAAGCCGCTCGAAAAACTACTCGACACACAAAAACCATATCGGTTTTGCAGAAGTGTTTCAGATAATATATGGATTACTAAATTTTCAATCTTTAAAAGAAATATCTCAAAATATTGAAATATCGACTAAAGCGATTAAAAGGTTTTTATTTAAATATTCAAAAGGAATATATTTAGGCAAAGGCGATAGAAAAACCTGTGATTGTTGTGATGCTAAAATTAAAAAAGTTCGTTATTTAGATCTTGATGAATTTATGATAAATGTTGCTAATTTTGATAAAAGTAAAAGAATAGCATATTCAAAAAAGAAAATAGAACAATATCAAGATTTTAGAAATTTTTGAACAGAGCTTTTTGATGATTATACCCAAAATAGAAATAATAAAGATTTAGCAAAAAGAACGCCTAAGCTAAGCGCTAACGAAATATTAAGAAGATTTGAAGAAAAGTATCCAAACAGCTATAAACCTTCAAAATCTATGGTATATAATTTGATATCACAAAGAGTCTTTAAAGACCTTGAAATAGGCATTTTGGTCAATTTATCCACCAAAGGAATTAAACAAAAACGACCCCCAAAAAGAGACAGTCGAAAGCTTAAAAAGATTGGAGTTAGCATTGATCAACGCAGCACAGAAATCAATGAAAGACTTAGAGATAATGATTATGAATTAGATACTGTTATTGGTTCAAAAACTGATCAATGTTGTTTCGTAACGCTAATTAATAGAAAGACTAGACGCTTCTATTTTCATATGGTACGGCGGACTAGCACTGGTGTTAGAGATGGGCTGATATACCTAATGCAAAAATATAACTTGACAATAGATTCGCTAACCATAGATAATGGTAGTGAAAATGCGAAACTAGATGAAGTGCCAGGTATTAAGCAAATATATAAATGTCACCCATATTGTTCGGGAGAAAAAGGCTCTATCGAAAACTGCCACAGGTTATTAAGACGGTATTTTAAAAAAGGCAAGTCTATAGACCCTTACTACGGTCAAGATTTGACTCCTGTTATGGATTTTATAAATAATTACAAGAGAAGCATTCGCTTCTAATCCAAACTTTTTATGTGCTAAAAAGTTTGACAAAAAGGCACTTACTTTTTTGGAAAAAAGTAAGCAAAAACTCAAGTTTTTTACAAAACTTGGTATTTTCGTTTAAATTTTTTTAGGATTTTAAAGCTTTTCTTGGTAATAATTTATAATTTTTGTAACATTTTTGATTTTACGCAAAATTAGGACTTTTAAAATTGGAATTTATAAAATGATGAAAATCACTTAAATATTAACTTTTACTATATAATATAGATTATGATTAAAGTTGAAAATCTTATATTTAAATATCCAAGCGCAAAAACAAACGCTATTAACAATTTAAACCTCGAAATTGAACGAGGAAAATATGTAGCAATCCTTGGACATAATGGTTCTGGCAAAAGTACTTTTTCAAAACTTTTAGTTGCCTTATACAAACCATTATCAGGCACAATTGAAATCGACGGTACAGTCATTTCTAAAAAAACCATCAAAGAAATCCGGAAAAAAATCGGGATTATTTTTCAAAATCCAGACAACCAATTTATCGGTGCTTCAGTTGAAGACGACATCGCTTTCGGTTTAGAAAACAAATGTGTTCCAACCAAAGACATGAAACAAATTATTGACCATTTAAGTTATGAAGTTGGTATGAAGGATTACTTAGAAAAAGCTCCTCAATTTCTTTCTGGAGGTCAAAAGCAAAGAGTTGCAATTGCTTCAGTTTTAGCTTTAGACCCTGAAATTATTATCTTTGATGAAGTTACAAGTATGCTTGATCCACTTGGAAAACGTAAGGTGCTTGAAATTATTCATAAAGTCCAAAAAGAAAAGAATAAAACTTTAATCTCAATTACTCATGATATGGATGAAGCTATTTTAGCTGATTATTGTTTAGTTTTTGCTAACGGTCAAGTTATAGCTTCTGGCGAGCCTAAAGATATTCTAAAAAACAAAGAAATTATCGAAATTGCCAAAATTGATTCACCATTTATTTACAAACTTAGCGAAAAAATTAAAGGTATTGAGCCAACTTACAATGAAGAGGAACTTTTAAACGAATTATGCAAATAGATGTTAAAAATTTAACTTATACCTTTTCAAAGAAAACTAAGTCAGCTCATGTCGCTTTAAAAAACATTAATTGTACAATTAAACAAGGTGAATTTATTGGAATTATAGGTCAAACAGGTAGTGGTAAAACCACATTAGTTGAACATTTAAATGGTTTATTAATTCCTCAAGAAGGTACAGTTGAATGAACCTTCATGAATGAAAGAATGAACAAAAAAACTGAACAAAAAGAAACATTTAACGATTGTGTTGTTTCAAAATACAATCGCATGAATAAATTAAAGAAAGTAAAAGACATCCGTAAAAGAGTTGGAGTTGTCTTCCAATTTGCTGAATATCAGCTTTTTGAAGAAACCATTCAAGCTGATATAGCTTATGGTCCTAAGACCTTTGGAGTACCTAAAAAAGAAGCTTTAGAACGTGCCGGAGAATACTTAAAATTAGTCGGATTGGACGAAAGCTATCTTAAAAAATCTCCATTTGAACTTTCAGGTGGTCAAAAAAGAAGAGTGGCGCTAGCTGGTATTTTAGCTATGGAACCTGATTTTCTAATAGCTGACGAACCAACCGCTGGTTTAGATCCTGTCGGCGTTGTTGAAATCCTCAATATATTTAAAAAGCTCCACGAGCAAGGTAAAACAATTATCATTGTAACTCACGATTTGGATAATGTTTTAGAATACACAAACCGTGTTTTAATCTTAAAAGATGGTGAATTAGTAAAAGATGGACCAACATATGAAACTTTAAAAGATGTTGATTTTCTTAAAGCTAATTATATGGAGCCACCTCGCTTATTAAACTTTATTGATAAGCTCGAAAAAAGAGGTTTAAATGTGCCTAAAGTCGCCTCAATTGATGAATTAGCAACCTTTTTAAACCATCATTTAGCTTCAAAGCGGAAAGGTGGTAATCATGAATAGTGCTTACGGACGCTACATGTGAAATGATACCTTTGTGCATCGTCTTGATCCTAGGTTTAAAATTTGTTTCACAATTATTTATATTGTTTTAACCTTTATTGCTAAAGATTTTATTACACTAGCTATCTTATTTGTGCCGCTGCTTATCTTATATTTAATAGGTATCCAAAGCATTAAATCAGTCTTTAAGTTATGAATTATGCCATTGATTATTGGTTTCTTCTTATTCTGAGTTAATGTTTATACGATGAAATATACCGTTTATGATTCAAACGGTGTTATGACACAAGCTTATAGCTCACTTAAAAACTGATATCCATTTCCAATTCATTTAGGTAAGGATTATTATATTTCTTGAGAAGCTGTAGCTAGAACACTTGGCTTAGTTGTTAGAGTTTATATTATGATTATGGTAACAAGTTTAATGGTTAATACAACTAAACCAGCTTTATTATCTAAATCATTAGAAGACTTGCTCTTACCACTTAAATTATTATTTATCCAAACTCACGTAATTGTAATGATAATTTACATCGCTTTGCGTTTTATTCCAACCTTGCTTGAAGAAGCTGAAAGAATTCAAAAAGCCCAAGCTAGCCGTGGTGTGGACTTTAAAAACGGTAAATTCAAAGACAAAGTTAAATCATTTACAACTTTAATTATTCCACTTTTCGTAACCGCTTTTTCTAAAGCTGAAGACTTAGCTAATGCTATGGAAACTAGAGGTTATGATCCATATGCTAAAAGAACTCGTTATAGAATTATTATCCCAACTTGACGTGATTTGATTTTAACTATTATTTGTATTGCTATGATAGTTTATGTAGCTTTAATCGATAGAAACGTAATACCTTGAAAGAGCATTCCATGATATAGCAACGCTTTCTTTGCTTACTAGAATAATCAACTTAATACTGCAACTAGAGCAGTATTTTTTATGCTCCTTTTCGTGTTTTAACTTATTCTAATAACCATTACATAAATTAACTTATTAACCTATAAAACAGGCTAATTAAAAAAGCAAGCACATAATATGCTTGCTCATTGATTTAGTGATTATCAAAATTAACTTTAGTAAAAATCTTGTCAATTTCTGTTTGGCTGAACTTTAAAGTAATCGCTATATCTTTAAGATTTGTATTAATTAAATTATCGGTTGCTTCTTTAACATTCTTAATTAAATCCGATATTATTTCAAAATTACTTTTATTATCTTTATTAACTTTAAGAAATTCTTGTATTAATTTTATGTCATTTTTTAACATATTATAATTGTCTAAACTTACATTATTTTTAGCGAAAACTTGTTCAAACACCTTATCATATTTATCAAAACTAAATGTTTTTATATTAGTTTGCTTATCTAAATATTCAAAATAAAGTTGCAAAGTATAAAGTAAATCATATGTTGCATGTGAGTGATCGTGTTTTGAATGTTCATCATGTCCTTTTTGTAAAGATTCAACAAATTTTTCATAGCTTTGAAAACTTTGAGGATTTATGTTGATTACATAATTTAAAACCTTTTTATATTCTGTTTCTAAGGCTTGTTGTCAGTTTTCTTTTTTAATAACTTCACCATTTTTTACTTTATTAGCATATGAGTTCGTGATTTTAGAATCTTTGATTAAGTCATTAACATTACTATAATTTTGTATAATCATGCTCAAAAGATCTCAAGCAATAAAATTAGCATGATGAATAAAATCTTTTCATAATTTTTCTTCACCTAAAAAGATACTTTCTTTAAAGAAAGGTTTCAATAAATTTTGGTCAGCTTCACTAAATTTCTTGATTTGTTCATTTAATCTTTTGCATGCAAATTTTAATGAAGTTGATTGCTCATCAGTTTCACCATCATAAAATGGTTTTATCATTTGGTCATAAATAATATTGTTGAATGTATTAGCAATACCTTGTTTATTTGCAGTTGAAATAAACTTTTGATTGTCTGAAACTCATTTAACAAAGTAATCGTTAAAAATGTTTTTTAAGCCTGTTTTATAGGCAAATAATTTATTTTTTAATAACTTATTATTTTCTGAATAATTCTTTCCTGTATTATTACAACTAATTACTAAAGCACTTGAAGTGGCAGTCATAATTGTTGATGCAGGAAGAAAAAAACTAAGTTTTTTCATATATATTTTCCTTTCTGGTTGTGCTTAAAAGTTGTCTTAAATACATTGTAGCATAAATATTACTATTTTTACTTTTTAACCAGTTAAGCTGCTTAATTCAAAACATAAAACTAAATAAACAATTAAAAATATGATAATATTTAATAGAAGAAATTGACAGAGGTATTTGTTTTTATAAAACAAATTGAGAAATACTCTTAGAGCTGATCGGGTTCAGACCTGCGTAGCAAGTTCAATTATAAATTGAATTTTTAGTGTTTTCCTTTCACTCTGTCTTCGATGAAAGGATTTTTATTTATGAAAAAAAAATTATTATTTACATTATTACCAATTGCTTCAGCATTTACATTTGTGTCTGCTGGATGTAATGGTAATGCTGAAGAAAGCAAACTTATCAAAATTTATATGCCATCAGATGGTATGGAATATACCAATGATGTACAACAAAAAGAAATGCTTGATATCATTAATCCAAAATTAAAAAAATATAACATTCAAGCAGAATTCCAAAAAGCAGGAGGCGATGATAAAGTAACATTAAATGATGTTTTAACTAACGATAATGTTATTGCTTTTCCAGCGGTTTCAAAATATTATCTAGATAATGCTAATTATTTAGATTCAACAAATGTTTTTATGAGAACCTTAACAAATGCTTTTAAAAACAATTTATCATCAGCTGGGTATTCAGAGGGTGAAGACAACTATTTAATTAAGCAAGCAAAAAACCAAAATGAAATATTTAATAGTCACAACGGTTATGCTAATTGACCTTCTAAAGACTATATTAATAGTACATATGAATGATGCTATGAACCTAACAAAACTGTTGGTTGACAAAGAGGCTCAATTTGAATTATGGGTACCGATGAAGAACTAGCAAAAATTAAAGAAGCATGAAATACACGTAATTATGAAGAATTTAGAAAATTCGGAATTATTATGGGTAAAGAAGATTCAGGATCTAAATATTTATTGCCACAAGCTTTATTTAGAAAACAATTTAACAAATATTTTGCTAACTCTTCATTTAGTGAAGAACTTAACAATGCTCAATTATCATCATACTATACTAAGAGTCTTAAAGCAAAAGATATGGGCAAACAAAAATCGTATAAAATTGCTTTTGACAACGAAATGGCTTTTGCTTATACCAAAAGTGATGGCAAAAAATATGTAGTTAATCAAAAAGAAAATCCAGGAGCAAAACTTGAGATTTTAACCGTAACAGATGCTATTCCATATAACATTGGAGTAGCAAGTAAAAATATCAAGCAAGATATTTTAAATGCTATTCTTGATGGTTTTAAAGAAACAGTTAAATTAAATAAAAACTTTGTAGGAGTCGCATACGGTTTTAATGATTATGCAGCTGTTACAAATGTAAATGATGAAATTATAAAAATGTGCAAAGAAGCAGGCATTTAATGGATATAAAATTTACTAATGTTTTTATTAAATATAAAGACGATGAGCTTTTAAATGATTTAAATCTAGAATTTAAACCAGGCAAGTTATATGGAATTTATGGCAAGAGTGGAGTTGGAAAAACTACTTTATTAAAAGCAATTTTAAATAACAAAATAATTGCTTCTGGTGATATCTTAATTGATGATAAATCAACTAGCAAAATGAAAGCTAAAGAGTTTAAAAAAATCAAGAATAATTTTGCCTTTTTATTCCAAGAAACAGGCTTATTAGACAATTTAGATGTTTATGAAAACATTAAATTAAAACTCGATGAAAAGTATAAAAATTGGTTTTTTAAACTCTTTAAAATATTAACTAAAGATCAACTAAAAGAATTAAATGATATTTTAAATTCACTAGAAATAGCAGATAAAATATTCACCCCTGTGAAATTCTTATCAGGTGGTCAAAAACATAGAGTTGAAATTGCTGCCCTATTATTTGAACCTAAAAAAGTAATTTTAGCTGACGAACCAACTACAGGGTTAGATTCATTAAACTCTAAACATATATTTAAATTATTAAAAGAATATGCTATTCAACATAACGCAATAGTTATATGTAATATACATGATATTGAAAACTCATTAGATTATATAGATGAAGCAATTTTTTTAAAAGACAAAATTGCTATTAAAAATTTTGACTTTAAAAAACTAACCAAGAAAGAAATAGACGAGCTATATGAATAAGTTTTTTTATCAATACTGAAATAATGACAAAAAAACCAAAAGACTAAATCCTATATTCAAATATATTTTGATTGCTATTTTAATAGCTTTTGGTATATATTGTGTTGCAACTATTAATTATTCATCTTCAAAGCGTGGACCAGAATTATTTGCAAAATATTTTAAAGAAATCTTCAAATTTAAATCAGACCATGCTGATTTCAAAAACGAAAATTTTTGATTAGTTTGTTTAAGAACTCTTTTCTATACAATTCAATATACTGCACTTGGATCATTAATAGGTTTTGTTTTAGCCTTCTTTTCAGCTTACTTAGCATCAATTAATTTACATAAGCATAAGTCTTTAACTATTACATTTAAAATCGTTATATTGATATTAAGAAGCATTCCAGTTTTTTTCTTTTTAGCACTATTTAAAAGTGGTTTTGATAAATTATTACTAGCTACTTTAATACTATCTTGATTTACTTGATTATGGCTTCATAAATATCTTGTTGATATATTCGAGACAACAAATATTAAATATTTTCAAAATGATCTTTTATTAGGCAAATCTAATTTTAAAGCTTTCCTAAATGATGTTTCTATTAGAAATAAAAGTAAAATCATTATGCTTTTCGTCTTTAGTTTTGAATCTAACTTAAGATGAACAACCATTTTATCAAGTGCTGGATTAATTGGTATTGGAAATTTAATAGTTGTAAATTACTTTAAAGATTTCGCTTATATTGGTATACCTTTAACATTATTATTAATTGTTTTAATATTACTTGAAGGTATTACAATTTTCTTAAATTATTTAATTTTTAAACCCAAAGAAATAAATATTAATAAAAAATATTCAAAAATTAAAAGATTATTTTTAAGAAGTGATTTTTATTGCTGATTTCTTTTAATTGTGATGGTAGCTATTTTCATTTCAACTTTATTCCAAATTAATTATTCAGTTTTAAGTGCTAAATCAATTCAGGATACCTTTTATTCGATGATCAAACCCGATTATAGTTATTTAGTTTCTAACAGTAAAACAATTTGATATAACTTCTGAATAATTATCAAAATAGGTTATGCTGGAACTTTAATTTCTTTCTTTTTAAGCTTATTAATAGCCATATTAGGAAATAACAAACTTAATCATTTTGTATTTCCGATCTTTACTAAACTATTACTGTTAATAGCCCGGATTATTCCAATTGCCTTATTATTTATTATGTTGAGAATAATATATCAACCTGAAGCTACATTATTATTAATCATAATTTTCTCTATTTCAAGAAGCATGAGTAAATTCTTTATAGAATCAATTAATAATGTTGATGAAGTTAAAATTAATAATTTTAAAGTATTCGGCTATTCAAAACACAGGATTTTAGTCAGATATATTCTTCCCGAAGTTTGATCAGAATTAATAACTTACACAATCTTTAGATTTGAACTTTCATTTAGAAATCTTATTAACTTAGGACCTTTATCAACTGTAGGTATTGGATCGTTATTATATTCGTTTATGTCTAAAGATAATGAACTAGATAAAGTTAGTGCATTAATATTGCCTATCATGATTTCAATAATTTTAATTGAATGTATTAATTATGGTTTAATGTACTTTAAAAAGCATAATGAAAATAAATATGCATTAGTAAATTCTTAATTACAAAATATTAATATGTAATATGTGACTTTGTATATTGCATATTTTTTTCTTTAAAATAACACGTAAATTTTACTTGCTGTTTTTTACTAAAAAGTCTGTTTTATAAGCCTTTTAAGATATTAAGATCTGTATTAATTTAATTAATTTTTATTCATTCCAGAAATAAAAGTCCCAACATTTGAAAATGTCGGGATTTTTCTGTCCTTTTGGTAAAATAAAAATGATAAAAAGAAAGGACAACATAATTATATATGAAAAACGATAAAAAAATTTTCTGTACTTTGGTTAGAAGTAAAAATGTGCATAACAAAATTCAAACTTCACAAATTCATTTCGCTGTTGATAAGAATTACTCTGAAATTTTAAGCCGCTCGAAAAACTACTCGACACACAAAAACCATATCGGTTTTGCAGAAGTGTTTCAGATAATATATGGATTACTAAATTTTCAATCTTTAAAAGAAATATCTCAAAATATTGAAATATCGACTAAAGCGATTAAAAGGTTTTTATTTAAATATTCAAAAGGAATATATTTAGGCAAAGGCGATAGAAAAACCTGTGATTGTTGTGATGCTAAACTTAAAAAAGTTCGTTATTTAAATCTTGATGAATTTATGATAAATGTTGCTAATTTTGATAAAAGTAAAAGAATAGCATATTCAAAAAAGAAAATAGAACAATATCAAGATTTTAGAAATTTTTGAACAGAGCTTTTTGATGATTATACCCAAAATAGAAATAATAAAGATTTAGCAAAAAGAACGCCTAAGCTAAGCGCTAACGAAATATTAAGAAGATTTGAAGAAAAGTATCCAAACAGCTATAAACCTTCAAAATCTATGGTATATAATTTGATATCACAAAGAGTCTTTAAAGACCTTGAAATAGGCATTTTGGTCAATTTATCCACCAAAGGAATTAAACAAAAACGACCCCCAAAAAGAGACAGTCGAAAGCTTAAAAAGATTGGAGTTAGCATTGATCAACGCAGCACAGAAATCAATGAAAGACTTAGAGATAATGATTATGAATTAGATACTGTTATTGGTTCAAAAACTGATCAATGTTGTTTCGTAACGCTAATTAATAGAAAGACTAGACGCTTCTATTTTCATATGGTACGGCGGACTAGCACTGGTGTTAGAGATGGGCTGATATACCTAATGCAAAAATATAACTTGACAATAGATTCGCTAACCATAGATAATGGTAGTGAAAATGCGAAACTAGATGAAGTGCCAGGTATTAAGCAAATATATAAATGTCACCCATATTGTTCGGGAGAAAAAGGCTCTATCGAAAACTGCCACAGGTTATTAAGACGGTATTTTAAAAAAGGCAAGTCTATAGACCCTTACTACGGTCAAGATTTGACTCCTGTTATGGATTTTATAAATAATTACAAGAGAAGCATTCGCTTCTAATCCAAACTTTTTATGTGCTAAAAAGTTTGACAAAAAGGCACT
This sequence comes from Mycoplasmopsis adleri, assembly GCF_045276205.1. NCBI lineage: Bacteria > Bacillati > Mycoplasmatota > Mycoplasmoidales > Metamycoplasmataceae > Mycoplasmopsis > Mycoplasmopsis adleri. Next base: position 492,374 of record NZ_CP174162.1, read on the forward strand.
TACTTTTTGGAAAAAAGTAAGCAAAAACTCAAGTTTTTTACAAAACTTGGTATTTTCGTTTAAATTTTTTTAGGATTTTAAAGCTTTTCTTGGTAATAATTTATAATTTTTGTAACATTTTTGATTTTACGCAAAATTAGGACTTTTAAAATTGGAATTTATAATTTAATTAATTTTCTCTGCTTAATATCATGCAATAAAAATATCTCTGACGACACAGAGATACATTTACTAAAATCCATTATCATCAAAAATGGCTGTTATTTTTGAACCGTCTCCAAATCCGTTAGGATATAAAATTCTTAAATTTTGACGATATGAATGAGTTTGTTTTGCATAAATTGAACTATTTGTTCCATCTATTAAATTATAAGCATATAAAGGTTTATTGTTTTCTAAGACAATATCATTAGTTAAACTTAAAGGAGCATAGCCACCTAATTTCATTAAGTCACCAAATTCTACATTGCTAGTTACAGCGTCATAAATACCAACTATTTGCCCAAAGTCATTATAAGCCACTGAACCACTCGCTCCATAATATAAAGAACTAAATTTAATATTATTATTTATTCCATAAAAACTAATAAGAGGACGTGATCAAACATTGGTATAAATAGATAACGAATTATTTCCTAATTTAATTTCAACATCATTAGTTGAATATGCAAAAGCATCTTTATTTTTAGGACTTCTTACGTAGCTGAATTGGTCATTATATCTTTCTACTGGATTATTTTGCATTCACATTGAACCAGCAGAACCACTATCTTTAGGATAGCCGGCAATATAAACATTTTCAGCGTTGCTTAATGACTTGTTATATACTGGATTATCCTTACCCACTTTTTTGCCTTTTGAATAATAATCATAAGTAAAGAATTTACTATTAGTTGATTTATCAATGTTTGGAACATTTTTAGCTTTAATTCTTTCATTATATTTATTAACTGCGTTAATAGCGCCATTTATTCAGGTTTTAAGATTTGCATCAGTATTGTCTAAGTCGACATCTAATTCAAATACTCCGAAGTCAGTATAAAATGGTATGTTTTTTGGATCTTCATTTTTAAAATGTTTAGCTATAAAATCAGATGTTGAATTTGGAATATGATTTGTGTTTAAGAATTCATCTCAAATGTTTTTGATTTCAGCTTCATGATTTTTATAGACTGATTTATCCATATAATCAACAGCGGCAAACACTATCTTAGGTAAACTGAATGTATTGTTTCCGTTTTTAATAAATTGCAGTGTACCACCTCTAGCACGGTATATATCCAATGGACTTTTATTAGGCAATGGATCATATGAAGTTGGAACATTTGATTTTCCAAGTCAAGCTCCTGCTAATTTCTTCTTAGAAGGATCCACATAATTAAGCTTTTTGCTCATGCTTTCATCTAATGAATTACTAAATGCTCAAAGCACATGCATATTAGTTGCGAAAAATAATTTATATTTGTTAGTATCTTTATACTTATGATAATCAAGCAATCAAGTAGTTCCTACATGTTCATCACTTACAAGAGTTATGCCATCTTCTTCATAGAATGAATAACCGATTGTAAAGGTTCTATCTCAAATTTCTTTATAGATATCTTTAGGATCCGGTTTATCAAATTCGCTAACATAGTTAGGGTATGAGTTTGCCTTTTTATAGTTATTGTGAGGAGAGAAAGGATCAAATGGATTAGTTGGGTCTTCCTCATCTTCATCATCTACAGGAGAAGGTAAAGTAGGGAATTTATCATCAATTTCAGCAATTATCTTTTCATCGCTTTCTGAAATTTGCCCACCATTATTGATTATTTTTTTGTTTAAAGCATAAATTTGTTTTTTATATTTATCGAGTTTATCTTTCTCTAAATATAATTGACTTTGTTTACCTTTTTGATTATGTTTATTGACATTAATCATTTGTTCATAATCAATTACTTTAGTTTCAAGATTTTCTTTTTCATCACGAGCACTGTCATATTTTTTGATTAATTCATTATAATCATTATTTAATTTTTCTAAATCTTGTTGATTAGATTTTTTGCCTAATTCTGTTGTTTCATTGGTGTATTTGTCAATTTTCTTTTTTTCTTCACTAATTAAATCTTCATAAGTTTTAGTATCTTTAACCTTTTTTGAATAATCCTTGAATGTTTCACTTTTGGTTTTATAAGTATCATTCAACTTTTTAAGTTCACTAATTTCTTTTTCTTTAGAATTCTTAATATCATTTAAGGTGGCTAAAATACTTTTCTTTAACGTTTCTATATCTTTATCATCCCAATCAGTTAGAATATTACTTTGGTATTGATAAGAATCGGAAATAAAGTCTAGAGTAATTTTTTCAGCTCTTGGATCTTCTTTAAATGATTCCTTGAGACTTTCAACAACCTTTTTCAAAACATTATTAGGATATTCTAAATGGACTACATCTTTTGTAACTAAGTCACGCAAACTAATTTCAAGATTAGAAAATTTATGTTTATCTTCCTTATATGTTTCGTTTTCTAAATAAACCTTTTTAAAATCATTTAATTGTTTTTCTATATTAGAAAAAACAACATTAGTTTTCTGATTAAAATCATCTAATCAATCTTTAAAGTTTGGATATGTTTTTAATTCTGCAATCAAACTTTCTGAAATATTTAAATCGCTATCTGGTTTTTCTTCTTTCAAAGCCTTAATTGAATTATTTACATTATCTTTAAAAGTTTTTCATTGTTCACTTGCTAAAGTATTGACTGGATTAGACAATGTTTTATTCAAGTTTATTGTTAAAATGTTATATAAAAATTGATTTATAAGTGTTCCATTATTAAACTTTTGAATTAATTCATAACTATTTTGATTAAATGTTAAAAGACTTTCTTGAATGTTTGAAAAGTTTTTAACTAATACCTCAGTTGATTCCAATGCACTCATACCTTTTAAGATTTTATCTATGTTTGTTGCTAATTCTTCTTCGTTACCTTCAAGTTTATTGAGAGCTGCATCTACTGATTTAGTAGTTTTATCATGTAATTCTTCAATATTTTTTTGGAAATATTCTTTAATCTTATCGATATCTTCTTGAGAAGGAGTTTGGAACGCTTTTATTTTTTCATTAATATCTTTTAAATCTTTTTCGCTTTGCGTAATTTGATTTAATACTTTTGAATTTGCATCTTTATAGATTGTTGATACATTGTCACTTATTAATTTATATGAATTAACGCTTTTTATATTAGTTTCATTAATTTTAGTTTCACTTTTTAAAAGGTTGATCAAAATATCATAACGGTCTCTTAATGATTCCGTTGAAGTTGCTTTTGCATTTTCGATTTTTACTTCAAGTTCCTTTTTCTCTTTGTCTAATTTTTGAAAATTAGCTTTTGCTTTATCTAATTCAGTTTTAACTTCATTTAATTCTTTGCTTAGTTTTGTATTATTAGCTTCTAGTTCATTATACTCATTAGATAGTTTAATTGCATCAGCTAAACATTGTTCAATTTTTAAACGAATAGAATAAACTTCTTTTTCTAATTTTTCTATTTGTTTAAGTTTATTTTCATCAATTGGAACTTTGATATTATCTAATTCTTTTTCTGAAACTTTTTTATTAAAGCATGAGCTTGAAACTAATATAGTTGTTAAAGCAAAAGAAGAAGATAAAACATATAACAATTGCTTAGTTTTTTTCATCTTGCTTCCTTTCTTTTGTTAATTATTTAAATTGATAATTATTTGGAATTACATTAACTCCATTTTCAAATAGTCTTGTTTTATAGGCATCTCCGTAAATTTGTTGTAATGCTCAACGATATGATGTATATTAATTTTTGCCACCACCATATACTAAGTCATATTGTTCAAGATTATATTTTCCATATTGACCTTTATAGTCATAACCATTGCTTCTTAATGCTTGTGTTAATGATACTAAAGAGTTTCCGATAGCGTCGCCAGCTGCAAAGTTAATAGCTAAAATATTATTATCTATATCTTTAATTAAACTACCAGATGCTCCTTGTAAAGGTTCTCAACTAGTTAGGTTATATCCTAAACCATAATTAATATATTCATAACCACTATATGTAGTATCTTTTATATTCTTAAGATTTCTTACATTAAAACCAGTTTTATTATTAATAATAGTATTTGTAATCATAATATCTGTTATACCAGGCATAGCAATAAAGTTTCTCATAGCAACTGACTTGCTTAAGCTGTTACCATATTGTGTAACACCTCTAGTATCATCATTTGACTTGTTAGTTCATAATGAAGTTGTGAAGTCTTTTTCATATTCTTCAGTTGGGTTCGTAACACCAAATGAAGGTTTAGAACCATAATCATATTTTGCTCTAGGGAATCCTAATGCTAATAAATCAACATTAATTTTTGTGATTTTTGTACTACCAACAGTGACTTTTTCAGTATTTAATGCATCATAATTTTGAATTAAATCAAAATTAGCTAATTTAGGTTTTTCAGATTCATTCAATTCAGCATAACTAGTAGTGAATTTTTTAGCTAGATTTTGAATAGTGTCTATTTTTTGAGGGCCATTAACTGTTGAGTATTCATAAAAGTTATCACTTGTTTTTGCTTGTTTTGAAAAATCTACTTCTAAAACAGCAAAATCCGCCATTTCTTGTAAATCTTTAAATTTAGAATCTGCTGCTAAATATTCGCTTGGATTTTGTTTTAAAAAGTTAGTTCCAGCATAAATAATATTAACTTGTGATGGGGTTAGTTTTACTCTATCAACATATGGGCTTTTTGAAGTGATTTCTAAAGCTTTATTAATTGGTGTATTTTCATTAAAATGATTTAACTCAATTCATTGAGTTTGACCTTGCATATTTTCTAATGCTTTTTCATATTCTTTTACAGCATTTGTATATTCTACACTAGGCTCATTTGGATTAAGAGTGTCTTTTAAGCGTTTAACTTTTTCAGCTGCTGCTTGAATATCATCATTTTCTTTTTGCAATTCTGGTTCATAAGAAAAAATGTATTTTGAGCTTTTATCGAAATGTTTTTTAAGAGCCATAGCGACGTGTAAATTAGTTGCTATGTATCATTTTGTTGGATATGACCCATCATTAGTAGGTTCATAATCTAAGATTCATGCAGTACCATATTCAAGAACACTTGGTGAAATAGGCTTATCTGGAGATAATCAATATTCTTGATTTTTTAATAAGCTATTCTTTTCAATGATTTCATTTTTGTTAGAAAAAACAATTGAATAACTTTGTAAAGCCATCTTTTTATACAAGTCATTTTTTAAAAATCTTGCTTTACCTCTATCGCCTGCTGCTGCTTTACTATAAGCTTTTCTTAAGTAAATCTCAATTGGGTTTAAGACCAATTCGCCTTTTTCATTGGGTAATGAGTAATTTTTTAAATATGCATCATTGTAATATTGTTGTAATGTTTTATCGGCTTGATTGTTAAACTTTTCGACTACGCTTTTTGGAAGTTGATTCATTTTATTAATAATTTCTTCATCTACTTGACCTATTTTTTCATAAAGTTGTGGATAGAATTTGCTTTCTTCTTCTATATAGTTAGCAACATTCTTTTGCAAGTATTCAGGAAGATTTGAAACATCATAATTGTAATTAACTTCTACCGGTTTTGGATCTGGTTTAGGAGTGTTGTTATTAGAATCTGTTCCAGGAGTTACTGGTTTATTTGCATCATCTTTTTGTTTGTCTTTGCCTTGACAACCAGCAGCAAGCATTACAAGTGATGAGCTAGTTGCAATTAAGGAAAATAATTTAAGTTTTTTCATATTATTTCTTTAATTCATCAACTGATCCAATGTATGAGAATTTAGCTGGATTAATATCAATGAATTCTCCTTTTAAAATTCTTTCAACAGATTCTATAGTTTTAACTAAAGGCACATAAACCCCTTTTTCATGAGTAAAATGACTTGTTGTGAAAAAGTATTGTGAGAAAAAGTTTTGTAATTGTAAAGCTTTTTTAACCACAATTTTTGATTCATCATCAAGTTCATCAACACCTAAAATCAAGATAACATCTTCTAAGTCTTTATACTTTTGTAAAACCTTTTTCGCCTGTAAAATAGCTTCAAAATGTCTTTCATCTATAATTTTTGGATCAACACTAGTTGATGAAGATTCGAGCGGATCAAAGGCTGGATAAATATTCTTAGCAGTTACTTCACGAGATAAAACTAATGAACCATTCAAGTGGCTAAAGACAGCTACAGCTGAAGGGTCAGATAAGTCATCCATTGGTAAGAATACAGTTTGGAAACTTGTAATAGCACCATTTTCATTAGTAAATAATCTATTTTCGATTTGTGAAATATCTGTATTAAGTGTTGCTTGATATCCACCAAATGATTGTTTTTTATCAAGCGAAGCAGAAACTTCATTTCCAGCTTGTAAGAAACGGAAAATATTATCAATGAAAAGTAAAACATTTTCCTTTTCTTTATCTCTTAAAAACTCAGCAGCTGTTATACCTACTGGTACAATACTCATTCTAGCTCCTGCTGATTCATTCATTTTTGAAATATACATAGTTGATGACTTCATCAAATCAGAAGAAGCCAAATCTTGGTATAACTCAACACCTTCTCTTGAACGTTCTCCGACACCAATAAAGATTGAACTAGTTCTCTTTTGAGTTTTTGAAAGATTAAAAATAATTTCTTTCATTAAAACAGTTTTACCAACACCGGCTCCGCCGAATATCCCTATTTTAGAGCCTTTAAAGATAGGAATGAAAAAGTCTATTGCTTTAATTCCAGTTTCCATTATTTCAGGTTTAAATGAGTAATCATTGTTTTCAACAATAGTTGAATCCATTTCTGCATACTCAAAAACATCATTTTTGCCAAGTAATGACATACCAGACACATTATAAATATTGTTTTTAGCACTTTGTCCAACAGGTACTAAGAAGGTTCTATTAGTATTAGCAATTTCATCATCAATGCTAATTGGGCTTAAAGCTTCAATGATAACAGCATATAATTTTCTTTCATCAAGAATTTTTTTAACCATATAAACGTTTTTACCATTTGCAGAAGTTAAAATTGTATTAATTTTAGGTAATGATTTATCATCGAATGTAACTTCGATAACATCAGTTCAGATTTTTGATATTTTAGCAGACATTATTTAACTCCTATAATTTTATTATTAATTTGTTCATAAAAACTTTTATCTTTTGCAAAGAATTCACCATCAAGTTCGATAGATCATCCTAGGTTATAAATTCTTGAATATTCCATTAAATTAAATGCGAAATAATTTTTAACTAAGCTTTCATCTGCTACTTTATTTACAAGTAGATTTTGGAAGAGTTCTTTGCTTAAATCATCTATTTTGAGCATCTCATTGACAAATTTGATAGCTAGCGGAATATCATCAATTCCTTTTAAAATTTCTCATGAAATTAACTTACTTGTTAAGAACATTGTATGTTCTGAATAAACACTAATTCCTTTTTGAATAAACATACTTTCAACTAAAGCACCATTATTAATTAAGTTAGATGTTTCGTCGTTTAAGTCATATTTTAATAATGCTAATTTAATTTGACGTTTGTATGAACGATAGATTTTGCCAATTTCACCAGCAACTTTTGATATGTATGACTTTTGAACATTTCCACCAATCCGGCTAACTGATAAATCAATATCAATAGCAGGCAATTTACCTAAAGCAAATAATTCACAATTTGTAACAATTTGGCCGTCAGTAATTGAAATAATATTTGAAGCTATAGCACTTGTAATATCGTTTTCAATAGTTTGTAAAATAGGTAAGGCTGTAATTGTATTACGGTTTTTAAATTTACCACTTCTTTCAAGTAATCTTGAATGAGCATAGAACATATCTCCGGGGAAGGCTTCTTTACCAACTGGTTTATTAATTAATAAAGCAATTTCACGGTATATATTAGCGTGATTGGTTAAATTATCAAAGATAATTAAGGCATCATTTTCACGACTAATATTTTCAGCATGTGCCATACCAATATAAGGCGCTAAGTATTGATCAAAAGGACTATTACTTGAAGCATCAATAATCATTGTGTAATCTAATGCTTCGTGTTTTTTAAGTGTGTTATAAACATCAGCTACTTGTGATTGAGGTTGCCCAATAGCTACGTAAATACATTTTACATTCTTGTGTTTTTGATTAATGATTGTATTTAATGCGATGTGTGTTTTACCAGTTTTTCTATCACCTATAATTAATTCTCTTTGGCCTTTACCAATTGGGATTAATAAATCTACTGAAATGTACCCAGTTGATAATTGCTCAGTTAAAGGTTCATATTCAAGCAATTCATTAGGCTTATTAAATGGTTGATTTTCATGGGCGTAATATGAATCAGCTTTGTTTGCTCCTTCAGAATAAAGTACATTATTAGCAATATCTATAACTTTTCCAAATAATGCTTTATTTGTTCTAACAGCCTCAATATTATTACTTTCTTTAACATGCATGCCAACTTTTAACATACCTGGACGCGCATTAGTTAAGCAGTAAGCTTTATCTTCTGTTGCACTTATTAATAATAATTTAATGTTTTCTTTTGACTCCTCAAGCTCGAAAACTTGATTCAATCTATACTTATATTGCCCTTTTAACTCGACAACATAGTCAAAGATTGCATTTATATATGGCTGAGTATTATTTTTAACCATATTACATACCTCCTATTGAAAATACAAATGTAATAATTGCTGCTGCTAGTATTAAGCCAGTTGCTGTTCAACCAGTAATCATTAAACTTTTAGTTCCTTTTGTATTTTTCTTTTTATATTCAATTGTAAGAATTGTACTAATCACTATTATTAATAGTGTTAATGCTATTAATGTGGAACCAACAATTAATAAAACTTTTTTATTATTTTCAGCTTCATTATAATTTTTTAAATTTTTAATTTCATTGTAGGCTGCTTTATATTTTGCTATTTCTTCCTCATCATTTTTAGGGATTATAATGCCCCTATTTAAAGAACCTAAATTAATAAAAGTACTTTGAATTCTTTTAATTAAATTGTTATAAGCATCGTATTCATTTTCTAAACTTAATGCATTATTTGTAGCTAGATTTTTGAGTAAATTAATATCATGTTTTAAGATGTTTAATCCTTTTTCAATAACATCGATTGATAAAGGTTTGCCATCAATTTTAATTTCCTTAAAGTTAATTTCAATGATTTTTTTGTTATTAGCTTCATTAATAACTTTTAAAAATTCTGTATATAAATTAGCATATATAACTGGTAAATATGAGTAATATCCATAAGTAATAGAATGATCAGTTCTAGGGATTGTTCAAAGCAGTTTTGAGCGTTTTTATTCCACCTAAGAAAAGTCCTAATAACTCTGTTTTATAGTGCTTATCGTTATTTACTGATGGACTAGTATTACTATTTTTAAAACTGCTTTCATATTTTTTAACGAGCTTATTAAATGCTGTTATGTACTCTTGTGAACTTGTTAATTTAACTGTGTTATTAATCATATTATAAACAGCACGAGATAATTGTCTATCGGCTAATTTTAATAAATTAATTTCGGGACCTATGCCTAAAGCTTTATAGAACTCAGCATAAATTGATTGAATATAATTGATTGCTGCTTCCAAACTTTTTGATTGAGCTTTTGATGAAATTACTTTAAGTTCTCTTTCATATTCTCTTTGTTGCCCTTTGTTAATTACATCTTCAATTAAAACTGTTGCTTTTAGTTTTGAACTAGCAGTATCATATTTTAAAGTTGATACCTTATAAGCAAAACGAGTGTTAATTGGATTATCAAAGAAGAATATTGGAGTTGCAGAACTTTTATTTCTATTGAACTCTTTGATAAAAGCTGCATAATTATCTTTTTTACCATTTTGCAATGAATCAAAATATTCAAACTTAATAATTGGCGATAAGTTATTAATATTTAAAATTGTGTTATCTTCTTTAAATCAATCAACTGGTTTTTCTTTAGGAATAAGTGGTGGAATGAGTGGTTGACTATCATCTTGTTCTTGGGTTTGATCTTGATTATTTGTTAAGTCAAATATTGTAAATCTTGGATTTATTTTATTTAAAATGTAGTGTTCTCAACTTTCATAACCTTTTGGAACTTCTAATTTTAAACTACTTGTTTTATCATCATAAGTTAATTCAGCGATGGTTTGCTTATCTTTAGGATTAATTTGTGGAATATCATAATCATTAGCAACAATATCCATAAATTGATTTTTTAAATCATTGAAATATGAATCGGTTCTACTTTTAATAGCTTCAAATGTTTCAACATTTTCGAAAGTATCATCAATTACTTTTTCACTAAAACCTTTGCCTGAATAGCTTGTACCCTTAGTTTTACCAAAAACTATTGAATATGTTTCACCACCATATTTTATAGAACCAGCGCTAATTTCTCTATTTTCTGAAATAACTCTTGGATAAACAATTGTAAAACCTCACTCACTAGGATTTTTTAAGATATTAGCTTTATTATTTTCTAAATAATTTGCAACTTTATATAAATAAATTTCATTAACAAAATCTTGTTTATTAGTTGAATCGGCACTATGATAACTCTTTGCTTTTTCTTTTATTTCTTCAATTGCAGAAGTTATTATTTCGGCTAATTTTTCATTAATAACCTTATCGATTTTTTCCTTAAATGTGTCAAAATCAGGGCTAACGGTAGGTTTTGGATCTTCTGAGTTATTATTTGGATTATTAGCTGGGCTGGTTGAAACAAATGCTAAAGGAGCTGCTAAAGGAATTAAAGAACCAATTGATAAAATTTTCTTATTTATTTTCATTTTATCTCCTTTGGTTTAATTGAAAAGTTTACTATTGCTTTAAGTTTAAACATTAAAGTATTTAATTCTTCAATTCTAGTTTGACTTAAAACATTTAAGTTTAAATTAGCATAAGCTTTTTGTAATTTCAATTCTTTTTTATATTTATTTAATTCAACTTCAGCATTTTTTACAAACTCATCATTTTCATCAGCACTAACATAAAATGATAATTCATCATTGTATTTTAGATTGATTTCATTATCAATTCAAGTAATGAAATCATTATCTAATATCAAATAATATTGTTTGTTATCTGATGTAAATCTTAATAATGATTTTCTAAAACTAGCAACTGAGTTTTTTACAAATGTAGCTCAAAAGTCTTCTAATTCACTATTAATTTCTAATTTAGTAATAGGAATATTTAAAATATCATAATTTTGCGAAACCAGCTTTAAATTAATTGTATTGGTCATTTTATTACTCCTCAATATTACTATGCAAAAGATCTTTTTTACTACTAATTAATGACATTTCTTCAACTTCATTTTCTCTTTTAACTCTAATGATTTTTAACTTAAGTTGCTTTTGTTTTTTCTCTAAATCATTGATTTTTTGATTTTGACTAACAAGCATATATTTTTGATAAATTAACGCTGACTCACTTAAAAGAGTTAGTGAGACATAAGTTAAATATGAATACAATTCTGATTCAATAAAACTATTAATATTAGGGTAAATATTTAACTTATTGATTTTAACTTGTTCTTCTAAACGAACATTGTTTGATTTCAAATTAAAATTAATTTCATTTAATGGAAGAACTTCTTGAAAGTTTTGCTTGATTTTTGACGAGTTAATTACAAATCTAACTCTATGGAAACCATTCATTTTTAAAAAGTTAAAAATAAATGATGGTAATTGTTTACTAAGGGTTTCAACATTGTTTTCTTCAAATTGAAGAACTTTATTCAATTTATGTTCATCGACAAAAGTGATTGCTTTTTTACCAATAGCTATAAAAGAGTCACCTTTATTCATGTATTTCAAAATACTTTTTTCATGTTTGTCATATGAGTTAGTTTGAAACTTTTCTTCTTCAGTAACATAAATTCATAAATTGTTATGTGATTGTTTTTTAATTTCTTTTTTCTTATAAAATAACTTCTTTATTCCTGAAAAGAAATCTTCAGTACTAGGTTTTAATATTTCGACATCTATTTCTCTACTTTTTGAAAGTTCATTAATTAATATTCTAGATTGATTAGCACGTTCAAAATAAAAGTTAATTTGTTTTGAAAGTTTCAATATATTAATTAATGTAATATTTTTCTTCGATTCAACAACTTTAAGGATTTTATTTAAGCTATCTGATTTAGCTTTAACTTTTTTAATGTGCATTTAAAGCCTCTTTATTGAAAAATATTTTATAGAGTTTATTTTCTTTGTCAAAACATATTATGATATTAGGCACTATTTCAACGTTTAAGCCTTTTTTAATAAGTAATTCGTCTAATAAGTTATTCAAATTAATAAGTGCTTGATTAATGTGTTCGCTTTCATTATCTACCATATTTAATGTCTTCAAACGACTATTAGTATTTGAAACTATAGCTGGAACTAATTCTTCTAAACTAAATCTTGGATCTCTTTCAAATGTGAGAACAAAATCTCTGAATTTGATTTCATTACATGTCTTTAAATATTCATCACGTTTTTTAATTAACTCAGCAAAAATTCCATTATGAATATTTACATTGTTTTCAATAAGGAATTGATTCATAAACGTTTTGTAAGGCAAAAAGTTTTTTGAAGCTAATGCGTCATTAAAATTTTTGTAAATAGTTTCTTGATACTTAATTAATTTAGCATCAGGTAAATTAGTTTTCTTTTTCATGTGCTACCTCTTTTTTAATTGAAGAATTAGCTTCTTCTTGTTTTTTGTATTTTTGAATATAAATTGCTGAGTAAATTCAAATGATTACTTGAATTAAAATAGCTATTGTTGCTATGAAAACGTTTATAAGAATAAACAAGTCACAAATATTTATATTTAAAGAGAAGATGTTCATTATGTCATTAAATTTATTTACATTTTGAATATAACTATTTAGCGTACATAAGAAAATAGTTGGTATTACAAATGCTAAAATGATTGAATTAATTAATTTTTGTCATAAAGCAATTTGAGATTTATTTTTAAATGAATCAACAACCGTTATTAATGCTATAAAAATTGCGTAGAATAAAATAATTACATAGTTATTAACAGCATCAAAGTTTTTGATTCTAAAACTGAAAGCTACTAATGATGTTAATAAGATAGATAAAAATGTGATAAATGATTTAAGTGATGCACTTGATTTTTTTATCGTTTTAATCTGTAAAACAAGGACATAAGTCAAAAAGATTGCTAGCATTAACACTAATGTTATTACATAAATATAATGTTTTGGTTTTACATCTGCAAATAAACCTAAGTTTTTATTAAGTGTATAAGTAGATGTAAGCATTCAAATAATTAAAGCAAAAGTTAATAGGAAGATAAATGTAAATATCGGTTTAATTAAATATTTACGTCTATTCTTAATATTAATTCCATATAAGTAAGGAACAATATCTAAAGCAATAAAACTTAAAATAATTGCTACTACTAAGATAATAACGAAATAGCTTCCAGGATTTTTACCAGTGAAGAAAGCACTAAGTTTTGCATAAAATGGATTAGCATTATTGCCTGATAATACCAAAATATTATCTGTTAAATGGTCATATGAATTAAAGGTTATTAAATATATGAAAGTTAATCATAAACTTAATGCTATTGCTTTTAAAATTCATGAAATATAAAAATATTTCAATAAATATAATTCAGCAGGATTAACTTTTTTGATTGTTAAATTACTTATTACTAAAAATAGTAAGTTTATGATCATTAATCCAACAATAAAAAACGATTGATAAAATAAGATTAATGGATTTAAGTCAGTATCATACTTTACAAGTAATAATGTTAATAATGCGCCGAAAGATAATAACCAATAAGCAAAGTAAAATATTCTATTTTTAACTACGGTTAATATATTCTTAAAGTAGTTTTTATATCCGACAAATAAACTATACAATGACACAAATGTCAGAATTGAAAAGTTTATTCATAATGCAAAATTACGAGAAGCATAAGTTGAATTAGAAAAATCTAAAATTTTAGCATAACCTAAATATGATGCTTCTATGTCTTGTGTATTTGTTCCGAAAATTATTGGGAGTTGAAATAATATAGTTAGTGCAAATGTAACAAAAGATATTCATGAAAATACTTTTAATGCTTTATCAAAGCTAAAGTATTTTTTGGAATAACTCTGTTTTGCAGTGGTATTAGTCAAAATTTGGTTCTCCTTCATTATTAGTATTATCTAATCCAACTTGAATGGTGATTGATGAATCTACAACACCTGAGCTCACAAAAAGTTTTTTCATGTCTTCAGTATCTACAATAATTTTATGAACTTTATTCATGTTTTTGAGCCCTAGTGCTAAACCTTGTAGTTCTCTTATTCATTTTGTGTTTTCTAAATCTTTTGCGCCACCTACAATATGTACTGCTTTTACTGATTTATTATCAAAAAGAATTTTAGGTTTGTCATTTGGTCCTCAGTTTGGTTCTACTAATGAACTAAATTGAGAAGTTGCCAATTCTTTAGCGCTTATTGTGAAAATATCAGTTTCAGAATGCAATTTAATAGCCTTGAAGTGGAAGCCATATAAATTAATATTTCTAAGTGATTTAAACTTAGTTAATGACAAGTCAACTTTAACTGGTCAACTACCGTCGCCAAAACCTCCATTATAAACTCTTCAATCCTTATGTTTATTTAAAATTAAATAAAATGCATTTCTTACATCATTAATTGTACTGTTTTTGTCTGGTCTAATAATATTGAATTGAATACTTCCGGCAGTTTTTTCGGTTGTGTTCATATTTTCGAAGTTTTTAACAGGATTTGGATCATATGAAATAAATGCTGTATTCTTGAATGCATTTGCATCAATTCCTCAACCAAAATTATCTGGTTTGCTTCCTGGTCCAGTCACATCACCCATATCATCATCTATATTATTTAAAGTAGTTCAAAGATCAACATCATCAAGTTTTTTGTTTGCAAGTTCTCTAATGCCTATCATATATTGACTTTGGTAGTTTAATGATAGTTTTTTCACTCTATCCGGAAGACTCTTGTAAAGTTCACTCATATCAAATAAAGGATTATTTTTACCAATTTCTTTAAAAGTGACAGCAGTATTTTTTTGCCTTCTTCAGAATTCATTAATTTCTTATAATTTTCAATACCTAACGCATTAGATGTATCCACTTCAACTAATGTTCTAGGTGCTTTATCTTTAAATTCTGTGTTAGTTGGATCAGGCGTGTATTCATAAATTCTGATACCATCATCCATAGTTTGCACAACACCATTTTTATCAATATAGGTTTTATTTCTATCTTTTGGATTGGTAATGTATTTTGAAAATGAATTAGAAACTTCTTGTTTAGATCATCCAGGGTATTCACCATTCATTATTTGACTACCTTGTCTGTAAAATTTGCTATCAACTCCGAAGTATCTCTTTTTATTATCTCTCATTATACTTAACTTTGTTGGATTCTTATTATCATCTCTTGAACCAAAACGAATGGTTAAGTCATATCCTCAAGTATTTCCAGTAATAGTAAAGTCAGGAGCATTTCCTTTTGCTAATTCTTGATCCATAATTCTTAAAGCAGCTTCTAATTGTGCTTTATATATTTGTCTTAACTCTTCTCTTGAAGGTTTATTTGGACCATAAAATTCTATTGAACCATTTAAGTATTTGGCGAACATTTCTACTAAATCTTTATTTGTTGCATAGTCTGAAGCATATAATTCTTTTAAATCATCGGCGGTTAAATCAGTGTTAGAAGATAATTTATTTAGTACTGAATTTATTTGACTCTTAAACTTTGCTTTTTCAGCTTCTGTAAAAGTATCAGGGTTATCTACTTTTGGTAAAGTGGATTCTTTTTCTATGAACTTACTTTCAGGTTGTAATGGAACGCCACCATCTTTTAAAATTTTATTAAGTTCTTCTATACTTAATTTTTTAGTATCAGTTTTTGTAATAGGTTCATCAGTTTCATCAATATGAACTGGTGCATCTTCAGAATTTGATTTTGTGTCTTTAACTATTTCATAGATGTTTTCGGTAGAACCGCCTAATACATATGCTTTAGCTTTATCAGGATATTTGAGTTTTCAACCATATGGAACATATTTAGAAACATCAATTTTTTCATCATCAGAAGATGTTACTGTCACTACTTCTTGTTTATTTTCACCCTCAAAAATTAATACAGTTTTGTAAATCTTAAATACTTTTTTAATGTTAATGTAGTTGGTTGCTCCAATAGTAAATTCATTAGCAATTTCAGGATTTACTAATCTATAAGAAAGAGGCAAAATTTTATTTCATTCAACTTTATCGCCTTTAGTAAGTTTTAAGTGAACGGGTTCAAATACTCTACTTGGATCTTCCACATCACGGAATTTGAAAACGGTTTCAGCATCTGCTGGAACTTTTTTAATATCAATATAGTTTATATTTCCTCATGTAATTGAAAGGATTTGATTTGGATTTAATAATTCATAACCTTTAGGAAGTTTGTATTTAAGAGGCACATCTTTTTCAGTATCAAAAGTTTCTGAACTGATTATTTTTGAATTAGTATCTCTAAAAATAATTTCAGTTTTTCTAACTTTTAATTTAACTTCATAAGTGTTAGTTTCTCCTAATTTAACTTTTGTATTTTTAGGATCAACTAATTCATATCCGTGAGGAATATAGTCTTCCACATTAACGGTTTCTAATTCTAATCTTGCTTCAGCAACAACACCTTCTTTAACTTTGAAGATCAAAATTGTTGTTTTGATATCTGTAATAGGTTCAACTAAACAAGTATTATCTTTACCTATTACTGGTTCTAATTGATTATCAATTAGTTTATATCCTTTTGGAACATATTCAGATAATTTGATTTTTTCATTACCAATTGTTTTAGCATTAACAGATATAACAATTTTTTGTGTTTTACTATTTTTGAAAATTAATTTAGTTTCAAAAGCATCGGCTACTTTTTTAATGTAGACGATATTTGTAGCATGTTCTTTAAATGTATTTAAGTCTAATTTGCCACTAAGTTCTCAATTTTCTGGTTTAAGTTCTTTAATTTGTTCTATTGTAATTGTTTTACCGTTTTCAACTGATGCTTTCACTGTTGAAACTATTTCATCTTGTTTGTTAATATTTCTAAATTGAATAGTATAAATAACTGTATTTTTTAAAGGACGAATTTGGAATGTTGTATTTTTACCTGCATCAATTTCGTTTGGTTCATTTACAAATTCATAATTTCTTGGTAAATAATCTTTAGGGTTAATCTTTGTGCTGTTAGGAGTTTTTAAAGTTTTTTCGTAAATTGTTTCATTATTATAAACATAGGTAAGTTTTGTATCTACTTTAGGAACTGCTTTAACAATTTGAATTCTATTAGTTTGACCAACTATAATCACTGTTTAAAGAGGATTTTTTAATTCATAACCACTTGGAATATATTTTGATAAATCAACTTTTTCATTAGTTTTTAATTCAACTTCAGTTTTATAAACTTCTCTATTATCATCATAAAATGTAAGAGTAGTTTTTTTAGCTTTAATTTCTGGAACAACAAAAATTTCGCAACCTTGCCTGCTTCAATTTTAATTTGTTGTCCTTCAACATATTTAGTTGAATCTAAAACATAACCATTAGGTATTAATGATTCGATTTTAATATCAATGCCCTCGTTAGGTTTAGTTATTATGTCATGAATTTTTACAACCGAATCGTTATCTTTTGTATTTAAAAATTTAACCGTTGTTTTCACAACAGCAGAGTTATTTTGATCTGTTAAAGAAATTTTATCCGGAATAATAACAATTTTTACATCGCTTAATTTTGGTTCAGGATTTTTAAACGAAATAATTTGCGAATTATTATTTAAATTATTTTTCTTAAGTGAAAAATATATGCCTGTAGATAATGCACCAATTGCTAAAATAGTTCCACTCATTATTAAAGCGGATTTCAAAATTTTACGTTTTTTTGCCTTGATCATTATTCCTCCTAACCTTAATATATATGGCTATATAGTCCCGAAAAATATTTTATTTCGAACTTATATGAGGTAAAAGATTTAAGGATTACAACTGTGTTGTTTAATGTAATACATTAACAACAAGTTGTATAGTTAAAATATAAGATATAAAATATAAGTTCGAAAAATTACAATTAATAAACTTATTGGGTTTTTATTGAGTGGAAGCAATGAGATTTGAACTCACATATAAAGAGCTGTCGCGTCTTCTGTTTTGCCGTTAAACTATACTTCCAAAAATATATAGCACATGTTTGAAGAAAATCATTTGCATTTGATAGATAGTAAGAAACTTGAGTCCGTAGATGAATACCATTTATATAAACATAAACATAAGGAGGTTGTGCTATATAACAAACAAAAAAATGTAGCGATTTGCTACATTTTACTTTGGGATTTTTATATATATATTGATTTATATTTATATTATAGTTTAATAATTATTAACTACGAAGTTTTGCAAAAAAATTTCCATATTACTTATACTGCTATAAATAAGGCGTTTTGGACAAAGAATAGAAAAAAATAACAAATTAATATTTTTTCAGACTTATTTTTGATGCCATAGTAATTTTCATAAAATAATTCATTTAAAAGCATTATTTTTTGTTAAAACAAGCAATTTTGATATTTAATAAAACCCTTATTTTATGCTAGTAAAAGGAAAAAGTTTGCTTTTTAATAAAATCATTTTTCAATAATAATAAAGCAATAATATAGAAACTGTAGTTATAAAAAAAGCAAAATAAAACACATCGCTAGGATGTGTTAAATCGTTATAAATAATTAAGACAATCGTTTAATTTGAAAGAACTATTTTACTTGATGCACTTTCTTTTTGAGCATCTTGTGTGCTGCAGTATTTTCTATCTAATTCTCTTACTAATGGTCTGAATAATCCATAAACAATTGCGTATGGAATTAATAAACCAAAGATAAGAAGGAAGATGTATCCTGTGATAAATAGTCCTTCATATACAACATTAGAAAGATCTCAATTAAATACTGTACCAAGGTCTGTTCAATAAATGTTTCCGTTTGTTACTCTATATTGAAGCCCCATGAAGTTTCAACCTTCAATAGCATTAACGCTTGAGTGTGAACCAGCTGCAACGATTTCATTTAAGATTAATGAAACTAAGATGATTGAAGACATACCGAAGATGTAATTAAAGTAAGTTCAACCACTTTTAATTTTAACTTGACCTTTAAGAACTAAATAAGTTCCAAGTGCAAAGTTTAACACAGCTTGTATCATGTAGTAAAGAATGTATGCATAGTATTTTATTTCAAAAATAAATACTGGGAAAAGTAATACAAATCCACCAATACACATTGCTGATATACCAATAACTGGTTTAAGCATATTTTCTCATCTTTTTGTCGGAATCAAGAAGTAGAAAGGTAAGATTCAAAGCATTAACGTTGTCGGTTCAACCGGTGCCGTATTGTATGTTCAAGGCGTGTTGTTTACAACTTTTGCCGAAATTGGTCCCATTTGACGTAAGAAAATTTCGTTTACAAGTAATAATATTCAAGTAAAGATAATTAAACCTCTAACTTGTTTTCTATTTGCTTTTCTAAATGCAAAAAGTCATAGAATTAGAAGAGCAACAGCGGCTGCTATGTAAAGTCATTGTAATGCTCCAAATCAATGAAATTCACTTTTAGCAGGCGTCGTAAAAAACTCATGAATAGCGTTCATAATTCTCCTTTTTTATTAAATTAATATCCTAAATTAGATTATTAATCTATAACTAAAATAATTTTATATTATTTTTTAGTTTTTAAAATTAATATAACATGGACAATTTTAGGCGAAAAAACTATTTTAGTTTTTGTTCTATTTAATTGTTTTATAGGCTAATAAAGCAATATGACATTTTAAAAAGCCATTATTTTATTTAATTTGGAATAATGTTTTTTTCATGAATTTTAGGCATATTTTAAAAAAATACTTGCCCTTATTATTAAGACAAGTATTAATTAACTTTAAATTACAATTTATCTTTTGAAACATTAATTCTATTAATTGCTTTACGCAATTTAATTTCAAACAATTTTTCTTCTTTTGCATTTGTGGCATTTTCAAGTTGTTTGAGAGCAAATGCTTTATCAAGTTCTGCTTTTTCAAGATCGATATCTTTACTAAAGATAATGTCATTTGTGATAATATGAATTTCTGATGCATCAGCATAAACAATACCATCACTAATTGAACATTCTAGAACATTTTTTTCAGGATAAGTTGTGATGAATAATTTGCTAATATCAATGGTTGATAATAATTCGCTTCGATTAGGTTGAAGCACAATTTCACCACCACTTTTGGTACATAATTGTACGCTATCAACTTCACCTTCATAAAATATTTGTGATTGAGTAATAATTTTTAAATTACTAAATTTATTCATTATTTAGTTTTAGTTTCTTGTGAAGTTGTTTGTTCAGTTTGAGCTTGTTTTTCTTCATTATGTTGATTTTCTTCTAATTTTAAAGCTTGATATTTTTCTTTAACATCATCGATTGAACCAACATATAAGAATAATTCTTCAGGATAATCATCATATTCACCATTAAGAATGTCTTTAAAACTTCTAACAGTGTCTTCTCTTTTAACATAAACACCTTTTTTACCAGAGAATTTTTCAGCAACGAAGAATGGTTGACTTAAGAAGTTTCTTATTCTTCTAGCACGTTGTACAACTTTTTTATCTTCATCGCTTAATTCACCCATACCAAGAATAGCAATAATATCTTGCAATTCTTTAAATCTTTGCAAAATAGCTACTACATTTTGAGCAACTTCATAGTGTTCTTGACCAACTACAAGTGGATCAAGTAATCTAGAAGATGATTCAAGTGGGTCAATAGCCGGGTAAATACCTAAAGCTGCTATATTTCTATCAAGAACCGTTTTAGCATCAAGATGGTTAAAGGTTGTAGCAGGAGCTGGGTCAGTTAAGTCATCGGCAGGTACATAAACCGCTTGAACTGATGTAATCGAACCAGCTTGGGTTGAAGTAATTCTTTCTTGTAATTGTCCCATTTCAGTTGCTAGAGTTGGTTGATAACCAACGGCACTAGGCATACGACCAAGAATAGCACTAACTTCAGAACCAGCTTGTGTGAAACGGAAAATGTTATCTATAAATAGAAGAACATCTTGTTTCGCTTTATCTCTAAAGTATTCAGCCATTGTTAAGGCAGTTAAAGCAACACGCATACGAGCTCCAGGAGGTTCGTTCATTTGTCCGAAAACTAAGGCTGTTTTATCTAGAACTCCAGCTGCTTTCATTTCATTATAAAGGTCATTACCTTCACGTGTTCTTTCACCAACACCAGCGAAAACCGAAAGACCACCATGTTGAATAGCTATATTATTAATAAGTTCTTGAACAAGAACCGTTTTACCAACACCGGCACCACCGAAAAGACCAATTTTGCTACCTTTAGCATATGGCACTAATAAGTCAATAACTTTAATACCAGTTTCTAAAATTTCGCTTTCAGTTCTTTGGTCTTCATATGAAGGCGCAGGTTTATGAATTGAATTTAATTCACAATTAGGTTTTTCAAGTAAATCAATTGGATTACCAAGCACATCAAACATTCTACCTAGAACATCATTTCCAACAGGCACTTGAATTGGGTGACCTGTATCAATGGCTTCTATTCCTCTAGGTAAACCTTTAGTTGATACCATTGAAATTGTACGTACAGTATCATCACCAATATGTTGCGCAACTTCAAAGGTATATACTTGTCCTTCATAATTTATTTCTAAAGCATTAAGTAATGATGGAAGTGAACCTTTTTCAAATCTAACATCGACAACAGGACCCATAATTTGTACTACTCTACCAATATTTTGTTTAGATTTTGGTTGAGCAGCTTTTGCCTTATTATCTTGTTTTATAGTTGTTTTTGTAGTTTTTTTAGTTGGCATTATGTCTCCTTTTTCTATTGAACAGCATCAGCACCTGAAACAATTTCAATGATTTCTTGAGTAATTTTACTTTGACGTTTTCTGTTATATTCCATATTTAAACTACCTATTAACTGATCAGCATTATCAGTTGCATTTTCCATTGCGATTCTTCTTGAAGCAATCTCACTAATATGAGCACATGCGATTGCTGAATAAATTTTTGAGTCTATATATAAAGGTATAGCTTCAGCTAGAATTTTTTTAGGGCTTGGTTCAAATTCTAATTTATGGTCATGTGCTTTTAGGCTAATTAATTCTTTAATTTTCTTTTCATCGAATGGGAAAATTTGTTCGCAAATTTCATTTTGTACTAAGTTGTTAACATATTTAGTGTAAATTATTTTGATTGATCGAATTTCTTTATTTAAATAAAGTTGCATTGCTAATCTAACAATCCTTTTAACAATTTTATGTAATGAAATTTTTGGATTTTGATCAATTGTATTGATGATTTGGTTTCTAAAAGTTGTTTGTAAACCTTTATAGCCATATAAACCCAAAATGATTAATTTATCATTTGGAGTTACAGTTTGTTTAGTTAATTTAATAATGTTTGAGTTGTAACCACCAGCTAAACCTAGGTTACTTGAAACGACAATGTATAAATCACTAGGTGAATCATTTCTTTGTTTAACTAAATCATTTAATTCATCTTCATAGAGGTTTTGGAAAATTTTTTCAAAGGTTTCGTCAATTAATTTATCATACTTTAAAACTTCTTCATATTCTGCTTTAGCCTTTTTAAGCTTTGAGAATGATACAAGTTCCATAGCATGCGTAATCTTACGAATTGATTGAATTGTTCCGATTCTATTTTTAATACCGTTAATACTTGACATATTAATTCCTATTTATTTTCAATTAATTTGGCGTATTTAGCGGGCATAGGTGCATAATCACTTGGATTATAGTCAGTCAATGTTTGTACAATTTTATTTACGATTTGAACTAAATGATTAGCGAGTTCACTGTAAAGTTCATCACTTAATGAGTTTTTATTTTCTTTAATCTTTTTAACTAGGTTAATACCTGTTAAATCTTTAGTTATGAAGTTAACTACTTCATTACGATAACGTTTGATTTCATTTAATGGTAATGGGTTAATGATTTTTTCCTTAACACCTAGTAAAATAGCCACTTCGGTATATTGACTAAATGGTGAATATTGTTCTTGTTTTAATATTTCATATACCTTTGCACCATGGTTTAAGATGTTCTTAGTTGAATCATCTAAGTCTGAACCAAATTGAGCAAAAGCAAGCATTTCATTATATTGAGCAAGTTCAAGTTTTAATGAACCAGAAACTTGTTTCATAGCTTTAATTTGAGCGGCTGAACCTACCCGTGAAACACTAAAACCAACATCGACAGCAGGTCTTTGACCAGAGTTGAATAAGTTTTCACGTGTAAAGATTTGACCGTCAGTAATTGAAATAACATTAGTTGGTATATAAGCTGAAATATCACCTTGTTGAGTTTCAATAATTGGAAGTGCTGTAATTGAACCACCACCAAAATCTTTGTTTACTTTTGCAGCTCTTTCTAATAATTGTGAGTGAAGATAGAAAACATCACCAGGATAAGCTTCACGTCCAGGAGGTCTTCTTAAAAGTAATGAGAGTGTTCTATAAGCAATAGCATGTTTTGATAAGTCATCATAAACAATTAAGCAGTTTTGTCCTTGAGACATTCATTCTTCAGCAATTGCTGTACCTGAATATGGTGCGATGTATTGTTGAGATGCAAGTTCGCTAGCTCCTGAGATTAAAACTGTGGTGTATTCCATTGCTCCAGCATCTTGTAATTTCTTAACAATTTGAGCAACAGTTGAGTTCTTTTGACCAATAGCAACATAGATACATTTAACATTTTTATCTTTTTGGTTAATGATTGTATCAATTGCAATTGCAGTTTTACCGGTTTGTCTATCGCCAATAATTAATTCACGTTGACCTTTACCTATTGGGATCATTGAATCGATTGCAATGATTCCAGTTTCAAGGGGTTCATTAACTTCTTCACGAGACATTACCCCAGGTGCTATTTTGAATATTTCACGTTTTTTCTTGCTTTTGATTGGACCTTTACCGTCAATAGGGTTACCTAAAGCATCAATTACACGTCCAATTAAACCATCACCAACTGGAATTGAAATAACTTCACCAGTACGGTAGCAAGTTTCACCTTCAACAAGTTGATCAGCATTACCAAAAACAGCAACACCGGCTACTTCTTCTTCAAGGTTTAAAATAAGCCCATAAATGTCATTTTTAAATTTAATAATTTCACCATTTTTAGCATTATCAAGACCGTTAACTAAAGCAATACCATCACCAATAGTTACAATGGTTCCAACTTCAGAATAGTCAACTTTAGAGTCAAAGTTTCTAATACGATCTTTAATAATTGCACTTATATCTTCCATTTGATTAGCCATTTAAACCTCCTTTTCTTGTTAAAATTAATAATAATTTTTGTAAATCAGTTTCCATATTTTGCTCAATAATTTTATTTCCTAAAACAATTTTGAATCCTGAAATTAAGTCTTTATCAATGTAATCTTTGAGAATAATTGTTTTATTCTCTGATTTTTCTAATTTAGCAATAATTTTATTTAACTTTTCTTTTGAAAGCGGATAAGCTGTATAGATTTTACCTCTAGCAATATTTAATTCTTTTTCAGCAAAAGTTAAGTATGCTTCTATAATTCTATTTAATAAATTTGCTCTATCTCTTTCAATTAAAACTTTAAGGAAGTTGCTAAATAATTTAGTATCTTTTGAGATCGATAATTTAGGATAAATATCATCTACAATTTTGTACTTTTCTTCCTTTTTAATAGTGTTATTTGACAAACACATTACTAGTGTATTGTCTTGATTTATATAATCGTAAAAATCCGTGAAAAAATCATATGTTTTTTTAATAAGCTTTTGTTCCTTAAGCAACTCATATAAAGCGAGTGCATAACCATCAGGATTTGCTTTTGAATACATAATAAATTATTTATTTTCTAAATCTTTATTTAAGAATTCATTAATGATTTTTTCTTGTGATTGTTTCGAAACTTCTTGTTTTATAAGTTGTTTAGCAAGCTCGATTGAGGTTTTAGCTATATTATTTTTAGCCTCTTCGAGAATGGTTGCTCTCTCTTTATTAATGTCCATTTGTGCTTTTTCAATAATACGTTTTGATTCAACTCTAGCTTGTTCAGTGTATGAAGCCATAACTTCTTCACCATGCACTTTGGCATTCTTGATGATATCGTTAGCATCTGAGTAAGCTTGAGATAATCTTTTGCTAGCTTCTTGCAATTTTTGTTGTGATAAGTCATTGGTTGCTTTAGCTTGGTCAATATTATTTTGAATGAAATCTTGTCTTTCCTTCATAGCTTTTTTAAGCGGCTTATGAAGCAAGAATCATAAAATAACAATAACTAAAATTAAAGCAATCAGAGTTGATATCATCATAGGCAATGAAGGAAACATTGCTTTAAATTTTTCAGTTAATGATTCGCTTAAAGCAGAATTTTTAACATTTAAATTGTCTAAAGTAATTACTTTTTCCATAAGAGAACTCTTATACGAAAACGAACATTAATAAAATTGAAATAATTAATGAGTAAATAGCTGATGATTCACAAACGGCTTGACCAACAAGCATCATTGTACGAATTTTACTTGCAGCTTCTGGATTACGTCCTACGGCTTCTGATGCTTTACCTGCTGCAATACCTTGTCCAAGTCCAACACCAATACCTGAGAACATTGCAATACCAATACCAACAGCGATTAATCCTTTATCCATTATGATCCTCCTAATAAATGTTTTGATTTAAAGTTAATGATTTTGAATTGTTCACGTTTAAGGAATCTTCTAAACCATTTTTGGTAATGGATTTATTAGCTTCCTTAACTTCTTTTTCATCTACTTCAACTTCTTGAGCTCATCAAATTGTAGTTAATGAGCAGAATACTAAAGCTTGAATGAAGGCACTAAACATATCAAAATACATATGTAAAAATGGGGTGATTAATGGAGCGAGCAATGGTCATGCTTGATTATGAGTTACAGCATAATCGAAGTTAGGTTGACCAGTCATTTTAACTCAAACAAAACCAAATACATAGTAAATTAAGTAAATGATTACGGCTCCACCAATGATATTTCCAAATATCCGGAATGAAATCGAAATAAGTGGTGAGAATTGACCAATTATTTCAATTGGGTTTATATACCTCTTAAAGAAACGCCATTTTTGATACATAAATCCAATAACGTAGATTCCTAAGAAAGTTATTAAACCACAAGTTAATGCAACAGAATAAGATGTAGTAACTGGCTCAAAACCAATTAAACCTAATAAGTTACCGACGAATAAGAAGGTTGCAAGTCCAAAAACATAAAATCTAGCTTTTGGTAATTTGGTATCAGTATTGTCATCATATGCGTTATCAATATAATTTACATAACCTTCCATTACAAATAGCAAACCTTTAGGCGCTTTATCTTTTCTAGCTTCTTTTTTGATTTTGATAAAGACGATGAGCGAAACAATTAAACAAATTAAAACAATCAAAATTAATGATAAAAGTTGTTTTTGGTTTCAAACTCAAAATTCATGTTTAACAATATCTATACCAGTAGGCTCGTTTGAACTACTAGTGCCTTGCGAACTAGCCATTGCATTCATAGCGTATTTGTATATCATTTATGCCTCCTTTCTTTTTTTATTTAACATAATAGCAAGAAAAATTGAAATCTTGGTCATTAATAATCCACCAAGAAAAGCAATAATGTTAATTGGATAAAAAGCAATTTGGAATTTATATTTCATGTACAAATTTGTAGCATTTTTAATTGACATTTCATTAATTTTAAGAATCATAAATGTCATTCCTAAAGCTAATAAAGCAATAATTGTGAAAGCTAAAATATTAAATGAAATCACTCCTTTTTTACTTTTACTAATTGCAAAATAAGTGAATAAATCCCTTATTTCGTAAAAAATAAAACTCAAAGCCGATCCAATTAAAAAACCAAGCATTAAAGACATTTTAACATAGCGATAAAACGCAAGTAAAATACCTCCAATCGCTAGGGATAAAAAGAAATTAATTAAAATCATTGTATTAGTTTCTTTATGATTCATAATGCTTGTTTTTTCCTCACCATAATGCTATGTTATATAAATAACATATTGGTATTATATAACTATTTATTTGCCTAAACGTAATATATTTTAAATTTTGGTATTAAATTTGATATTTAATATATTAGTTATATAAGGTTATGTTGCTTGAAGTAAAGGATAATAATAGATCAATATGCTGCTAGGAGCTAACATTTACTAATAGCAAAAAAGCAGAATAAAAAAACTTATTATGCTATAAAACAGCACAATAAGTAAATTTTATGATTTAAATAATAATTAAGCTTTGTAGTTAATTTCTTTGAATTTTTCCAAAATAAGTTGTTTGGTTTCTTCTTTCATTTCAATTAACATTAAAGCATAACTTTCAGGTCCGACATGAATTGAAACAACTGGTGGAATGAAACAAAGCAGCACATTAGTGTTATAAATCTTTTCAATTTCTTTTACATATTTCATTTTTTCTTCTTGTGGAATGCCTGAGTGTTCCATTACAACAAGTTCGCTAAAACCTTTTTCAATTTTGAATTCTTCATGCTTTTTAGTCATATTTTTCATAATTGATTTATCAAATTTATGACCAATACCTTCTTTTAATAATTGTCCATCAACTCATTTGATTAATGGTACAAGCTTAAAGATTTTAGCTATTAAAGCAGCTGCTGGATGTAATCTTCCGCCTTTTACTAAATATTGATTATATTTAGGGATCAAAGTAATTGATTTTCTAAAGCCATTATTTTCTAAGAAGGTAATAACTTCATCTAATTTTGAAAAATCTTTATCCAATTCATTTTGCATTCAAATACAATCAAAAGCAATTAACTGAACAACTTCTACAGATGAGATAACCCTTAATTTTGGGAAATCATTTTCCATTAATTTTAAGGTTTGATAAGCACTTGAAAGATGTTTTGAAATTGGATACATAATAATATGTTCATATTCTTTTGATAATTTTTCGAATAATTCGTTAGCTTGTTCCAGGTTAAATGATGAAGTTTTTACAGTCGCTTTTAAATTGAATTTATCAAATAAGGTATCAGGTGTTATTTCGATACCATCAGCATAATTCACTCCATCAATTTCTAAATATAAAGGTAAATAAAACCATCCAAGTTTAGCAGCTTGTTCTTGAGTTAAACCACAAGATGAATCCACAACAATTGCATATTTCTTCATAACGATTATATTATATAAAATAATTATTATTTTGGCTATTCCAACCTAAGTCTTTTTAATTTTTATAAAAATACACAAAAAATATGAAAAATTAATGGAAATAATTAGAAAAACACCCTAAAAAACGCATTTCTAAAGTAAAAATATATAATTTTATTGAAATTAATTTATAAAGAGGAGATTTTTATGAAAAAGAAACTTTTACATCTTTTACCAATAGCAACTACTATGGCGTTTTTACCTGTAGTAGCGGCATCGGGTTGTGGTAAGACGGATGAAGTTAAAAAACCTGTTGATAAAGAAAAAGAAGCGTTAGCTAAGTATGAAACTCAATTAAATGTTTATAAAAATGCTTACAAAGCATATAATGACTTGCTTTCAACTAAAGCAAAAGAATTAAAAACAGTCGTTAAAAAAATTAATGACGAAAAAGATAAAACAGAAAAAGAAAAATTACAAAATGCTAGAAAAGAGTTTGTTGATAAACATTCTGCTGAAATTTTAAAATTAAGACAAACAGCAAATGAAGAATATAAAAAACTTAGAGATATTCAAAAAGATTCATCTAAACAATTAATTAAAATTTTCCACACA
This sequence comes from Mycoplasmopsis adleri, assembly GCF_045276205.1. Taxonomy (NCBI): domain Bacteria; kingdom Bacillati; phylum Mycoplasmatota; order Mycoplasmoidales; family Metamycoplasmataceae; genus Mycoplasmopsis; species Mycoplasmopsis adleri. The sequence continues at coordinate 521,324 of NZ_CP174162.1, forward strand.
AATGACGAACATGGAAGAATTATTTTTGACGATGGAAAATATAATTGTTATTCAGGTATGCAATCAATTGCAAATGCTTACAAAGGCTATGATCAAGATTTATTCCTTTCAGCTGGAGACTTAATTCAAGGTTTACCTTTATCTGATTCAAACCACGGATTAACTATTGCTAAAATTGCTGAATCAATTGGATATGATGCAACTGCAGTCGGAAACCATGAATTTGATTTTGGTCTTGAAAACATTTTTAACATCGACAAAGAAACACCAAATATGCCATTTTTATCTGCTAATGCTGTTTACAATAAACAAGCAGTACAAGATAAAGTTAAAAATTCAGAAGGTCAAGAAGTTAAACAAAATGATTATGTATTTAAACCTTATATCATTAAAACTTTAGCAACCGGTGTAAAAGTAGGTATTTTAGGTATTACAACACCTGATACAAAATTTACATCGCACCCTAGAAATTCAGTATATGTAGACTTCATGGATCCAGTAACTGCTGCTGATAAAGTTACAGAAGAACTTAAAAAACAAGGCATTAACATTATCGTAGCTATTACACACTTAGGTGTTGATAGACCTCAAAATGAATGAGATTCTAGAACTTTTGCTGAAAAGGCTAAAGATATTGACATAGTATTAGATGGTCACTCACATACATTAGTTAAACTTGAAAAAGCAAAAAGCGGCAAAAATATTTATTTAGCTCAAACTGAAGCATATACAAAATACTTAAGTGAATTAGATGTAATTTTTGACGTTAAAACAGGCGAAATTGTTGAAGTAAGTCAACAATTAAGAGATATCAATCAAATTGAATTACTTAAAGGTAGAGATAACACAATTGCTGCAAATGTAGCAGAGTTAATTAAATCACTTCAAGAAGAATTTGATCAAAAAATGAAAGTTGTAGAATTCACCTCTCCAATTGCATTTAAACATATTGATTCATTTGATTCAAATGTTGGTGTAGGAAAACCAAATCCTCCTGTATGAACAGGTAGAGCAAATCAAACTAACTTAGGTCTATTCGCATCAGATGCTATAGCATACAAATTTGTTGAAGCTAAAGTTGCTGGTCATGGAGATCAATTTAATTTTGATAACACAATCGGTTTATACAACGGTGGTGGTCTTCGTGGTGATTTAGAAGCTAAAGAAATAACAAGAGGTGATATGTACGCAATTTCACCATTTGGAAATAGAATTACAGCAGTTAAAGTTAAAGGATCTGTTTTATTAGAAACAATGAAACATGGAGCTGCAAAAACATTAACTGGAGCATTCGCTCAATATTCAAGCAACGTTACAGCAACAATTAACGCTAAAATGGAAGGTGAGAAAAAAGTATATGTTCTTGATGAAACAAGTGTAAAAATTAATGGTAAAGCAATTAATCCTGATGGAACATACTTCATTGTAACAAATGACTTTATCGTAGCTGGTGGTGATGGATACGCAATGTTAAATTACACAAAGAGTCCAGAAAAAGCAACTCAAGTTTATGAAGATGCCGATTTATTAGAAGTATTAATTGAATATGCTAAATACACAACAGCAAACGAATTTAAACCTTCAACAACCAATGATTTCGGAAAACTAAAAATGTCTGAATATACAGAAGCATATGCTAAAAAAGTAATTGTACATCACAAAGCAAGTTAATTGTAATTAATAAAAGTAGGGACTAGCTTTCGCTAGTTCTTATTTTTTATTATTTGCCTATAAAACAAGCATATTAGATAAATCAATCAGTAATTTTAAATCATAAAAAATTTATTTTCATCTTCTTAATTGCTGCTATTTTTGTCGCTCAAACAAAATAATTAAGGTTTTAATTAAACAAAAGATTTAAAATAATTATAATTATTTTATGTCTATATATAAATTACACTCAAATTATCAGCCAGCAGGAGATCAACCTGAAGCTATTAAAGAACTAGTAAATGGTATTAATAACGGTGATAAAGCACAAGTTTTGCAAGGAGTTACAGGTAGCGGTAAAACTTTCACTATTGCGAATGTTATTAAAGAATTTGATCGTCCTGTAATAGTTTTATCTCATAACAAAACATTAGCAAGTCAACTTTATTCGGAACTTAAAGGTTTCTTTCCAGAAAATAAAGTTGAGTATTTTGTTTCATATTTTGACTATTATCGCCCAGAAGCTTATATACCTGAAAGTGATGCTTATATTGATAAAACAAGTAAAACTAATGTTGACTTAAATGCTATGAGAATGAGTACAGTGAATTCAATATTAACTAGAAAAGATACTATTGTAGTTGCTTCCGTTTCTGCTATATACGGTGCTTTAAGTCCATATGAATATGAAGAAAACTTTATGACAATTCATAAAGGAATGGAAATTAAACGTAATGATTTATTAAGAATGTTAATTCGTAGAAATTATGCAAGAAACGATGTTGCTTTAGAGATGGGTAATTTTAGTGTAAAGGGAGATATAGTTTATATTAGACCAGCTTATGACGATTCTTTTATTATTAGATTAGACTTTTTTGGTGATGAACTTGAATCAATTAAAACATGTCATCCAGTTACTAGAGAAGTTATTGAAACATATGATGATTATTTAATTTTTCCAGGTGATGCTTATACAGTTAATATGGATATTATTAAGAAAACTTGTGAATTAGCCAAAATTGAGCTTGAAGAAAGAATTAAATATTTCGAGCAGAATAATAAATTACTTGAAGCTCAGAGAATTAAAGAAAGAACCGAAAGAGACCTTGATTCATTAGCTGAATTTGGAGTATGTCCAGGGGTTGAAAATTACTCAATGTACCTAGATAATAGAACTTTTGGTGAAAGACCATATACTTTATTTGATTACTTCCATGATAAAGATCCTATTATGTTTATCGATGAATCTCACATGATGATTCCACAATTAAAAGCTATGTATAAAGGTGATCGTTCTAGAAAGCAAACCTTAGTTAATTATGGTTTTAGATTACCAAGCGCTTTAGAAAATAGACCCTTAACTTTTGAAGAATTTGAAAACACCTTTGACTTTCAAAAAGTTTATATTTCGGCTACCCCTGATGAATATGAATTAGATAAAACACACGGGGTTGTTACAAGATTATTTGTTCGTCCAACTGGTTTATTAAATCCAAAAATTGAAATTAGACCAACAAAAAACCAAGTTGAAAATATTTATGATGAACTTCAAAAGCAAAAAGCTAAAAATGAAAGAACCTTGATTTTAACTACAACTAAAAGGTTAGCTGAAGAATTAACTAGATACTTTTTAGAAAAAAACGAAAAGGTTGCATATATTCATAGTGAACATAACACATTTGAAAGAAATGAAATTTTAAGAAAATTGCGTAAAGGCATTTATGATACTGTAATCGGTATTAATTTACTTCGTGAAGGTATAGACTTACCGGAAGTTAGTTTAATTATGGTTTTAGATGCTGATAAAGAAAGCTTCTTTAGATCAACTAGAAGTTTAATCCAAATTACAGGTAGAGCAGCTAGAAATGCTAATGGTAAAGTTATATTTTATGCTGATAAAATAAGTGAAAGTATGGCTGAAACAATTAAGCAAAATACTGAAATTAGAAAAATTCAAGAAGAGTACAATCAAAAGCATAATATTATACCTAAGACAATTGTTAAACCAATTGCTGAACCAATTCAAGGTCATGGTATTGAAAACGCAGTTAGTTTATATTTTAAAAATGCAAAAGATAAAAATGTTAATAAAGAATTATCAAAAGATGATTTAATTAAGAACTTAAGAGCTCAAATGGAACAAGCTTCAAAAGAGTTAGATTATGAAAGAGCAATTGAACTACGTGATTTAATTTTAGAACTTAAAGCAAATGACTAAAATGCTTGTTTTATAGATAAAGAGGTAAAAACATGTCAACAAAAGATGAAATAATTATTCGTGGTGCCAAGGAAAATAATTTAAAGAATATTGATCTTACTATTCCTAAAAATAAGCTAGTAGTTTTTACAGGTTTATCAGGAAGTGGTAAGAGTAGTTTAGCATTCAATACTATCTATGAAGAAGGTAGAAGAAGATACGTAGATAGTTTAAGTAATTATGCTCGTTTATTCCTTGGCGGAACAAGCAAACCAAATGTTGATTCAATTGATGGGCTTAGTCCTTCAATTTCGATTGAACAAAAAACCACGCACAATAACCCTCGTTCAACTGTTGGGACAGTAACTGAAATTTATGATTATTTTAGATTGCTTTATGCAAGAGTTGGCACTCCTTATTGTCCAAATCATAATATTCCAATTACATCGCAAACTAATAAAGATATTTTAGATAGCATATATAAATTGCCACCTGAATCTAAGCTTTATATTTTGAGCCCTGTAGTTGATGGTGAAAAAGGAACCTTTGCTAATTTAATTGAAAAGTTAAAATCAGAAGGTTTCTTACGTTTAAAAATTGATGGTCAAATTTATTCCCTTGATGATGATATTAAACTTGAAAAGAATATTAAACACAATATTGATATCGTAATCGATAGGGTAATTTTAAATGAAGAAAACCGTAATAGAATTACTGAAGCTATTTCAATTGCTGTTGAATATTCTAAAGGAATGGTTAAAGTTGAAACAACCGATGGCGAAATTAAAAAGTTTTCTAAATTACACTCATGTATTTATAAAGACTTTGATATGCCTAAAATTGATACAAGATTATTTTCATTTAACTCACCTTTTGGTTCTTGTGAAGTATGTAAAGGACTAGGAGTTAATTTAAAAGCTGACTTTGATGCTTTAGTTCCTGAAAAATGAAGAAGCATTAATGATGGTGCTATTAAAATTTTTGAAAACACAGTTAATACTCAAAATCTTGAATGACAAGAATTCGATGTCTTATTAAATTATTATCATATTGATAAAAATTTACCGATTGAAGATTTATCTAAAGAAGATATTAATATCATTAAATATGGTTCAAAAGAAGACATTGAATATGTTTTAGTTTCAACTAGCGGTAATAAAATTAGAAGATATAAACACATTGAAGGTATCTTAGAAAAAGTCGAAAACAGCTATTTTAATACCTCAAGCGAAAGAGTTAGAGATTGAATTCGTAAATATATGGGTTCATTTACTTGCTCTGCATGCAAAGGTTCAAGATTAAATAAATATGCTTTAAGTGTTCGTATTAATAATATTAATATTTATGAAATGGTCTCAAAAAGCGTTGATGATTGCTTATTAACTTTAGAGAATTTAGAGCTTAATAGTGAACAACAATATATTTCACAATTAATCATGAATGAGCTATATAACCGTTTATCATTTTTAAAAAATGTAGGGTTAGGTTATTTAACTTTGAACCGTAATGCTGAAACTTTAAGCGGTGGCGAAAGTCAAAGAATTAAATTAGCTACTCAAATTGGATCGAATTTAACAGGGGTTTTATATGTGCTTGATGAACCTTCTATTGGTTTACACCAAAAAGATAATGAAAGATTAATTGAAACTCTTAAAAAGATGGTTGATATTGGTAATACTTTAATCGTTGTCGAACATGATGAAGAAACAATTAGATCGGCTGATTATATAGTTGATATTGGACAATATGCCGGAATTCACGGTGGTGAAGTTATTGCTCAAGGTCAAATTGAAGACTTAATTAAAGAACCTAAATCGATTACTGGTAAATATTTAAGTGGCGAATGAAAAATAGAAGTTCCTCGATTTAGAAGAAGTGGTAATGGGAAAGTTCTTGAAGTTAAAGGAGCTGCTGAAAACAACTTACAAAAAATTGATGTTAAGTTTCCACTTGGTAAATTTATAGGTGTTACTGGAGTATCAGGAAGTGGCAAAAGTAGCTTAGTTAATGAGGTTTTGGTCAAAGGAGTTGAAAAATATTTATCAAAAAATTCACAAGGAAAAGTTGGTAAATTTACTTCATTTACAGGTTTAAGCAATATAGATAAAATTGTGCCCGTTAACCAAAGTCCAATCGGTAGAACGCCTAGAAGTAATCCAGCAACTTATACATCTGTTTTTGATGATATACGTGATATTTTCTCAAGTGTTGAAGAATCTAAAGCAAGAGGATATGTTAAAGGAAGATTTAGTTTTAATGTTCCAGGTGGTAGATGTGAAAAATGTCAAGGTGATGGATCAATTAAAATTGAAATGCACTTTTTACCTGATGTTTATGTGCCTTGCGATGATTGTGATGGTCAAAGATATAATCGCGAAACACTTGAAATTAAATACCATAATAAAAATATTGCACAAGTTTTAGATATGACAGTTGATGAAGCTTTAGAATTTTTTGACGCTAGAGCAAACATTAAAGCAAAATTGCAAACATTAAAAGATGTTGGACTAGGTTATATTAAATTAGGTCAATCATCTACAACTTTAAGTGGTGGTGAAGCTCAAAGAGTTAAACTAGCAACTTATTTACAAAAGAAACAAACTGGCAAAACAGTTTATGTTTTAGATGAACCAACAACCGGTTTACATACTTATGATGTAGCTAACTTATTAAAAGTATTAAATAATATAGTAGATAATGGTGATACCGTTATTGTAATTGAACATAATTTAGATATTATTAAGTGCTGTGATTATTTAATTGATCTCGGTCCTGATGGCGGAATTAATGGTGGTAGAATAGTTGCAACTGGAACACCAGAACAAGTTGCTCAAAATGAAAATAGTTATACTGGTCAATATTTAAAGAAAATCTTATAATTATAATAATAGGGGGAATGCTATGTGGAAATTATGATTATCATTAACAATCGTAACTATTGTTATAATAATTACTTTAGTCTTATTATTCTTATCAATTAAAAAACATAATAAGAAAAATACATTAGGTTTTCAGTTTGAAAGTCAAATTGATAATAAGCTTAGTATTTTTGCTAAGAATGAAGGATTTAAGTTTTTAAAAGGTGGATTATTTAAATATTCAACAAATCAGTTTTTTGAAATGGATGGAGTTTTAATCGGCAATAAAGCTGTTTATATTATAGAAGATAAATATTACCAAGGACATCTTTATGGAGAAGCTTACGCTGACCAATTAACCCTTAAAATAGGCAAAAAAGAAAAAAATATTAATAATCCATTATTGCAAAACTTTAAACATATTCAACACTTTTATAAAATGTGCGGCTTCAATGTACCAGTATTTTCATTGCTTATTTTACCTTCAGGAACTACATATGAAATTGAACAATTAGACTCATGAGCTATTGTTGCTAATGAAGATGAAATTGAAGATAAATTTAAAAAAGTTAATGATGATTTAAAAGAAGAACCTAACTTATCATTTGAAATGATTCAAGCCGTAATAGATGCAATTAAATTAAACAGAGCAACTTCATATAAGGACATTAAAAAATTTAAAAAAATAACTCATGAAAGCAAACATGAAAACAAATAAGGATTATGTCCATTCGAAATCAATAGTTGTTAATGGCAATACTTGAGATATATATTATCGCTATTCAGTAAAAAGTAACAGGAGATATTATTGATATCAAATTGTTGATTATGATCATAGCATAAAGGTTTCTGGCATTTATAATACTTTAGAAGATTTGATTAATAAACATCCTCAGTTTTTACAAAGTGTCGAAGATTCAATAATAAAAAATTATTCAAATAAAGATTATAAACCCAGACAACTTATTGTTTGAGATACGAGTTCACAACCACATACCATTCAAATTTTTGATAAACAATATTATTTCAGGTGAAATTTTAATTTAGATCGCAAAACAACATATGACATAAATCATGAAAAATTATTACTTACAATTAATTGTAATGTTGACTGCATGACAAATAATAAAAACGAAAAAATATTTTTATCGATGTTATGAAAGAAATCTTATATCAATATGTATTTGAACAACAAGCTTATTATGCAAAATTAATGCAATATTCTTATTCGAATAACATTGATATATCAATTGTTAAAACTTGATATGGTAAAAATTTTTCGAGCGGTACAATTAAATATAATCTTTTAATGTTGTGTCATTCAAAAGAATGTATTGATTCAGTGATTGTTCATGAATTAGCTCATAATAGATATAAAAACCATTCTAAAGAATTTCATTTATTTGGAAAGCAATTTGCACCAAATGCGCGTGAATGTGTAAAATACATGAATAAATATGATTTCAAAATTGAATAAAACAATTGTTTTATAGTTAAAAAAAGAAAAATAAGGAGAGGAAATATGTCATTAAAAGCTGGAATTGTAGGATTACCTAACGTTGGAAAAAGCACTTTATTTAGTGCTTTAACAAAGCATCAAGTTGAAGCATCAAACTATGCTTTTACAACAATTGATCCTAATATAAGTAGTGTTGCTTTAAAAGATCAAAGATTAATTGAATTAGCAAAAATAGTTAACCCTAAGAAAATTGTGCCTGCTACTTTTGACTTTGTAGATATTGCAGGTTTAGTAAAAGGTGCTTCTAGAGGTGAAGGATTAGGTAATAAATTTTTAGCCAACATTAGAGAAGTTGATGCAATTATTCACGTTGTTCGATGTTTTGAAAATAAAGATATTATGCACGTAGCTAATGAAGTTAACCCAGTAAATGATAAAAATGTTATTAATTTAGAATTAATGTTAGCTGACTTAGAAACTGTTAATAATATTATTAATAGAATTCATAAAAAAGCTAAAGCTGGTGATAAAGGCGCAATTGCTGAAGAAAATTTAGCTTTAAAATTAAAAGATACACTCGAAAAAGAACAACCAATAAGAAAAATCATTAATGATTTAAATGAAGATGAACTTAAATTATTAAAAACCTACCATCTTTTAACTGCTAAGCCAATGATTTATGTAGCTAATATGTCTAGTGAACAAATCGCTGATTATGAAAATGACAAACTATATAAAGCATTAAAAAATTCATTAGATCCAAACGAAAAAATAATTCCAATTTCAGTGCAATTAGAATCTGAATTAGCTCAATTAGATGAATCAGAAATGCGTGAATGATTAGAATCATACAATATTAAATTAAGTGGTTTAGATATTTTAACTAGAGAAGCATTTGATTTATTAAAACTTAAAACATATTTTACAGCAGGTGAAATGGAAGTTAAGGCTTGAGTATTCCATGATGGAATGTTAGCACCAGCTTGTGCCGGAATTATTCATAGCGATTTTGAAAATAAATTTATTAAAGCAGATATTATAAGTTATGAAGATTATATTAATTATGGTGGAGAACAAGGCGTAAGAGCTGCTGGCAAAATAAGAAGCGAAGGTAAGAATTACATTATGCAAGATGGTGATATATGCCACTTCAAATTTGGAAGATAATTTAAATTAATAACTTTTTATAAGTTATTTTTTTATTATTTGATCTGCACTTGGACTTAAAAAACTGGAATTATTCATTTCCAATTTTTGTCCCACAGTTTTTCCATAATTAGGCTCATTTATTTTTTGTTGTTATATAATATAATCATGAAAACAAATAATTCAAAATTTACATCATTTAAATTATTACTAGGAGTAATAATCTCAAGTATTGTGTTTCTTGTAATGTTCATCTTAACACTTTCTTTAACAGTTTTACTCAATTACATAGTTAATATTATTTTTGGAGTTCTAATTGGATTATCAACAGTTATATGAGCTTTATTTGTAATTTTTGCATTAGTGCTATTAATACAAAAGAAATGATATACATATGCTGTGTTAATGGGAGTTGGATTAGTTACACTTGGTATCTTACCTATTGTAGCATCTATCTTCCTTATGAAACCTGTTAGAGAAAATAACGATGAATTACCTACTATTAGTGAACAAGAAGCTTGAAAATTTACACCTAATACTAATCTAAAAGAAGAAAACGTAAAAGTTACTACAGAAGAAAAAGAAGAAAAAAAGAACAACTAAATTTTAGTTAGTTTCTAAATATGACATTTCCATTTCGGAAATGTTTTTTATTTGCTGTTTTGATCCACAAATCTTAATTGCAAATTTTCTTATTAGGCTATAAAACAATTAAATAAATTAATTATAGCATGTGAAAAAGGCACAAAAAAAGAAGTGCCTAAGCACTTCAAATTATTTTTAGTATCCTTCGTTTGAAGCTTTACCTTCAACGATAGCAACTGATCTACTTGTACCAAAACGAGTTGCACCAGCTTTGTGCATTTTAACCATGTCGTCTTTGTTTGAAATACCACCAGCAGCTTTGATTAATAATTTATCTCCACAAACTGATTTCATTAATTCAACATCATGTAAGTTAGCACCTCTTGATGAGAAACCTGTACTTGTTTTAATGAATTCAGCACCCGAAGCCATAACGATTTCAGTTGCTTTTTTAATTTCTTCATCTGTTAATAAAGCAGTTTCAATAATAACTTTTAATACATGTTTGCCACAAGCTTTTTTAACTTCTTTAATGTCGTTTAAAACATAGTCATAATCGTGGTCTTTCATTTTACCAATTTGAATAACCATATCGATTTCGTCAGCACCAGCTTTGATAGCTTCAGCAGCTTCATAAGCTTTACATTGTGTTAACATAGCACCTAATGGGAAACCAATAACTGATGTAATACCTACACCTGTACCTTTAAGTTGTTCTTTAACATAAGGAACATATGAAGAGTTTACACAAACTGTTTTAAATTGGTATTTTTTAGCTTCATCTAATAATTTATCGATGTCTTTTTTTGTAGCATCAGCTTTTAAGTATGTATGATCAATCATTTGATTGTAGTTAATTGACATATTAATCTCCTTTTAATATTTACATTACTAATGTAATTTATCAATAATAATTTTGTTTTCTGTTGCACCTTTAGCAATTTTGTAAGCATTTGCTAATTCAGATACTAAATTTTTATCAATTGGATTTGATGAATATAATGTGAATAAAACATCACCTTTATGAACTTTATCGTTAGTTTTCTTGTGTAATGTGATACCAGCTTCAAAGTCGATTTTATCTTCTTTTGTTGCTCTACCAGCACCAAGTTTCATAGCTACGATACCGAATGTTAAGGCATCGAAAATATCTAAGAAACCATCTTTATCAGCTTTAACATCTAAAGAGTGTTTTGGATGTCAGAAGTTTTTATCTTTTAATGCTTCAACATCTCCGCCTTGTAATTGAACAAATTCGTAGAATTTATCTAAAGCTTTACCATTTTTAATAACTTCATCAACTAATTTAATACCTTCAGCATGTGTTTTAACGATTTTAGCTTGTTCTAAAATTGTTGCACATGATGAATAAACTAATTCATTAAAGTCTTTTGGTCCTTTGCCTTGAAGTGTTCTAATAGCTTCAAGAACTTCGTTTTTGTTACCAATTTCACAACCAATTGGTCTTGACATGTTAGTAATTTCAGCTCTAACATCTACGCCAAGTTCTTTACCAATTGAGATCATGGTTCTAGCTAATTCTCTAGCTGATTCAGCATTTTTCATAAATGCACCATTACCGCATTTAACATCTAATAAGATAGCATCACTACCTGTTGCTAGTTTTTTAGACATAATACTTGAAGCAATAAGAGGAATTGATTCAACACAACTTGTTACATCTCTAAGAGCATAAAGTTTTTTATCAGCTGGTACTAATGCAGCACTTTGACCGATAACAGCAATTTTATGTTCTTTAACTTGTTTTTTGAATTGTTCATCTGTTAATTCAACTGTGAAACCAGGAATTGATTCTAATTTATCAATTGTTCCACCAGTGTGTCCTAAACCACGTCCAGACATTTTAGCAACTGGAGCACCTAAAGCAGCAACGATTGGAGCAACAGCTAATGTAGTTTTATCTCCAACTCCACCTGTTGAGTGTTTATCTACTTTAATTCCTGGAATAGAACTTAAGTCCATAACTTCACCAGAGTGCATCATTACTTTTGTAAAGTAAGCTAATTCTGCTGGTTTCATTCCTTGGAACATAACAGCCATTAAAAAGGCTGCCATTTGGTAATCTGGTGTTTTACCTGCTACGTATGAACCTAAAAGAAAATCAATTTCTTCTTTTGTTAATTCTTGTCCATGTCTTTTTTTATCAATTAAGTCAACAACACGCATATTGTTTCTCCTTTAATAATTGTTTTATAGTCTTTTTGGTTAATTAGTATTCAAGAGCAAGTTCAAGAGCAACTTTCATCATATCTTTGAAAGCTGTTTGTCTTTGTTCAGCTGTTGTTTCTTCGTGAGTAATTAAGTTATCACTAATTGTTAATAAACAAGCAGCTTTTTTGCCTAATTTTTCAGCATTTGTAAATAATGCGTAACTTTCCATTTCAACACAAGCAGCTTGTGATTCTTTAATTCTTTGTTCAAGTGGTACTGATGCGTAGAATACATCTGATGAGTGTGTTCTAACTTCTTGAACTTTAATGTTTAATTTTTTAGCAGCAGCCATAATTTCTTTATTTAAGTCTGCACTTGGTTTAGCAATATTAGAAGCATCGTTTAATACAAGTCTTCTGTATGCATCTCCGTCAGCATAAGCTGATTTAACTAAAACTGTATCATATAAATTTAAATCTTTGGTGTAAGCTCCGGCTGAACCAATTCTAATAATTTTTTCAACCCCATAGAAATTAAATAATTCATAGCTATAAATACCAATTGATGGGCAACCCATACCACTAGCAGCGATTGTAACTGGGTGTCCTTTGTATGTACCAGTAAACATAAACATGTTTCTAACTGTATTTACTAATTTGTAACCCTTGTCTAAAAAGTTTTTTGCGATAAATTCAGCTCTTAATGGATCACCTGGCATAAGAACTAATTTAGCGATTGAACCTTCAGGGGCATTAATGTGTGGTGTCATATTTTCTCCTTGTTAATAAATTATTTTAAATAATTGATATCTTCAATAGAAATCTGATTATTATTGTGCGATTTATATATTATTAGAAGATAAATAAGTTAATGAATAACTTACGTTTAATATTTTATCATATTAATATTAAATATTAAATTTTACATAGAACAAGAGTTAAACTAGGATTGTTTAAAAATAAATTTTAACGATTTGAAAATTATAGATTAGGAGCATTTATGTTTTAAAATGTTTTGCATCTATTGCAAAATTTTGAAACCATTTTAGACTCAAGGTATAGATTACACGAATATTGAAATAAGTATTCATTTTGGCTTATTTTATAGTAAAAAACGGAAAATTTAGTCTATAAAAAATAATCGACAAACTAAGGATAATTCCATTCAATTATATGAATCATTTACAGGAATATTTATAGAAAATGAGACAATGTAAAACGCATAAGAGAAAATATTCTAATGGATAATGAAAGAAATAAAAAACCCAAAAAAATTCTTGTTTTCAAAATCCAAAATATGTTTATGAGGAATTAGTATTAAAAAGAAAGATTAAATAATAATGATGGACAAACCTTAGATTTGGTCTTGTTATTACTTTAAAGGAAATAAATAAGGTTAATCGCTTCATGAATTTGTTAGACTTTTTCCATCTTCTTAATAAATAGTTCGCAGAAATGATATCGAAAATAAAATTGATATTTACAACAAATCAGAAGAAGAAATTTGGTTCGATTAAATATATAATATAAGAATAAAATTGCTAATTATATAGCCCTGACATTTTCAAATGTTGGGCGCTTTTCTTTTGGAAAAAATAATTTTATTCATTCCAGAAATAAAAGTCCCAACATTTGAAAATGTCGGGATTTTTCTGTCCTTTTGGTAAAATAAAAATGATAAAAAGAAAGGACAACATAATTATATATGAAAAACGATAAAAAAATTTTCTGTACTTTGGTTAGAAGTAAAAATGTGCATAACAAAATTCAAACTTCACAAATTCATTTCGCTGTTGATAAGAATTACTCTGAAATTTTAAGCCGCTCGAAAAACTACTCGACACACAAAAACCATATCGGTTTTGCAGAAGTGTTTCAGATAATATATGGATTACTAAATTTTCAATCTTTAAAAGAAATATCTCAAAATATTGAAATATCGACTAAAGCGATTAAAAGGTTTTTATTTAAATATTCAAAAGGAATATATTTAGGCAAAGGCGATAGAAAAACCTGTGATTGTTGTGATGCTAAAATTAAAAAAGTTCGTTATTTAAATCTTGATGAATTTATGATAAATGTTGCTAATTTTGATAAAAGTAAAAGAATAGCATATTCAAAAAAGAAAATAGAACAATATCAAGATTTTAGAAATTTTTGAACAGAGCTTTTTGATGATTATACCCAAAATAGAAATAATAAAGATTTAGCAAAAAGAACGCCTAAGCTAAGCGCTAACGAAATATTAAGAAGATTTGAAGAAAAGTATCCAAACAGCTATAAACCTTCAAAATCTATGGTATATAATTTGATATCACAAAGAGTCTTTAAAGACCTTGAAATAGGCATTTTGGTCAATTTATCCACCAAAGGAATTAAACAAAAACGACCCCCAAAAAGAGACAGTCGAAAGCTTAAAAAGATTGGAGTTAGCATTGATCAACGCAGCACAGAAATCAATGAAAGACTTAGAGATAATGATTATGAATTAGATACTGTTATTGGTTCAAAAACTGATCAATGTTGTTTCGTAACGCTAATTAATAGAAAGACTAGACGCTTCTATTTTCATATGGTACGGCGGACTAGCACTGGTGTTAGAGATGGGCTGATATACCTAATGCAAAAATATAACTTGACAATAGATTCGCTAACCATAGATAATGGTAGTGAAAATGCGAAACTAGATGAAGTGCCAGGTATTAAGCAAATATATAAATGTCACCCATATTGTTCGGGAGAAAAAGGCTCTATCGAAAACTGCCACAGGTTATTAAGACGGTATTTTAAAAAAGGCAAGTCTATAGACCCTTACTACGGTCAAGATTTAACTCCTGTTATGGATTTTATAAATAATTACAAGAGAAGCATTCGCTTCTAATCCAAACTTTTTATGTGCTAAAAAGTTTGACAAAAAGGCACTTACTTTTTTGGAAAAAAGTAAGCAAAAAACTCAAGTTTTTTACAAAACTTGGTATTTTCGTTTAAATTTTTTTAGGATTTTAAAGCTTTTCTTGGTAATAATTTATAATTTTTGTAACATTTTTGATTTTACGCAAAATTAGGACTTTTAAAATTGGAATTTATAGGAAAAAATAATTTAAAAATTTGCTTGTAATGTCTCAAAAATGATGTTAGAATAAAGGTGATATGGATCTTTTTTGGTTGATATCACAGAGAATGCCTTATGCTTAGTAATCACGCAATGATGCCTAGATTCAAAAGCAAAGGATTAGCTTGATAAAGAATATTAAAAACGATTCTTAACACATATGTTGTTGCCTAAAAGATTTATATCAACTAGTAATAAGAAAGAAGGATAAATATGAAGAAAATTGATCTTCATGTTCATTCTGAAGATTCTAAATACACAGGTAGCAATATTTCCCAAGAAACTGATTTACAAAAGCTTAAAATTTTAGCTAAAAATTATGTAAAAGTTACTTGTTTTGCTGATCATGACAAATTTTATTTAAACAGTTATTTAAAAAGGCTGAAATTAATTCAAGATTTCAATTTAGATATCATTTTATATCCAGGACTTGAAGTAAATTTAATTCGCTTTGATAAAAAAATAGGACAAGCTGTTTTCGTTTTTGATCCAAATAGTGATCTCGAAAAGCTTGAGAAACTAACTGAAAATGAGTTTCGATTTAATAAAAATAAATATACCTATAAAGAAGCAGTTGATTTATTTATAAATAATAACTTTAATTTTATGGTCTTTCCACATGCAGGTAAAGCTAAAGATAATATGGATTGAGAAGATATTAAAGATTCTCAAGTAGATGCCTTAGATGTAACTGATTTTAATAGTAGCAATAAGAAAAAAATTTTAAAAAATAAAAAAATTCCTGTTTGTTTTTTCAGCGATACACATACATGAAGAAAGTATCCAGAGCATTCTAAAATTTGTACCTATGTAGAAGATTTTTCAGATTTTAATGAACTAAAAGAAAATATAAAAAATGAATTATTAAAGGAGGAATATGTTAAATAGCATTACCATTAAAAACCATAAAGGTGAACAAAAAACGATTAACTTTAGTAAAGTAAATCTTATTATTGGTTCAAAAGGTACAGGAAAAAGTACATTACTTGAAATTATTGCTGAAGCAATAGCCAATAAAAGTATTTATCCAGAAAAAAAGAACTGATATGAAACTGATGAAAATAATGGATTCATGGTTGAAAAAGTAACAATTAATAACTTGGATCGTTATAGAAAAGATTATAGTTTTATTTATGAAAAGCCAACATCTAAGAATACTATTGAAGGTGGAATATTATCATTACAAGATATAATTCCAGGCTATATTAGTCAAAATGATACAAGAAAATTTTCATTAGATTCATCAAATGTAGTTAAAGAGACCAAAAACAATGTTACAACTAAATTTATAAACAGTATTGTTAGTGACAACAAAGTACATGAAGGCCTAAAGATCTTTTATGACATAAAAGATTTATTGATTGATTACAATAACTTAATTAACCAAAGCATAAATTTTTCAGTAATTTTTGATAAAGCATTACTTGAAACTAAAGATATTAAGTTAAATAAGTTATATACAACAGTTTATGATTCTGCTAGTGAAATAAGAGACATTCATAATTTTCAAAAAGCATTAATTGAACAACAAGATTCGTTGAAAGATACTGTAAAAAAGATTAATTCAGAAAATAAGTCTTTACAAGAATTTAGTGATAAGTTCCAAAATTATGAAATATTCTCGGAAGAATTTAAAGACAAATTTGCAGATCAATCTTCAAAAACAATTGAAGAAATTCTAAAATATATAGAAACACTAGATATAGCAACAAGTAAACTTGAAAAAGTTGAAAAAGCATTTCAATGTTTTAAAAAAGCTTATTCTCAAGTTTCAAATAATATAAAACAACAAAATTCAAACATAGAAAATAAATTAAATGAATTTACAAATTTAAAACATTATTTTGCTCAAGCTGCTATTCAACTTAAGAAAATTAATGAAAAATATTCATCACTTAAACAAGCAAAAATAGATATTGATTGAAGTTGTTCAGAAAAAGATAAAAAGAATAGTAATTTAGAATATAGATTAGATAAATTTACTATTGATAGCGAAGATGATATTAATGCTTTATCTAATAAAATTTTTAAAGCATCAAATAAATCTTATGATATTACTGATTTATTCACCACTAATAATCCTGGCGCACCAGTTAAAGAAGCAGACATAGTTAAGTTCCTTATTTCTGATAAAGTAAATGTTTATGCTGGCGATAAAATGTATAAAGATTTATCGATGGGTCAAAAAACATTATTTGGTGTAACTCACACTATTAAAACTTTAAATAATTATAGTAATAGTGAATATCTATTATTAGATCAAATTGAAGATAACTTAGACAGTAGAACTGTATATAAAGACATCTTGCCATTATTACAAGATGAAGCTAAAAAGAATAAACAAATTTTCATTATTACCCATAATCCTAATATTGGTATTTTAAATGGTTCAACCATTACAACTGATATTATGAATGAGGGTTTAAGTAAAAAATTTGTAGTTGATGAACCTATCTACAATGAAACAGATAACCCTCAAGTATATTTCTTAGAAGGTGGAATAGATGCCTTTAATAAAAGAAGAGAAATATATGAAGAATTAGAAGACAAAATTAATAAACTTAAAAAAGGAGAACAAAATGATTAATATTGATTACATTGAAAAAACTGATGGACAACACATCCACATTATAAATACATTAGATAGCAAAAATAAAAGCAATATCAAAATTGATTTATCAAATCTTGAAGACTGAAACAAAAATACAATTAATAAGTTCTTAGTGACAGTTATTTCAACAGCAGGCGATAAAATAGAAGTTTCATTAACAGAAGCTGCACAAGCTAAAAGAAATGAGATTAAAGCAATCAATTTCATTTATGAAATTTTTGAAGCATTTGCTAATAGTTACAACGAAAATTAATTATAAGGAGAAAAAATGGATAAAGAAAAGAAAATAACGGAAAATAAATATGTAAAATCATTCTATTGTCAAGATTACTTTTTATGACATTCAGATGATGAATTTATTGAAAAATACTTTTTAAATAAAACTAATAATTATGATTTAGATGATGAAGATGAAGAAGACACAGAATCAGAATATGACGATGATGGTGAAAATACAACATATTGAGAAATATTATTTGATTCATATAATGATGCAAAAGCCGGTTCAAAACAAAAAAGTGAATCTAAAATATTTGATAAAATAGAAAACAAATCAAGAAAATTTTGTGAACAAATTTTCAAGAATAAAAAAATTGTTGAAATTGATAAAAGCCTTTCTTTTGATCAAAAAGTTGAGAAAACTAAAGAATACATGAACTCAAATGATATTGATGTAATTTTTAAACCAACATTTTCATATGTAAAAGATGGGTTTATAGTAGCAGAAACACTTTATGCAATTGATAAAAGCACAAAAAGTTTTTATTTATTCTCGCCTTTACCAAAAACAAATATCTTAACCTTGTTAAAAACAGATTATGCTTATAATGTTTTAAAAAAATGTGGTTATGATTATAGAGATATTCACGTAATAATCGTTGAAAACTTATTACCTTTACAAAAAGGTGAACCTAAATTCTATGATACTGTTATTTGTGATATGGACAAAAAAGGATCAACTCTTGATAACAAAAAATTTGAAGAAAAAAGAAATACAATAAATCTTGAAGGAACTCCATTTTACGATAATGATCACAATTTTTATACAAATTATGTTAGAAAAGGATTGCAATATTCTAATGAAGTAGAGATTAAAATGTCTGACAAAAATGAAAATCTCAAAAATAAATCTTTTAGATATTTTGATTGTATTTTTTATAGATTTCCATTAAGAAAATTAACAATTAATACTTACGATAGAAAAGGTAATAATAAAGCAGTATTTTCATATACTGGCGCAAAGAAATCTATTTATAACGATGAATGCCCACTTAACGATTTTGATGATAATATTTCAAGAATCATTAAAGCATACACAGTTGATAAACCTGATTTTACAATTTATTCATCTAATCCAAAAAAAGATGGTAAAGTTCTAAATTTAGACAGCACTAACTTTAAAGCTAATGAAGTTTTTACTAAGAAATATAAGTTATATTTAATTGGTGATGAATACCGTTATAATGGTAGTCAAAATAGATGTTTAAGCGGTGACTTTGCTGGCAAAAAAGGTTTCGAATCATTCGAAAAATTATTTGAACAATATAAAAATAATATAGTTGCAAGCAATGCTATAAATGATTTTTTTCATAAAGATTTAGTTGAAAAATATTTAAGTAAACTTCACGTAAAAGGCAATAAAATAGTATGATACGATTACGAATCATTCACTAGCCCATTGCCAATTATTGATAACATGAGACCATATAGACAAACCATTAATCAAGTATCTATTATTGAAACTATTAATGGAGAAATTATTCAAGACACACAAGAGGATATTGTAGTAGATCCATTATATATTGAAGTTTTTGATTTAATAAAAATTCTTAAGAACCTTTATGATAGACAAGGCAAGTGATACATAGTTTATAATAAATCTTTTGAATGCCCAAGAAACCAAGAAATAGCTAATTTAGCGCGTGATTGTAAAAAATATGATCCAAATAATTTTGAGAAAAAATTAAAAGATAAATTAGGAATTAGCGTATCTGATGTCCAAAAATATGCAGATTATATAAATGAACATACTATTGACCTAATGGATTTATTTAGCAGAGGCCATGATATTACTAACTTAACTGACTTATTTGATATTAACGAAAAAGCTTTAAAGGATCCTAATATAAACAAAGTAGAATATCATTTAACCAGAAAGAATATTCCAAGCGATTTAGATATTAAAAAAGCAGCATCATCATATGGAGCGGAAGAGAGTTTTCTTTCAGGTATTTTGAAACAAAGAATTTATTTAAAAGATCTTCATGGATTGTTTTCAATTAAAAAGATAGAAAAATTTATAACTGCTAGAGATATAAAACTAGAACATAAGATAACACCTTATCCTGAATTAGAAAATATACATAATGGTGCTGAAGCAATGAGTGCTGCTATCTTAAGATATTCTGGAGCAACTGGTGATAATGAATGAAAACATGTTGAATCAAATCTTAAAAAATATTGTCACAATGATGTTTTAGCAATGATTATGGCTTTTAACTTTGCTGAATATATTGTAGCTGGTGTCTTTCCTGAAATTATGCAAACTAGATATACATTTTCTGAAGAAGAAGCTTATAAAATTAATTCAAATGATTGAAAAATAGAAGTACAACCAAAAGAATCTAATTAAATATATATTAGTTCACCCTAACATAAATATTTAAGTAACATATCTTTAAGATATAGGTTGATATTCTTTGATATTCTATCAACAATACTTAAATGATCTCGGCATTATCTAATGCTGGGATTTTTGTATTAATTAATATACTAATTCAAATTTTTCCCGAGTTTCCAACTTTTACAATGTAATTTTTAACAACTCATCTGTTTGATGAGCTGTTTTTAATAATTTAAAATTTTAATTCATTTAAAATTCTTAAATATGTTTGATAATCTTGAATTGCTTGATTATTGTTGTCGTTAATAATATATTCTTCACTTTCAATTTTTCCGTCAATAATCTTGCATGTTTTGATTGTTTCTTTTATTACATCTTGTAATTTTTTGATTGTGATTTTTTCATCTACAACACCGAGTTCTTTCAAACCTTTGTTTAAATAATAAATAACAAAATTTAATAAAACAAGAGATAAGAAGCAAAGTACGAAATGACCTTCAATATGCTTTTCACTTCATACATAAATAGGTCTTACAGCTAAAGCACTTTTTAAAGCTCTAAAGTTTGATTCTATTTGTCATTGTTTTGAATATAAATTCACAATTTCTTCAGGTGATAAATCAAATCTAGAGGTTTCATAAGCATAATATCCGTCAAACTTTTCATCTTCGATAATTTTGTCATAGTTAAGTTTGTAATAACCTTTACCACCAACTTTTTCGAAGAATTTAAATTTCTTTTGACCGAACATTACTTGATCATGAACTAGTCCGTCTTTATCTTGTCTTTTAATAAAATTATCGATTAAAATTTGTCTATCATTTTTATCTTTTAATGCTCTTTTTTTACTATATTTTACTACCAATCTTCTCTTGTGTCCGTTTGCTCTTCTATTCTTTCAAAACGAATAAAAAGTAGTTTCTTTATATTTAAAATTATTGTCTCCAAAATAGCCGGATTCATCTATTGCAAAGGTCTTTCGGTCATTTGAAGCCGCTTTTAATCTATAAGATAAAATGTAATCAATATCGTTATCTTCTAAGAATCTTATGTTTCTATTTGTACTCATTCCTCTATCAGCAATGAGTGTTACTTTGTTTAATTCATATTGTGATTTTATATTCAAAATAAAATTAATAAATGTTGATGCATCAGCAGTGTTCCCTTTGAATAATTTATAGTGAATTGGAATGCCGTTTTCATCTGTTGCTAAACCTAAAACAATTTAATCTTCTTTGAATTTTCCATCTTTAGAATAACCTGGATATCTCAATCCTTCTCTTACAAAACTTTCAAAATATACCGTTGAAGAGTCGTATCAAATAATATCTATTTTTCTATTTTTATCTTTAATCAATGTATCGTTAACACTCTTTAAAATGTTATTTTTATTTTCAGCTAAATAGTCTAAAGTATTATAAAATGTCGTCTTTTCAACTTCTAAATTTATATTGAATTTGTCTTTATTTTTAAAGGATGAAAGCATGCTACCCGGATTTACAATTCTATTTGAAATCATATATTTTAATAAATCATTTAAATACTTGGATTTTGATACTTTAGCATCTTTAAAAGGATTTAATTTTTCTAAGAAACTGTATAACAAATCATATCCATAATTGAACTGTTTTGTTTCAATTTTAACCTTGCTTATATCTAACTCTAATTGTCTAATTATCATATTTCTATCTCAATCAGTATTGTAGTTTTGAGATAGTTTTTTAATTTTTTCTACTGGATCAGAACAATATTTTTCTCATTTTTCAACTGTACCGATACCGATAGATTTCTTATAACCTTTGCCAAATCCTCCTGAAAGTGCTAAAGATAAGTAAGTAGAGTTCTTATTTTTTCTTGAAATTAATAGTCATTTGTCTTTTTTCATATCTTTATTATACCACAAATTACAATGTAATTATGTAAAAAAATAACTTTTTTTTATTCATATATAAATAACACTGAAAAAAGTAATAAAAAAGAGCTCCAACTTGGAAACTCAGGTCGGCATTATCTAATGCTGGGATTTTTGTATTAATTAATATACTAATTCAAATTTTTGAAAAATAATAATAACAACTTTTTGGTATAGAACACTAAAATAATGTGAATTTTAAAAAACCAATATAACTGTTTTATAATTATATTGGTAAAATTATAAATTTATTTTTTGCTTATTAAATGCTTGATAAACATATAGCATTACTATAATTGTTTAAAGCAAACTATTTTGTTCTAAAAGTATCTTTTTATTAACTTTTTTAACATCAAGAATATTAATTTTGTATTTTCTTAATAAGTATCAATACGCTATTAATGAAACAATTGAATCGAATGCCATGCCAATACCAAATAATAATGCTATGTTAATTAAAGTTGGATTTCATACATGTGCTTTATATAAAATAAATGCTATGCCATAATACAATGTATTTGTAACAATTGATTCAAAAAGCATATACTGAGTTTTCTCTAAACCATAAAAAGTAGCATCAAATACATTTTGTAAGGCATATAAAATATAAAAACCTAATAAGATAAGTACTAGATTAAATAATTTATCTGCATCCTTATAATTTAAAACATGTCTCATAAAAGGTTTGTATAAAGGAATGGTAATCAATCATATCATTGCTATAATGGTTGTTAAAAAGAAATAACCTAAGGAATTATTTTGAATTGAATTCTTTTGGGTTGAAGCTTCTTGTTTTATTAATTCTGCTAATTGATTAATAGGTAATAATAATCATCCTCAAATAAAACTATTAGCCACTCAATATGTTCCTTGTTCGCTAACGCTAACTACATTAATCATTCTTGAGATCATTAGCATATATGCTAAATTTCTAATAAAGGATTCTAAGCTTGAAATACCACCAACTTTTAAAAATTCTTTCATTCAAGCAAAACTTAATTTACTTTTAGTAAAAATATTAATTCCAGCATTATTTAAAAAGATTAAAGACATGGCAAACAAAATTAAATTAACTAAAATGTTTGAAATGGCTATTCCATTAACTCCTAAGTTTGCTGATATACGTAATGTTGAAACCAAAAAGGTATCAAAAGATACATAAAGGAATAATTGCAAAAAAGTAATAATATAAAAGTAAACTCTTTTATTTAAAACTGTTAAACAAATCAAAACAAAGTTTTGTAAAATAATAAAGATATTAGCAATAGCTTCAAGTCTAATATAAACTGTCGAATCATATAAAATCTCTTTATTGGTAGCCATAACTCTTAATAAAGGATTAGCAAAAGCGATAATAATGCCGGAAAGAAATAAATATATAATGAAAGACATTAATAACCCAGTTTTTATTCTATTAGTTAAATCTTTTTTGTTATTTATGACTTTACCTATAAAGTAAAATAATGGTAATATAATGCCCTCATTAATAATTTCATAGATTAAATTAATTCAAGCTAATTGACCAGCAATTGAATAGCTTCAGTTATTAGGCAAATTTCCTAATTAAAATACTCTTAAAGTAGTATAGAAGGTAGGAACTATACCCATAATCATTAAAGCTAGAAACAATTTATGATTAATATTTTTAAAAGAAATAAATATTTTCTTGAACATATTAACCTCTTTCCTTTATATTTAAATTTTATTATTTTCACTTTTTTAGTGAAGCATTTACCAAAGGCAAATCGTATAATTATACATAAATTTAGAAAGTTTGTAAATATTTATATTTCTTACATCTTTTGAAGATTCATTTAAATATCTTATTTTCTAGTATCTTAAAATTGATATTAATTCATAAACCTTATTTAATAATTAAGGGCACTTATTAAAATCCAACTTAATAATTTCTATTTTTAAAACCTAAAACATATACTTATTTTGAATATAAATAATCTCTTAAATTACTTAGTTAATAACATAATATATGGAACGTTTTCCTATTTTATGTGAAATATTCAACATTTTACTAGTAAAATGATGAAAAATATATTAATATATTATATGCACGCTCAAGCAAGAAGGAGAATAAAATGGGTAAAAAAGCTATAGTTTTTAGTGATGTTGATGGTACATTATACGCTCGCGATTGTTATGTTTCTAATTTTAATTTAGACATTATTAAAAACAATCGTTTAAGCTTTAACATCGCTACCGGTAACCCTATTTGTCCAAGAATGTTAAAATTAGCAAAATTAACTAATGCTGATTACATTATTGGTTCAAGTGGAGTTCAAATTTTTGATTACAAACATAATAAATTTATTAAAGAAGATTATCTAGATCCTGAAGCGGTTAAAGAAATCTTTAAGTTATTTAAAAAACACAATATTCCAGCTGCTGCTTGATCTAGTGAAGTATTTTATATTTTCAGAGAAGAAGAAAAAGAATTCTTAAATAAAATTTACTTTAGATATGAAACCTTTGACCAATTCACATTATATAATGGTGAAGATAACATTAAACCAGTTGCTAAAATTGAAGTTTACTTTGACCACATCGACAACGTTGATGAACTAATGGGTGAACTTTCAAAATTAAATTGTAAATTGATTAAAACCCACATGAATCTTGAAATTGTTTCAAAAGGCGCTTCAAAAGGTGAAGCTATTGTTTGAATGCTTGAAAATGTATTCAAGAACTACACAAAAGATGAAATTATGGTAATTGGTGATAGTGAAAATGACTTCTCAATGTTTAAACGTTTCAATTATTCTTATGTAATGGATAATGCTAAAGATGAAGTTAAACAAAAAGCTAACTTCATTACAAAAGCAGTACAAGAACATGGTCTTGGTTATGCAATTTTGGATTATTTAGAAAAATTTAATAAGTTAAATGAAAAATAAATATAGCAAAAAACAGTGCCTTACTTAAAGCATTGTTTTTCTTTTCTGTAGAATAATAATTTGTTAAAATTATTAAATTAATAAAGGAGGTACTAAATGGCTAGATTTATAGATGAAATTAATATAACTTTAGAAGCTGGTAAAGGTGGAGACGGTATGATCTCATTCCGTCGTGAAGCACACGTTGACAAAGGTGGACCTGATGGCGGTGATGGAGGAAGAGGCGGAAACATCTATTTTGTAGGTGATCCCGGCAAAAATACTTTATTGTCACTTTATGGAAATAAAAAAATTACTGCTGAAGATGGTGTTGATGGTGGACCTAAAAACCTTTATGGTGCAGCCGGTAAAGACACATACATAAAAGTACCTTTAGGCACTTTAGTTTATAAAGATAAAAAGCTTGTTGCTGATATTATTGAAGCTAAGCCTTATTTAGTAGCTCAAGGTGGTGTTGGTGGCAGAGGTAATATGAAATTTAAATCTGCTAGAAATACTGCTCCTAGAATTAAAGAAAATGGTTCAAAAGGCGAAAAATATTTAGCTCATATTGTGCTTAAGGTTATGTCAGATGTTGGAATTATCGGTAAACCTAGTGCTGGTAAAAGTACACTTTTAAGTGCTTTAAGTAATGCTAAAGCTAAAATTGCTGATTATGAATTTACAACTTTAGTGCCTCAACTTGGTTTAGTTAAATATCATGATGAATCCTTTACAATTGCTGACTTACCTGGATTAATTAAAGGTGCTTCAGAAGGAAAAGGCTTAGGTATTCAATTCTTAAAACATATTGAAAGATGTAGAATTGTTGTACAAATTATTGATTTTGGTGATGAACACAAAAAACCAATTGAAGACTATCAAGTAATTAATCACGAGTTAGAAGCTTTTAGTAATAAACTTGCTAATAAGCCTCAATTGATTATTGCTAATAAAGCAGATATGCCTGCTTTTGAAAAACATTATGAAGAATTCAAAAAGCAATATCCAAATTTAGAAGTAATTAAAATTAGTGCTTTATTACATGAAAACTTAGATAAGCTTAAAGAAGCTATGTGAAAATTACTTGAAGCAACCAAAATCAATCCAATTGAAGAAGATGATGATAAAGAAGACGAAATAGTAGAAATCAAATTAGAAGATGATTATAAAATCACAAATCCATTTAAAGGTTTCTTTGAAATTAGCGGACCAAAAATCGAAGAATTATGACATAAGGTGCCACTTGTAAGTTTTGACAACTTATTAAGATTCAATAACTTACTTAAAAAATATGGTATTTGAGATGACTTAATTAAAATGGGCATCGAACCTGGTGATACTGTTAGAATTTTAGATTATGAATTCGAATGAGATGGTGAATAATTAATAGTGCTTGTGCACTATTTTTCTTTACTTGATTTAGAGGTTGTTTAATTTGTTGCGGCTCATTTTAATATTATGCTAAAGCATAAATGCAAAAAGAAAATACTCACAATTATGAGTATTAACTTATTAGCTATCAATTGTATTCTTATTAATTCTATGTTTTTCAACAAATAATTCGATATAGCTATTTAATTCTTCTTCGGTTTTAAAAACTCGATCATCAAATTCATAAGATGAAACAACACCATCGAAAACATCTTTGTATTCGATATTTAACATATCTTTTGACATTAATTTTTTGATAGCGTCTTTATATGAGAAATAATAAAGTGTTGAATTATTAACATTTAATTTATATATATAAGTATTATGTATTTTATTTAACGAGTCATATTGTTTGTTATTTAAATATTGTAATTGAGAAACTTCTTTACTTCTTACTTGAACAGTATCAAAGAATTTACTTTTTAAATGTGCAATAATTTCTTTTTCAGTAATTTTATCTTCACCTTCATTAGCATCATTATATGTATATCAAAGTAATTGATTAATTATTGATTGATCTTGTTTTTTTACTGCCGTCTTGATTTCATCGGTTGTTAGCGAGTCTTCTAATTTTGTATCCTCAGCAAAACCATTTACTTGTTTTGGCATTCTAACATAATATTTAACCCTACGATTTGATTTTATATAATTATTTGCAAATCAAAAAGCTTCATCAAGTGTATTAAAAGCAGGGATAGTATTTCCATTAACATTATAAGGATCATAGTTAAACAAATGTGGGTTTTCAGCAACAAAATTAATTGCCCTATCTTGATTTGGAAATCTATATTTCGAAAAATTAGGATTATCTTTATTTATAGGGCTATATATAATAATTGCACCTGGTTGATTTTCAAAAAAGTCCTCAATTATTTCATTTTCTAAGGAATGCATTTCTGATTCATTATATTTGCGACCATTATAAATATAATAATCTTGATTACTTGCTCCTATAAATTTAACAGGCTTAATTAATTTTGCATCTTGTATGCCTCTATCTTTAGCATTTATCGAACCAAATAATCTAGATATAGTAACGCCTCCATCTCAAATGTAAGAGTTATTTGGATTTTCCGGATCACTAAAAACGAATTCATTGTATGAAGTTTTGTCAAATAATATATCCTGTAATAAAGTTAAAGATATCATTATACCGGCTTTTATTGAAGCGGTCGCGGGATCAGTGGCGGGAATTGTCTTTAAAATAGAATTTGTGACTTCAACTATTGTATTTGAAATAACAGATAATTTTTCTTGTGTAGATGCTAAACCACCATTTGTATAAGTTCAGTTATAAAAATTCGTAAAAGAGCTTGAAACAGTCGTATTACAGTCTATTGTATTTGCTACAAAATCTAATTTATCATATATTTTTTTATCTCTCTCTATTTCTTGTTTTAGTTTTTCATTATTAACTTTTGAAGTATTAATAGGATTGATAAGAACTTTAAATTGTTTTTGAGTTAACTTTTGACACTCTTTTTGAACTAATTCAAAATCTGAAAATGTTATAAAGTCTTTATTCTTTAAAATATCATAAATGTGGGCATATTCAACATGATCCTTAACATATTCAATATTTGATTTTAAATTTTCACATACTTTTTTAAGAGAATTATTTGCAATATTTTGAAGATTTTTATTTTCTGACAATCATTCTGAAGTATTTATTATAAATTTAGAGATACTTTTTACACCTAGACCAGTGCATGCATTAGCAACTTTTGTTCAATTTCACATAAGATCACCAATAATTGAAGCAGGCATTTGTAAAAATTTTGTATTTTCGTATAAAAAAGTTGTTTCATTCAATTCAAAACCATATGATGATGGATTAGAAAGTTTGTAATAAAGTTGTTTTAGAGATTCATTAAATGGTAAAGTCGCTAATTTGTATCTATATTCAAAAACGTCATAATCAGTTTTTGAATAATTATTCTTCACATTATCTGAAGCGCATTTAATTACTGTTATTGCATTTGTAATATATTTGCTATTAGCTAAAATATTTATAAAATTATTAATATTTGTATTTATATCTAGATCATAACCATTAGCTTTAAATGATTCTCATAAATCTAATTTATTTCCATCATTATCTTTGAAGAGGTCTTCTCCAATAATTTCTTTAAGAGTATCATTTATGTATTTAATTAACTGTTTATAAAATTGTTTAAAACTATAGATCGCTGAGTTATTGGCTTGTGTTTTTCCTAAATACGATAAACAAGTAAAATATGTAACAGGAATTTGGGTTAAGAAATTGCCTCTTTTACCATACTTCATAATTTTTATTACTTCGTTTATTTTGTCAAGTAATGTTTCATTTTCATTAATTTTGACTTCTTGCATAGCACTAGTAAAATTTACAGTTTCAGCTGCTAGATCGTAAATATGCAAAATATCAAAACTATTTATAAAATAATCAATGATTTTTTTATCATCAGTTAGGAAGTCATCAAATGAAAAATATGCTAGTTTATTCTTTTTATTAAATTCTAAATCCCTATTGAGAGACATTTGGTTTTTAGTGGAAAGGAGATTTTCCGCAACTGTGTTTATTCTTTGAGCTTTAAAGTTATTTTCATATGGATTATTTGTATAATTCTTTTTATCTTGTTTAGATCATTTATATAAATCAGTTAAGTCTTCTATGCTATTATTGCTTGAAACATGAACATAATCGCCATAAAAATTGAATGGATCATCTTTTCCAACATCTACGATATAACTACTATTTCCTTTAGTTGAATTAATTTTTAAAACATCATATTTAGATAAATCGCTTAATAGAATACTCTTGTCGTTTTTTAATTCCTCTAAAGTGTAATATTTATTGTTAAATTGATAATATTTAAAAAGATTATTAGCAGCTCTCTTTCTAATAAAAATATTCGTTAAATCGCTTTTATTGAATAATTCATTACCAATTTTCACAGAAATATTTGATTTTTTTCATATAATTTTATTCTTTTATTAAATTCATCGATTTTTTCACTTTCGGTTGTTCTATTATTACTTTTGACGTTATTGTAAATTTGATTAATATAATTAGCAACATCGTCCAACGATGAATATGTGCTGTGATCGTTTAATTCATATAATTTGTCAATATTGAAATATGAAAGAATAGCATCATCTTTGTTTAAAAATGCCTTATTATCTTTTCCTTTATAAATCTCAATGTTTTTATCTTTATGTTCAAAATTTAATTCATTTAATAAATTATTATCTATTTGATTTTTACTATTTAATAAACTTTCAAGTTGATTATCAGTCAAACTTGTTTGCACAGTCATTTTTGAAATATGTTTTTTTAGTAAAACATTTAAATCTTGAAAGTTTTTAAATTTATCCTTATCTTTATAAACGAAATATTTATTTTTTATATGTTTGTCTTCTCTTTGAACAAACGATTTTGCATAATTGATTGCTTCTTGTTTAGATTCAAATTTTTTATCGTATATTTCAAAATTATATTTTTTATTAGCTGATTCAGATCTCCAACAGCCTGATGATGCAACAACTAATGAAGCACTTAGACATGATAATAATGTAAACTTAATTATTTTTTCATTATAACTCCTAATTCTATGCGACTAATATCTTATTTGTTTCAATATATATTTTTAAAAACGAAATTAAATCATTATATGAATTAAAATATTTTCAATTATCGTTTATTGAAAAAACAATAAGAATTATAAATGCCTGGCTTTAGTTTAATTTTCTTATTTTTATCTTTTTTTGATATCAAACGAAATCATTTGAAGAAGAAACGTATTGTTAAAATGAATGAATAATTTTCTTTTTCTATTTGTTTATCATCTGAATAATAATGTACTTTTTCCTGTCTCATTTTGACCTAATAAGACATTTAGCTTATTCTTTTTAATGGACATATTAACATTATTTAATAATGTGCGCTTTTTTATTATTTTCGTTATATTTTTGCATTCACAAATCGTTTCATTTAATTGGTCATTTTTAATTTTCATTTTTTACCCTTAAATCTTTCATTATTTTTGCTAGTTATTTATATAACTAGTTTTTATCAATATACTTTTCGTCTAAAACACCTATATAAGGGAGGTTTCTGTAAATTTCTTTATAGTCAAGACCAAATCCTATTAAAAACTTATCAGGTGCTTTAAATCCATAATTATCTGGAAATAAATCAACTTTGCGATGATGTGGTTTATCCAATAAAGTTAAAATTTTAAATGATTTTGGTTTTCTTAATAAAAGCATATTTTTAATTCTACTTAAGGTGATTCCGGAATCAATAATGTCTTCAACTATTAAAACGTCACAATCTTTTATTTCTTCAGCTAAGTCCATAATAATTTTAACATTACCGCTGCTTTGATGAGCACCGGCATAGCTAGAAGCGATCATAAAGTCCAATTTATGATCGACTGTAACATCTTTAATAAGTTGCGAAAGAAATGGTACGCTGCCTTTTAATAAACCAACTAAGATTAAGTTTTTAGAGTCTTTGTAGGTTTCATTAACTCAAGCAGCTAATTCCTTTATTCTTGATTCGAGTTGCTCCTTAGTAAAAATAACTTCTTTGATTCGAGGATCAATTTTATTCATATTGAATTTTTAAGATTCTAATACTGTATTTTTCGGGAGCATCTACTTCGATAGTGTCTCCAATTTTTGCTTCCATAATTGCTTTAGCAACAGGAGATTCATTAGAGATTTTATTAGTTAAAGGGTCACAATCATGAGTACCCATAATAGTTACAACATTTTCTTTATTTGTTGCTAGATTTAAATATGTTACTGTAGCTCCAATTGTTGCTCTACTTGTTGAAGTAACTGTATGATTAGAAGAGATAACAACTGATCTTTCAATAATTGATTCTAATTCTAGAATTCTACCTTCAACTTCACTTTGACGGTCACGAGCTGCATCATATTCAGCGTTTTCTGAAAGGTCACCTTGTGCTCTAGCTTCTTTTAAAGCAGCTTGCACAGCTGGTCTTTCAACATTAATTAAATGTTTGTATTCTTCCTTATATTTATCAAGTGTTTCACGTGAAATATAAATTTTTTCTTTATTATGTCTTGCCATTTTAACCTCTTTTTTATGAATTCATGTAATTAATTATTATTTAATAATTATATATTAGTATTTAAAGTTTCATCCATTTTTATAACATATAAAAATTGTGCTTTATTTTTAGATATTTCATATCTGATTTGTTGTTGTTTTAATTCTTTTGCTAAAAGTTTTAAGTCTACTTTTGTAGAAGGATTTTGAATAACTACAAGCATGCCATCAGTTCTTAATTGAGGATAATATTTTTTAAATATCTCAAAGCTGTTTAAATTTGATTCAATAACATAAACTAAGTCATAACTAATAGTTTTTTCAGGATCTTGATAATTTGGATATGAATTAATTTCTTCTAAATTACGCATTGCCCCTTTATTTCATATTTCTTCATTAATACCCGTTTCTTCAACTTCAATATTTGCTAATGTCATTTTAGTTAAAGATAAATAAATATTTTCTAAATCTTGACCAGCTAAAAGTACATTTTTTGCTCTATTTAAGTAAATGGTATTAATTAATTGCATTCTATCAAGTGGGTCAATGTTAGGTGCAAAAGTTTTATCAATGTATTCAGGGATTTGACCTAATGCTGAACCCTTTTGATCCATAACAGCTTTTTCAGTTGCTTCTTTTCTTTCTTTATCAATTTTCTTTTTCATTGAGATAGTTTTAAGATAAGTTCCTAAAAATACAGCTAAACCAAGCACAGCTACAATAATCATTGAAGCAAATAAACCTCAATAAAGTTGTTTTGAAATAACAGTTTTGCCACTTCCAGCTTCTACTGCTTGTGCTAATTTAATTAATGTAGTTTCTATCATATCTTTTGACCTCCATTATTTAAAAACTCATTAAGAATTATGACAGCACTTAATGTATCTTTTGCTTTTCTAGTTTTTTTATTAGATAAATTTGCACTTTTCAAAATTCTTTCAGCCATGATTGTTGTGCCATATTCTTCTGTAAAATAGATTGATAAGTCTAAAAAGTGTTCATGCAATAAGTCAGCTACTTCCTCTACCATTAATGTTCTTTCGCTTTTAGTTCCATTACTTCTTAAAGGATAGCCCAGCACTAATGCATCAATTGAATTACTATATTCTTTTTGAAGTTTTTCAATTTCTTCAATTAATTTTTGAAAATCATTTTCTTCAAATCTAATAGTTTCAAGTGGGCTTGCAATAATTGCGTCTGCATCTGTGATAGCAAGACCACAAGTTTTAGTACCTAAATCAAGTCCTAATTTACGCATTTAGAATGCCTTCTTTGATAATTTCAGTAATTTTAGCGTTATTATCTACTTTTCCCATTGCTAAAATTGGTGATCCACCACCACGACCATTTAATTTAGTGCTAAATTCTCTAAACAATTTATTAGCATCTAGTGCTCTAGTTGCTATACATAAAAGAACTTGGTTATTTTCTTTAGATCCAGCAATTACAATTGGATTTTCACTTTGATATTTATCTCTAATTGTAGCTGCAATAATTTTAACTTGTGAAGCATCTAAGTCTAAATTAATATAAACGTTATTATTATTAATTTTTTCAAATTTAACTGTTTCATAGTCAAATTCAATATTTGAGTTAGCCTTAAGAAGATTCTTATAATCTTCTCTAGCTTTAAGAATTAATTCTTCAATTTCAGCGTTTTCTTGATCTAAATTGTCATATTTTTTAATTTCTAATTTGTATTTAGAATCAAATTCTTTATTCTTAAGAACTATCTTTTCAAGTTCATCTCTTAATTTAGTGTTTTTATCATGTAAGAATTCATTAACTAATTTATTTGAACTTACTGCTCTTAATCTATAAATGCCAGCTTGTTTTCTTTCAACATTAGTAATTTTGAAGTTTTCTAATTTCTTAGTATTGCTTAAGTGAGTACCACCACATAAGTCGCTTGTGATATTACCGAAACGAACAACTCTAATGTTTTTAGGATCCATGTATTCTTCTTCACCAATTGTCATTAAAGCACCCATTTTTTTAGCTTCTTCAATAGTCATAACTAAGTATTCTCTATTGATATCTTTTTCAATGTATGAATGCATCAAAGCTTCAATTTCTTTAATTTGTTCATCAGTTGGTTTTTCATCAGCAGGGAAGTCGAAAGTTAATCTTTCTTCATTGTTATCTGAACCTAACTGTTCAATATGAGGTCCTAGAACTTTTCTTAAAGCACAGAATACTAAGTGAGTACCTGAGTGGTTTCTTTCTAAGCCTAAACGGATTTCAGGATCAACATAACATTCAATAGGGTCTTTATCATTAACCTTGCCTTCAACTAAATGAATATGATTGCCATATTTATCTTTGAACACATCAATTACTTTGATTTTTTTACCATTTTGAACCATGTAACCTTTATCGTGTCTTTGACCACCACTAGTTGCATAGAAAGGTGTTTGTTCTAAAATTAAATATCCTTGACCATCAATTTGATCTACGAAAGTTTCACTATTCATTAATTTTAAAGCTTTAGTTTTACATTGTAAATCAGTATAACCTATGAACTTATCAATTTTACCTTTGATTAAAGCAAGTGAATTAATAACTTTAGCCATACCAGCTACTTTATCGCCTCTTGAAGCTTCAATATGTTTTGCTTTAGCTGTATTAAAGCCTAACATATCAACTTCAATACCTTTTTGACGTAAGATTTCTTCAGTTAATTCAATAGGGAAACCATAAGTTTCTAATAAGTTAAATGCTACTTCACCACTAAATACTTTAGTATTGTCTTTAATATGTGATTCAAGTAATAATTTTCCGTTTTCGATTGTTTTACCGAATAATATTTCTTCATCTTTAATAGCTTTAGCTACCATTTTTGAATCATAATCATATGGTAAGTTATCTTTAACTACTAAAACTAATTTGTATAAGAATAAACCTTTAATACCAAGTTGCATACCTTTATAGCATGAACGGCGGATTAATCTTCTAATGATGTAACCTCTACCTACATTCGAGATTTTAGCACCATCAGCAATAGCATTAACTACAGTT
Source organism: Mycoplasmopsis adleri (assembly GCF_045276205.1). Lineage (NCBI taxonomy): Bacteria > Bacillati > Mycoplasmatota > Mycoplasmoidales > Metamycoplasmataceae > Mycoplasmopsis > Mycoplasmopsis adleri. The sequence goes on from NZ_CP174162.1 coordinate 556,050, forward strand.
CTAACATGGTCTGCAATAATTTTGAAGTTAGTATTAATTTCAGTTTGTTTTGGATCTTTTTTGAAGTAGTTATCCATGTCATATTTATAAGGAGTGTATTTTTCAATTTCATGAATGATGTTAATAAATAAATCAGAATCATAGTTTGTTGGAACATCTTGCATAATTGATGCAATTCTTTCTAAACCGGCTCCAGTATCGATATTCTTTTGTTTTAATTCGGTGTAGTTATTTTCACCATCATTATTAAATTGACTGAAAACAATGTTTCAGATTTCAATATAACGATCGTTTTCAATGTCTTCTTTTAATAATTCAAGACCACGTTTGTCATATTTTTCGCCTCTATCATAAAAGATTTCAGTACATGGACCACAAGGACCTGAACCAACATCTCAGAAGTTAGTATCTCTTGTTCCTTTAATTAAATGACTTTCATCAATACCGTTAGCAATTCAGTAATTCTTGGTTTCTTCATCATCTTCAAAATAAGTCATGTATAACTTATCTTTATCCATTTCTAATTCTTTAAGTAAGAACTCTGTACCAAAAGCAATAGCTTCTTTTTTAAAGTAATCTCCAATTGAAAAATTACCAAGCATTTCGAAAAAGGTGTGGTGTCTTGAAGTTACACCAACATTTTCAATATCGTTAGTTCTGATTGCTTTTTGACTATTTGTTAATCTAGGTGCAGGAGGTATTTTTTTACCTGAAAAGTAATCTTTTAAGGTTGCTACACCAGAGTTGATTCATAATAATGAAGGATCATTAACTGGGATTAATGATTTACTTTCAACAATTAAGTGACCTTTATTTTTGAAAAAGTTTAATCACTTATTTCTAATTTCATTTGATTTTAATGGTTTCATAATTAACTCCTATAAATATTTTTTCTTTTTACCTTCGAAATAAATTTCTTCAATAATACCACCACCTAGACATTTTTCGCCATCATATAAAACAACTTGTTGTCCGGGTGTTACAGCTTGTGCTGTTTCTGGATAATTCACTTTCATAGTATTATTAGGCAAAAATTCAACTTTAACTTTAATATCTTTTTGTCTATATCTGAATTTCGCACTTAAGTTATTTGGATCAAAGTCTGAATTATTCAGTGTAACTGAAGAAGCGACTAACATATCACTAGTTAAATAGGATAAATCACTAGCGGGGGCGACATAAATAATATTTTTCTTAACATCATGACCACATACATAATGAGGTTCATCACATCCGCCTAAATTAAGTCCTTTACGCTGACCGATCGTGTAATAGAAACATCCATCATGTTTACCTAAAACTTTATTTGTTACAATATCAACTATCTCACCAGGCTGAGCTGCGATATAGTTTTGTAAGAATTTAGTGAATCTTCTTTCACCAATAAAGCATATTCCAGTTGAATCTTTTTTCTTCGCGGTTATTAAACCTTGTTCTTCAGCTATTTTTCTAACTTCAGCTTTTGAAGCAAAATCAGCTAAAGGCATTAAAACTCTTTCGAGTTGCTCATGAGTTAGTTGAGCTAAAAAGTAAGTTTGATCTTTATCCTGGTCTTTTGCCCTAAATAAATGTCCATTTTCAACTTTAGCATAATGCCCCATCGCTATATAATCAGCCCCTAATTTATCAAAAGCATAATTGGCAAATGCTTTGAATTTAATGAACTTATTACATAAAATATCTGGGTTAGGTGTTCTACCTTTTTCATATTCTTGAATAAAGTTTTTAAAAACATCGTTTCAGTATTCATTAATAAAATCAACACGATGTAATTTAATGCCAAGCTTATTTGCGACTGCTAATGCATCTTGATAATCTTGTTCTTGCGGACAAATATCTTGTGAGATATTTTCATTGCCTAACAAATCGTTATTCATTAAAGAATCTCAATTACGCATAAAAAGACCTTCAACTTCATATCCTTGTTGAAGAAGTAAATACGCGCATACTGATGAATCGACACCACCAGACATTCCTAAAATAACTTTTTGCTTGTTCTTATTCATAATAATTTAAATATTATACTAAAACTCATATCTAATTAGGAAAATTAAAATAGTTATTATTAGTGGCTAAAAATAATATAAAAAGCACATTTTTGTTATTAAAATGTGCCCTTAATTAAAAGAATTTTAATTATTCTTACTTTTGAAATCCTGTGATTGATTTTGCAAATTTGAAGGTTTCTTTAGAACCGTCAGCATTTTTAAGTACTATATATACAGTTAGTTTTTTCTTTGAATCATATGGCTTAAGTTCAACAATTTCAAGGTTGTATCCTTCAGGTTTTTGTTTGATAATAATATCTTCTTTTTTAACTTCACTAGGCTTAAGATTCTTATTAGAAACTTCTAAAACTACTTCATTTTTTAATGCGTTAGTTAAAAGATATTTTTGGAATAATGCTTCACCATTATAAACTTCGCTAACTTTTACTCTAGTTGATGAAACTGCTGAAAAATCATTAGCATTTGCATTTTGAATTGAAACAAATGAAACCTTGATTGAAATAATTTTATTATCAACTATTTCAGGTTTTGAAAATACCATAAATTGTTGTTTTTCAGTAAAACATATGGCATTTACAAAAGCATATAGTTTATATTCAGGTTTATCTTTAAATTTAGGGTCATAAAGTTGAGCTACAATAAACTTATCTCCCTGTTTTATAATCTCTTTAGCAATTTCTTCATTCATTAATGATAATTGTTTATCTTTTAAAGATTTAATTAATTTTTCTTGCACGATTTTAGCTGCAAGATCATTTGTTAGATATTCATCTTGAGGAGTTTCAACAAATTTAGATAAATCAAATGTAGCCTTATATTCAGGGTCAAGTGTTGAACTTGGAGCGAATTGATCTTGTAATGGTTCTTGATTCCTTTTAATTCTTGCTTCGTTAATAATATCGAGTCCTTTTATGCTTAAATCTATTTCTAAGTCTTTATTTACCTTTATACTTTCAGGTCAATCTTTGAATGAAACTTCAACATTAACAAAATATTTATCGCCATCTTTTCTTAATTTTGAATAAACATATTCAAGAGAATTATTCTTAGTTTTAATAAAGTATGACTTATCATTAAGTTTATCTGTTTCAAGTCTTTCAATATATGTTTTGTCTTTTGAATAATATGGATAAATTACATTATCTTTTAAAGAGTTTTCTAGATAAGTTTTTTGCTCATCTTCAGTCATTGAATGAGGATTAATTCCAGTTTTAAATTCTTTGCTTATAGTTATTACTTTACTATTTTTAACACTTTCATTATTTTTAACGATTAGTTCAACCTTAATTTCATTTTTGTCTACATTTAAATCACTAAGTTTCATTGAGTATAATGATTCATCATAACCAGAAACAACAAAATTAGGTTTATTTTCATAGTTAAGAATAGCTTTATTCTTTTGGACAAAAACGTATGCTTTTTCGTCTAAATATTGAACAATTACTTTATTCAATTCCTCATTTAATTTATTGATTGCTTCATTCTCTTTATCAATCATTGCTTGTGTTTTCTTTCAACCTGTTATTACATATGATTGATTTTTTTCATTTTCAATATTAGTGCCATCTTTTTTAATTTTGAAAATGATTGTTATATCATTTGTCTCTTCATTGATAACTGCTTTATATTTACTTAATGAATATCCAGAAGGTATATTTTTGATGATTAAATCAAGATTAGCATCTTTAACATATGTGTTTGCTTTATCTTTATAATCAAATGAAACTTCTTTAGTTTTTTCATTTAAAAGTTCTACTTTTTTCAAACTTTGATCATCTAATATTTTTCCTAGCGTTACTTTAAATTCTTTTGTTGAAACTACTATATTATTTCCAAATATTGCTGTTTTATAGGTTAATATTACATTTTTATCAGCATCAACAGATACATTTAAGAAGTTATTGATCTTATCATTTTTAATTGGATTTTGGTTATTTGCTAGTTGATAATTACTTGAATAATTTGTATCGTTTATTTTAGCTATTGCATATTCTTCATTAAGATTCTTTCAATCAATTTGCGAACCACCAGCATTTGTTGATTTATATGCATAAATTGTTTTATTATTTCTAGCATAAATAAATACATAATCTTTTATATTTGAACACGCTTCATTAAAATATTTAACATTTGAATTAATTAATTGAATTAATCCTTCAGTTTCGTCTCCAAATTTATCAGCTTCATTTGTTTTATTTTCTACCGGATTTTCTTTATTGGTATTTTCTTTATCTTTTTGATCTTTATTAATATTTATGTCATTTTGTTTACCATTGTTATGACAACTAATTGCGCACATAGGCAAAGCTAGTGTAGCTATTGAAGATAATTTAATAATTATTTTTTTCATATTCATTCTCCTTTTGTTAGATATAAATAATTATATCTTTTAAACTATGTTTAAAATAAAACGCTGAAAATTCAAGGAAAATATGAAAAGTTTTCATGATAAAACGACTAAAATTTCTACCTTATTATTATTTTATATATATTGATTTTTAATATTTAGCGATGCTTTTTGTTTCATGATTTTATTAAAAAATATTTCATTTGTTTTAAACGTTGGTATATCTTATTTTTATTGAAAACCCAGCCAAAATTTCAACAATTAATTTATTGTTCTAAATTCTTTATAACGACAGCAAAATAGTGTATAATAAGATTAAAAGAAGGAGGTAACATGGAGCTAAAAGATATATCACAAATTAGTACTGGTTGATTATTAGCACGTAAAAAAACGGTTGAAAATAAAGAAGCGATTGCATATAAATTATTATCTATTAAATCAATAGGAAGAAACTTAGATGTACTTCATGATAAATTAGATGTTTTCTATTCTAATGATCATATAGATAGTCTATTTTTCACTAAAGAAGGCGACATTATTGTTCGTAATATGTATCCTTATGAAATTGCATTTATAAAAAAAGAAGATGAAGGCATTTTAATTAGTACTAATTTTATTGTAATTAGAAATTTAAAAGGAATATTGCCGAAATACTTAGCATACTTATTGAAGATTGATACAGTTCAAGAATTATTAGTTTTTAAATCAGCAGGTTCTGTATCAAAACATATTAATAATAAAATATTAGGTTCATTAGAAATTAATGTAATACCACCAGAAGAACAACAAAAAGTGATTGAATATGTCAATAACTCATATGAAGTTAATAACTTATATGAAAAGGTTATTGATTTAGAGAAGAAAAGAATTGAATATTATTTAACTAAAAGTCAAGATAAAGGAAGGAATTAAATATGGCTAAAAATATTACAAACTCAAAAGAAGCTCAAAGAGCAGAATTACATAAAACTATCTGAAAAATTGCAAATGATTTACGTGGGTCAGTTGATGGCTGAGACTTTAAACAATATGTTTTAGGATTTTTATTCTACCGTTATATTTCTGAAAATTTAACTAACTATGTTAATTCAAATGAATGAAAAGCCGGAAATAAAAACTTTGATTATGCAGAATTAAGTGATGAAGAAGCTGAAAAAGTAAAAAACGTTTTAATTCAAGAAAAAGGTTTTTACATTGCTCCAAGTAATTTATTTAAAAATGTTGCTAAAACATGTCGCAATGATTCTAATCTAAATGAAACATTAGATAAAATTTTCAAAAGTATTGAAGCTTCAGCTGTTGGTACCCCAAGTGAAAATGATATTAAAGGTTTATTTAATGACGTTAATGTAAATAATGATAAATTAGGTAATACTGTCATCGAAAGAAACAAGAAATTGTGCAGTATTCTAGAAGCAATTAATGAAATGCAATTAGGTGATTTTCATGATCATAACATTGATGCTTTCGGTGATGCTTACGAATACTTAATGACCATGTATGCAGCTAACGCTGGTAAAAGTGGTGGTGAATTCTTTACCCCACAAGAAGTTAGTGAACTTTTAGCATCTTTAACTTTAGTTGATTTTAGTAATAATAAAAGAGAATTGAAAAAAGAAGTTGAAAGTGTTTACGACCCAGCTTGTGGTTCAGGTTCTCTATTACTTAAATTTGCAAAAATCTTAGGTAAAGAAAATGTTACAAAAGGTTTCTTTGGACAAGAAATTAATTTAACTACATATAACTTAGCTAGAATTAATATGTTCTTACACGGTATTAATTTTGCTGATTTCTCTATTAAACACGGAGATACGTTAAATAATCCATGCTATTTTGACAACATTTCTCCTTTTGAAGCAATTGTATCTAATCCTCCATATTCAATTAAATGAGATGGTGATAACAATCCTACTTTTATTAATGATCAAAGATTTGCACCAGCAGGTGTGTTAGCTCCTAAATCTAAAGCTGACTTAGCCTTTGTTATGCATATTTTACATCTATTAAGTTCTAAAGGTTCAGCTGCTATTGTTGAATTCCCTGGTGTTCTTTACCGTGGTGGTGCAGAACAAAAAATCAGACAATACTTAATAGATAATAATTATGTCGATGCTATTATTCAATTACCTCCAAACTTATTCTTCGGAACTTCAATTGCAACATGTATTATCATTTTAAGAAAGAACAAAAGAGACAACAGCATTTTCTTTGTTAATGCTTCAAATGAATTTGTTAAAGAAAAAAACACTAATAAGTTAAGTGATAAAAATATTAAAAATATTTTAGATATTTATCGTTTCAAAGAAGAAAAAGAATATATTTCAAGAAATGTTCCTTATGAAGAAGTTAAAGAAAATGATTATAGCTTATCAGTTTCTACATATGTAAAACCTGAAGATACATCGGAAAAAATAAATATTGTTGAAGTTAATACTCAATTAAAAGAATTAACCCATAAAATAGATGTTCTAAGAAAAGAAATAGATAAAATCATCCAAGAAATCGAGGAGTAATATGACTTATTTGGACCAGTTAATAAATAAGTATTGTCCTGATGGATATGAGTGGGTTAAGCTCGAAGATGTAGTTGATTATATCCAACCAGCAAAATATATAGAAAAAATAAAAGATTTTGAAGATGACGGCATTCCAGTTTTAACTCCTGGTAAACAATTTATATTAGGATACACAAAAAATAATAATAATATTTTTTATGCTTCTAACGAAAAACCTGTAATACTTTTTGATGATTTTACAACTTCTTTTAAATTAGTTAATTTTCCATTCAAAGTAAGGTCATCAGCTTGCAAAATACTTATACCTAAAATTCAAGATGTTTCAATTATGTTTGTTTATTATTTTATGCAAACTATCACCTATGAAATTGATCAGCATTCAAGACAATGAATTTCTAACTATTCAAAACTTTTAATACCAAAAATCCCTTTAAAAATGCAAGAAAAAATAGTTGAAATCTTGGAAAGATTTAGTATCCTAAAAGCGGAGCTAAAAGCGGAGTTGGAAGCGAGAGGGAAGCAATTTGAATTTTGAAAAAATAATTTATTTAATTTTAAAGACTTTAAGATAAAAACAATATCTGAAATGTGTGAAATAACAAGAGGTAAAGTAATTTCAAAACAATTCATTGCAAATAATAAAGGAATGTACCCTGTATATTCTTCACAAACTGTAAACAATGGTATATTGGGGAATATAAATACATATGATTTTGATGGCAATTATCTCACCTGAACAACTGATGGTGCAAATGCTGGAACAATTTTTTACAGATCAGGCAAATTTAATGTAACAAATGTTTGTGGTTTATTGAAAATTAAAAATGATAAAGAGACAAATATAAAATTTTTATATTATGCTTTATCATTGGTTTCGAAAGACTATGTAAATTATGATAATAGTAATCCAAAATTGATGAGTAATGTTATGGCTGATATTAAAATAAAGATACCCCCTATAGAAACTCAAAATAAAATAGTTTCAATGTTCGATAAATTATCAGAATACTCACAAGAAATTAATTCTGGATTACCAGCAGAAATTGGGCTCAGAAGCAAACAATTTAAGTATTATAGAGATTTACTTTTAGATTTTAAAAAAGATGAATAATACTATAAAACAGCAATAAAAATAAAGAAAGGTAAATATGAAACTTAATGAAGTTAAAGAAAAAGATATTATAATGCAAGACTCAGATAGCACGGTTTTAGCTGAGTATATTTCACATAAACCTAAGTTTTCTGAATATGAAAGCGAAGCTAAATTAGAAGCAAGCTTTGTTAAACAATTGATGCAACAAGGCTATGAAAAAGTAAATATTAAAGATGAAGATGATTTATTTCGTAATTTAAAAAAGCAAATAGAAAAACTTAATGACGTTAAATTTAATGATAGAGAATGAAATTTTTTCTACAAGACTTTCATTAGCAACGAGGAAGAAAATGTTGAAGAAAAAACTGAAAAAATTCAAAAAGATTACATCATACATTCCAAGTTTGAAGACGGTACTTCTAAAAATATTTATTTAATAAATAAAGAAAATATTCATAAAAATAACTTACAAGTTATTGAGCAATATGAACCTAAAGAAGGAAGAAGAAAAAATATTTATGATGTTACAATTCTTGTTAATGGATTGCCGTTAGTTCATATTGAATTAAAAAGACGGGGCGTAAATATTCGTGAAGCTTTTAATCAAATTAAAAGATATGAAAATGATAGTTTCAATATTTCTAGATCACTATTTAGATACGTCCAAATATTTGTTATTTCAAATGGAACTGAAACAAAATATTATGCTAATACAACAAGACAAAATGTTGTTTGTGAAAATAGAAGAAGCAACAATAATTTTAAAGGCGATTATATAATGAGAAAAAGTAACTCATTTGAGTTTACTTCATATTGAGCTGATGCTAATAACAAGAATATTTTGGACTTAGTAGATTTTACTGATACCTTTTTTGCTAAAAATACACTTTTAAACATACTTACTAAATATTGTGTCTTTACTAGTGATAAAAAATTATTAGTTATGAGACCATACCAAATTGTAGCAACTGAAAGAATTATTAATAAGGTTAAAGCAGCATATAATTCAAATCATCAAGGTTCTAAAAAAGCTGGAGGATATATTTGACATTCAACCGGTAGTGGTAAGACATTAACATCTTTCAAAACAGCTACTTTAATGAAAGATATGGATATTATTGATAAAGTCTTATTTGTTGTAGATAGAAAAGACTTAGATTATCAAACAATGGTTGAATATGAAAAGTTCGAAAAAGGATCTGCAAATGCTACTACTAGTACATCAAAATTAAAAGAAATGGTTAACAAAACAAATGCAGAATCTAAAGTTATTATTACAACAATTAATAAACTATATAAATTAATTAAGAGAGATGACAGCCTCGATGTTTACAATAAAAATATAGTTATTATTTTTGATGAATGCCACCGTTCTCAATTTGGATCTATGCACAAAAGTATTACAGAAAAATTTAAAAAGTATTTTCTTTTCGGTTTTACTGGTACCCCAATCTTTGCAAAATTTGCTCAAATGCCAAAAGGCGGCGGAATTCCTTTTACAACTGAAGGAGTCTTTGGAGAAAAACTTCATACATATACTATTGCAAAAGCTATTGAAGATAAGAATGTATTACCTTTTAAAATTGATTACATTAATACTATTAAAGCAAAAGAAAAGATTGAGAGTCAATTAGTTCCAGATATTAAAAGTGAAGAAGCACTTAGAGCGCCAGAGAGAATCAAAGTCATTGTTGAAGATATTCTTAAAAAATATAAAATAAAAACAAAAAGAAACGACAATAAGTATTCTCTAACTGTGGTTTCAAATATTGCTGAAAGCGTTAATAATGAAAAAGAAAAAAAGATAACAAAAGAATTCTATGGCTTTAATGGAATGCTTGCTACTTCTTCAATAGAAGCAGCTAAAGCTTACTATAAAGAATTTAAAGAACAACAAGCTCAGCTCCCTGAAAAAGATAGACTTAAAGTTGCTTTAATTTATAGTTGAGCTCCAAATGAAGATTCATATGAAGAACCTGATAGTGAATTTTTAACTGAAATTGACGAAAATAATGAATCAACAAGACGTTTAGATCCAAGCTCTAAAGAATTTTTAGCAAGTGCCATTAAAGACTATAACAATATGTTCGGAACTAATTATGACATTAGTGATAAGAAATTTAATAATTATTATAAAGATGTAAGCTTGAGAATGAAAAATAAAGAAATTGATCTTTTAATTGTTGTTAATATGTTCTTAACAGGATTTGATGCAACAACTTTAAACACATTATGGGTAGATAAATGATTAAAGGAACAAGGGTTAATTCAAGCATTTTCAAGAACTAATAGAATCTTAAATAGCGTGAAAACATCTGGTACATTGTTTGCTACCGTAATTTAAAAAAATATGTTGATGAAGCAATCGCTGCTTACGGGGATGGTGATACAAGTGGTTTAATTAAAATTAAACCATTTGAGGACTATTATAGTAAAGGAGCGGATTCTAAGACGCCTTCATATGTATCTTTAATTGATAAACTTAAAACTGAGTTTCCACTTGGAGAACAAATTCAAGGTAATTCGGCAAAAGAACTTTTTGCTAAAACATTTGGACAAATTCTTTACCTTTTAAATATTCTTAAAGTCTTTACTGAAGAATGAACACCGGACAAGCAAATTCTAACCGATCGTGAAATGCAAGATTATCAAAGTTTCTACTTAGATATAAAAGATGAATTCGACAAACGGCGTGAAGGCGAAGCTGTTTCAATTTTAGATGATGTTGTTTTTGAAATTGAACTTGTTAAAGCTAATGATGTTGATTTTGACTATATTCTTTCTAAGATAAAAGAAGCACATAATGAAAATATGTCTGAACAAGAAATGACAATTTACATTGATAGAATTGTTAGATCAAGTTACACCTTAAGAAATAAAGATTTATTGATAAAAGCATTCCTTAATGTTATTAATTTAACAAACGATTATTCTAACTTACCAGAACAATTTGATAAATTCGTTTCAGAAGATAAAGAAAAACAAATTGATAATTTAATAAATAAATTTAATCTTAAGCCAGAAGAAGCTAAAAAATTTATTCAAAATGCAATTAGAGATAATGAACTTAACAGTTATGGAACAAAATTCACAAACATTTTTAAACCTATGTCAATGTTTGATAAAAGTGATGATACAAATAGAGAAGGTCTTAAAGCTAAAGTTAGTGAAGAAATTCAAAAACTTATAGATTTATACAATGAATAATAAAATCAGAAAACAAAAGATTAATTATAAATTATACTTATTCCTTAATTTTGCTGTTTTATAGTGTTTTTAAGAAAATTAACTCACAAAATTACCTTTCTAAATATGCAGTATACATTTTGGTATATTGCATTTTTATATCATAAAAAACACCTATTAAAAAGCTCTCTTTTAATAAGTAATTTTTTGAAAGTTTTTTAAATTACTAGTATTACAAAATTTTGCTTTTAGATAAATTGTTAATGCTTAAAAATAAGTCAAAATATTTTATTTTGTAGCTTGGATATTAATCAAAATCCCTAACAATATAATTTTAAAATTGATATATTACTGTATGTTAAATAGAATTACTATTATTCTTTAAAATTCAAGTATTTAAACCATAAATTATCCAAATTCAACCTATTAAGCATCAGTGTTTTTATCATTATTATGACTCACATAATCATTTAATTATTTCCATTTTTATTAAGTTTATTTAAGCTTTTTCATGGTCAATTCACCTTTTTCTTCGCTTTTTGTTATACTTTTTCTTCGCTTTTCATTATACTTTTTCTTCGCTTTTTGTTATATATTTTCTTCGCTAAATTATGGTTTTGAGTATTAAAGGTGAATATATATGCCGCCTATTTAATGTGCTCTTAAACTGCCTGAATCAAATTAAATAACTAATACTTTTTTCTTATCTAAATAATATTAATATTTATAATTTAAATAATATGAGAGTTACACTTGGTAAGTTAAACAAAAAGTTGAATATCTCTAATGTAGAGGTTAAGAAACAAAACGAAATTGTGGCTGATGTTAAATTATCAGTTCCAATAGAACTACTTAAATTTATAGTAGTTGCTTTTGTTAGTGCTTTTTTTGTAATGCTTCAATATGGTAATTTAACTCAAAATGACTTATTAAGAGAAGTTTATTTATATAGTATTGGTTTAGCTTTTGGTGATCTTACTATTTTAATATTAATAGGATCTTGACTTTCATTAATTATTCGGTGAATTAGCCCATGATTTAAGAAACATTACTTAAGGTGATTTTATTCATATACCCGGGTTGATTATTGAACCTTTAGAAAATCATTAATTTCATTTATTTGATTAAATCTTTTAGCAATAGCAATTATTTATCACTCAGTATTAGTTTTCCAAAGAGTTGATATGTCTAGCACAATTATTAAGCCTAGTGAAATTGGACAAATTTACACTAATGGATGATATAAATCATTTACAGTGGATGGAAAAATAGCTAATAGTAATATCTTACCTCATGCTTATTTAAATGTCGGAGTTTATGCTGATACTATCTTTAACTTAATGTATGTTATTGCATTTTCACCTTATTTAGCTTGATTTGTTGCACTAGCAATTATGGCTTTTTCATGATTATATTTAATTACCATTAAGCCTATTTTATACCTTAAAAATTTAAATCGCAACAAATGTACATTGCCTATAATTGAAAAAAATATTCAAAGAAAAATTTCACCTTTTTACTATACAAACCAAGTTAAAACTTTATTTGAGTTTTACCGTAAAGCTGCTAAAGTTTTAGACATTGATCCATATAAAGTTAAATTCGCATACCTTGATAAACAAATTAAAAAGAATATTAATACATTGAGTAATAACTCAAGCTTAAAAGAATTCTTTAAAATTGTTGCTAAGAGAAATAGTTATAATGATGATGCTAATAGTGATTTTATGAAAATCTTAAGAGCTAACAAAACTAAATATAATGATAGTCCAGATTTATTAATAGCATCTGCTGATCCAAATCCAATTATTGTAGAAGTTCAATATCCTGTTTCATCATATAAAACTAATGAAGTCTCAAGAGAATACACTTTAAGAGATTTTGATACTAGAGAAATTAATTCATTTAACAAAAACAATATAGAAAAAGATGTGATTTATTTTGGGAATAAATCTGCTTTCCAAAGTGAAAAAGAAAAAGATGAAGAAGATACAATTCCAGAAATTGTTGAAAAAACAAATATTAATCTTCAACAACAAAAAACTACTGAATTGGATCAATTAATCATAACTGAAACAATCGATGAAACAATTGAAAATAAAGTAGTACAAGCAGAACAAACTAATACTCAATTTGTCGAAACAATTAAAGCAATTAATGATACTCAAGAAATACTTGATGAAGATAGTCAAAAGAATAATCAATTACAAGACTTTAATTTCTTAGTTGATACTGCTGAAGCTACTGTTGAAACCAATATAAAAGAAAAAACACAAACTCATAATGTTTTACCTTCTCCTGAAGAAAGTCAAACAAATAATAAATATGAATTTTTAATTGATACTGCCGAAACTGAAGTAAATGAACAACAACCAACTATCTCAATTCAAAATAATGAAAACGTAACAAGTGTAATTAATAATCCTAAAGCTGAAATTAACTTTGAAATCGATACAATTGAAGTTCAAGAAGCTGTTAAAAAACAAGGAGTAAATTTAGCTCACATTAACCAAGGCAATACTGATAATAAAACACAAATGTATACAATCGTTAATGATGAAAATAAATTCACTATTTCGACTGATAATCCTATTTCACAAGATAAAAAAGAAAATACGAACACACAAAAGAACTTTGATTTCCAATTCGATTCACAAGTTGTAATACTTGATGAAAATGGTCAAATTGATAAGAATGCTTCACAAAATAATGAAGATGATGATAGCTGAGAAAGTCCAATTTTAAGTGATAAAAAATAAGAGGTAAATATGACTAAAATGCGTTGAGAAGATGTGCAAGCAATCATCAAAAGCCCTAATAATAAAAACGATGTTTATTTATTGTTTTTTACATTAGAAGATGATCAAATGTGCAAGATTATGAGAAATAATATCTATCAAGTGGAAGAGTATTTCTCTAAAAGAAATGACTTTCATATAATAGAAATCGATGCTAAAGAATCTAATTTATATCTTGAACCTAACACAAAATATCAAGTCTTGGAAGTACCTACATTTTGCATTATGAAGAATAATCATATTAATAACATTGGACACAATTTCTATCCTAAAGAAATATTAATGGATTGAATTCTTGAATTATTGGATTAAAAATGACTAAAGCTGAAATTTTAGAAAAATTAAAAACTGTTAGTACAAATCCAGGTATTTATCTTTGAAAAGATGAAAATGATAATGTTCTTTATGTTGGAAAAGCTAAAAATTTAAGAAACCGTATGCATCAATATTTTGAAGGTGCTATTAACTCATACAAAACCAATAAGTTAGTTGATAACATTCACAACTTTGAAACATATATCACTAAAACCAATAAAGAAGCTTTGCTACTTGAAAGAAGACTGATTGAAAAATATAATCCTGAATATAATATTTTGCTTTTAGATGATAGAAGATATCCTTATTTAAAAATTCAATTACTTAAAAACGGGTTAGATATTTCTTTAAGTAGAAAGATTAGCCAACAAAACCAATTAAATACATATTACTATGGACCATTTCCCTTAGGTTATGGTTCTACTATCTTATTAAAATGATTACAAAGAATAGCTTTATATGAAAACGGATTAAAAATTCAAAATAATGATCCAGAATTTTGAAAGAGTCAATTTTTAAAAATAAAAGAAATTTTAAGCTTTAAAAATAATAAATATTTAGATGAACTTAAAACCAAAATGCTTGAAGCAGCAAAGCAAGAACAATTCGAAGTTGCCTTAGATTTAAAGAACACTTTAAACTTTTTAAATAAATACAAAGAAGATCAAATTATTGAGTTAAGCCAAACCAATAATATTGATGTTTTTACCTATAAAATAGATAATAATGTAATTTTTATTACTTTATTATTCTATAGATTTGGTATCTTAATTAATAAGGAAAATATTATTATTCCGATTAATATTAATGTTGAAGAAAGTTTAAGATACTTCTTAGAACATTATTATCAAAATAAGATTTTGCCTGACTTTTTTATCGTTGAAGATAAGTTCATGCAACTTAATTTAAACTTTGGAGATGATTATAAATTTGTGAGCCCAAAAATAGGTGCTAATAAAAAGGTATTAGAATTAGGTTTATTAAACCTTGAAGATTATTATAAAAATGAACATCTTAATGTTGAATCAGTGAACGAAAAAGCTAAATCAATGTTAGATGCATTGAAGCAATATGTCCCTATTGATGATTTAACTAATATTGTTATTTTCGATAACTCAAACCTAAATAACACAATACCAGTTGGTGTTGCTATCACTTACACAAATGGTATCAAGAATAAAAGTTTATATCGTAAATTTAATTTAGATGAAGATTCAACTCGCCATGCTGATGTTGAATATATGAAACAATCAATTACAAGATTCTTTACCAGTGATAAAAATAGCAAGAATTACAACCTTATTATAGTGGATGGTGGTTTAGCTCAAGTGAAAGAAGCTAAAAAAGCCTTAATGATGCTTGATCTTAATATTCCAGTAATTGGATTAGTTAAAGACGATAACCACAAAACTAGAGCTTTAATAGATTTAAATCAAAATGAAATCTATTTCAAGAATCAAGAATTGTTTAACTTCATGTCTGAAATTCAAATTGAAGTTGATAGATTTGCTAAATCGCACTTAAGAAAAAGACATAAGATTTCTTCGCTTGAAGGTTCTTTAAGTAAGATTAAAGGATTAGGTAAAGTAATGGAGAAAAAACTGCTTGAACACTTTAAAGATTATTCAAGCATATATAATGCATCCTTAGAAGAATTAGAAAAAGTAGTGCCAAAGAATATAGCTCTAAAGATATTTAATAAGGAATATGATAAATAGCTTATTTGGCTATCAAATAGGTTAATAAGTCAATTTTAGGCATAAGAAAACTCTCTTTAATTAGAGAGATTTTTTATATTTTCGTTAAGCTCTTTTTCGTTTAATTCACTAGTTTTATCATCATCGAATTGAACTTTATTTTCTTTAGTAACTTTCTTAATTGTTTTATTAATAAACGATTTCATTTTATGAAAATTCATGAAGTAAGGCACATCGCTTTGATTATATTCAGTACATAATTGATTTTCAATTATTAATTGTTCATTTACATAATCATAACTTAAAATAGTTGCATGCTTAGAACTAGTATTAACTAATTTAAGCAAGGCATATGTATCGTCTACTCAAAATTTAAAGACATTAATTGCATCATAAATGTTTGATTTTTTATAATTATTAATTAGTGCTGAAATCAAAGTAGGTATTAAATTATGATCGAATTTCTTTCTAGAATTTTTATAGATAATATTTCCAAAGTTTTCTTTGAGTTTATTATATTTAAAACTTAAAAGATTGTTACGATTAACATAAGTGTTGAGCATTCAAATTAAATAAATAAAGAAGTAATAATTATTGAATAAATATGAATAACGAGGGTTAGCATTGATCTTATTATATGTATAAGCAAATAAACAGTTCTTATTGTTAATTAAGTTTTGATATGACTTTTCATTGCAATAAATATATTTAACATTGTATTGCTTTAAAAGCTCGATAATTTGGTATGAAGTATTAGGAGCAATTAAAACAAAAAGGTCTTTTATATTAACTGATTTACCACGTTTTAACTCTTCAATTAAGAAGTCTAAATAAACTAAAATTATTTCATTTAAGTTCATATTAACTAGTTTATGGTTAATATAACAAGACACGTCTAAATTTCCATATTCATCTATTTTAATGAGACTTTGGTAATTATTATTGAAATAATTTCTATGTTGGAAAGTTTTAAATGAGAAAAGATATAACTTAGTTTTTAGATCAGCTTTTTTAAGCGAGAAATTCGATTCGTAATTTGTAAGCAAGTTATTAATTAGCTCATTAGAATAGAATTCATTAGTAATAATTAAGTTCTTAGATTTATATCTAGGACGCACATTAACAAACGCTCTAAGTAATTCTCTTTTTGAGGCTTGTTCTTGAATGAATAATTCAAGATTTGCTAATTCAGTTTTATAAGTAGTTTCATATGGAATAGCATTTGATTTATCACTAATTAAAGTTTTAAATTCTTCAGCAATTTTCTTTAATACTTCCCCTGAAATAAATTTCTTTTTATTTTCATTAGCATCATAGATTTTGACTGAGATATTATTATCTTGATAATTTGAAATAACTTTAACACAATAATCAAGTTTTAAATCGCGGCACACTAATTCATCAAGCGAAGAATCAACCCCTAAAATTGAGTCATAATTGTAAACTAAATGGTTATTTTTAGTTAAATAAAAACTAAAACCATTAATAATTGGATAATATTTTGAATTGCCTTCGTATGAAACAAGTAGCTTTTGGTTCTTGTTGTTAAAAATATATTTTGTAAAAAGTTCACATAAAAGTTGAATAGAAAAATCACTTATTGTCATTTTCTTATCAGCCTTTAAAATAAGCGAATTATTACAATATAAAATAATATCATCTTGCCTAATTTCTTTATTTTTCATAAGCTCTCCAATAAATGTTTATAAGTGATTTTTTAAATAATTATTCGTTTGAATTTTTTTCTTCTTCTAAATCAGCATCTACTTCTGCTTCTAATTCTTCATCGTCTATGGTTTCTTTAAGTAAGATTTCTTGAGTAGCTTCTCTTACTTTGTTTAAGTATTCCATAGCTGCTTCTGTTGCTTCTGGATCGGTGTTTTCATCGATTTTAACAATTTCAACAGCTTGAATTTCTTCTTTTTTCTTAAGGTTAATTAATTTAACACCTTTAGCATTTCTACTTGTTTCATTAATTTGACTAATAGGTGTTCTAATAGTTAAACCACTAGTTGTAATCATCAAGATTTCATCTTGAGGGTTAACAAAACGAGCAAATACTAAGTTTCCGGCTAATTTAGAGTTAATACCAATTACACCTTTTCCGCCACGTTTAATTAATCTAAATAAAGCATGGTGAGTAATCTTACCGAAACCTTTTTTACCAATTGTAAGAATTAATTCACCTTCATTGCTTGCTGATGAAGAAATACATGTTTGTCCTTCTTCAAGTTTAATACCTCTAACACCAGTAGCGGTTCTTGAAAGTGGTCTAAAGTCGCTTGATTCAAATTTAACAATTCTTTGTTCATTGTTAGCAAGTAAGATTAATTCATCATCGCCAATAATTAAGGCTCTGATTAATTCATCACCTTCTCTTAATTTAAAGGCATATTTACCATTAGAATTAATTCTTTCGTATTCAGCTAAACTTGTTTTCTTAATTACACCAAATTTTGTGGTTGTGAAAAGATATTTGTTTTCATCATATGAATCAACAGCTAACATTGAAACAATCTTTTCGTTTTCTTCAACGTTTAATGAAGGAACGATATTAATAAATGAAGTACCTTTTGATTGACGTGATTGTTCTGGTATTTCATGAGCTCTAATTCTATATACTCTACCAAGGTTTGAGAATAATAGTAAGTCAGTGTGAGTGGTTGTAGTAATAATTGATGCAATATCATCATCATTGTAGGTTTTCATTGTCGTAATACCTACACCACCTCTTCTTTGAGTTCTATATTCTTCAAGATCCATTCTTTTTACATAACCTTTGGTGCTGGTTGTAATAACAATATCTCTTTGAGGAATTAAATCTTCATCAAGAATTGAACCGCTAATTGAAAGGTTAATTTCAGTTCTTCTTTTATCGTTGTATTTTTCTTTAATTTCTGTAAGTTCTTGCACAATTAAATCAATTAATAAGTTTTTATCAGCCAAAATTTTGTTGATTTTGTCTATTTCAGTGTTCAATTGGGCAATTTCTTCAAGCATATTATCAATAGCTAAACCAGTTAAACGACCTAAACGCATATCAACGATTGCTTTAGTTTGTTTTTCAGTTAAGCCAAATCTAGCAGAAAGGTTTGCTTGAGCATCAGCATCAGTTTTTGATGATTTAATAATCTTAATTACTTCATCAATATTTTCAACTGCGATTTTTAAACCTTCAAGAATATGTAATCTATCTTGTGCTTTTTTAAGGTCAAATTGTAATCTTCTAGTTACAACATTTTCTTGGTGTTTTAAATAAACTTCTAAAGCATATTTAAGATTTAATAATTTAGGTTCGCCATCAACTAAAGCAACGAAGTTAACATTATAGTTAGCTTGTAAGTTAGTTTGACGATAAAGTTTATTTAAAATAATTTCAGCATTTTCACCTTTTTTAACATCGATAACGATTCTAATACCTTCACGGTTAGATTCGTCTCTTAAATCTGAAATACCATCAATTGCTTTTTCTTTAATTAATTGGGCTATTTTTTCAATAATAGCTGTCTTTTTAACTTCGTAAGGAATTTCAGTAATAATAATTTTGCTTTTACCATTAGCTAATTCTTCAATTTTAGCTACTGATCTAACTGGAATACTACCTTTACCAGTTGTATAAGCATCCTTAATACCTTGATTACCAATAATCATAGCTCCAGTTGGAAAGTCTGGACCTGGTAAATATTCCATTAATTCTTCAATTGTAATTTCTGGGTTTTTGGCTAAAGCGATTGTAGCATCAATTGTTTCACCTAAATTATGAGGTGGAATACTTGTAGCCATACCAACCGCAATACCTGAACCACCAGAAACTAATAAGTTAGGGAATCTTGATGGCAATACAGCAGGTTCTAATTCACTAGCATCATAGTTATCTACAAAGTCAACTGTATCTTTCTTAATACCTTCAAGCATTTCAGCGGCTAATTTACTCATTCTGGCTTCAGTATAACGCATAGCAGCAGCTTCATCGCCATCGATTGATCCGAAGTTACCGTGACCATCTACTAATGGATATCTCATTGAGAAATCTTGAGCCATACGTACCATAGCTTCATAAACTGATGAATCACCATGTGGGTGGTACTTACCTAATACGTCCCCAACAATACGGGCACTTTTACGGTGTTGGCTACCAAAAGTAATACCTAATTCATTCATATCGAATAAAATACGACGGTGAACAGGTTTAAGTCCGTCTCTTGCATCAGGTAAAGCACGAGCCACAATAACACTCATTGCATATTCTAAGAATGAGTTCTTCATTTCTTTTGAAACTTGAACGGGACTAATACCATCTGTTGGTTCTTCTAATAATTGGGGTTGCACTTGATATTCTGGTTTATTTTGAGGAATATCTTCATCTTCTTCATCATCCTCTGTTTTTTTATTATGTTTAAAAGCTATAAATAATTCACTTGTTTCTTCCTGAAGATCTTTTTGATCATCTTGTAAGTTCTCTTGTTCATTAATTAAATCTTTTTCGTCATTTATGTTTTTAGCCATATTTTTCTCCTTTTTGTATAAATTTACGAAGTTAAAAAACTTATATTTATATAAATATAAATATTATACTAAATAAATTGGATTTTTGACTGAATTATTAACCAAAATTAAAATACTGTGAAGTTAAAAACAAAAATACGATACTTATAGGAAAAACAAAAATAACGAATTTTTAACTTTTTGGTATCTTTATTTATGCTATGAAAAAAATTGAAAAAATAAATTGTTCTAATTATGAACTTAGAAATGAGTACAGATTAGAATTTATAGCAAAAAATATGAATAAATCCATCACTTGAATTAGTAAATATTTGCAAATTAATTGGCATACAGCAAAGAAACTTAGAGATAAAGTGTTAAACAATTGCTTAATTATTTCTCATAAAAATAAAGGTAATCAGTATTGCAGAAAAATTAGTACAGATAGAATAGATGAATTGATTAAAGAATATCTTATTTTTATCGTTAATGTATATCAACATAAAACTGACTGTTCTATTTCTTTAAGATTTTTTTATGAGAAGTATTTAACAGAATTAGATAGAAAAAACATGACTTATAAATCCTTCATAAATAACTTAGTTGCCAAGGGTTTTTATTCAAAAAATATGACCAAGAAAACAAAGAAAAAAGCAAGAGAAAATTTAAGAAAACTTAAAGAAAATAATGGAGATGTAATAGCAATAAAAAGATTAATTAAATATAATGAAACTATGGAAACGACAATGTTTAAAGCAAGAAAATGTAGAGATAATAACCTTGATTTTGGTGAAATAGTTGAACTTGATGCTTGTGAACATCGTTGAATGAATGGCGAAAAATCTAATATTTATGTAGCTGTAGATTCATCAACTTCAAGAGTTTTAGCAGTACATATTGAACAAGAAGAAACTAATCTCGGCTATATGAAATTATTGGAAGATCTATTTAGAAATTACGGTAAACCAAAAATAATTAGAACCGACAAAAGAAGAACTTTTTGAGGCACTGATTATACGGATACACCTTTAAAACAGTATTTAAATTCAAAAGGAATAGAACTCCAAAGCTCTAGTATTGCTATTTTTAAACCTCATGTTGAAAGAGCAAATAATTCTTTACAACAATTCTTGCCTCCGTATTTATATCTAAATAAAATTAAAACATTTCAAGACTTTATTAATAATAAGGAAGAAATTACTCAAGCTTATAATGATTGGAATAAAAAAGATTATGAACATAAGAAAAATGCATTTTCTAAAACGGATGAAAGGCAATGTAGTGTTTATTTAACAATTAAAAGAAAGATATATGCATCAACTGTACAATTTCAAAATAAGTTTTATGTTGCTGTTAATGAAGAAAACAAAAGGCAATTTATTTCGCCTGATGACGATGCTGCATTTATTATTAAAAGTGATGGAAGTTTATGTTTCTTAATAAACCAAAAAGAATACAAAACTGAAATTTTAAAAGACAAGGAGCTAAATGATTTTCAGCAATTTTGTATTCACTTTAAATTTGATTCTAGTCAGTCATATTCGAAAGAAATATATCAATGATCTAAAAGAGGCTATTCTTTTTATAGAATGCTTGATGACTTAGTTTTTAAGCTTAAAGAAGCTTTAATTAAGTTTGATCCAGATGATGAAACATTAAAGAATATTGTTGTTCAAAACGATGAAATTCTAGAGTTTTTCCATAAATGACTTTTAGAAATAGAATCAAAAAATCTCGACGTTATATAAACGTAAAGATTTAAAAATTTTAAAACTATAATCTGCGCAAAATGATTATAGTTTTTTTCTTTTAAAAAAGAAGAATTTTAATATTTTTACAATAATTAATTTGTTTTAAAAAAATCGTTATTTTTGTTTTTCAGTTCACAGGATTTTTGACTGAATTATTAACCAAAATTAAAATACTTTTTTCAAAGTTAAATTAAAAAATATGGATTAGCTAATAAATTCAAAAATAACAAAATTTAGGGGTTTTGAATTCTTTGTTTGAGTTATTAAAAAATCAGCAAAATAACTTGTTTTTATTATGGATTTAGAGGTCTAAAAACTTTAAATTTATTGTGCAATATAAATAAATATGAATATCAAACTAGCCTAATATATAAGAGAATTAAATAAAAAAATGAAGGTAAAATCAGTGCAATTTTTCCTTCAAAATTAATAAAATAGTTATTATTTTTTTATAGCTTATTTTTACCAAAAAGCCTATTTTGAATCCATTTCGGTAAAACCATAATAAATAGCATGTTTAGTTTTTATAGGAGTTCTTCAAGTTTTGCCGTATTCTTTAAGAAAGTGTTTTTCAACATTATTAAGTAATTTATATTTTCTACCATAAGCTTCAACATAACTTGGATTATAAAAATCTTCTATATCGATTTTGTGATTGTTTTTATGGTTAGGATAATTCGAAACATAATAACAATTTGGTTTTTTCTTTTCAATGATATATTTTCAAGCTCTTTGCATTGTTAGTCTAGGTACTCAGAATAAGAATGTATAAATTAAACCTTTGTAAAACATGTTAGCTGATTTTTTGTTGAAAAAGTATGGAACTTTTTTTCAACTTGAAGCACATTGCATTTTAATAAATAATGAGTGATTGTAATAACTTACCCTGCGATGTGTTGAAGGTAAAATTACAAAAATGTCAATATATAATGAATTAGGATCGGTTACATCAACATCCTTTAAAGAAGGCACTCAACGAGGGAATTGATAATAGTGTCATGGTGTATTATCAGAAGTCATTAAGTGTTCAGGATAATTTTTTAATAAAAATTCATAAGCTTCTAAATCAATAATAATATCAATATCAGCATCTCAGTCGATCATTTTATGATCTCTGTAAAATCCTAAGGCTGTACCATAAGCTAAAACATAATTTAAATTATTAGCATCTAAAATATCAACAATTGTGTTAAGTAATTTTAAATTGCCTTCTTGTCTTTTTTTAATATTAACATCTAGACCAGGCAATTCTTCTGGGAATTTATGCGTGCTCTTTATCATAAAAGTTTCTCCTATATATAAAAAATAATTTTACATTATAAGGTTAATTCGTTAAATATTATAATTGATATTTTACTAAAGATTTAATATAATATTAATACTATTTTATGTAATTAGAAAGGATACAATGGCGCTAAATCCAATTTATAACAAGTGAAGTCAGAAATCATCTTGAGATGTTTCTTTTACTGAGAAATTATTAACCTTTGGGAAAAATAGTACCAAAGAAGAGATTGATAGAGCTTTTTCAGGAAGCATTAAGTTTATTGACAACAAAATTATTTCAAGTATTGGTGTTGGTACAAACTTAATTAATGAATACACAGTTACAGCTTTAGCTTATGCTTTTACATCTTTTATTGAACGCAATAAAAATGAAAATTCAAAAGTATTTATTTCTGTAGATAATTCATTAGATTCTAATTTATACATGAATATATTTGCTCGTGTTTTAACTGAAAAGAACTGTAAAACAGTTATATATGAAACACCAGAAGCTATCCCTAGGGTTTATAAAACTTTAGCAGCATCTAATTCAAAGTGCGATTATATTGTTTCGATAGAGCACTTTAATAACGATAATAAATTGATTAAAATTTCATTTAACTGAGCTAATGGAGCACCATTAAATCATGAAGAAATGGCTAGAATTTCTTGAACATTAAAATCTACTGATTACTTAACGATAGAAATTCCTTCAAAGAGTATAAGTTTTGAATATGACAACTATTTTAAACAATATCAAAAAGATATAATGAGCAGATATGTTAAATCGCCATATCTTAACTCACAAAGTTTATTTATGGGGATTGATATTACTGAATCATCAACCAGAAACTTTTATTTAAATAATTTAAAATACTTACAGATTTCTAACTTCTCAGTTTGAAGAAATAAACGCAAAACTTTTTACGAAGGTAGTGAACAAAAATACTTATCAAGAGTTTATTGAGATGCTTTAAGTAGAAAATCAAAGATTAACTTTGTTATTAATAATGAAGGAACAGCAATAAACTTTAATGTTAAATATAAACATTTATATAAATACTTTAAGCCTGATGAAATAGCAGCATTATATTTAAACTTTTTATTAAATGATGATGAAACATTTAATCGCGAAGACTTGAACAAAAGCTTTATTGCTAAAACAATTCAAGTTGGAACTTTAACTCAAAATATTGCGCTTAAAAATGGTATTGAAGTAAGAAGTTTTAACACTCGTTCTGATGTATGAAAAGATGTAGCTTATAGCGAAAAAGAATTGCTTTTCGCATATACCCATAATAATGAATATGCGCCATATAAAAGATTTTTTAACGGGTATGATGCTAACCATTTCATGTATGAAATAGAGAGAATGGCAACATACTATAAGAATGTGAAGAACAAAACTTTATATGATGTATTACAAGATATTTATGCTGAATTTGGTCGTTATCAAGTTACAGTTAAATCTTATACAATCGAGCCTGAAATTGCTTATAGATTTTTCCAAAGACTTAATACTGTTGAAAAAATAAATAATAATTACAAAATTGTTAGATATCAAGAATTGAGCAATAATAGCTCTTTAAGCAAGAATATAATTTACAAAATCAGCTTTGAACATGGCGAAAGCGTCATTTGCCAATATTCACAAATTTTAAATAAATTAGTTATTTATTGTGAAACCATTGAACAAAAATCACAAGATAAAAAAGAATTAATGATGGTGGTTAGAAACCGGGAAATTCTAGATGGAATATTAGATCTAAAAGAAGATACTAGGGTTTCAAAATTAACATTTTGATCATTTTTCAAATACTTCCTTTACTTTTTAATTCTATTTGGAATTATCACATTCTTATTCTATTCTGTTTATAACCTTAAAGGCGAAGGTATAGGTGGTGGTCCAAAAGAAGTCTTTAAAGCTTTTGGCAAAAAACTTTATACAAGTAATGACGTTGCTGGGCATGAGCGGAGTCTTTCAGATGGCTACATAGTCAGAAGTAGTTTCATGTTTATGGTGCTTTCAATGTTTATTTATTCAGTGCTTCAAGCCTTAATATTTAAACGGGTGATTTCATTGCAAGGTCATAAAGCTAAATGAAAAGACTTATATATAGGTTGTGCTATCGGGGTCGTAATTCAAACAATTACTCCTAAATCAATCGGTGGTGATATTGGTACTTACTGATATTTAAGAAGACGTGGCATACCAAGACCAGTACTCTTTTCAGCGATTATTGTTAACACCTTTATATGACAAACAACTAACGTTTTATTAACTGTATCATTAGTTCCAACTGGTGTTTGAATGTTTAAATCATTCTTTGATCAAAAGTCTACTTCATCAATTATTTTCGTTGTAATGCTTGTATTAGGTTTAATTTTTGATAGTGGATTATCAGCATTATTATTAATTGTTGTTTTAAATAAAAGAATTCAAAAACTTTTAATTAAAGTAACTTTAGCAATTATTGAATGAACTCCATTTATTAAATCATATGATGCATTTAGCATTAAAGCTAAATATGAATATGAGCTCTATAATCTTAATGTGAGTTTAAAATCTTGCTTTAAAAATATTGGATTCTTCTTCGAACTACTTTTCTATAAAATAATACCAGCATTTATTACTACAACAGCATTTTTTGGAAAATCAATTGATATTATTCAACCTACTGTAAAGGGTGGATATTACATGAACCTTACAGTACAAAATACTCTGATAAGAATTTCTAATGCGATAAGCTTAACCCCTGGTGGTACGGGAACGTCCGATTACTTATATAAAGTATTAGTTCAAGAATCATTACAAGGTACTGCATACGATGGCTTTAGCGCAATTCAAAATGCTTCTATCTTTACAGCGATGGGTACTTTTGGAACTGTAATTATACCTTCAGTAATTTCAGCAATCTTATTAATAATTGTTTATATTGGTGAAAAAAGAGTTGATCATTACCAAAGAAAAGTTAAGAATTATAACTTGGTAAATAATAACAACTTAAATAAACCTCTTAAAACAAGCACAAATTATTACAAAATTGCAATGCCAATTTTCTTCTTAGTCCTACTTGGTGGAACATTCGCATTTATATTCGCACATTAAATTCAATTGTAATTACAAAAGCTACACTCTTGTAGCTTCCAAGTTTCCAACTTTTCCCGAGTTTCCAACTTTTACAATGTAATTTTTAACAACTCATCTGTTTGATGAGCTGTTTTTAATAATTTAAAATTTTAATTCATTTAAAATTCTTAAATATGTTTGATAATCTTGAATTGCTTGATTATTGTTGTCGTTAATAATATATTCTTCACTTTCAATTTTTCCGTCAATAATCTTGCATGTTTTGATTGTTTCTTTTATTACATCTTGTAATTTTTTGATTGTGATTTTTTCATCTACAACACCGAGTTCTTTCAAACCTTTGTTTAAATAATAAATAACAAAATTTAATAAAACAAGAGATAAGAAGCAAAGTACGAAATGACCTTCAATATGCTTTTCACTTCATACATAAATAGGTCTTACAGCTAAAGCACTTTTTAAAGCTCTAAAGTTTGATTCTATTTGTCATTGTTTTGAATATAAATTCACAATTTCTTCAGGTGATAAATCAAATCTAGAGGTTTCATAAGCATAATATCCGTCAAACTTTTCATCTTCGATAATTTTGTCATAGTTAAGTTTGTAATAACCTTTACCACCAACTTTTTCGAAGAATTTAAACTTCTTTTGACCGAACATTACTTGATCATGAACTAGTCCGTCTTTATCTTGTCTTTTAATAAAATTATCGATTAAAATTTGTCTATCATTTTTATCTTTTAATGCTCTTTTTTTACTATATGTTACTACCAATCTTCTCTTGTGTCCGTTTGCTCTTCTATTCTTTCAAAACGAATAAAAAGTAGTTTCTTTATATTTAAAATTATTGTCTCCAAAATAGCCGGATTCATCTATTGCAAAGGTCTTTCGGTCATTTGAAGCCGCTTTTAATCTATAAGATAAAATGTAATCAATATCGTTATCTTCTAAGAATCTTATGTTTCTATTTGTACTCATTCCTCTATCAGCAATGAGTGTTACTTTGTTTAATTCATATTGTGATTTTATATTCAAAATAAAATTAATAAATGTTGATGCATCAGCAGTGTTCCCTTTGAATAATTTATAGTGAATTGGAATGCCGTTTTCATCTGTTGCTAAACCTAAAACAATTTGATCTTCTTTGAATTTTCCATCTTTAGAATAACCTGGATATCTCAATCCTTCTCTTACAAAACTTTCAAAATATACCGCTGAAGAGTCGTATCAAATAATATCTATTTTTCTATTTTTATCTTTGATCAATGTATCGTTAACACTCTTTAAAATGTTATTTTTATTTTCAGCTAAATAGTCTAAAGTATTATAAAATGTCGTCTTTTCAACTTCTAAATTTATATTGAATTTGTCTTTATTTTTAAAGGATGAAAGCATGTTACCCGGATTTACAATTCTATTTGAAATCATATATTTTAATAAATCATTTAAATACTTGGATTTTGATACTTTAGCATCTTTAAAAGGATTTAATTTTTCTAAGAAACTGTATAACAAATCATATCCATAATTGAACTGTTTTGTTTCAATTTAACCTTGCTTATATCTAACTCTAATTGTCTAATTATCATATTTCTATCTCAATCAGTATTGTAGTTTTGAGATAGTTTTTTAATTTTTTCTACTGGATCAGAACAATATTTTTCTCATTTTTCAACTGTACCGATACCGATAGATTTCTTATAACCTTTGCCAAATCCTCCTGAAAGTGCTAAAGATAAGTAAGTAGAGTTCTTATTTTTTCTTGAAATTAATAGTCATTTGTCTTTTTTCATATCTTTATTATACCACAAATTACAATGTAATTATGTAAAAAAATAACTTTTTTTTATTTATATATAAATAACACTGAAAAAAGTAATAAAAAAAGAGCTCCAACTTGGAAACTCAGGGTAATTACAAAAGCTACACTCTTGTAGCTTCCAAGTTTCCAACTTTTACAATGTAAAATTAACAGCTCATCACACGATGAGCTGCTTTTTTAATTTAAAATTCAAAAATATTATTATAAAGAAAACTTTTAATGTCTTATTTTCGAGTCTTTTAAGTTTTGTTTGATTACATCAACTAATTTCTTAGCTTCTTCCATTCCAATTACGTTTGGAATACCAACTCTTATTTGAGTTTTACGTCTTTCTTGACGACCTAATTCAAAGTAAATATCATTTTTGTAATCTATAATATTACGTAAAATTTCAGCATCATATCCATCAGGAACTTCCATAACTAATAATCCATGTGTCATATGAACATCATCAACAACATCTTTGAAATGAAGTTTTCTAAGTTCTCTACGAATGTATTCGTAAATCTTTTTACGTTTCTTTCTAATAGCTTCAATTGTTTGGTTTTTCATAACTTTCATTGCGGCATTAACAGCAATTAAAATACTTGAAGCTGGTGTATAAGGTGTAGAACGTTGGTTTGTGTAATAGTCAACATAAGCTGGTAAGTCAAAGTAGAATTTGTAGTTTTTGTTTTCTCTTGCAACTTGGATAGCTTTTTGTGATAAACAAACACAGCTTAAACCAGGCATAACACAGAATGCTTTTCCACTTGTTCCGATAGCAGCATCAATTCCTCATTTATCAAATTCAATATTTTCATGAATAAATGAACTTGTTGTATCTACTATAAATAAAGAATCTGGTGAGTATTTTTTAATCATTTCACCAACAGCAGCTACATCATGAACTACACCTGTAGAAGTTTCATGGTGAGTAATAAATACAGATTTGTATTTATTGTTTTTAAGCATTTTTTCAACATCTTTAGGGTTATATGTAGCTCCATCTGGATAGCTTAAAACATCTAAATTTAAGTTGTCTTTGCATAATCTTTCGATCATGATTTTGAATCTTTTACCGAAGTCTCCAGCTTCAATTAAAAGAATTTTATCGCCTGGTTCAACTAAGTTAACAACGATTGCTTCCATAGCACCTGTTGCTGAACAAGTTACAAATAAAGGCAATCCTTTTTTAGTTTTGAAAAAGTCTTTAATTAAAGTTGTAGTTTGATCTAAATAATATTTAAATAAAGGAGATCTGTGGTGTAAGACAGCACTTGCTAAAATATCACTAACTTCTGGATAGTTATTTATTGGTCCTGGAGTAAATAATAAGGTAGTAGAATGGTTTGCATATCTTGAGTCCATTTTTAATAAATCATTAAAATTATCTAATTCATTTATTGGTGAATTTAAGATTTGAACATGTTTAAATTTGTTATTTAAAGTTCATAAGAATTGTTCAAAGTATGACTGTTTGTTTTCATCTTTATCATAAAATTCCTTAAATGATTGTCTCATTTCATCAGCAGTTTCTTTATTGATGTATAAGATTCCACTTCAAATATTTTGTCCATAAGCATCTTTTACTAACTTATGATTGATTACATTTTCTTTTTCATCTAAATTATAAATTCATTCGCTTTTGTGTTCTTTACATTCTTGACTGAAAGCTAATGATTTATCTTCACTTTCAATAAGATCGATTAAATTTGGAATTATATTTTCTTTAAAATATAAATCGCCTTCAATATATAAAGTATTTCCTCATTTACTTAAAGATGAATTTAAAGATGAGATGTTGTTATATTTATCATAATCTTTGTTAGTAATAAATTTAACTTGGTATTTTTTTTCTAAATATTTAAATTGTTCTTTTAAATAACCTACAACAATATAAATATTTTTAATTTTTGTTTCATGTAAGAAACGAATATTTCTTTCAATCATCGCTTCTCCATTAACTTGTACTAATGGCTTAGGTAAGTATTCTGTTAAAGGTGCCATTCTTGTTCCTTTACCAGCCGCGAAAATAATAACATTATCTATTTTGTTCATTTTTCCTCCATATAATATTTAAATTATAATATTATATTTATATTAATATAACTTAATTTTTAAAAACTCGCTTTGGTCTTATTGATAATCAAAACCATTTTTTCAAATATCATTGTTTTATAGGTTAATTAAAAAAACTAACTAATAAAATAAAGTTTTATTAAATTAGCAAATTTCATTCTTGCAAACTTCATTATTCATTAATTGATGTAAATTTTCAAAACTAATTTTAACCATATTTAAAACTGCTTCATGAGTATAAGAACCAATATGTGGCGTTAAGATAAATCTTGGGTAAAGATTTTTTAATTCATTTAATGTTGGATTATTCTTTAAACTATCTTTTTTGTTGAAGTAAGCTTTTTCTTCTTTTAAGACATCTGTAGCGTAAGCATATATTAAATTATTTTTTAACGCATACAAAATATCTTCTTCATTTTGAATTAATCCTCTAGAAGCATTAATAAAAATTGAACCAAGCTTTGCTAATTTAAATAAGTCTAAATTAATTAAATTATCATTTACTCCCTTAACGTATGGACAATGGAAAATAACAATATCAGACTCTTCAACTACTTCTTCAATTGTATTTTTAATATCTATTAATTTGAGCACTTCTTTACTAGGCTTAGGATCAAAAGCTATTACTTTTGAATTAAAAGCTAAAAAATATTTTGCACTTGTTAAGCCTATATTTCCAAGACCAATAATTCCTACTGTTTTTCCTTTTAACTCATAAGCATAGCCAAATTCGTCAATTAGTAAATCATCATTGTAGGCTTTATTAGCAAAATGAAATACTCTTCTAGATAAACTTAAAGCACAAGAAAAAGCTCATTCACTTATCGCACTAGGGCTATATGAAGGAACATTTGCAACTTTAATTCCATATTTTTTACATGCTGAGATATCAATATGTTCTACTCCTGTTGTTCTAGTTAAAAGATATTTAATATTCATTTCGTGCATTTTTATAACTAAAGTTTCATCTATTTTTGAATCTGCTCTAATGATTACAGCATCTGAATCTTTTGCTAATTTTAATGATTCAGAATTTAAATTTTCTTTATTTATTGAGATGTCAAAAGCATATTTTTTAGCTTCATTTAAAAAATATTTTCCCTCAACTTTTCTAACACTATAAGCTGTTATTTTCATATAAACTCCTAAACAAAAACCAGTTCTCCAACAACAATAAAAATTGGTAATATAAATATTGAAAAGACTGTACTTAATGCACTTGCACAAGTTGTAAATGCTACTTCTTTATTTGAATTTATCGCATAACCCGTCACAACAGTTGAAGCAGGCGTTGCTGCGAATATTAGCATTGCCATACATATGTTTCTATTCATATTTATTTTCTTGTTAAATGCTCAAAATAGTAATAAGACAATTAAAGGTATAACGATCAATTTTAAGATTGAATAAATTCAGACTCATTTATCTTTTATGGCTGTTTTTAAGTTGCTTTCAGCAAGTGATATACCAATAACTAATCAAATTAATGGCGAACATAATTTGCTAATTATATTAATTGGAATATAAAGATATTTCATGGTTGTATTTAATTCAAATCAACCAACAGGCGCATTAGTTAGAGTTCATGAGTTATCTTTAAAAATGTATCAATTAGTTTTATCACTTTCTTTAATAGCATAAATCTTATGGAAGTTTTCACCAAAAGTTCCCTCTAAAATTGCTCTGCTACCATTTATATCTATATTTTTAGTAGTATCTTTTACACTAGCTCCAGCACCAGGAATTAATTGTGTTAATCATAAAATTAATCCTACAAATGTACAAATGATGATTGGGGTTAAAAATATTTGTTTACTTGATTCTTTTATATTATTTTTGTTTATTTTTATATTAGACATTTGAATAAAGCAAAATGAATAAAGAAAAATTCGATATGGAATAGTTGAAATATTTGCTGCTAATAATCCACCATTTGCACGATACATTTGATCGATAATTGGCAAACCGAAAAAGGTTGTTGATCCAAAAATAAGCATCATTCAAATAACTAGCATTTTATATTTTGTCATACTTATTTTTGTTGTTTGGTCACCAACTTTAGAAGCAACTAAACCTAAAGTAGAATCATTATTTGCTATTAGATTTGCTTCAGTTTTTGAATTATTATTTTCATCATTAGAATTCTCAATAACACTGTTTGGTAGCTTATTTGGTCAAAATCTAACTCATAAATATGCTATTAAACATGTTAAAGAGTAAAATAGAAAACTGATACCTAAAATAATGGCTTGTTCTTTTATATCGTGTTTATTAATGCTTTGCATAAATCCAATTAAAACTAAGGCAGGAATAGCAATTTTCATAACAATTGTCATTAATGGGGATTTAAAGCTAGATTTAAAAACATTATATTTTCTTAATATAAAACCTAAAAAAATTATTATAAAGCACGATAATACAACTCCTCAAAGTTGAACATTCGATAAAACTTGCACTAACTTCGACATATCACTCCATTTTTTAAGATATATTAATTAAATATTAATATTAAAATTATATAATATATAAAATATTTCTATTATGTTTAATTATTTAAGAGGTAATTATGAAGAAAATTAGAACAAGATATGCTCCAAGTCCTACAGGATATTTACATATAGGTGGCGCAAGAACCGCTTTATTTAATTACTTGTTTGCAAAGCATTTTAACGGTGATTTTATCTTCCGTTTAGAAGATACAGACTTAAAAAGAAATGTAAAAGATGGCGAAAAAAGTCAATTAGAAAACTTAGCTTGATTAGGTATTGTACCTGATGAAAGTCCGTTTAACCCAGTTGAAAAATTTGGTAAGTACCGTCAAAGCGAAAAGATTGCTAGATATCAAGAAATTGCGAAAGAATTAGTTGCTAAAGGTTTAGCTTATAAAGCTTATGATACAACTGAAGAATTAGAAAAGCAACATGCTGAAAGTGATGCTAAAGGTATTCCATCATTTAGATATGATAGAAACTGATTAAAAATTTCTGAAGCTGAAAAAGCTAAAAGAGATGCTGCTGGGGAATATTCAATTAGATTAGTAATGCCTAAAAACCATTTACTTGAATGAGATGATATTGTGAGAGGCAAAATTAGTTTTAACTCTGATGAAATCGGTGATTGAGTTATTCAAAAATCAGATGGTTATCCAACATATAACTTTGCTGTTGTAGTTGATGATCATGATATGGAAATTACCCATGTCTTAAGAGGTGAAGAACATATTACTAATACACCAAAGCAAATCACTATTTATGAAGCATTAAAATGAGAACATCCTCAATTTGGACACTTAACAGTTATTACTAATATGGAAGGTAAGAAACTTTCAAAACGTGATTTATCATTAAAACAATTTATTGAAGACTACAGAAATGAAGGTTATAGTCCTGAAGGTGTATTTAATTTCTTAGCTTTACTTGGCTGAACTAGTGCTGATAAGCAAGAATTAATGACTAAAGATGAATTAATTGCTAAATTTGATCCAGCAAGATTTAGTAAATCACCAAGTAAATTTGATATCAAGAAAATGCAATGATTCTCAAAACAATATATCAAAGAAATGCCAACTGAAACAATTATCAAGCAATTAAAATTAAAAGATGATGATTGAACTCATTTATTTGTTGATACCTTTAAACAAAGTGTTTACACTTTAAGCCAAATTAAAGAAGAACAAGCTATTTATGAAAAACCAACTGAAGATAAACCTAATTTATCTGCTGAAGATATTGAAGTAGTAAAAGTATTTGCTAGTTTATTAAAAAATAAACCATTTACATTTGAAAATATTCAAGAAGCAATTAACGAAACCCAAAATAAAACAGGCAAAAAAGGAAAAAACTTATTCATGCCTATTCGTTTAGCAACTACTTACATTGAACATGGACCTGAGCTTGCTAAAACTATTTATCTTTATGGCGAAAAATTAATTACAAAGAGATTAGCATTATGAAAATAACATTTAAATCATTAGTAAAACAACCTGAAGCTGAAGACATTAAAGTTGAATATCCAGTTGAATCTGAATATGAACTTTATGAAGATGATAAGCAAAATAAATATCATGCTTTTAGCTTTAGAGATAACGATAAAGCAAAGACTAAGACAAGAATTGAAATCCATGAAAAATATGTAAATATCTTCCGTGATTCATCTTCACTTTTCTTTGAATTAGGTAAACAAAGAAATGATTCAACTTTAGATTTAGGAAATGGCATGACTTTTCCAATTATTACTGAACTTGAAAAAGTAGAAATTGATGATCATCATAAAAAAGTGCATTATAAACTTTTATCAATTAATAATGACTTAATATCAGAATGCTTAATTGATATTAAACATGAATAATATTACTAAGTGAGGCATAATAGCCTCATTTTTTTAAAATAAAAAACTAGCCTTAAGCTAGTTATGATAGGTTGAATTCAATTATTTAGCTTGTTGAGCTTGTTGTTGTGCTGCTCTTAAAGCTCTTCTTTTGTCTCTTGCTTCTTCTAATTGTAATTTGTGTAGTCTTTTAGCAGCAATTTCTTTGTTTTTAATTCTAACGATTTTACGCATTTTAGCTCTCCTATGTTAAAGTTTAAATTTAATATGTGATTATTTTATCATAAAATTATTTTAATTTTAAATAGTTTTTAATTTTATCTACCATATTGAGTTTTTCTCATGGCAAGTCTAAATCATCACGACCGAAGTGTCCAAAATAAGCTGTTTTTTCATAAATAGGACATCTTAAATTGAGTTCATGAATAATAGCTCTTGGGCGTAAATCAAATAAAGCATCAATAGCTTCAATGATTTTGTCTTTAGCAATCTTTTCAGTGCCATAAGTTTCGATCATAATTGAAATAGGTTTTGCTACACCAATAGCATAAGAAATTTGCATTTCCATTTTATCAGCTACACCAGCAGCTACTAAATTCTTAGTAATTCATCTAGCAGCATAAGCAGCTGATCTATCTACTTTAGTAGCATCTTTTCCGCTAAATGCTCCTCCACCATGATGTGCAGTTCCACCATAAGTATCTACTATGATTTTTCTACCAGTTAAACCGGTATCTCCCACAATTCCGCCTATTACAAATCTACCTGTTGGGTTAATTAAAATATGTTTAGGCATTTCAAGATGATATTTGTCTAAAACTGCTTTAAAAATGTTGTTTTTGATAAATTCTTTGAATTCTTTTTCGTTGAAATTTTCATCATGTTGACATGAAAATAAGATAGTATCAACTTTAGTGTGTTTTAGATCACTATAGTCAATAGTTACTTGGCTTTTCATATCGCTTTTAGCATGTTTGAATTGACCATTTAGTCTTAATTCATTAGCTTTCTTTGCAATAGCGTGAGCTAAAGTAATTGCTAAAGGCATATATTCAGGTGTTTCATTAGTAGCATAACCAAACATAATCCCTTGGTCTCCTGCTCCAATTTCATCTTCGTTTAAAATAACACCTTGAGCAATATCTTGACTTTGTTTTTTAAGATCACAAATTACTTTTATATCTGTTTTATTGTAATCCTCGTCAATTTGCTTAATGGTTTTAATTGCAATTGCTTTAGGGTCAACGGTAGCATTAGAAGCTACTTCACCAGTAATATAAATGGTATTACCAGAAGCCATTGTTTCAATAGCTGTGCGCGAATAAGGGTCTTGTTTTAAATAGGCGTCCAAAATAGCATCGCTAATTTGATCGCAAATTTTATCAGGGTGACCTTGACCTACTGATTCACTTGTAAATAAAAATTTGTACATAAAAAAACTCCTTACTAGCGCTAAAAAATTAAGGAGTTTTTTTGAATTTGATCGCATGTTGGATTTTAATAAATCCCTCACTATCCACCTTACAAAATGCAGGTTGGCTTGTAT
This sequence comes from Mycoplasmopsis adleri, assembly GCF_045276205.1. Classification (NCBI taxonomy): domain Bacteria; kingdom Bacillati; phylum Mycoplasmatota; order Mycoplasmoidales; family Metamycoplasmataceae; genus Mycoplasmopsis; species Mycoplasmopsis adleri. Next base: position 592,359 of record NZ_CP174162.1, read on the forward strand.
CAAAGCGGTTAGGCTCCACAACTCTTTATGCGCTTATTTAAATGTATGAATATAGTATAACATTAAAGTTAAAAATTATAATAATTTTATGAAAATATTTAATCCACTTGAGCAACATCATCAACTGATGTTCAGGTGTATTATCGTTATTTGAACGAGGTTTTTTAAAACAAGTTTTAAAGGAAGCTTTATAAATTCTTCAAACTTCCGATTTAGTAGTAAAAGCCTTAATTTTGCCATCTACTTTTTCAATATGATATTTGTCTAATCAGCATCATAGAATAATTCATATTGTGAGTACTAAAATACCTAATAGAGTGAAAACAAATAAGTTATATGGTCATTTAACAATTGGTCCTAGTAATTTATACATTTCGTTGTAATCGTCTTTACCTAAGTAGAAGTAATTACTCTTTCACATTTCATCGCCAGAGAATGTAATTGTAAGTAAGTTAATTGTTCAAATTAAAAGACATAATAGGAAGAAGAAAATGATAGTTACAATTGTGTCTTGAAATGTATATTTGGTTCTTACAAAAGCGTAATACAAAGGAACTGTTATTAAGATATAGCCATGAGCTAATATATAGTCATAGAATCAAAAGTTATCAGGTCCGATAGTTTTATAAACTCCAGGTACAATAATTGCTAAAATAGCACCTGTAATTGCTAATGGACCATAAAATTTAATTCAGCCTAATTTACCAAAAGTGGCACATAAGGCAATAAAGACTAGCATTAATCTACAAAAGTGTAATGGTAAGGATTCTCATTTATTAGGATAATTGGTTAGTATTACCATTCAACTTCGTAAAATAATAGCAACTAATGAGATAATACCGAAAATCATTCAGAAAACTGATTTTTTCATACCCATTATTTTTAATCTGTTTTGATAATTTTCATAAATAATTCTTCTAAAGATATAAATTAATATACAAGTTACCATTACTAAGGTAAAAAAGCCTCAGTATAAACCTTGACTAATAGGATCTGAAAATGTTAAAGTATTATTAATATTTTCAAGCTTGATTTTTCCCTTTTCAACCGTTGCTTCTTGTGAAAAGAAATTAGGAATATGGCGCTGAATCCTCATTAAAAACCGCCGTTAGGGTTAAATCCCATTTTAGTTAAATCGCTAAGGTTTCCACTTTTAATTTTCTTAGCCATTTCAGTCATGTTTTTAACCATAGCATCAAAATCGTTTAATAAACGATTATATTCATGTGCTGTTCTACCTGAACCAGCTAAAATTCTAGCCTTACGAGAAGCTTGCTTAAGCAATTTAGGATTTTTTCTTTCCTTTTTAGTCATTGAGTTAATTAAAACTTCATATGTAGCGAGTTTCATTTCAGCTTCTTCGACTTTTTCATCGCTAACTTTATTAGCTAAGCCTGGGATCATCTTTAATAATTTTGACATCTTACCTAACTTTTTAATTTGAGCTAAGTTTTGCATTAAGTCATCTAAAGTAAATTTACCCCTTAAGATCTTAGCTACCATGTTATTAGCCATTGATGGGTCAATTACTTCTTCAGCTTTTTCAATTAAGCTCATAACATCACCCATGCCAAGAATTCTATCAGCCATTCTATCTGGGTAGAATAAGTCTAAGTTACTGATTTTTTCACCAGTACCAATAAAACGAATAGGTAAGTTTAATACTTTACTAATACTTAAAGCAGCACCACCACGAGCATCTGAGTCTAATTTGGTAATGATACTACCTGTAAGTTTCAATTTATCATTGAAAGTTTGAGCAACGTTAATAATATCTTGACCACTTAAAGCATCAACAACAATAAAAATTTCTTCTGGAGTAGCAATTTGCTTAAGATCTCATAATTCTTGCATTAATGGTTCATCAATACTTAAACGACCAGCTGTATCTATGATGATTAAATCATTTTTATTTTCATGAGCAACTTTTAAAGCATCTTTAACAATGTTTTGTGCTGTATCTGAAACACCTTTTTCGAAATAATCAACTTGAATACTTTTAGCTAATGTTACTAATTGTTCAACAGCTGCAGGACGATAAATGTCAGCTGCAACTAATAAAGGTTTTTCAATTTGTTTTTTCTTTTTTAAATAATAAGCAATTTTAGCACAAGCTGTAGTTTTACCACTACCTTGTAAACCGCACATCATAATAATGTAAGGTTTTTTAGTAATTGTAATAGGTTTAACTGTACCACCTAAGATATTAACTAGTTCTTCATGAACTATTTTAATCATAGTTTGTGAAGCATTTAAAGTTCCAACTAAGTTCGCTTCAAGTGCTTTAGCTTTAACATTAGTTATAAATTCTTTAACAACTTTTAAGTTAACGTCAGCCTCTAATAAAGCCATTTTAATATCTCTTGTAACTGCTAAAATATCTTCTTCATTTACAACTGTCTTGCTTCTCATTTTTTGAATAGATTTTTGAATTCTGTTTTCTAAAAAACTTAACATTTTGCTCTCCTTTTTTGTCGTTTTCTATTGTTTTATAGTAATTAAAGCAAATTTATCATTAAATTCAAACCCACATTTTTCATATAATCTTTTTGCTTGTATGTTATCTGTAAAAATTAATGGTATTGCTTCATTATTTAAAATGTGTTCACAAAGTTTATTTAAAACTTGCATAGCATATCCGTTGTTACGATAATCTTTTAAAGTAAAAACAGACATGATTAATTGTTTTTTAAAACTGTTTTTAACGGTTTTAGCTGATGAAACTATTTGATTATCTTTTAATATATAAGTTGCTCATAAAAGATTTTTATCAAAAAAATTACTTAGCTCATTAACTTCTAAATCATAGTTAACAGAACTAAATTCTTCAATTTGAACTTTTGATTTAACAATTTCTTTAATTAAACTTTTATCTGTTAATAATTTTGCTTCGTTATTAGTTAAAATATTAAATCTTTTCGGATTTAATTCGCCTAAGTCTTGAGTTTTAAATTTAATATTTAAAGCGTCATATTGTGGTTTGTAATATTCATAAGCTTTAAGGGAAATTAAAAGATGATGAATCTTAAATTCATTAATTATCTTTTTAATTTCTTGAAAACTTATTTTGTAATTTGGGTCATAATAAAGCAAAGCATTGTTATAAACTAACAAAATAGATTCGATGATATTATCCTTATTTTTTAAACAAAAAGAATGAATATTATCATATAAATCATTTTGATAAACTTCTAAATCAAGCATTAATAATAGATTAGCTTTATAATCTTTTTCTAAAAAACTAATAGCTTGTTCATAATCTGTTTTTTCTAGTTTTAAAAGCATAATAAATTACCAAACAATGTAAGTATGAATAACTTGCATTCTTATTATTGCGTTTTATGAGAACTAATTATTTTTTAATTCTTCTGTAATTAATTCATGTAACTTTTTAAGTTCTTCAAGTGTTAATGTAATACCTTTACTTGATCTTGCGTGATCTTCACTTCAGTCACGAATATCATATTTAGGTTCTGAACCGTTTCATGAAATTAAATTTAATTCTTTTTTATAACCACCATTAGTTAATGAGATTGTACCAATTGTACGTTCAATTTTATTTGTAATTTCAGGTTTTTTAAATGCCATTTTTCTTCTCCTGTCTCTATATTAGTATTTATATTTAAATTATATATTAAATATAATATATTATTATTAATTATAAATTAAAGAATTTTTATATGTGAAGTGAACTTCAAAAATACGATACTTATAATAACTTCAAAAATAACGAATTTTTAACTTTTTGGTATCTTTATTTATGCTATGAAAAAAATTGAAAAAATAAATTGTTCTAATTATGAACTTAGAAATGAGTACAGATTAGAATTTATAGCAAAAAATATGAATAAATCCATCACTTGAATTAGTAAATATTTGCAAATTAATTGGCATACAGCAAAGAAACTTAGAGATAAAGTGTTAAACAATTGCTTAATTATTTCTCATAAAAATAAAGGTAATCAACACCATAGAAAAATTAGCACTAATAGGATTGATGAGTTGATTAATGAATATCTCACTTTTATTGATGATGTATATGACCGAAAATGCGATTGTTCTGTTTCATTAATATTTTTTTATGATTATTGCTTAAAAGATTTTGACAAGAACAATATGACTTATAGATTATTCATAAAGAATCTGGTTGCTAAGGGTTTTTATTCAAAAAATATGACCAAGAAAACAAAGAAAAAAGCAAGAGAAAATTTAAGAAAACTTAAAGAAAATAATGGAGATGTAATAGCAATAAAAAGATTAGTTAAATATAATGAAACTATGGAAACGACAATGTTTAAAGCAAGAAAATGTAGAGATAATAACCTTGATTTTGGTGAAATAGTTGAACTTGATGCTTGTGAACATCGTTGAATGAATGGCAAAAAATCTCATATTTATGTAGCTGTAGATTCATCAACTTCAAGAGTTTTAGCAGTACATATTGAACAAGAAGAGACTAATCTAGGCTATATGAAATTATTGGAAGATTTATTTAGAAATTATGGTAAACCAAAAATAATTAGAACTGATAAAAGAAGAACTTTTTGAGGTACTGATTATTCGGATACGCCTTTAAAACAGTATTTAAATTCAAAAGGTATAGAACTCCAAAGCTCTAGTGTTGCCATTTTTAAACCTCATGTTGAAAGAGCAAATAATTCTCTACAACAATTCTTACCTCCATATTTACATTTAAAGAAAATAAAAACATTTGAAGATTTTATTCACAATAAAGAAGAAATCATTCAAGCTTATAATAAAAGAAATAAAAAAGATTATGAGCACAAGAAAAATATATTTTCTAAAATGGATGAAAGTCAATGTAGTGTCTACTTAACAATAAAAAGAAAGATATACGCATCAACTGTACAATTTCAAAATAAGTTTTATGTTGCTGTTAATGAAGAAAACAAAAGGCAATTTATTTCGCCTGATGACGATGCTGCATTTATTATTAAAAGTGATGGAAGTTTATGTTTCTTAATAAACCAAAAAGAATACAAAACTGAAATTTTAAAAGACAAGGAGCTAAATGATTTTCAGCAATTTTGTATTCACTTTAAATTTGATTCTAGTCAGTCATATTCGAAAGAAATATATCAATGATCTAAAAGAGGCTATTCTTTTTATAGAATGCTTGATGACTTAGTTTTTAAGCTTAAAGATGCTTTAATTAAGTTTGATCCAGATGATGAAACATTAAAGAATATTGTTGTTCAAAACGATGAAATTCTAGAGTTTTTCCATAAATGACTTTTAGAAATAGAATCAAAAAATCTCGACGTCATTTAAACGCAAAGATTTTAAAATTTTAAAACTATAATCTACCCAAGATGATTATAGTTTTTTTCTTTTAAAAAAGAAGAATTTTAATGTTTTTCCAATAATTAATTTGTTTTAAAAAAATCGTTATTTTTGAAGTTCAGTTCACATATATTATTATTAATTATAAATTAAAGAATTTTTATATAAATTTATATAAAAAGTAGGATTATTTTATGAATTTCAAACAAATTATTATTCATATTTAATAAGTTTAGGATTAGGATTATATCCTCTTCCTTCTTTTGCTTCTTCTTTACCATTTAAAAGAGTAGCATCAGCAGAAAAATTACATACTAATTTAAAAATAGCTTGTCCAACACCATAGCTATCAACTGGCGTATGAGCATCTTCAAATCTTTTAATTTTGTCAGCATTAAATCCACTTGAAACAATGATTTTAACTTTTTTAGCACCAACTTTATCTAAAGCTTTTCTTAATCTTTTCACTTGTTCAATGTTAACACCATAATATTCGCTTTTATCTTCTTCATTATCAAACATATGGTCTTTCATATTTTTAGATGTATCGATTCTTACTCCATAAAGTTGATCACCTAAAACTTCATAAGATTCTATAGCTTGTTTAATTACATCATTATGATAATCGACTAAAGAAATAATTTTATTATCAGGAAATAATTCGCCATAAGCTTTCATAGCTTTAGCAGTATCACCAGCAAAGTTTTGAATTAGAATGTGTGGCACTGATCCAAAAGTATTTTCAACATTTAAAACATTTTGCATATCAGTTGAAACTGATTTAATGCCACCTATTGCTACTGCTTTCCCATCAATTTCTTGCATTAAATAATGGTCAGCTCTATCTCCCATAAAAATAACATTTTTACCTTTAGCTGCTTGAACACAATCATAAGCATTTGAAGCTATTGAACTACTTCTTGATAAAATACCATCAATCATTCCTTCAAACTTACCAAAATCTTGATAATGACCAATTAATTCTAAAACAACTTCTTTGTTTTGAATATGTGATCCATCTGGTAAATATCTAATTTCATATTTAGATATATCAGTATGTTTTTTTAGTAATTCTAGTGTTTCTTCCATTCCCGCTAAAATTGAGTTATCTCTTCTTTGAAAAAATTGCAAAGTAATAACATTATCAGGATTATAAGTTTCTAAAATTTTAGTAGTCTTTAGAAAATAACTTGCTATGTATTTATCGATATTATTATCTTTCATAATTCTCCTTAAAATTTGTATATTAATTTTACCATTTTTATATTTAGTATATAAAAAATGTTCAAATATTAATATAGACATTATTTTCCTAATTTATTTGTTTTATAGGTTAATTAGTCTAAAAATGTTATTGTTTATTTTTGAGTAATTTTATGAAGGTTAAATGAAAAATTCAAAAAACTTTATAAGTTAATTAATTAAAACTAAGCAACAATAATGATGTTTTTTAGAGTTACAAATAAGTTAATTTTATTGTATTGGATTATTGTCATAGTCGACACATGGATTAAAAATTGAATGGTTTAAACAATTACAAAATCAAATAATTTAATAATTTTTTGTAGAAATATTTGCTGCATTTTTAATAAGAAAATCAAATCTTTTTCACAACATACGTAAATAATAATTTATAATGTAAATATATATAAATATATTAACTAAAAGGAAGGTATGATGAAAAAAACTATTGATGATTTAAAACTAAAAGGCAAAAAAGTTTTAATTAGAGTAGACTTTAATGTTCCTATTAAAAATGGTGTTATCACATCAAATAAAAGAATTGTAGCAGCTTTACCTACTATTCAAAAAGTTGTTGATGACCATGGAAAAGTAATTCTTTTTTCTCACTTAGGAAGAATTAAAGAACAAGCTGATTTAGCTAAAAACGACTTATTCCCTGTTTCAATCGAATTAGCAAAATTACTTAAAAGACCAGTTAGATTCGTTGATGAAACTAGAGGTAAAGAATTAGAAAAAGCTATTTCTGAAATGAAAGAACAAGATGTTATCTTAGTTCAAAATACACGTTATGAAGATCTTAACGATAAATCAGAAAGTAAAAACAACCCAGCTTTAGGTGAATACTGAGCTTCATTAGGTGATGTATTTATTAATGATGCTTTTGGTACAGCTCACAGAGCTCACGCTTCTAACGTTGGAATTGCTTCAAATATCAAAGAAAGTGCTATTGGATATTTAATGCAAAAAGAAGTCGAATCATTAAACAAAGCTATCGAAAATCCAGCTCATCCTTATGTAGCAATTATTGGTGGAGCTAAAGTTAGCGATAAGATTAAAGTTTTAGAAAACTTAATTACTTTAGTAGATAAAATGCTTATTGGTGGTGCAATGGCTTACACATTCAAAAAAGCTCAAGGATATGAAGTTGGTACTTCATTAGTTGAAGATGATTTTATTCCTTTTGCTAAAGAATTCTTAGAAAAACATGGCGATAAAGTTATTTTACCAGTTGATAACGCTTGTGCTAAAGGATTTGAAGATGTTAAGCCAATTATTTATGGTTTAAATATCGATAAAGACTTAATGGGACTAGATATAGGACCTGAAACTATTAAATTATTTACAAAGGCTTTAAAAGGTGCTAAAACCGTTGTATGAAACGGACCTATGGGTGTTGCTGAATTTGAAAACTATCGTGAAGGTACTTTAGCAATTGCTAAAGCTATTGCTTCATTAGGAAGTTCATGCTATTCAATCGTAGGTGGTGGTGATAGTGTTGCCGCTGTTGAAAAACTTAATATGGAAAACAAATTCTCACATGTTTCAACAGGTGGTGGTGCTTCATTAGAATTATTACAAGGCTTAGTATTACCTGGCGTAGCTGCTATTGAAGAAAAATAATTAAGCAATAAAAGAATATCCATTGTAAAAGTGGATATTTTTTAAAAGGAGAACTCATATGAAAAAATATGTAATTATTTTAGGAACATCAAATCCTAATAGTTTGAATAAGCATATAGCTGATGAAGTTGAAAAATCAATTTTAGTGAACGGTCATGAAGTTAGAAGAATTAACCTTTATGATTTGTCATTTGACCCTATTTTTAAACGTAATAATGAAAAAATGGAGCCATGTTTAATTGAAGCTCAAAGTGCGATCTCATGAGCTGATGAATTAATTTTTATCTATCCGCTTTGATGAGGTTTTACCCCGGCTTTATTAAAAGGATTCATCGATCGTGTTTTTGTTCCAGGCTTTGCTTATATTGTAAATTATGAAACTGATGAAACAAAAAGATTATTGAGCGATAAAAGTGCTTTCTTTATTTCAACAGCAGGTGATAGTAGTCAAAATATAACAAAAGAAACTGGAGATGCAGACTTTCAAATCATGAGAGGCGCTTTATGTAATTTCACTGGCATGAAATATAAAGGAGCTTATAGAATGGGCGAAGTATTTAATAGTTCAAAAGAAACTAAACAAAAAGAACTTCAAATAATTAATGATTTAATTTTAAAATAGTAAAACTAAGATAAATATATAGACATTTTCGCAAGGGAGTGTCTTTTTCCTGAGTTTCCAAGTTGGAGCTCTTTTTTTATTACTTTTTTCAGTGTTATTTATATATAAATAAAAAAAGTTATTTTTTTACATAATTACATTGTAATTTGTGGTATAATAAAGATATGAAAAAAGACAAATGACTATTAATTTCAAGAAAAAATAAGAACTCTACTTACTTATCTTTAGCACTTTCAGGAGGATTTGGCAAAGGTTATAAGAAATCTATCGGTATCGGTACAGTTGAAAAATGAGAAAAATATTGTTCTGATCCAGTAGAAAAAATTAAAAAACTATCTCAAAACTACAATACTGATTGAGATAGAAATATGATAATTAGACAATTAGAGTTAGATATAAGCAAGGTTAAAATTGAAACAAAACAGTTCAATTATGGATATGATTTGTTATACAGTTTCTTAGAAAAATTAAATCCTTTTAAAGATGCTAAAGTATCAAAATCCAAGTATTTAAATGATTTATTAAAATATATGATTTCAAATAGAATTGTAAATCCGGGTAGCATGCTTTCATCCTTTAAAAATAAAGACAAATTCAATATAAATTTAGAAGTTGAAAAGACGACATTTTATAATACTTTAGACTATTTAGCTGAAAATAAAAATAACATTTTAAAGAGTTTTAACGATACATTGATCAAAGATAAAAATAGAAAAATAGATATTATTTGATACGACTCTTCAACGGTATATTTTGAAAGTTTTGTAAGAGAAGGATTGAGATATCCAGGTTATTCTAAAGATGGAAAATTCAAAGAAGATCAAATTGTTTTAGGTTTAGCAACAGATGAAAACGGCATTCCAATTCACTATAAATTATTCAAAGGGAACACTGCTGATGCATCAACATTTATTAATTTTATTTTGAATATAAAATCACAATATGAATTAAACAAAGTAACACTCATTGCTGATAGAGGAATGAGTACAAATAGAAACATAAGATTCTTAGAAGATAACGATATTGATTACATTTTATCTTATAGATTAAAAGCGGCTTCAAATGACCGAAAGACCTTTGCAATAGATGAATCCGGCTATTTTGGAGACAATAATTTTAAATATAAAGAAACTACTTTTTATTCGTTTTGAAAGAATAGAAGAGCAAACGGACACAAGAGAAGATTGGTAGTAACATATAGTAAAAAAAGAGCATTAAAAGATAAAAATGATAGACAAATTTTAATCGATAATTTTATTAAAAGACAAGATAAAGACGGACTAGTTCATGATCAAGTAATGTTCGGTCAAAAGAAATTTAAATTCTTCGAAAAAGTTGGTGGTAAAGGTTATTACAAACTTAACTATGACAAAATTATCGAAGATGAAAAGTTTGACGGATATTATGCTTATGAAACCTCTAGATTTGATTTATCACCTGAAGAAATTGTGAATTTATATTCAAAACAATGACAAATAGAATCAAACTTTAGAGCTTTAAAAAGTGCTTTAGCTGTAAGACCTATTTATGTATGAAGTGAAAAGCATATTGAAGGTCATTTCGTACTTTGCTTCTTATCTCTTGTTTTATTAAATTTTGTTATTTATTATTTAAACAAAGGTTTGAAAGAACTCGGTGTTGTAGATGAAAAAATCACAATCAAAAAATTACAAGATGTAATAAAAGAAACAATCAAAACATGCAAGATTATTGACGGAAAAATTGAAAGTGAAGAATATATTATTAACGACAACAATAATCAAGCAATTCAAGATTATCAAACATATTTAAGAATTTTAAATGAATTAAAATTTTAAATTATTAAAAACAGCTCATCAAACAGATGAGTTGTTAAAAATTACATTGTAAAAGTTGGAAACTCGGGAGGGAGTGTCTTTTTTTAGTTTCCAACTTTTACAATGTAATTTTTAGCATGTTTTTCAACTATCTTTGTTGATATTTTATAGCTTTTGATAATAAGTGTAGCAATCTTTATTTATCGAATCTCATGTATTCATTGCAAGCTTTTAGTTTATAAAACTAATACCTAATTGATATATAATTTTTATTAATATTATAATGAATAAGAAAGGTTAAATTATATGTCAGAAAATATATTAGATAAATGAAAAGAAAAATTATTGAATATTACAAGAACAAATCCTTTAATAAATTTTAAAGAAACTGCATTAAGTACTATTTTTTACAATGAAAATTGTGAAGAAATTTTTGAAAGTATTAGCAAAGGTAGATCTAAAGAAATAGTTATATTATCTGATTATGTTAAAAAAATAAATGAACATAATAACGATTATGAATTTAATAAAAATAACATCATAGACATCTTAATCGATGAAGGTTATGATGATCTTTTAACACTTGACAAGTTATTATTTTATAAAGAGAAAAATATAGAAGAAAGAAGCATCAAAAATATAATCGCTAAAGCAAAAACCAATATTGAAGAAAGAGGTATAAATACACTTTATATCGCTTTCGGTTTTTTAAAGTGAAATTTTTCAGATACTGTTTATAATGAAAACTTTTCTCCTCTATCGCTTATTCCAGTAACGATAAATAAAAAAGATCTCGGTTCAAAAGCAATTTATAGTGTTGAACCTATTGAAGATTCAATTGAAACTAACTCTACTTTAATTTATGCTTTAAAGCAAGATTACAATATTGACCTTTTAAAATATGAAGATTTAATTGAAGCAAATCCAACTTTAACATTTAGTGAATATTTAGAACAATTAAGAGAATTATTTATGAATAAAGAATCATTCGAAATTGTAGATAAATGTGCTCTTGGTAATTTTGATTTTACTAAATTAAATATGTACAAAGACTTAGACCAAAATAGCGATATTCTACTACAAAACAGCAATATTCGTAAATTGTTAGAACTAGAATTAGATGAACCAAATAGTCCTTCTCCAATTAATATGGATGAATGATTTGAACAAAATAATGAATATAAATTAAATAACGTTGTAGATGCTGATTCAAGCCAAGTTGAAGCTATTGCTAGAGCAATCAATGGTGAATCAATGATTATTCAAGGTCCGCCAGGAACAGGAAAAAGTCAAACTATAACAAACTTAATAGCTGAATTTTTAGCAAAAGGAAAAAGAATTTTATTTGTTTCACAAAAATTAGCAGCTTTAAATGTGGTTGCTAATAATTTAAGAAAAGTTAAATTAAATGATTTCTGCCTTGAATTACATGATGTTAAAACTAATAAAAACACTGTAATTGACGAACTTTATGAAAGATACATAGATAACGCTAATTATGAAATAACTTTGGATGAATCAAAAATTTGTGAAGAAGAAGCGGAACTTAAAAATGCACTTGAAAAGTTAAATTATTACACTAAAACCATTCATACTAATATTGATGAATTAAATGTTACTCCATATCAAGTTATATCAAGAATTTCTACACTTAAAGATTGTCCTATTTTGAATTTCTATATTAAAGATATTGAAAAGTTAAACTTAGATAATTTAAAAGAGTTAAAACATGAATTAGATATTTTTGAAAATACTTACATGAAATGGATTGAGACTATATGTCTAATAGTTGATATGGGTACGATTCAGATAATCATAGCATTGAAAATAAAACCAAATTATTCAATATTATCGATTCATTAATTAATACTTTCGATTCATTAAGAGAATATATTCAAGACATAGATAATGAGTTAAAAATTGATATAAATAATATTTTAGAATTTAAACAAATTGACCCATTCTTTAAAGCGATTTTGTATTTTAAGAAACTTAATAGAAATATTTTTAGTTTAACTAAATTAAAATCTATTATTGAAAACTTGGATCAAGTTAATCAATTGACAAATACAAATAACTCTATAAAACAGGAATTATCGTCATTATTTAATACATCTATTTATAAAGAAGATTTAGCAGATGATATTAACATAGTACAAAATACAAAGAATATTCTAAAAAGAATTTTTAGTTCAAAATATAAAAAATCTTTAAAAAAGATTAAGGCTCATTTTAATGTAAAAAGAATTCCATATTCAAAATTATGTGAAGCATTATCAAAAGTTTTAATAGTTTATAAAAATCAACAATTAATAAGAAATCATAAGTCTCTTATTAATGAGTTCTATCCAATTTCAGAAAACGATGATTTATTCAAGTTAAACGAACATTTTAAAAATCTTTTATCAACTTTAAATTTATTCGATTGATTAATTGAATATAGCTATGAATCTAGTGAAAAATTTGATAGACTTCAAGCTTATGTGGAAAGAATAACAAATTCTGTTTTTTCAAAAAGATATGAAGACTTTATGAGTTTATATAATGAATATAAAACCTATTTTAACAAAGATTATATTTCAATAGATAACTTTGTTTTAGAAGACTTTTATGAAAAATTATATGATCAAAAACAAAACCATTCAACTATAGAGTTTTGAAATAGTTTCTTTAAAAAACTTGTTTTAATAAATTCTCTTGGTTTGAGACCATTTGTTGAAATGATTTCAAAAATAAATAATCTTCAATCAAGTATTTCTTCAATATATGAAAAATCATTCTTAACACAAAAATTAGAATTATTCTTCAATCAAAATCTAGAACTTAAAAAACTAAATAGACTTGAACATGATAAATACATTGAAATTTTCAAGAATAAAGATAAAGTGCTTTTTGAACTTAATCGCTTAAAAGTTATTTGTTCTCTAAGAATTAATACACCTGTAATTCAATTTAATACGTTAAGTAGTGATCAATCGAAATTAATTAAAGAAAAAAGTAAAAAATCAAGAAAATTACCGATTCGGAAACTATTAAAAGAAATACCGGATTTAATTTTTACATTAAAACCTATCTTTTTAATGTCTCCTGTAGCTGTTTCTACATTCTTTGAATTTAATAAAGATCTTTTTGATGTAGTTATTTTTGATGAGGCTTCACAAGTCTTTCCTTGAGACGCTTTAGGTGCTATTGGTAGAGCTAAACAAGTTATAATCGTTGGTGATTCAAAACAAATGCCTCCAACCAACTTCTTTGCAGCCGATTTTGATTCAGAGGATGATGGATATAGTGATAATTCTGAAGTTCCTTCAAACTTCGAAAGTATTTTAGATTATGCTGCAGCATTTTTCCCTCAAAATATGTTAACTTGACACTATAGAAGTAAAAATGAAGATTTAATTAATTTCTCAAACTGAAAATTCTATAATAATCGTTTAACAACTTTCCCATCAGTTAATAAAGTTTCTGAAAACTCTAGAATTGAATTTATATATCTTAAAAATGCAGTATATGAAAGAAAAGCTGGTATTAATAAAGATGAAGCAAATAAAATAGTAGATTTAATTTGCGAACATTTAACCAAATGGCCAAATAGATCATTAGGAATAGTAACCTTTAACTCTAAACAACAAGCTCTTATTGAAGACTTATTAGAAGAAAGAGCTAAAGATGATCACGCTTTATACTTAGAATTAAGAGAAAATGATAAAAGAGAACCTCTATTCGTTAAAAACCTTGAAAATGTTCAAGGGGATGAAAGAGATACGATTATTCTTGGTGTAACTTTCGGTTATGATGCTGATAATAAATTCATTAATAACTTTGGACCATTAAATAAAGCAGGTGGTGAAAGAAGATTAAATGTCGCTATTACTAGAGCAAGAATTAATTTAAAAATTGTAAGTTCAATTCGTTATTTTGATATTAGTGAAGATAGTAAGAACATCGGACCTAAAATTTTTAGATCATATCTTGAAGGTGCTGAAAAAGGTATGATTAATGTTATTGATAATAATATTATCAATGAAAATGCTATTAGTGAAAGTCCATTTGAAGAAGAAGTATGTAGTTTCTTAACTTCTAAAGGATATGATATTGGACAACAAGTCGGTTGTTCAAACTATAGAATTGATATTGCTTTAAAACATAAAACAAATAAAGATTTCTTCTTAGCAATTGAATGTGATGGTGCTTCATATCACTCAAGTAAAAATGCAAGAGATAGAGATAGAATTAGACAAGAAGTTCTTGAAAAACATGGTTGAAAATTCTACAGAATATGATCGACAGATTGATTTATGGATCCAATAACAGAAAAAAGAAGATTAATTGAAGCTATTGAAAAAGCTCTTTCTGAATACGAATCTAAAAGTTCGTTTAATGAACAATTAATTAGTGCTAAACCTGTTGAAAACCTAATTGATTTTAATGAATTCACTTCAGTTAAAGAACGCGAAATTATTAAAATAGAAGATATGTTTAAAGAATATAAAATAGCTGGTCTTAAAGGTTTATGATTTAATAATTTCGTTGTAGAGCTAATTCAAAAAGAATCACCTGTTAATATTAACTATATTGCATCAAGAGTAAGAAAAGAATTCCAACAATTCAATAAAAATGATGTAAAAAGAATAGTTTTTCATAGATTCAAATCATTCATTAATGAATATGATGATATTTCAATTAATCAAGAAATAGAATATAGAAAGTTCACTAATGATGAAAGATACAGAAAATTTAACGAAATTCCAATTGCCGAATTAGCTTGTGGTATTAATGTAATCGTTGAACAATCAAGAGGTATTTCTTTAGATGATTTAATAATTGAAATTAGAAAAACACAAAACAAAAAAACACTTGGTGAAAGAGAAAAAGAACATTTATATCAAGCAATAATATATGCTCAAACAAAATATAGCATTATAAATATTGGAAATAAACTTACTAAAAAAGCATAAATATTAATAATATTCATTCCAGAAATAAAAGTCCCAACATTTGAAAATGTCGGGATTTTTCTGTCCTTTTGGTAAAATAAAAATGATAAAAAGAAAGGACAACATAATTATATATGAAAAACGATAAAAAAATTTTCTGTACTTTGGTTAGAAGTAAAAATGTGCATAACAAAATTCAAACTTCACAAATTCATTTCGCTGTTGATAAGAATTACTCTGAAATTTTAAGCCGCTCGAAAAACTACTCGACACACAAAAACCATATCGGTTTTGCAGAAGTGTTTCAGATAATATATGGATTACTAAATTTTCAATCTTTAAAAGAAATATCTCAAAATATTGAAATATCGACTAAAGCGATTAAAAGGTTTTTATTTAAATATTCAAAAGGAATATATTTAGGCAAAGGCGATAGAAAAACCTGTGATTGTTGTGATGCTAAAATTAAAAAAGTTCGTTATTTAAATCTTGATGAATTTATGATAAATGTTGCTAATTTTGATAAAAGTAAAAGAATAGCATATTCAAAAAAGAAAATAGAACAATATCAAGATTTTAGAAATTTTTGAACAGAGCTTTTTGATGATTATACCCAAAATAGAAATAATAAAGATTTAGCAAAAAGAACGCCTAAGCTAAGCGCTAACGAAATATTAAGAAGATTTGAAGAAAAGTATCCAAACAGCTATAAACCTTCAAAATCTATGGTATATAATTTGATATCACAAAGAGTCTTTAAAGACCTTGAAATAGGCATTTTGGTCAATTTATCCACCAAAGGAATTAAACAAAAACGACCCCCAAAAAGAGACAGTCGAAAGCTTAAAAAGATTGGAGTTAGCATTGATCAACGCAGCACAGAAATCAATGAAAGACTTAGAGATAATGATTATGAATTAGATACTGTTATTGGTTCAAAAACTGATCAATGTTGTTTCGTAACGCTAATTAATAGAAAGACTAGACGCTTCTATTTTCATATGGTACGGCGGACTAGCACTGGTGTTAGAGATGGGCTGATATACCTAATGCAAAAATATAACTTGACAATAGATTCGCTAACCATAGATAATGGTAGTGAAAATGCGAAACTAGATGAAGTGCCAGGTATTAAGCAAATATATAAATGTCACCCATATTGTTCGGGAGAAAAAGGCTCTATCGAAAACTGCCACAGGTTATTAAGACGGTATTTTAAAAAAGGCAAGTCTATAGACCCTTACTACGGTCAAGATTTGACTCCTGTTATGGATTTTATAAATAATTACAAGAGAAGCATTCGCTTCTAATCCAAACTTTTTATGTGCTAAAAAGTTTGACAAAAAGGCACTTACTTTTTTGGAAAAAAGTAAGCAAAAAACTCAAGTTTTTTACAAAACTTGGTATTTTCGTTTAAATTTTTTTAGGATTTTAAAGCTTTTCTTGGTAATAATTTATAATTTTTGTAACATTTTTGATTTTACGCAAAATTAGGACTTTTAAAATTGGAATTTATAATAAATATTAATAACAAATTTTAAATTATAAATTTAAAAATTAAAAAGTATAATACTTTCAAAAAGTTAAAAGGAGAATGTGAAGTGAACTTCAAAAATACGATACTTATAATAACTTCAAAAATAACGAATTTTTAACTTTTTGGTATCTTTATTTATGCTATGAAAAAAATTGAAAAAATAAATTGTTCTGAATTATGAACTTAGAAATGAGTACAGATTAGAATTTATAGCAAAAAATATGAATAAATCCATCACTTGAATTAGTAAATATTTGCAAATTAATTGGCATACAGCAAAGAAACTTAGAGATAAAGTGTTAAACAATTGCTTAATTATTTCTCATAAAAATAAAGGTAATCAACACCATAGAAAAATTAGCACTAATAGGATTGATGAGTTGATTAATGAATATCTCACTTTTATTGATGATGTATATGACCGAAAATGCGATTGTTCTGTTTCATTAATATTTTTTTATGATTATTGCTTAAAAGATTTTGACAAGAACAATATGACTTATAAATCATTCATAAAGAATCTGGTTGCTAAGGGTTTTTATTCAAAAAATATGACCAAGAAAACAAAGAAAAAAGCAAGAGAAAATTTAAGAAAACTTAAAGAAAATAATGGAGATGTAATAGCAATAAAAAGATTAATTAAATATAATGAAACTATGGAAACGACAATGTTTAAAGCAAGAAAATGTAGAGATAATAACCTTGATTTTGGTGAAATAGTTGAACTTGATGCTTGTGAACATCGTTGAATGAATGGCGAAAAATCTAATATTTATGTAGCTGTAGATTCATCAACTTCAAGAGTTTTAGCAGTACATATTGAACAAGAAGAGACTAATCTAGGCTATATGAAATTATTGGAAGATTTATTTAGAAATTATGGTAAACCAAAAATAATTAGAACTGATAAAAGAAGAACTTTTTGAGGTACTGATTATTCGGATACGCCTTTAAAACAGTATTTAAATTCAAAAGGTATAGAACTCCAAAGCTCTAGTATTGTCATTTTTAAACCTCATGTTGAAAGAGCAAATAATTCTCTACAACAATTCTTACCTCCATATTTACATTTAAAGAAAATAAAAACATTTGAAGATTTTATTCACAATAAAGAAGAAATCATTCAAGCTTATAATAAAAGAAATAAAAAAGATTATGAGCACAAGAAAAATATATTTTCGAAAATGGATGAAAGTCAATGTAGTGTCTACTTAACAATAAAAAGAAAGATATACGCATCAACTGTACAATTTCAAAATAAGTTTTATGTTGCTGTTAATGAAGAAAACAAAAGGCAATTTATTTCGCCTGATGACGATGCTGCATTTATTATTAAAAGTGATGGAAGTTTATGTTTCTCAATAAACCAAAAAGAATACAAAACTGAAATTTTAAAAGACAAGGAGCTAAATGATTTTCAGCAATTTTGTATTCACTTTAAATTTGATTCTAGTCAGTCATATTCGAAAGAAATATATCAATGATTTAAAAGAGGCTATTCTTTTTATAGAATGCTTGATGACTTAGTTTTTAAGCTTAAAGAAGCTTTAATTAAGTTTGATCCAGATGATGAAACATTAAAGAATATTGTTGTTCAAAACGATGAAATTCTAGAGTTTTTCCATAAATGACTTTTAGAAATAGAATCAAAAAATCTCGACGTCATTTAAACGCAAAGATTTTAAAATTTTAAAACTATAATCTACCCAAGATGATTATAGTTTTTTTCTTTTAAAAAAGAAGAATTTTAATGTTTTTCCAATAATTAATTTGTTTTAAAAAAATCGTTATTTTTGAAGTTCAGTTCACATAAAAAGTATAATACTTTCAAAAAGTTAAAAGGAGAAAAATGAAAAAAATTTAATAGCTTTAGCTACTGTTTTACCAACAGCACTTATGCCAATAGCTACTGTTTCATGTGGAAAAAATGTTGACATTCAAACATTAATAAAAGAAGCAAGTCCTTATTTTAAACAAAAAGAATTACTTGAAAGGTTTTTAACTCAATCGAGTCCTTTAATCTATCAATCGGCTAGGTTTGAACCTTCGGGTCATATTAATAGATACGGACGCTCTGTTCTAGATTATTTAATTTTTGATAGTATAAAACAATCAAATGATTACAATAAAGATATAGTTACTTTAGATGCTGCAAATAAAACTATTCAAGACGGCAAGTATGACGAATATAGTTCAACTAATTTTGATGAAAGTGTTATAAAAGTTCTAAAGAAAAACACAAAAATGATCAATCAATTAATAGATTCCTTAATTAAACAAAATCATGAATACTATAATTTAAATTCTAAAAGTTATGCTACTGATAATGAAGGGAAATATTATGTTTTACAAACATTTATTTTCGAAAATGCTAAAAAACCAGAATCTTTAAAATTAGGTGTTTGAGAAAATATATTAAAAAAATTAAAAGATATAAACTCAGAATTATCAATTGATGAAATTAAAGAAATTGAAAAGTACTTGCCTTACTACACAAGTAAAGATAATGCATATACTTTATTATATAATTCTTTATATAATGAAATCACCCATTATCTTTCGGCAAATCAGAAAAAGATTTATGAAGATTTAATGAGTTTAATATCAAGAGTTTCAAATATTAGAAAAGAAATGTTTTATAAAATGTATTTTTCTAATAGTCCATTAATTGGGCATGTTTGAAAAGTTACAAATGAAATTTACGAAAAATTAGTGCTATGTCAAAGTTTTAATGAAATTTTAGACTTTATAAGCGAAAGTCAAACAAAAATTAATAATTTAGAATCAGTCTTAGACGATATTTTATCAATTAAAGTTGAGCATTATGCAGGTAAAATAAATACAGATAAAAAAGGAAAATTAATTTTTGTTTATTCTAAAGAAATTTTAAAGAATTTTAATTTTATAAACTCACCAGCTCAGTTCTTTAAGGTTCTTGAAGAAGATAAAACTGGAGAGTTATTACAATCTTATGAAGAATTCAAAAAGGAAATAAGTAATTTAGCTAATACTTGAAACGAATGATATAAAGATGAAAATACAACAATCGAAACAATCGAAGCTAAACTTAACTCAATACTTCAATTAAGAATTATTTTTGAAGCTAAAGTTAGATCGTTCGCTCAAAAAGATGCAATTAGTTCACTTAAAGTTATTAATAAATTAATTTTATTAGCCAAAAAAGCTTTAAACGATAATCCAGAAAATAAAAAAAAATAAAGCTTATAGAGATGAAATAACCAAACAAATTAATAATTTAGAAGCCAGTTTACCAAAATATGAAATTAATCCTTATGAATCGATTAAAGACTTAGATTTGGATAGTTTATTCCTTCAAATCGGATATCTTTATAACAAAGATGTAAATATTAAAAACTATTATGATATAGAAAAACGTTTCAATAGTGCAAAAGAATTGTTTAATCTTTATAAATCAAGTTCATTATATAATAATGAAAGCAATAAAGAGCATTTTACCACCATTGATACTTCATTAAGAATTATTGAAGATATTTTAAAAGGAATTGAAAAAAATAATTATTTAATAAACGATGAACTTTCTAAAGAAATTCAAAACAATTTAAAAATTATTAATGATACAACAGAAAAAATTGCGACAAGTTATAGATTTGATAATGATAAATACAAAAAAGTTTTAGAAGCAGAAAACATAGTGATTTCCGATTATGCTTATGCTCTTTCTAATAAACCAAATATAGCAAATCAATTGAAAGATGAATACACAAGTCTTATTAGTGAAATATTCAAATTTAATTCATTTAAAGAAAGTAAAATCTTCCTTTCAAATGAATCTCTCGATGATCTTTTAACTAAATGTGAAGCTTTCATTGAAAAAATAAAAAATCTTTTGAGACAATCTTAGTATTTAAGATTAATAAAATAATTTTTTAGCTATTAAAAAATGCGAAACTATACTTATAGTTAATATAGTTCGTTTGCTATGTCTCAGCAATATGCAAAAGATAAGCTATTAGATTGTAATAATTAAAGTATAGTCTTAAAAATAAGAAGATATATCTTTATAAAGGGTATATCTTTTTTAGTTTTCTTATGAGATAAATAATTATTCAATTTAATAATTATTTAAGTAAAAAATAAATAAAGATTATTTAGGTATATCGTGTCCTTAAGTTAGAAAGAAATTCCCAAAATAGCTATTAAATAGTCTAATTAGCAAATTAAGCTGTCTCAATAATGCCTTATATTTTTCCCGAGTTTCCAACTTTTACAATGTAATTTTTAACAACTCATCTGTTTGATGAGCTGTTTTTAATAATTTAAAATTTTAATTCATTTAAAATTCTTAAATATGTTTGATAATCTTGAATTGCTTGATTATTGTTGTCGTTAATAATATATTCTTCACTTTCAATTTTTCCGTCAATAATCTTGCATGTTTTGATTGTTTCTTTTATTACATCTTGTAATTTTTTGATTGTGATTTTTTCATCTACAACACCGAGTTCTTTCAAACCTTTGTTTAAATAATAAATAACAAAATTTAATAAAACAAGAGATAAGAAGCAAAGTACGAAATGACCTTCAATATGCTTTTCACTTCATACATAAATAGGTCTTACAGCTAAAGCACTTTTTAAAGCTCTAAAGTTTGATTCTATTTGTCATTGTTTTGAATATAAATTCACAATTTCTTCAGGTGATAAATCAAATCTAGAGGTTTCATAAGCATAATATCCGTCAAACTTTTCATCTTCGATAATTTTGTCATAGTTAAGTTTGTAATAACCTTTACCACCAACTTTTTCGAAGAATTTAAACTTCTTTTGACCGAACATTACTTGATCATGAACTAGTCCGTCTTTATCTTGTCTTTTAATAAAATTATCGATTAAAATTTGTCTATCATTTTTATCTTTTAATGCTCTTTTTTTACTATATGTTACTACCAATCTTCTCTTGTGTCCGTTTGCTCTTCTATTCTTTCAAAACGAATAAAAAGTAGTTTCTTTATATTTAAAATTATTGTCTCCAAAATAGCCGGATTCATCTATTGCAAAGGTCTTTCGGTCATTTGAAGCCGCTTTTAATCTATAAGATAAAATGTAATCAATATCGTTATCTTCTAAGAATCTTATGTTTCTATTTGTACTCATTCCTCTATCAGCAATGAGTGTTACTTTGTTTAATTCATATTGTGATTTTATATTCAAAATAAAATTAATAAATGTTGATGCATCAGCAGTGTTCCCTTTGAATAATTTATAGTGAATTGGAATGCCTTTTCATCTGTTGCTAAACCTAAAACAATTTGAATCTTCTTTGAATTTTCCATCTTTAGAATAACCTGGATATCTCAATCCTTCTCTTACAAAACTTTCAAAATATACCGTTGAAGAGTCGTATCAAATAATATCTATTTTTCTATTTTTATCTTTGATCAATGTATCGTTAACACTCTTTAAAATGTTATTTTTATTTTCAGCTAAATAGTCTAAAGTATTATAAAATGTCGTCTTTTCAACTTCTAAATTTATATTGAATTTGTCTTTATTTTTAAAGGATGAAAGCATGCTACCCGGATTTACAATTCTATTTGAAATCATATATTTTAATAAATCATTTAAATACTTGGATTTTGATACTTTAGCATCTTTAAAAGGATTTAATTTTTCTAAGAAACTGTATAACAAATCATATCCATAATTGAACTGTTTTGTTTCAATTTTAACCTTGCTTATATCTAACTCTAATTGTCTAATTATCATATTTCTATCTCAATCAGTATTGTAGTTTTGAGATAGTTTTTTAATTTTTTCTACTGGATCAGAACAATATTTTTCTCATTTTTCAACTGTACCGATACCGATAGATTTCTTATAACCTTTGCCAAATCCTCCTGAAAGTGCTAAAGATAAGTAAGTAGAGTTCTTATTTTTTCTTGAAATTAATAGTCATTTGTCTTTTTTCATATCTTTATTATACCACAAATTACAATGTAATTATGTAAAAAAATAACTTTTTTTATTTATATATAAATAACACTGAAAAAAGTAATAAAAAAAGAGCTCCAACTTGGAAACTCAGGAAATTAAGCTGTCTCAATAATGCCTTACATTTTTAGAATTTAAAGAAAAAGAAAAAGGAAAAACCATAATGATTTTTCCTTTTTTGAATTAAGTATTTGTTAGATTTTTTATTTTTTAAAAATATTGTGTTGTTTCGATGTGCAAATACATTATTTATCTTTTAAACCTGTTGGATCTACATATTTGTAATTAATAACATATGAATCTCTATTTTTTGAATTGAAGAATGGATATTCATATAATTCATTATTATTGAATGGATTATCAAGTTTAAATGGAGTTTGTTTTAATGGATCAGAATGATAAAGTAATAAAGATAATCCCAAACCATCAAATTCGAAAATAGATGTAGCAGTTAAATCAAATACATCATTAGGTTTACCGTCAATATAGTTTGATTTTATTTTTGCTCTAAGTGGGAGTTCAAAACGATAACAATATGGCGCATCATCTGCAAAGTGTCATTTAGGTCTCCCCAATACATCAACTTTTTTAACGATTGTATCTCCATCTTCTTTTCCTTCATTATCTTCATTCATTCATGCTCGACCTTTTCAATTTATTGTTAAATTGTCGTTATTAAGGAAACTACGAAAGTCTTGAGCAATATTTACATTTATTCCTTCTCGATTAATGTAGTTATATGTATGAGTTACTAAATATGTAAATAGTGAATAAGCATCATATGTAATTTTATCTTTAACATCTGATGAAAAATCCCATACCATATCGAAGAATGTAGATTTAAATGTAATTTTTCTATTTACTTTGTTTTCAGAGTCTAATTCTAGTACTTGAAAATCATGTTCTACATCGAAATATTTAGTTGGTGTTCAATATAATAATTTAGAATATTGATCAAAACCAAAGAACAAGCTTGGATTTTCTTTTTTAAAGTGATCGAAATCGAATTTGTATTTATATTTAGTTAAATTAACATCAGGTGCTTGGATTTTACCCACATTATTTCTTATGTCACAACTGTTGTTATCTAAATATAAGCTATTTAATATTTTTTCATAACGCAATCATTCTCCAGATGTTTTATCTTTCTCAAAGATTGAGAAATTAACTGATGGTTGTCAATCAGCAACTTGACCATTGAAAGCAAATTTGTATGGTATTCCATATTTTAATCAATATGTTACTGGAGTTGTACCTGGTCCTTTTTGATCTGGGTATCAATTAATTGCTCAAGGTTTACCTATCGAAGGTTCATCACCAGCAAAATTAAAGACTTCTTTACTTAAGGCATAATTTTGACGATCATATCTAGCGTGGTTCATATATTGAATGAATAAGAACATATCATGCATTGAAGCATATACTTGATTTGTTAATGGTATTAATTGTTCAAAATCATTAGCTAAATCTTCGTTGTTTGCTTTATCAAGTTTATTCAAAATAATTTCTTGATTATATTTACTAAATTTATTTTCATCTTTAATTAAATTGTAGAAAATATCAAATAAACTTTTACCATTTGAATCAACTTCGTCTAAAAATCCAAATTCTTCAATGATTTTTTGTTTTTCTTCATTAGTTTGAGTTTCATATTTTTTAGCTTGAACTTTATCTAAGAATGTTCTCTTATTTAATGCGATAAGTTTTTTGTTGTAGTTAAGAATGAATTTTTCACCTTCAGCAGGTTTTGGCAAAACTCATCTCTTGTATTCACCACCATTAACTATAGATACTGGTGCACCAGCTACATTCTTACTATATGTATATTTATTTTGTACTATATCATATAAACTTGAAACATATTTTGCAAGTTTATCAAATACTTTTGATAAGCCTGTAATTGAATCCATTGCAGGGATTTCAAAATCAGTAACTTTCGCAAAAGAGTTAATAGTTTCTGAAACTTTGCTTTTCTTAAATAATTCTTCGTTTGTTGTATCAATTAATTTTTTAACACTATCTTTAGCAAGGAAAGCTTCATCAGTATCAAAATTAATTGCTCTGGCAGTAGCGATAGAATTTAATGATTTACTAATTTCATCAATGTATTTTTTAACGAATTCTAAATAACTAATTTTCTTGTTTTGGAGTTCAGAATCTCATGATAAAGAGTCTAATGAAATGTTTCCTGTGTTTCTAAATGATTCAAATACACGTTGTCATAAGTTTGATAATGCAACTTTAACATTGTATTGTTCAAAACTCTTGATACTTGCTGATTGAACAGCATTATCATAAATTGCTTTAGCTTTGTTTAAAAATGCTCCAAATTGTGTAATGTAGTATTCTTTATATTTAGGATACAATTCGTTCATTTTGGTAATTGTATTTACATATGTATTAATTGATTTAGAAATTTCTTCAAGTGTTGATCTTTCTTCTTCTTCACTATTTCCAGTGATTTTAGCGATCGCTTCAATATTTGTATTTATAACATCAGCTGGATTTACAATATCAGAGCTTAAAGCTTTAATTTCTTTTGTATCCATAAATGCTACAGGTTTTTCATCAGGATTTTCGCCTCATTGTTCACCATTTACTCATCCTGAGCCAGTACCGTTTGCTCATTTTTCAGTATATGTAGCATAAAGATCTTTAAATTCTTCTTTAATGTTGCTAATAAATTCATTGTAAAGAGAAGTAATTGATGTTTTTGATGATTCAGATGCAATTTCATTAGCAGCATTTAATATTGTTGCTAATGGTAATTTTTCATTTATCTTAAATGCACTACTATTTAAAATGTTTTTCATTTCTGTAACATTTTTAACAGTTTTACCAAATCATTCGTGATTATCAACTAAGAAGTTAGGTTCTTTAGTTATAGCAGCATTAATTTTTGAGGTTTTTGCATTAAGCAACACTTCATTAATAATATTAATATTAGTTTTAATACTTTGAATTTCTTTATATAATAATTCGCCTAATGTTCTTGATGATGAATTAAGTCTTTCAAATGATGAGAACATTGTTTGAAGTGATGTAGTTAGAGACTCAAAAATTTTCTTAGAATTTTCTAATAAATCTTTACCAGTTCTGTTTTCTTCACCATTTGTTCAGTTTTGTACGAATTGGTTAAGAATGTTTGTAATATCTTCATCTGTAATTGAAGCATTTTTAATGCTTTGAATTGAAGTATTTAACATTTTTTGGGTAGATGTAATGGCAGTATTACTTGTGTTAGCAGCAAATCATTTAAATACTTTATCTTTATCATTAACTTCTTTACCTCTTTTGTTAGCACTGCTGTTAATGAATTTAATAGCTTCAATAATAGCTTTTTGGATAAAGGTACCATTGTCTCCTAATTCATAAACTTTGTTTTGAAATTGGATAAGATCCATTTTCATTTTGCTAATGTCAAAACTTGGTTTGTCTTTTGACGCTTTGTTAGTTAAGTCAGAAAAGTTTCTATCTGCATTTGTTTCGTCAAAAATAGTTCTAACAGCATTAGCTTTACTTTCTATAGTTGAGTAATTTGGAATTTCTTTAAGTTCTTCCTTGCTAGCTAAAGACATAAAGAAGTTACCCAAGTAGTAATTTCTAATGAATCCTTCTAGAATAATTAATGAAATATCTGACGATTTAACATATTTATCGAAGTTAAAATCGTTCATTTTGTAAATATTTTTCATTTGTCTAGCAAGGTCTTCAATTGCTTGATCTGTGGTTGCACTATTAATTTTTTCTTCAGTTGGTCATACTGAAAGTTGTTCCAATTGTTTGTGTTGAGGAGTTTTCTTATTTCATGCATTAGTTTTATATGAATACTTGTCTTGAGTTTTTAAAAGTCTTTCATAGCCATTGATTGTATTAGTAATTAATGAATTAAAAATCGCATATCTATTGTCAACATTTTCAAGAATTGAGTTTAATTGTTCTTTAATTGCTGTTGATGAGCTTGTGTAGCTTTGAATTGATTTTTCTAAAGAGTCATGACTCTTTAAATATTCTTCTTCAAAAGTCTTTTGTTTAGCTTTTAATTCAGTAATTTGATTTTTTAAACTAGCAACACCATCTTCTCATTTTCTTTTATCTTGTTGTTGAATAACAGCGGCTGATACACCTAATGCTACAGCAGCTGTACCTAAAATGGCTGTTGAAATTCCTAGATAACCTATTTTTTTGTTTTTCATAATAAAGACCTCCTAATTAGAGTATTGAAGCTAAAGCAGCGATTGAGTAACCAATAACTACTAATGAAGCTATCATAATAATGCATAAAATAACTATAATAAATGCGTTTTTAATTTTTTCTCTTTTAACAGCTGGATCAACATATTGTTCTGTGTAAGCAAACATACTACTTGTTGAAGCATATGGTTGCATGTATCCCATTTGTTGTGTATTAACAGCAGGGTAATTTTGTTGTACAACAGCAGGAGCGTAATATTCTTGTGTTTTGTAAGGATGTTGTGAATAATAGTTTGTTGCTCCTTGTAGTTGTTGTGCAGGGTATGCCAATTGTGATTGGGTTGGGATTTGTTCTTGAACTGGTTCTGGCGCAGGTTCAGTGTAATCTGGTTGAGTTTCTTCAGCAGGTGCTGGTTCAGCAGCTTCTGTAGTTTCTTTAACTTCTTCAGCAGGAGCTGGTTGAACTTCTTCCTTAACTTCTGTTACTTTAGTTACAACAACAGGTTCTTCTGTTTGTGTTTCTGTAGTAGAGACGTCAATTTGTTGTGAATCACTTGCAGCATTACGATTTTTAAGAACTTCAATTTGTCAGTTGATTTCTTCGAAGTTCATTTTTTCTTGACTTAATTCGTCCTTAAGTTTTGAAATTGTTTCGTCTGCAATGTTCTTTTCAGATTGTAATTGTTCAATCTTTTGTTCCAAGTCTGCTTTAATAGAAACAAGGTCAAGATATGAGCTTTTGCCTTTTTTCTTCATTTCTAAATCAGCAGGGAAATATGTTTGAGGATCTGATTCTTGAATGTAGTCAAGATTCTTTAATTCCTCATCAATTGTATCTTGGTAAAAGTGTCTAGTCATAAGGGCTGGGTGAATTTTAAATTCTGAACAGATGTCAGCATATTTTTCTTCACCATCGAAACCGGATACTTTAGGAATGCACATCATGTACTTCTTTGTGCCTTGTTCATTTTCGATACATGCTAATTGACCTCCAAAAATACCTTTGTTATTTTGGAATCAAATGTAACTTTCTCAATCAAAAGATAAGTATCAATTAACAGCATCTTTACGAGTTTTAAAACGAGCTAAATTAGCTTTTACTTTGGGGTGTTTTAACACTCATGGATATTCTTCATTTTTACTATCGTATAGAAGAGTTAATCTTTTCATTGTGTTTCTCCTTGTTAAGCAACTATCCGCGAAGTTGATAAATAAATATGTTTTTGGCTCATTGGTATATATGTTGCTTGTTTATATATTAATATAAATCTTAATATATCTTCAAAAATCCTTTTTCACAAAAAACATTGTTTTATAGTAAAAAAAGTGAAATAAGTGAAAAAAATGATTTTCCGCTTTTGTTGAAAAATCACTTTAAAGACTTTTTTAATATATTTTAATTTATATTCATATTAATATTAATATATAAGAAAATCTAAATTAAAGCCGGGCAAGTAAATGGATTAAAATTGAAAAAACCTTTAAATTAACCCAATAAGGAAAATTAATATATGTATTATATATAAAAACACTAAAATACTAATATTTTTGCCTGTTTTTTATCAAAATTTATTAGTTTTTCCCGAGTTTCCAACTTTTACAATGTAATTTTTAACAACTCATCTGTTTGATGAGCTGTTTTTAATAATTTAAAATTTTAATTCATTTAAAATTCTTAAATATGTTTGATAATCTTGAATTGCTTGATTATTGTTGTCGTTAATAATATATTCTTCACTTTCAATTTTTCCGTCAATAATCTTGCATGTTTTGATTGTTTCTTTTATTACATCTTGTAATTTTTTGATTGTGATTTTTTCATCTACAACACCGAGTTCTTTCAAACCTTTGTTTAAATAATAAATAACAAAATTTAATAAAACAAGAGATAAGAAGCAAAGTACGAAATGACCTTCAATATGCTTTTCACTTCATACATAAATAGGTCTTACAGCTAAAGCACTTTTTAAAGCTCTAAAGTTTGATTCTATTTGTCATTGTTTTGAATATAAATTCACAATTTCTTCAGGTGATAAATCAAATCTAGAGGTTTCATAAGCATAATATCCGTCAAACTTTTCATCTTCGATAATTTTGTCATAGTTAAGTTTGTAATAACCTTTACCACCAACTTTTTCGAAGAATTTAAATTTCTTTTGACCGAACATTACTTGATCATGAACTAGTCCGTCTTTATCTTGTCTTTTAATAAAATTATCGATTAAAATTTGTCTATCATTTTTATCTTTTAATGCTCTTTTTTTACTATATGTTACTACCAATCTTCTCTTGTGTCCGTTTGCTCTTCTATTCTTTCAAAACGAATAAAAAGTAGTTTCTTTATATTTAAAATTATTGTCTCCAAAATAGCCGGATTCATCTATTGCAAAGGTCTTTCGGTCATTTGAAGCCGCTTTTAATCTATAAGATAAAATGTAATCAATATCGTTATCTTCTAAGAATCTTATGTTTCTATTTGTACTCATTCCTCTATCAGCAATGAGTGTTACTTTGTTTAATTCATATTGTGATTTTAAATCCAAAATAAAATTAATAAATGTTGATGCATCAGCAGTGTTCCCTTTGAATAATTTATAGTGAATTGGAATGCCGTTTTCATCTGTTGCTAAACCTAAAACAATTTGATCTTCTTTGAATTTTCCATCTTTAGAATAACCTGGATATCTCAATCCTTCTCTTACAAAACTTTCAAAATATACCGTTGAAGAGTCGTATCAAATAATATCTATTTTTCTATTTTTATCTTTGATCAATGTATCGTTAACACTCTTTAAAATGTTATTTTTATTTTCAGCTAAATAGTCTAAAGTATTATAAAATGTCGTCTTTTCAACTTCTAAATTTATATTGAATTTGTCTTTATTTTTAAAGGATGAAAGCATGCTACCCGGATTTACAATTCTATTTGAAATCATATATTTTAATAAATCATTTAAATACTTGGATTTTGATACTTTAGCATCTTTAAAAGGATTTAATTTTTCTAAGAAACTGTATAACAAATCATATCCATAATTGAACTGTTTTGTTTCAATTTTAACCTTGCTTATATCTAACTCTAATTGTCTAATTATCATATTTCTATCTCAATCAGTATTGTAGTTTTGAGATAGTTTTTTAATTTTTTCTACTGGATCAGAACAATATTTTTCTCATTTTTCAACTGTACCGATACCGATAGATTTCTTATAACCTTTGCCAAATCCTCCTGAAAGTGCTAAAGATAAGTAAGTAGAGTTCTTATTTTTTCTTGAAATTAATAGTCATTTGTCTTTTTTCATATCTTTATTATACCACAAATTACAATGTAATTATGTAAAAAAATAACTTTTTTTTATTTATATATAAATAACACTGAAAAAAGTAATAAAAAAGAGCTCCAACTTGGAAACTCAGGGAAAAAACCTTTAAATTAACCCAATAAGGAAAATTAATATATGTATTATATATAAAAACACTAAAATACTAATATTTTTGCCTGTTTTTTATCAAAATTTATTAGTTTTTTGACGAATAGTACTATAAAATAGGTGTTTTTTGAAAAAATACTTAGGAGTTTCATATTATATTTAATTAATTATTATACTTAATCCTAGTAGTATTGCTTAATACCTTTCTCTATATTCATTTGCTTAATTTCTTAGCATTATTATTGAAAATTTAGATAAATATCGCGCACTGTTTGTACATTTGATTGTATTCTCTGCAAATACCTATTTTCCTTATTTGCCTATAAATTAGACGAAAAAGTAAAAATAAAAATTTCTCAAAGAGAAATTTCGTACATATATATATTATTTATGGCTTCTTTGTTTGATCCTTAGAATAATCATATTCATTGTTTTCGCGTTTAAGTTTTGCTTCAAGATGTTTGATTTCTTTTTCGTTTTCTTTTTCAGCTTCTGAAAGAGAATCTTCATAGATGCTATAATCATCTGAATAACTACTGAGCAATCTAAATAGATAATTTTTGTCTTCTTTGTTAAATCAAAGTTCATTTTTATTTATCATATTAAAAGCATAGGTAGCGACAGCAATATCGAATTTAATTACTCATAAATATGGTTGTCTACTTTTTCAAACATTCTTTTCTTTTTGTAATCCTCTATAAAGAATAAATGATAAATTTAAAAGCTGTAAAAGCGGTCCAACAAATACCATTCAAAGTACAAAGCACACACCAATTAATGCTGTAAAAACAATTATTATTGTGTTTCACTTTCATAATATTAATAGCACAATTGAGGCTACTAAAATAAATAAAAGCATTATTACTCCAAGAAAGAAAATTGGATATAAGAATTTTTTATTTTGTGAATAAGAAGCAAATTTTGCTAGTTTTTCATCTTGTTTGTTTTCATTCATAAATATGCTCCTTTCTAACCAATAGCAACTGATTCTGAAATGTATTCATATTTGTATGCGTAATTCTTTTTACTTGTTCAAATAAGAACGCTACTGCTAATACCAAATTGACCAATGAACATTAAAACACTTAAAGCAATCATTGATGCTATATTTAAATTAGAAGTAATTCCAGTTGATAAACCAGTAGTACCGAAAGCACTGAAAGCTTCAAAGAAGATTTGAGTTGATCCAAAGGTTTCAGCTTCAACTTTACCACCAAATGTACTTAAACTTGACATACAGATAAAACCAACTAATAACACAATCACAATACTAATAGTTGAAACGATTGTACTCATTTTAACTGTTTCACTATCGATTCTTCTTCTAAATGCTCTAACACTCGGACGGTTAAAGATTTTACTAATAATAGTTAAGAATAAGATACCAGTTGTTGTAGTTCTAATACCACCACCAGTAGATGCAGGTGCTGCACCTATAAACAT
The DNA here is from genome assembly GCF_045276205.1 of Mycoplasmopsis adleri. Taxonomy (NCBI): domain Bacteria; kingdom Bacillati; phylum Mycoplasmatota; order Mycoplasmoidales; family Metamycoplasmataceae; genus Mycoplasmopsis; species Mycoplasmopsis adleri. Next base: position 624,460 of record NZ_CP174162.1, read on the forward strand.
TAAGATACTTAAAACTCATAATGATGGTTGAGTTAAATCGTGCAAGTTAAACGATGAGAAACCAGCACTTCTTGTTGAAAGAGTTGTAAAGAATAAGGCTCAAACTCTTTGTGCTTTATTACCATAAAGATCATAATTGATATCGGTATTTAAGAATACATTTTGTTTAGCGGCTGCTTCAAAGCTAGCTAAGAAGGTAAAACCTAAAACGGTTGTAATTAAATAAGTTGAAACAGAGATTTTTGTAAATAAGCTTCAGGTATAATGTTTATCTTTATTCTTACTTTTTGTTCTAATGAAATTAAAGAAGTCATGAATAACAGGATAACCAATTCCACCAATTACAAATAAAACGATAAAGATAACTTGTAATCCATAATTTGAGTAATATGGTAATAATGAATTATTTCCAATAATATCAAAACCAGCATTATTTAAAGCACTAATTGAATGGAAGAAACCATATCTAAAGGCTAAGTCTCAATTATGTTGAGGACTAATAAATTCATTTGTAACTTGTTTGCCTGATAATAAATCAATGAATTGACTACCATTAGTAGCTCCAGGCGTTACATAATAAAAGTAGAATGTTAAACCGAAACTTGAGATTAATAATAAAGTTAATAAGAAGATAATCGAATCGACAATCATTTTTTTAGTTTTGAAAAAGTCGCTATTTCCTCTTTCGTGGGCTACAAGCTCGACATCACTTAAGCTTGTTCTTCCTCTTAAGAAGATAACATTAATTAAAAAGATTTTTAAAGCGAAAATTCCAAGTCCACCTATTAAGATACAAAACGCTATGATAGCCTGTCCAAACATATTCCATGCGATATAAGTTGGATGCGATACTAAACCGGTATCACTAAAAGCGGAGCACACTGTGAAAAAGGCGTCTCAAAAGCTTATTTTATGATCTTTGGTATAGGTTAAATTATGTGTGATTGAACTATTTAAAAATAATGTGAAAATTATAACAACTATTAAATATGTTAATAGTATATATTTAACCTTCGTACCGTTTTTAGTTCAAGCTCAAAGCTTTCTAAAAAAGGTACCTATTTTACTATTTCTTCATCAACGTGATATTTTGTTCGATTTCATAAAATGTCTTTCTTTATTAAATATGAGATTATCATACTATAATATACCATTATATTATATATAGCAAAAAATAGTAATTGAACACTTTTGGCGTTTAATTCAAAAGTGTGGTAATACTATATAATTAAATAATAAGGAGATAAAATGAAAAAACAAAGTCAAGACATCTGTATTATTGGAGCCGGAAGATTTGGCTCAGCCGTTATTAACCAACTTGCTAAAATGAATAAATCATTATTGGTCATCGATAAGAATGAAGAACTACTTAACGAGTTCATTGATGTAGCTCAAAAAATCGTTGTAGCTGATGCCGCTAATATGAAAAGCTTAAAAGCTTTAAATATTCAAGAAATGGATACAGTAGTTGTTGCTGTACCTGACAACATTGAAATCGTAGCTGCTTTATTAGAACTTGGAGTTAAAAATATTATTGTTAGAGCACAAACTAAAAGACATGCTCGTGTTTTAAAACAAATTGGAGTTAGTACAATTATTCAACCTGAATATGAAGCTGGTGTTCGTACTGCTTTAATTGCTTCAAACCACAACTTTATTAACTTTAGTCAAAACCTTCAAGAAATCGGTGGCGGGTTCGTAATGGGAACGACTGTACTTAATAATATTAAGTACGAAGGTAAAATTATTAAGGATATTCGTTTGTATGATAAAGGTGTAAGTGTCGTTTTAATTAAAAGAGGAGCCCAAAATATTCTCCCTAGTGGTTTAACAACTTTAGTAAAAGGTGATTTATTAACTTTGATCGGTAAAGTTGAAGATGTTACTGACGTTTTAGGAGAATTAAATAAGTAATTTTTCCCCACTTTCACACCCTTAAAAATTTCCAAAAATAATGTGAAACAAAATTTTAGTCAAAAAATTAGCCAAAAAGTGAGCTTTTAGACCGTAAACAAGTCGAAAGTTCACTTTTTCATTTTTTTGCCTTGTGGAACATTTTCACATAGCCATAAAAAATACAAAAATTTTATGATTTTTAGTGCCTTTTTGTTTCATTATTCATTTAATAAAATGTATAATAGTGGTGGATAGTGGAGGAAAGTGGAATGTACGGAACTTTTAATCGGAATGTTGATGAAAAAAATAGAGTTGCGATACCAGCGAAACTGCGGGACAGTTTAGGTTCGAAATTCTATATGACCATCGGACTAAGCGGAGTGATTGAATTAAGAAGTGAAGCTGAATACAACATATTCGCTGAAAAACTTCTTAGTCAAAGTCAATTTAGCACAAATGCTAGAATGCTCCAAAGAGCATGACTTGGAAATACTCAAGAAATTGAATTAGACTCTCAATCACGTTTTATTATTCCAAAACAATTCTTGCTTAAAGCCAATATCCAAAAAGAAGTAGTTTTAATTGGAGTGGGTAATCTCATTGAATTATGAGCTGCTGATGAATATGAAAACTACTTGTCTAGTGTAACTGATGAAAAACTTGAAGAAGCAGCTTTAAAATTAAGCGAAAAATAAAATGAAGAATGAACACATTCCAGTTTTATTAAATGAAACAATCGATGCTTTAAAAATTAAACCTGACGGTATTTACGTTGATTTAACTTTAGGCATGGGTGGTCATAGTAGCTTAATTTTAAAACACCTTACAACTGGGAAATTAATTGGTTTCGACAAAGATGCTTTTGCGATAGAAGAAAGTCGCAAACGTCTATCAAAAATCAATTCGAATTTTTATTTAATTCATTCTGACTTTCAAAATATAACAAGTGAATTAGCCAAAATAAATATTCACCAAGTTGATGGTATCATCGCTGATTTAGGAATTTCAAGCCCACAAGTAGATAACACTGAACGTGGTTTTAGTTACAACAAAGACGCTAGACTAGATATGAGAATGGATCAAAGTCAAGAACTTGATGCTGACTATGTCATTAACAATTATCAAGAAGCTGACTTGATTAGGATCATGAATAATTACGCTGAGGTAAAGCTTGCAAAACAAGTTGCGAAGGCCATCATTCAAAACCGTCCTATTCATTCGACTTTAGAATTAACTGATGTCATTAGGAATGCTTATCCTGCTAAACTTGTGAAATTAAAAAATCCATGTAAGGCAGTTTTCCAAGCTATTAGAATCGAAGTAAATCATGAATTTGATTCTATTCAAAGTATGCTAAGTCAAGCTATTAAATTATTAAAAAAAGACTCGTCGTTAGCCATTATATCTTTTCACTCTTTAGAAGATAGAATTATCAAAAACTTTTTTGGTAATTTAATTAAAAACAAATTACCATCAAAAATGCCTGTTAATGAAGTAAAGGATTATAGTGTGAAAGTTATTAATCCTAGCAAACAGGAAGAAGAAGCTAATAAACGTAGTCGTAGTGCTAAATTAAGAGTTTTAACAAAATTAATCTAATTAAAATAAAAGGAGGAAATCATGAAAAAATATTATGCGACATTCTTGCTAAATGAAACTAATATTTCATTCAAAATGCTTGAAGAAACTGAAGAATTATATGCTACAGTTTGACAAAAGCAAATTGATCTAACTCCTAATAATTTTAAAAATGTTGAAACCTTAATTGAAGAAACTCAAAATTATCTTTATTCAAAACTTAACAAAAAGAAAAAAGATGAATATAGAGTTTATTATTCAATGATAATTAGCGATATGTTAGCCAAAAAGAACCGTGTTTCTCTAAAACAAAATAAATATGAATACGTCTTAGTTGACAATGTTGCTAATGATAAAATTTTGAAAAAAATTAATAGCGCTAAACCTGAAAACTGAAATCCAAACGACGCCATTTTAAAGGCACAAACATTCTTATATGAGCTTGATAATTCATTAGGTGAAACGAAGCGTTATGCTGAGTTTCCTAAAGATCGTAATGGTTTAGAATTAAGAGCTTATAAATCATATTTATGTTGTCCAAAAGATACACTTGTCGTAAAGATTTTAGATATATTTAAGGCTAAAAAAATTACATTTAACAAGATTTTACTCGAAACTCAAAGTATCTGTGCTGAAAAGAATGATGACAAGGTAAAATTAATGGTTAATTTTACATGAAGTCATTTAACCTCAATAGCATCTATCAATAATAATGCTTATTTATTGAACTCATACCTTCTCGACGAAAAGAAGTTTAAAAAAGGTTTAAAAGATTTTAACGATAGCTTTGCTATGATGCAAATTAAGATTAGTGCTTTATTAAAAAGCTGAAAATACTTTTCAAGTTTGCAACATAACACTGAAGATGCTAAAATTTTTAAATACATGCAAAACGTTGTCGATAATTCAATTCAAAAGCTTTATAACGATAATAAACAATTGGGTTTAGACTTTAGTAATTTAACGGTAATTTTAAGCGGTGAAAACTGCGACTTTTTTACTCACAGATGAAAGACTTTATATCCAAATGTTAAGATTGTAGTTATTGATCAAAGCGAAGCTAAAATGAATAACTTACCATTAAGCTTTTTAGGCTCTACTTTAATCTTAAGTAACTTCGAACTTAAAAATCACAATCTCGGCAATACAATCGATACTGTTCCTACTAATAAAAATAAGATAGTGAGCTTTTTCAAGAAAATCTTCCCTATTAAAAAACCTAATATGCAAAATAATCTTTCTTAAAAATAAAGGAGATGATAATTATGTACGATAATCTAAATGAAGACGATATCATAACTGAAGCTGATAGTGATAATTTCAATGACTATGGTGTAAGACTTAAAGTGATTGGGGTTGGTGGGGCTGGCAACAATGCTTTAAATCATTTATACAATGATAAGTTCAAAGAAAATATTGAATATTGAGCTTTCAATACTGATAAACAAGCTCTATTTAAAAATAAATGTACAAATAAACTTGCATTAGGTAATGATCAAAGAGGATTTGGAACCGGTGGAGATCCTAAAAAAGGTGAACAAGCTGCTAATGAAAGCACTGATAAAATTAGAGAAATATTAGCTAACACTGATATGTTAATTTTAACAGCAGGCTTTGGTGGTGGAACTGGTACAGGAGCTACTCCAGTAATATGTAAAATTGCTAAAGAGTTAGGTATCCTTACTCTAGCAATTGTAAACACTCCTTATAATTATGAAGGTAAGGAAAAAGAAAGAATTGCTTATGCCGGTATTGAAGAACTTAAGAAATATGTTGATTCATATGTCTTAGTTTCTAACCAAAAAATGTGTGAAATTTATGCGGATATAAACTTTATTGATGCGAATAAAGCTTCAAATGTAATTTTGAAAAATGCTATTGATATAATTTATGAAATTTTATATAAACCAATTGATATTAATATAGACTTTAATGATTTAAAAAATGTCTTAACTAATGGTAAGGAAGCAATCATTACTTACCACAAGAGTTCAGGTAAAGATAAAATTCTTAAAGCAACTACTGGTGCGCTTACAAATCAACTTTTTGATAATGACATTAAAAGCTGTTCAAAGATGTTAGTTTGCTTTAGTTTTGATTCTAAAGTAACAATGGCTGCAATTAATGAAGCAACTAATGAAATTAACAAAGCTTTTGGAGCTAAGAGCGATCTAATTCAAAAGAAAATTGGGGTTTCAGTAAATGCTTCAGATGACCGTGCTGACTTCTTTGCAACAAGTATTATTGCAACAGGTATTAATGATGAATCACAAATACATTCTGGTTTAATTGGAAGCTATTTCAATGAAGATTCTAAATCTGATTCGAACATAGCTTCAGGCGGAACAGATGAATTTAATTCGTCTAATACTATTCTTGGTAATAATATGAACACTGAAAAATATATTGGCGATCAAACACCTGACTTTTGAACATAATAATTTAATAGTGGGTCACATTTATATGTGGCTCTTTTTTTTATTGCATTATTTACCTTATTTGACTGTTTAATAGACTAATTAGGAAAAATTCGAAATACAAAAAACACAGCGGTTAAACTGTGCTTTTCTTTTGGTTTTTATTTTTGTAAATTAGATCCATCAAATGTTGATCATTCATTTTCTTGATATTTTACTTTTGATTTATCGTAATCAAATTTTTCAATTTTATGACAGCCTTTAAAGATATAATTACCTAAAAATGTAAGATGATCTGTACCAGTAATTTCAGTTAAGTCAGGATTGTCTTCAAACGCATAAGCTTCTATTCTTTCAACATCACTTAAATTTACTTTAGTTAACTTAGCATTTTTGAAGGCTCCATAGCCAATTGCTTTAATGCCTTTTGCAATTGTAATATCACCGCCAGCACCTTTATATCCTATTAGCTTGCCACCAAATAGATAAAAGCCATCTTTAGGATATATAAGATGTTCTGATCCTGATGATAATGGACTGTTAATGAAATCAACAACTTTAGGCATTTCTGCTGTTTCTAATGATGGAAGATTTGTTAAGGCATTTCCAGAGCTAACTTTTGTAACTTCATTACCGATAATCTTTTTAAGAGATTTCAAACCATTTAACATCTCTGAACTAATTTCGGTGATTTTACCTAAATTAATTTCTTCAAGTTCTTTAAATGATTGATCTTCAAGATTTTGATTTTTGAATAAATTATTTGATCCTACTCCTAATTCTCCAAAAAGGTATTTAACATTCTTTAAATCAATCTTTTTAATTGGACTAGAATATCATTCAATAAAGTTGTCTTCTGCTAAATATTCAACATTATTCATGTCGATAGTTTCAAATGCGTTATACTTTAAAACACCACCACCAACTGATATAACTTTATCTGGGAATTTATAATCTTTTACATTAATTTTTGGTGAATCAGGATCCATTGCAATAACTGTTTTACCAATCATGATTAAACCATCAGAATCAAATGTTTCAAAGTATTTTACACGATCGAAACTAGATCTATTGTAAACACCAGATTCTACATAAATAACATTAGGTGTATCAATAGTTGTTAATTCTTTGTTGCCAATAAAGGTACGAGCTAAAATCTTTTTTAGCTTATCGCCTTTAATTGATTGAAGTTTTGTTAAATCTGCTAGTGATTCTCTTCCTAATACTTCAACATTAGTTAATTCAATAGTTTCAACTTCTTTATTGTTTTCAAAAGCTGTTTTATTAAGTTGTGTAGCTTCTTTAGGCATAACTATATTCTCTTTATTAACTCATTCAACGCTAACAACTACGCCATTTTTTAAAGTATAAGTATTTCCATCAGTGCTTGTATATTTAAGAGGTCTATTGATATATTCATCTTTAGTCATAAAGCCTCAAACAGATTTGGTACCAATATATTGAATTCCATCAAGTGTTAATTTAACTTTAACCTTAACATATCTTTCATGTTCTTGAGCATTAGTTTCTAATATTTCGATTTTAAGATTCTTTTCGTTTCCATTATAAACATATTCAAGATCTTTAGGCATTACATCACAAGCTGCATGTTCAAATCCATAATCTTTAAGAGGTTTAATTTCTACATACTCTGTTAATATTTCTCTTAACTTCGATTGTGAAGTAGTAAGGAAACCTGTCATTACATATTCAAATAATGGTGAAATTTCACCAGTAGTAGCATTTTCTAAACGATATTTAACAATCAATGTTCCCATTTTGTCGTTCGGAATAAGTGATCCATGTCCAGAAATTTCAATAACAACTTCAATTTCATTACTTCCCTCTACATATAATGTGTCAGGCAATACAAAATATTCTGAAGGTAATGAATCCTCTTTATTATTATATGGATTAATTTCCTCTTTTATTTTATCCGTGTATTGTGACCAATCAATTGAATTAGTAACAGTTCTCATATTTGTAAGTTTAATTTCCTTAATACCTGAAGTCAATGAATCTTTCGTTAAAACATATTGTATAGTTAATTCACCTTTATCATCATCTGGAATTAAAAAGCTTTGACTCAAGATACGCGCTTCAAACTTATTAGAAGATTTATCTACTAAGTGAATTTGTTGTCAATCAACACTTAATGGGAGTTCTCGTCTTAATTCATCAGCATTTTTAATAACAACTTCAGCTTCATTTCATGCAACAGTAGATGGATTAAATCCAGGTATTTCATATATTTCTTCTTTAGTACGTGAACCGAAAGTTAATAAATATTTTATTTTTAATACAGTTCCATCTTTATCTGTAGATAAAATTGAGAATTGAAAATCTTTATTTTTAGCTCCATAGTCTAAAAAATCATCAATATTATCAAAACCAATTTGATCTATTGTAAAATCTGAAGCTTTCTTATTATCTTTAAATTCAAAAAATACTTGAGCATCATTTCAATTTATTTCTTTAAAACCAGTAAATTCTTTTGTAAATTCTTTAGTTTCATTTCCTTTAGATAATTCATATGAAACAATAACTTTGTTATTTTCAATTTTAATGTCTTTAATTGTTCCTTTGAACCCATTAGCTACCGAAATTTCAAAGTCGTTTTTTGAAACTTCATCGATATATAAATCTTTAGGTTGTTTGTTATTTTTAATTGTTATATTTGCTTTCGCATCATCTCAGTTTATTTTATCTGTTTCACTTGAGGTTCCACCTGAGTTTCCCCCTGTGTTGCCACCTGAATTTTGACCGCCATTAGGGTTATTATTGTCAGATGTTTTATTGCAAGCGGAAGCAACAAGAGGTAAGAATGTAGCAATTCCCGCTAAATTTAATAATCATTTCTTTTTCATGGTTTTTCTCCTTTTTTATTTATAAACAAATTATACAACATTATAAATGTATAAAAACAACTTTTTTATAGGAACAAAATCACTATTTGGTAGTGTTAAAATATGAAATTATTAGATTAAAACTCTTGAACTAAAACTTGAATTTTTTAATCAATTTTTAAAGCAATTAATATAAAATAACTACTTATGAAATCAAACGTAAAAAAATTTATATTTAAAATAAAACTAACATTTGGAATAAGTGCTTTAATAGCTTTATTCATTTCAGTAGGGTTCTTTTTTTGGCTTAGCATTTTTAAAAAATAAAGACTGGTCGAAAGTTCTTACTTCGCTATGTTCTTCATTTTTAGGTTTAGCTTTCATATTTGGTGTTTTATTTATTTGTTCGTTTCTATTAAAATATAGAGAAATAAAACTAGATAATTGTACTATTGGTATTTATTCAGGTTTTAGTAAATTAATGCTCTCGGTTGATGATGAACTAAAAAAGATTACACCTCATGGTGGTTTGTGATCTCCAACTCGTAGATTAATTTATAAAAATAAAGATATCGATATTGATGTAACAGTAAATAGACTTACAAATGCTTTTTATATTGCATTAAACGACAAATTTATAAAATTATAATCGAACATTTTATTACATATTTATGAGAGAAAGTTAAAGGGCTTCTCTCTTTTTTATTCTATTTTATAGTTGTTTTTGGAAAAATATAATTCGTTATAGCATCTTTACTTTAATTAGTTAAAAGCAAATAATAGTTGGTAATCTTTATGATTTAAATTAAGCTTTTTTCAGCATTCTGAATAAAATCTAATCGTATCATTTTGCCTTACTATGTGCTGAACTTATTCATATTTTTTTCACATATAATACCAAAATCACTAATTTAAATTATAATTTAAACATAATATTAAATATGAAAGGTGAAATGCATAGATTTTTTGTCGATAAAAAAGAGGATAATTACTTCATTTTGAATGATGAAACATTAAATCACATTAAAAGTGCTAGATTAGAAAAAGACCACTTTTTATGTAATTATGAAGGTCAATTTTATGAATGTTTTTTGGAAAATAAAAAAGCAAAAATAGTTCAAAAAGAAGATATTTTTCATGAATATAAAAATGAAGTGATTTTAGCTGCTCCAATTATAAAAATAAAGCGGTATGAATGACTATTACAAAAAGCAGTAGAACTTGGAGCAACTAAAATTATTCCAATGAATACAAAATTTACTGATCAAACTTTAGTTAAATATGACTTAAAGAAAAAAGAAGATAGATTTAAAGAAATTATTAAAAATGCTGCGGAACAAAGTTTTCGAAATGTAATACCTGAATATTCAAATATTATGACTTTGAGCGAGATTTTAACTCAATATAAAGACTATACAAAATACTTAGCTTATGAAAATGAAGATACACAAAACCAAATTAAACAACTAAAAACAAATTCAATTATTATTGTAGGACCTGAAGGTGGTTTTTCAAAAGAAGAAGTTGAACTAGCTAAAGAAAATGGCTGTTTAATAGTATCTTTAGGAAAATTTATCCTGCGTGCTGAAACAGCTTGTTTATATATGCTATCTAATATAAGAGAATAAAAAAGGAGAAAAACATGGCAACAATTAAAGATAACAAAAACAAAAAAGTAAGTTTAAAAGATGACTTTTATGAAGCAATAAATTATGAATGAATTCAAAAAGCAAAAATTCCAGCAGACCGTGGATCAACTGGTTCATTTTATGAAATGGCTATTAAAAATGAAAAAGCATTAATGAAAGAAACAACAGAATTAATTGAAAAACTAAATGTTAAAAATGCTATTCAAGATAATACTATTTTGAACTATGTGGAATTTGCAAACATGACAAGAGATTTTGAAAAAAGAGAAGAATTAGGTGTTAAACCTTTAGTGCCATACTTAAAAAGAATTCTTGAAATTAGAAATCTTAATGACTTATTAGAAAAATATGAATACTTATTTAATAGAGGCTATCCATTACCTTTTGAATTTGGAATTGGACAAGATTTTAAAAACTCGGATGATCAAATTTTAATGTTTGCTGGACCTGAATTAATCTTTCCTGAAAAATCATATTATGATGATGCTAATCCAATGAAACCAATTTTATTAACAGCATTTAGAAAAATGTCTGAAAAATTGTTAAGTTTTTATTTTGATGATAAAGATAAAAATCAAAATATTATTAATGAAGCATTAAATTTTGAATTTAGTTTAGTTGAGTATAGTGCTAGTGCTTTAGAAATGTCTAACTATATAAGTTTATATAATCCATATGATTATGATAAATTCTTAAAATCTTCAAAAAATATTAATTACAAGCCAATTTTAGAAAAACTTGTTAATAAACAAACAATTGAAAAAATCAATGTTTATTATCCAAAATTCGCAGATAACATTGATAAATTAGTGAATGAAGATAATTTTAAAAATATTAAATCATGAATGTTTTTAAAAATGATTATTCGTTATTCAAGCGCTTTAAATGAAGAATCAAGATTAATTGTTAGTGAATTTAATAGAGTTATTAGTGGTCAAGCTAAACCTTCAAGTAAACAAAAAGCAGCATTTTACTTGGCTTACAACAAATTTAACATTCCTTTTGGAACTTATTATGCTAAAGAACGTTTTAGTGAAAAAGCTAAAAAAGATGTTGAAGAAATGATTCAAAAAATGATTAATATCTATAAAGATAGACTCTTTAATAATGACTGATTAAGTTCAGCAACCAAAATTAAAGCTATTGAAAAACTTTCTGCCTTAGGTGTTCATGTTGGTTACCCAACTGAAATTCAAAGTTATTATAGTTCTTACAAAATTAAGAATTATAAAAAAGGTGGCAACATTATTAGCAACTTAATTGATATGAATATGACATTTGCTAAATATGAAATGGCTAAATATAAACAATCTGTAAATAAGAATTTATGAGGTATGTCACCCGCTGAAGTTAATGCTTACTTTAATCCTTTTATGAACCATATTGTTTTCCCTGCAGCTATTCTTGATAAACCTTTTTACTCTATAAAACAATCAGAATCGGCAAATTATGGTGGCATTGGTGCTGTTATCGCTCATGAAATAAGTCATGCTTTTGATAATAATGGAGCTCAATTTGATGAAAAAGGAAACTTGAATTCATGATGAACTAAAGAAGACTTTAAAACCTTTAATCAAAAAGCTCAAGCTATGGTTGAACTCTTTGATAATAAAGAAACAGAATTTGGCAAATGTAATGGTAAATTAACAGTTTCAGAAAACATCGCAGATGCTGGTGGTATCTCTTGTGCTTTAGAAGCTGCACGAGCTAATAAAGATTTTAATGCTGTTGATTTCTTTAATAACTGAGCTGAAATTTGAAGAGGTAAATTCAAAAAAGAAACTGCTCAAATGCTTTTACTTAGCGATGTCCACGCACCAGTTAAACTTAGAGCTAATTTACAAGTTCAAAATCTAGATTTATTCTATGAAACTTATGATATTAAAAGCAGTGATAAAATGTGATTACCTAAAGCAAAAAGAGTCAAAATTTGATAAAATTTAATTAATAATTAAATTAAATAAAGGAGCAAGATGAATTACAACAAATCATTTATTATTGGTAGATTAACTAAAGATCCTAGAATTGCTAAAACTAGTTCAGGCATTTCATATTTAAGAGGATCAATTGCAGTTAATAGAAGTGTACCTAACAACGACGATGTAACTGACTTTATTCCATTTGTAGCTTGAAGATCAAATGCAGAATTTATAGCTAACTATGTGCCTAAAGGCTCACTTGTAGCACTTGAAGGTCCAATTATCACAACAAGTAGAGAAGTTAATGGACAAACAATTAACAGTTTTGAAATTAGAGCTGACTTTATTATTCCACTTGAAAATGCTCAAGTTAGAGAACAAAGAAGAATGCAAAATGGTGGCGAAAATACTCAAACTATGACTATTTCACAACCAAATTACAATTCTAACTATCAACAAAAAGGTCAACAAACTGCTAAAAATCAACAATTCCAACAAAATATTGCATCACAACAATGAACTCCAACTAGCGAAGTTCCATTAGATGATGATACTAAATTTACTGGCGAACCAGGTCCAACAAGTACTCCAAATGCAAAACATGAAATTAATTGAATCAAAGACGATGATGATGAATAATGATTAAGTAACCTTATATGGTTACTTTTTTCATATTTTTTACATTCATATGCCTTTTATGACATGAAACGATAAAATAAGGTATTATTAATATATTAATAATAAATAATAAAATTAGGAGAGCAAATATGTTACATGTTTTAGAACATCCTCTCATTAAAATTAAATTAACAAATATGAGAGATAAAAATGCTGATCATTCAGTGTTCCGTAAAAACCTTAATGAAATTGCTTCTTTAATGGTTTTTGAAATCTTAAGAAATTATCAAAGTAAGAAAAGAACAATCACAACACCTTTAAATCAAAAATATGAAGGCTATACTTTTGATAAAGAAATAATTTTTGTACCTATTTTAAGAGCTGGTTTAGGAATGGTTGATGGCTTGCTTAACCTAATTCCTGAAGCTAAAGTAGGACACATCGGTATGTATCGTGATGAAAAAACTCATAAACCACATGAATACTTTTATAAATTGCCAGTTGTTCCTAAAGATAGCTATATTTTTGTAGTAGATCCAATGTTAGCAACCGGTAATAGTGCTGTGGATGCTATCCAAAGACTTAAAAAGGATGGCTTCACTAACATTAGTTTAGTATGCTTAGTAGGCGTTAAAGAAGGTGTTCAAAATGTCGAAAAACAATTTGGAAAAGACTTTGATATTTACTTAGCAGCTCTTGATGAAAGACTTAACGAACATAAATATATTGAACCAGGTTTAGGCGATGCAGGAGATAGAATTTTTGGTACAAAATAATGTCTAAAATTTATTATTCGAAGCAAACTACCTATAAAATAGCTTTAAGCGGAATTTCACTAGCTATAGCATTAGTGCTTAATTTCTTTTGCTCTAAGTTTTTAACATTCCCTTTAGCATCATTTTTAAAATTTGATTTTTCACTAACTGTTGTAGCAGTTCTAGCTTTTTGAATTGGACTGCCTTATGCATATATAGTGATCCTAATTTTATTCGCAATTAGTCCAAGTTATGGCTCGTTAGGTTATAGCTTAATTGGAGTCTTAGGACATTTTATTTTAGCTTGCGCGCAGCTGATTTTTGTATCCTTGTTTTATTTATTTTCATTATTTTTTAAAAAAATACATGTTAAAAACATAAATTGATTAATTCTAGAATTATTTTTAGCAACCGTATTAGCTACTTTAATTTTGTTATTTATTAACACATTTTTATTTACGCCTTGATACTTTAAATTGTTTAATACTTTAGGCAATGAGCCTGCAACTTATCAAAGCATGATTAAAAATTGAGACAAAATTAGAGGCTTATTTTTAAATGTAGATAATTACTTCTTAGGTACTTTTATAATTTATGGTAGTTTTAATTTAATTAATCTTATATTAAATTCTATATTTACATTTATAATATTAAAATTAAATAAGAAAAATAATTACATTATGCAAAGTGCCCAATTATTTTAAGGTTATTTATTAAAGGAGTTAAGATGTCAAAATACAACCCAAGCGAAATTGAAAAGAAATGACAAGCTTATTGAGAAGAAAATGATTATTATGAACCTTTTGCTGATCATAAATTACCTAAAAAGTATATCTTAAGCATGTTCCCTTATCCCTCAGGCAATATCCATATGGGACATGTTAAAAACTATACTTTAGGTGATGCTTTATCACGTTTTTACCGCCGTAAAAACTTTAACGTTTTATACCCATTTGGTTGAGACGCTTTTGGACTTCCGGCTGAAAATGCGGCTATAAAACACCAAATTCACCCTAGGGATTGAACCTACAAAAATATCGATGCAATGAATTCTAATTTTAAAGAATTAGGACTTTCATTTGCTTGAAAATATGAATGTATAACTAGTGATGAAATCTATACAAAATGAGAACAAGAAATCTTTATCAAGATGTGAGAAAAAGGTTTAGTATACCGTAAAAAAGCTTTATTGAACTGATGTGAAAAAGACCAAACAGTTTTAGCCAACGAACAAGTTGTTAATGGTTTATGTTGAAGATGTGATGAACCAGTTGTACAAAAAGAAATGGAACAATACTACCTTAAGATTAGATCATATGCTAAAGAATTACAAGATGATTTAGAACTTCTTAGAACTCACTGACCTGATAAAGTTTTAAGCATGCAAAGAAACTGAATAAATTACGAAAATGGTTATGAAACAAACTTTTTAGTAAAAAATGATAAGGTAAAAAGCACCATTAATATTTTCATTAAAGGCGTTGGAGAATTAGATAACATTGACTTTTTAGTAGTCAGTGCTAACCATGATTTAGTTGATGAATTAATTAAAAATAAAATGTTAAACACTAAAGAAATCAAACAAATTAATGAAATTAAAATTGCTGCTGTTAATAAAAACTTTGCTAATAAATTATGTGTTAAATTACCAGTAGAAATTTATTTAGAAAATAATGAAACTAAATTATTCAATGTTTATGTTTCTGACTTTGCTTCGCTTGGAGTTAAAAACAATGCTCTTTTAATTGATACTGAAAAATTACAAAGCTATGCAAAATTTGCTGAAGCTAACAAAATTAAAATTTCAAGACAAACTAATAAATTTGACTTAAGCAAACTTAAAGAAACTAATAGAATCAACATGCAAGATTGAGGTATTAGTCGTCAAAGATATTGGGGTGCTCCAATTCCTATGGTTCATTGTGATAAATGTGGAATTGTGCCTGAAAAAATTAGTCATTTACCAATATTATTACCTAGAAAAGTTGAATTCACTGGTGTTGGTAATCCTTTAACAACTAACAAAGAATGAATGAAAACTAAATGTCCTAAATGTAATGGTGCTGCAACTAGAGAAACTGATACATTTGATACTTTCTTTGAATCATGTTGATATTTCTTACGTTATACTTGTCCACCTGAATTAAGAGAAAAAGTGGCTTTAGATAAAAAATCTGTTGAATACTGAAATTCAGTTGATGAATATATTGGTGGAATTGAGCACGCTATCTTACACTTACTTTATGCAAGATTTTTCACAAAAGTAATGGCTGATTTAGGTTATATTAACTTTAGAGAACCATTTAATAACCTATTAACTCAAGGAATGGTACTTAAAGATGGTTCAAAAATGTCTAAGTCAAAAGGCAATACTGTTGACCCGATGGACTTAATTAATAAATGTGGTGCTGATACAGCTAGATTATTTATTCTATTCGCTGCTCCTCCAACTAAAGAACTCGAATGATCAGATGATGGTGTTGAAGGTTGCTTTAGATTTTTAAATCGTTTATATGAAAAAGCTACATCAATTAAAGCTGATAAAGACTTTAGAAATTTTGATAAAGATAGCTTAAATGAAAATGAAAAAGAAGCTAGAATGAAGCTTTATCAAGCTCTTATTAAGCAAGAAAATATTTATAACGATCGTCGTAATGAATATGCTTTTAACACTTTAATCGCTTGAATCATGGAAGTATTTAATGCCTATGAAAAAGTCGAAAACGAAAAATTATGACTAGAATTTTTCTATGTAGCTTTAAACATACTTGAACCTTTTGCCCCTCATATTGCTTGAGAATTAAGTGATAAATTATTTAATTTAGAAAACTTAAAAGATTTTACAATTGATGAAAATGCTCTTGTTGTTGATTCAGTAATTTACGGTATTACAGTTAATGGTAAAATCAGAAGTCAAATTAAAATTTCAACCAAGGATAATAACGAAGAATATGTTTTAGCTAAGGCTAAAGAAGCAGTCACTAAATGATTAGAAGGTGCTGTAATTCTTAAACAAATTTTTGTACCTAATAAAATTGTTAACTTTGTAATTAAACAAAAATAATGAATAAAATTAAGCGTTTTTCCTAATTTATTACACAATTTAGCTAAAAATAACGAATTTGAAATAAAAATTTAGCAATTAACCTAAAAGAGTGCTAAAATATTTATATTATATATATTTATAGAATGGAGGAGTTACTATGCCAAAAAAAGGAACTCAAAAATCTAGTGTTATTAAAACAATTGATAAATTTATCTTCTTAGATATTAATAGACAATATCCAGCAGAAAAACAATTCAATCCAACCTATAACACTAAACTCTTAAAAGACAGTCAAGAAGTAAGCTTAATCATTAGTGATCCAACAATGAAACAAGCTTTAAAGATTGATGAAATGTATGCTAGTTACCAACAAAAAAATAAAGATGAAGGCAACGAAAAAGTTTTACTTGCTTATACAGATTCAGATGATTTATTATCTTCATTCCCTCTTTATATAGATAATGATAAAGAAGGCTTTTCATATTTTGATGTTTTAAATCTTTTATCAATTAATGATCTCGATGATACATCAACATTATGTGAAATTACAAATATTACAAAAGATGAAAAAAATGATATTTACATTATGACTGTTAAAGCAATTTGTAAATATGATGTGCTTGGTGTAACAATTAAAGCAAAAACCAAAACCGGCAGTAAAACAGTTGATTTCGACACTTTAGAAAATCATAGACATGTTACTTTCAGAGATGTTTTAAGCTTAGAAGTTAAAAAGATTCCACCTTTAAAACCTGAACATGAGGCAGAACAACTTGAACCATATATGGAAGAAATTGAAGGTTTAATGGAAATCTTTACCCAAAATAATCTTGAATGAACTAAGATTACTTTTGCATACATGTTTATTAACTTATATCCAATTGAAAAAATAATGAAAATCACACAACAAATTGCTAGTGATAAAATTAATGAATACCAAAATATGTTTACAGCAAACCCAGCTATTTCATTCTTAGGAATGTTAATTGATTTTGTAGCTGTAACTCCAAGATTATCATATGAAATTTACCGTTGTGTTAGTGCTCAAGAAAAGTTTCTTATTTTAAGAACACTCTTCGTAACTGTTGTTGATTTAGTTGATAGATTCCTCAAAACATTGAAAAAAGGTTTTGAAATCAGGGCTCTTGAAGAAGCTGTTCAAAATGTTAAAAAGAGTGAAATTTATACAACCATTACACTTAAAAAAGAAAAAGACTTTCTTCATTCACTTGTTATGTCAAACTATGAAGTTGTCAATAAACAACTTATGGATAACTACAAGAAACGTGTAAATATTAATTTAGCATTCGATGATGAATTAAGAGATTTAGCTAGAATCATCACTTCTGCTACAAACCCTGATATTACAATTAATTCAAATGATGCTGAAGTTAAAAATATGATAACTGATGAAATCTTAGAAACTGAATTAAATCAAAAAATAAAAAACAACTTAGATAAGCAACAAAAAGAATTCTTGCTTCGTGAAAAAATGAAAGCAATTAAAGAATCATTAAGCGAAAATGATGAAAATGCTGATGAAGAAGATGAAGAATTCACAAAGATTATTAAAGACCCTGTGCTTAAACAAATTTATCCAGAATCAGTTTTAAAACTAATTAAAACGGAAAAAGTTAAACTTAAGAGCATGATGTCAGCTAGTCCTGAAGCTAATATATTAGCTACATACTTAAACCAAATCAAGAAATTGCCTTGAAGAAAAGTTGAAGTTGAAAGCTTAGACATTAAAAAAGCTAGAGACATTCTAGATAAAAACCACTATGGACTTAAAGAAGTTAAAGAACGTATTATTGAATACTTATCATTAATTATTAACCACAAGAACATTAACAAGCAAGCTGCTCAAAAAGAACTTATTAATATTGATGATAAAACTCAAATTGATTTATCTTTATTTAGAGAAAATGAAGATAACAAAAAAGTTCAAACTAAATTCAATAATGTTCCTATTCTTACATTAGTTGGTCCTCCTGGTACTGGTAAAACTTCTTTAGCTCGTGCTATTGCTGAAGCTTTAAATAAGAGCTATGTAAAAATTAGCCTTGGTGGTGTTCATGATGAAGCTGAAATTAGAGGTCATAGAAAAACTTATGTTGGTGCTATGCCTGGTAAAATCATTAAAGCAATTCAACAAGCAGGAGTATCAAACCCATTAATCTTACTTGATGAAATTGATAAAATGGCAAGCGACATTAAAGGTGATCCAGCTTCGGCTATGCTTGAAGTATTAGACCCTGAACAAAATTCAAAATTCCAAGATAATTACATCGAACACGAATACGACTTATCTAAAGTATTATTCATCGCAACAGCTAACTATTATGAAAACATTCCAGTTCCTTTATTAGATAGAGTTGAAATCATTGAATTAAATAGTTACACAACTAATGAAAAAATTAGAATTGCTAGAGAACACTTAATTGATGCTGTAATTGAACAAGCTGGTTTAAAACCTGAACAATTCCAAATTGATGATAAAGTTGTTGAATTTATTATCAAACACTATACAGCAGAAGCTGGAGTACGTTCTCTTAAGAGAAACTTAGATAAAATTGCTCGTAAGATTGTTACTCAAATTGTTGAAGGCAAGAAAATCAAAGATTTTGTAATTACTGAAGATATTGCTAAAGAATTTTTAGGAACTCCAAAAATTAGTGACCCTGAAAATGAACAAGAACCTCAAGTTGGATCAGTTAACGGTTTAGCATATACATCAATTGGTGGTACAACCTTACAAATTGAAGTATCAACCTTTAAATCAAAACAACCTGGTATTCGCTTAACTGGTTCATTAAAAGAAGTTATGCAAGAATCAGCTAAAATTGCTCTTTCATATGTGAGAGCTAATGCTGAAAAATTCGGCATCAAAGACTTCGATTTTGATGAATATGAAATCCACGTTCACGTTCCTGAAGGAGCTGTTCCTAAAGATGGTCCAAGTGCTGGTGTAACATTTACAACTGCTTTAATTAGTGCTTTAAGTAAAAAACCAGTTTCACCTAAAGTTGCTATGACTGGTGAAATTACTTTAAGAGGTAAAGTACTTGAAATTGGTGGACTAAAAGAAAAATCATTTGCTGCTTACAAAAAAGGTGTAAAAACTGTATTTATTCCTAAAGGTAATGAAAAGAACTTAGTAGATATTCCTGAAGAAGTTAAAGCACAAATTAACTTTATTCCAGTTAAGTCATATGAAGAAATATATGATGTACTTTTCAAAGACGTTAAACCAATTAAGTAATAAAATAGGCAAATAAGTCAAAATGAAATAATAAGTTAGTTTTAATTCTAGCTTATTATTTTTATATAATTTATACATTATATAAATTTAAGGAGTCAGTATGAATAAAGCAAACAAATTAAATAAGAATGATACTCTAGCTGTTGTAAGTTTATCGAGCGGCGTATTAGGTGAACAATTTTGCTCACACTCAGTTAGATTAGCAAAAGAAAGAGCTAAACAATTCGGTTTAAATTTATACTTTACTAAGCATTGTTTAGATGGTTTAAAAACTTTAAGTGAACATCCAGAATTAAGAACAAAAGATTTAAAAGAAGCTCCTGAGTTTCCAAGTTGGAGCTCTTTTTTTATTACTTTTTTCAGTGTTATTTATATATAAATAAAAAAAGTTATTTTTTTACATAATTACATTGTAATTTGTGGTATAATAAAGATATGAAAAAAGACAAATGACTATTAATTTCAAGAAAAAATAAGAACTCTACTTACTTATCTTTAGCACTTTCAGGAGGATTTGGCAAAGGTTATAAGAAATCTATCGGTATCGGTACAGTTGAAAAATGAGAAAAATATTGTTCTGATCCAGTAGAAAAAAATAAAAAACTATCTCAAAACTACAATACTGATTGAGATAGAAATATGATAATTAGACAATTAGAGTTAGATATAAGCAAGGTTAAAATTGAAACAAAACAGTTCAATTATGGATATGATTTGTTATACAGTTTCTTAGAAAAATTAAATCCTTTTAAAGATGCTAAAGTATCAAAATCCAAGTATTTAAATGATTTATTAAAATATATGATTTCAAATAGAATTGTAAATCCGGGTAGCATGCTTTCATCCTTTAAAAATAAAGACAAATTCAATATAAATTTAGAAGTTGAAAAGACGACATTTTATAATACTTTAGACTATTTAGCTGAAAATAAAAATAACATTTTAAAGAGTGTTAACGATACATTGATCAAAGATAAAAATAGAAAAATAGATATTATTTGATACGACTCTTCAACGGTATATTTTGAAAGTTTTGTAAGAGAAGGATTGAGATATCCAGGTTATTCTAAAGATGGAAAATTCAAAGAAGATCAAATTGTTTTAGGTTTAGCAACAGATGAAAACGGCATTCCAATTCACTATAAATTATTCAAAGGGAACACTGCTGATGCATCAACATTTATTAATTTTATTTTGGATATAAAATCACAATATGAATTAAACAAAGTAACACTCATTGCTGATAGAGGAATGAGTACAAATAGAAACATAAGATTCTTAGAAGATAACGATATTGATTACATTTTATCTTATAGATTAAAAGCGGCTTCAAATGACCGAAAGACCTTTGCAATAGATGAATCCGGCTATTTTGGAGACAATAATTTTGAATATAAAGAAACTACTTTTTATTCGTTTTGAAAGAATAGAAGAGCAAACGGACACAAGAGAAGATTGGTAGTAACATATAGTAAAAAAAGAGCATTAAAAGATAAAAATGATAGACAAATTTTAATCGATAATTTTATTAAAAGACAAGATAAAGACGGACTAGTTCATGTTCAAGTAATGTTCGGTCAAAAGAAGTTTAAATTCTTCGAAAAAGTTGGTGGTAAAGGTTATTACAAACTTAACTATGACAAAATTATCGAAGATGAAAAGTTTGACGGATATTATGCTTATGAAACCTCTAGATTTGATTTATCACCTGAAGAAATTGTGAATTTATATTCAAAACAATGACAAATAGAATCAAACTTTAGAGCTTTAAAAAGTGCTTTAGCTGTAAGACCTATTTATGTATGAAGTGAAAAGCATATTGAAGGTCATTTCGTACTTTGCTTCTTATCTCTTGTTTTATTAAATTTTGTTATTTATTATTTAAACAAAGGTTTGAAAGAACTCGGTGTTGTAGATGAAAAAATCACAATCAAAAAATTACAAGATGTAATAAAAGAAACAATCAAAACATGCAAGATTATTGACGGAAAAATTGAAAGTGAAGAATATATTATTAACGACAACAATAATCAAGCAATTCAAGATTATCAAACATATTTAAGAATTTTAAATGAATTAAAATTTTAAATTATTAAAAACAGCTCATCAAACAGATGAGTTGTTAAAAATTACATTGTAAAAGTTGGAAACTCGGGAAAAACTTTAAGTGAACATCCAGAATTAAGAACAAAAGATTTAAAAGAAGCTTTTGAAAATAAAGATGTTAACGCAATAATTTGTGCTATTGGCGGCGAAGATACATATCGTACTTTACCTTATTTAATGGAAGACCAAGAATTTAAAGAATTAGTAGCAAAACATCCTAAAGTTTTCACAGGTTTTTCAGATTCAACCATTAATCATTTAATGTTTTATAGATTAGGCATGTCTTCTTACTATGGCCATAATGTTTTATGCGATTTTGCTGAATTAGATAAAGCAATGCTACCTTATACAGAAAATAGTTATAAATGACTTTTTGATAATAAAAATGCTCCAATTATAATTTCTAGTGATACTTGATACGAAGAAAGAAATGACTTTTCAGAAAAATCATTGAATACATCTAGAATATCTCATAAAGACACTAAAGGTTTTGAACCTTTAACAATAAATAAAGATTTTGAAGGTGAATTATGAGGTGGCTGCATTGAATCCTTATATGACGTTTTAACTGGATATAGACATGCTGATGCAAAAGAAATTTGTTCAAAATATAATTTACTACTTAATAAAGATGAATTTAAAGGCAAAATTTTATTTTTAGAAACTAGTGAAAATAAGATTGAACCAGAGGTTTTAAAATTAATGTTAACTGTTTTTAAAGAAAATGGTTTCTTTAATAATATTAGTGGTTTAATAGTAGGTAAACCGCAGAATGAAGCATACTATGAAGAATACAAAAACATCTATAAAACAGTGATAGATGAAAATATTCCAGTTATATATAATATTAATTTCGGTCATGGATATCCAAGAACAATTTTAGCTTATGGACAAGTGTTAAAATACGATTCAGCTAAAAAAATCTTTACTTATAAAGAACCAATTGTTAAGTAAATTTTCATAAGAATGAAAAATATCATAAGTGTTTAGCCTATGATATTTTTTTCTAATATTTGTTTTCAACTCTTTCGTGATTTTTCTTATTTTTAACATAATATCATTTAATGATTTCTTCATCAGTATAACCTAATAATTGTGCTACACCAAGCGTCATTGCTAATATTTCTAATATTACATATTTATTCATGTTATCAATCATGCTACTTATTGTTTGGAACAATAAACAAATTTGATAATTAACATCATTTGAAATAATTAACGGTTCTATTTCAGGATCAACATCATATTTATAAGCAAATGAACCCATAAAGTGTAAGATGTCGGCAAATTCTTCTAAAATTTTGTCTTTGTCTATGTTCTTTTTGGCTTTTCAGTATTTAAAAGTTTGTACTTCATTAGCAAACTCAGCGGTTTCAACTAAGGTTGCTAAAATTTGCATAATTCTAAATTGGTTAGCACTGATTTTTGAATTAGAAGCATCAATATCATTTCTTTCAGATATTTTCTTATCTAATTCCTTTTGCATTTCAAATATTTCTCTAAAGTTCATAAAACTATTATACCATAATCCCTATAAATAAGCATTATCCTGAGTTTCCAAGTTGGAGCTCTTTTTTTATTACTTTTTTCAGTGTTATTTATATATAAATAAAAAAAAGTTATTTTTTTACATAATTACATTGTAATTTGTGGTATAATAAAGATATGAAAAAAGACAAATGACTATTAATTTCAAGAAAAAATAAGAACTCTACTTACTTATCTTTAGCACTTTCAGGAGGATTTGGCAAAGGTTATAAGAAATCTATCGGTATCGGTACAGTTGAAAAATGAGAAAAATATTGTTCTGATCCAGTAGAAAAAATTAAAAAACTATCTCAAAACTACAATACTGATTGAGATAGAAATATGATAATTAGACAATTAGAGTTAGATATAAGCAAGGTTAAAATTGAAACAAAACAGTTCAATTATGGATATGATTTGTTATACAGTTTCTTAGAAAAATTAAATCCTTTTAAAGATGCTAAAGTATCAAAATCCAAGTATTTAAATGATTTATTAAAATATATGATTTCAAATAGAATTGTAAATCCGGGTAGCATGCTTTCATCCTTTAAAAATAAAGACAAATTCAATATAAATTTAGAAGTTGAAAAGACGACATTTTATAATACTTTAGACTATTTAGCTGAAAATAAAAATAACATTTTAAAGAGTGTTAACGATACATTGATCAAAGATAAAAATAGAAAAATAGATATTATTTGATACGACTCTTCAACGGTATATTTTGAAAGTTTTGTAAGAGAAGGATTGAGATATCCAGGTTATTCTAAAGATGGAAAATTCAAAGAAGATCAAATTGTTTTAGGTTTAGCAACAGATGAAAACGGCATTCCAATTCACTATAAATTATTCAAAGGGAACACTGCTGATGCATCAACATTTATTAATTTTATTTTGAATATAAAATCACAATATGAATTAAACAAAGTAACACTCATTGCTGATAGAGGAATGAGTACAAATAGAAACATAAGATTCTTAGAAGATAACGATATTGATTACATTTTATCTTATAGATTAAAAGCGGCTTCAAATGACCGAAAGACCTTTGCAATAGATGAATCCGGCTATTTTGGAGACAATAATTTTAAATATAAAGAAACTACTTTTTATTCGTTTTGAAAGAATAGAAGAGCAAACGGACACAAGAGAAGATTGGTAGTAACATATAGTAAAAAAAGAGCATTAAAAGATAAAAATGATAGACAAATTTTAATCGATAATTTTATTAAAAGACAAGATAAAGACGGACTAGTTCATGATCAAGTAATGTTCGGTCAAAAGAAATTTAAATTCTTCGAAAAAGTTGGTGGTAAAGGTTATTACAAACTTAACTATGACAAAATTATCGAAGATGAAAAGTTTGACGGATATTATGCTTATGAAACCTCTAGATTTGATTTATCACCTGAAGAAATTGTGAATTTATATTCAAAACAATGACAAATAGAATCAAACTTTAGAGCTTTAAAAAGTGCTTTAGCTGTAAGACCTATTTATGTATGAAGTGAAAAGCATATTGAAGGTCATTTCGTACTTTGCTTCTTATCTCTTGTTTTATTAAATTTTGTTATTTATTATTTAAACAAAGGTTTGAAAGAACTCGGTGTTGTAGATGAAAAAATCACAATCAAAAAATTACAAGATGTAATAAAAGAAACAATCAAAACATGCAAGATTATTGACGGAAAAATTGAAAGTGAAGAATATATTATTAACGACAACAATAATCAAGCAATTCAAGATTATCAAACATATTTAAGAATTTTAAATGAATTAAAATTTTAAATTATTAAAAACAGCTCATCAAACAGATGAGTTGTTAAAAATTACATTGTAAAAGTTGGAAACTCGGGAACTATTATACCATAATCCCTATAAATAAGCATTATTGATATTTTTGGCGAAATAAAAATAATGCCATTAAGACATTATTAAATATTGTGATATGGTTCAATAATTTTCACTTTTTCAATAGGAACTTGTCCAAAGTTTTTTGTTAATAATTCATACATATCATCCACAAATACTTGTTCATCAAGATGAGGAATTTCTAATACTGGAGCATTAATTTCTTGATAAACTATTCAATCACTTCATTTAGGATCACTAGTTATGATTAAATCAAAACCTTCTAGTGCTAATTTATTAATTTCACCAATATAACCGCTACCTGAAAGAATTGCAATTTTGCTAATTGTTTCACTGTATCTAGTAGGTTTAATATTTGTTCTCATTGCATTAAAATGTAATTTTTCGCGAATTAAACTTACCATATTATTAAATGTAGTTTCATAATTTAAAATACATGGATAATTTGTTTCATATGGTGCTTCATAAGAAGATAAGCCTAATTGCTTAGCAATTTGATGACTTGTACCGTTTTTATCATTATCATAATTAGTATGAAATGAAAGAACATTAATTCTTTTTTCTTTAAGAATTTCTAAAAAACTTCTTTTGTATGGGGCTTTGATATCTTCAATATCTCAAGTTTCCTCAAATTTAAAAGGATGGTGAGTAAGAATCAAATTAGCATCCATTTTAACTGCTTTATCTAATACTTCTTTAGTTAAATCGATAGCTAAAACAATCCCTTTGATAGGTTCAGAAAGATTAAATTTAACACTTCATCCACAAGGATCTCATTCTTCTTTTCATTCAAGAGGGTATGTATTTAATAAAAATTTTGTAACTTTACTTAGTTTCATTATTTTAAAAAGTCTTTCAAGAATTTGCCTCTGCTTGGGTTAGATTTAATTTTCTTAAGAATTTTGTTTTCAATTTGTCTTATTCTTTCTTTTGAAACAAATCTTTCGTTTGCTAATTCTTCTAATGAACAAATTTCATATCTTTTACCAGTGGTTTCATCAATACCAACACCATAACGTTTACAAATTAATACGTATTCGTCTTCATCCAAGGTTTCTTTTAAAATTTTGTCTAATGTTTCAACTAATTCTTCATGAGAAGAATAATCTACAGGATTGATAACACTTTCATCTTTAACGAAGTCACTAAATGCTGAATCGTTTTCTTTACCAATTTGCTTATCTAAGGAAATAGGATCAACATTAATTTTTCTAATGTATCTAACTTTTTCAGCTGTATAACCATTACCATATTTTTCAGCAATTTGTTCGTCAGTTGGTTCTACACCTAATTCTTGTTGAAGTTCTCTTTCGATTTTTGTAATTTTGTTAATAGTTTCAACCATGTGAACTGGCACACGAATTGTACGAGATTGATCTGCTACAGCACGAGTTATAGCTTGACGAATTCATCATGTTGCATAAGTTGAGAATTTAAAACCTTTATCAACTTTATACTTTTGAACAGCTTTAATAATACCTGAGTTACCTTCGCTAATTAAATCGATAAAACTTAGACCACGATTTTTGTATTTTTTTGCGTTGTTAATAACTAAACGTAAATTACGTTTGATAAGTTTATCTCTAGCTCTTTTTCCTCTAAAACCACCTTTGTCCATTTCTAGGGCGATTTTTCTTTCTTCTTCAGGAGTCAATAATTCACCATATTTACCAATTCAACGCATGTATCATTTAACAATATCGTTAGTTTCAGTAAGTCTGTTCTTTAAGTCATCTCTTTTAATGGTATTTGAATCTGATAAATCAACTTCATAATCTGAGTAGTCTTTCAATTCAAATTCATCAACATCTTTTTTCTTATTTTTTCCTTTTTTATCTGTTTTAGAGGTGTTTTGTTCTTCGTTCTTTGCAAATTTCTTTTTGTTTTCTATTTCATCTTCGTCATCTTCATCATAGCTCGAATCTACATAATCATCTTCGATCATGTATTCTTCAGTATCTTCGTCATAACCATCACCATAATTACCATAAATGCCAAATGAACCTCTATAGTCATCATCATCTGATGCGTCATAATCTTCAGTTTTACTTTTAATTGATTCTAATTGATAATCTTGATCTTCATCGTCATCATTTTTTTCTTTGATAACATTACCATTTTCATCTAAGTCTTCAAGTTCTTCTGATAAATCATCGCTAGTAGCTTCATCTTCGTCACCATCATCTGGTGCATCAATTACTAAACCAGCATCAAATAATGCTTCTAAAAATTCATCAGTATATTCATCTGGAATTTCAACCTTAATTGAATCAAGATAATCAAAAATTTCTGATTGACTTAGAGTTTTAGTTTTTTTGCTTTTAGCATATTCTTTAATTAATTTTATGGTTGGTAATAATTCTTTATTTTTGGTCATCATTCTCCTCTTTCTTAATTTTGTGTTGTCTTATAGATTCTAAAGCTTCTCCTTGGATGACTGGATTATTAGAATTTAAGCCTGTATCGCTAATATGTAATACATAATAGTTATCATCATTATCATAAGCTCGGCTTAGCATTTCAGCAAAATCTTCTCTTTTTTCATTTTCAGTTTTTCTATCTAAACCAAGATTATCTAAGAATAAATCTTTGCCTAAGTTGTGATATTTCTCTATAAGTTTTTTGTTTTCTGAACTCTTAAATATTTTTGTATTAATTAAATAATTATAAAGTTCTTTTTTAGTATCATTTGTAAAATTTTTAAATTCAATTGACCTGAATTTCCTATTATGCATTTTTTCTTTGAATAGCATAATTAAATCAGGATGATTTAATACAGCAATTAAAATTTTTTCAATTCAATCTTGATTTTGAAACTTTGGTTGCTCAGAAGCTAGAGTTGGGTTGTTTGCTCATTCATCATGATAGATATATTCATCAGGTGGAAATTGCTGAATATCTACTAAGTTTTGATAGCTAGGTTCATCACCTACACCGTAATAATCATTAAATGGTTCATTATAATCTGTGTACCCTTTTGATTGATTATATGGTTGATAATTATTTTTAGTTTCATAAATATTTATTTTATTTAAAGTGAGATTTAAATCTCTTTTGTATTGTTCTTTAACCTTATTATTATAGACTTCAGCCATATTTGAATTAAAAGTTTTTCAAATTGGATAGAATTCTTCACTAAATTGGTTTCAAACTAAGTCATTAACTTCAGAACCACTTTTATTTTCAATACCATATTTTTTTCTTAAAAAGTTATAAGTGAAATCACTATAATCGATTACTTCGTTAAGCATTTTTTCTAATGTTTCGCGATTATATTCGTGCAAAATTTCATCTGGATCTTTGTCCGTTTCATTTTTAACAACGAGGATAGAATTGTATTTTGCGTATCCATATTTAAGTAATGAATAAATAGTTTTAAAAGATGCTTCTTGACCGGCTTTATCACCATCTAGAAAAATTATAATTTTCTTAAAGTGTTTAATTTTATTAATATGTTCTTTGGTTAATGCAGTTCCCATTAAACATACAACATTATTAACATCAATTTTACTTAAAGCAATAACATCAAAAAATCCTTCGGTGATAATTAACTCTTTAGAACCTGTTTGATAAACATTATTTAGGTTATAAAGTATATTAGACTTTTTAAAGTATTTGCTTTCACTACTATTTATATATTTAGGTTTTGAACCATCTAAAACTCTTGCGCTAAAGCCAACAACTTGACCGTGTTCATTTCTTATTCCAAAAGTTACTCTATTTTTGAAAAAGTTATCTTTTGTATTAATTGAAATCAATGAAGCTTCAGCTAGTTCATTAAGTTTATTTTGTAAGTCTTCTTTAAAAACTTCTTGAAAAACTAAGGGGTTATCATAACCTATATCAAATTGTTTACAAAGGTTATAGTTCAAATGTCTTTTTTTCAAAAAGTCCTTTAAATCAGTATTATTAGACTTTATAATCTCACTTTTGAAGCATGAATTAGCTCTATCCAAAAGCTCATAAACACTTTTATCTAAGTCAGTAAGTTCTTCTTGCTCACCAACTGAATAAGAGTTTGAATATTCTTGCTCGTCAAAAGGAATGCCTACTTTATCAGCTAAGTATTTAAGCCCTTCAATAAAGTTTCATTTATTGTAAAGCATTACAAAACGCAATGCATTTCCACCAGTATGACAAACAAAACAATTAAAAATTTGTCTTTTTTGATCTAAACTAAGCGAAGGGTTATTATCATCATGAAAGGGGCAAAGAGCAGTATATGAATTACCTTTTCTTACTAAAGTCAAAAATCCGCCAACAACTTCAACGATGTCATTGCTGTGTACTATGTTATCAGCAACACTTTGATCTACTTTAGACATGGTTTGCCTCCTTTCGTTTTTATTGTTTTAATTAGAACATTTTATAAACTTCATCTAACGAAAGTCTAATTTGTTCCATTGTGTCTCTGTCTCTAATTGTTACAGTATCGTTTTCAAGAGTATCGAAGTCCACGGTTAAACAATGTGGAGTTCCAATAGCATCTTGTCTTCTATATCTTTTACCGATTGATCCTGTTTCATCATAAATGACAGAAACGCCTTTTTCTAAGAGCTTTTCGTAAATCTCATTAGCTTTATTATTTAGTTTTTTAACTAAAGGTAAAATAGCAACTTGGTATGGCGCAATTTCTTTTTTGAAATGCATAACGATTCTTTCATCGTTTTCTAATTTTTCTTCATCGTAGGCATCAATTAAAATTGCAAACATTAATCTATCAAGTCCCATTGATGGTTCAATAACATATGGAATTAACTTTTCATTGGTAATTGGATCTAAATATTCTAAGTTTTCTTTAGTAGCTTCCATGTGTGCTTTTAAATCGTAATCAGTACGATTAGCAACACCTAAAAGTTCACCTCAACCAAATGGGAATAAGTATTCTATATCACTTGTAGCACTTGAATAGTGGCTTAATTCTTCTTTATCATGAGGACGAATTCTTAAATTTTCTTTTGATAAACCTAAAAAAGTAGCGAAGTTTTCAGCTTTATTTAAGTAGTATTTGAAAGTATTATTAGCTTCAGTTGGATGACAAAATACTTCAAGTTCCATTTGTTCAAATTCTCTTGTTCTAAAGATAAAGTTACCTGGAGTTACTTCATTTCTAAAACTTTTACCAACTTGACCAATACCGATAGGTAATTTAGCTCTCATTGTTCTTTGAACATTTTTAAAGTTAACAAAGATACCTTGAGCCGTTTCAGGACGCAAGTAAATTGCACTCTTTTTATCTTCTGTAACACCTTGATAAGTTTCAAACATTAAATTAAATTTACGGATATCACTTCAAGTACATTTTGCTCCATCATATTCTTTTAAATGTTTATTTAAATAATTTTTCATTTCTTCAAATGACATTTTTTCAGGAATAATTTTTGGATCAATTTCTTGAATTAATTTATCAGCACGGTATCTTTTACCATTAACTCTATTTTCAATAAGTGGGTCATTAAAGTTTGAAACGTGTCCAGAAGTTACTCAAACTTGAGGATTCATTAAAATTTTAGAATCTATTAAAAAGTTATTGTGTTCTTTAAAAATAAATTCTCTTTTTCACATTTTTTCAATGTTATCTTTTAATAAAGAACCTAATGGACCATAATCTCAAGTATTAGCTAAACCACCATAAATTTCACTACCTTGAAAAACAAAACCAGTATTTTTTAGGTGTGATACCAAATTATTGATTTTCTTGTCTAAATTTTTCATATTTTCCGTTTCTACATTTAGCAAAATTACAATAATAAAATAAACAACAAAAAATAACTAATGTACTTTTTGTTACTTAAATTTAATTATTAATTAGTTTCCTGCGATAAAGATAGGAACACCACCGATTAATTGTACCATTGCTAAAACAGTAACAACTACAGCAGCAATAATTGCTAATGATAACATTGTCACAGAGAATTTGTATAAAGCACCATGAGGTTTCTTAGATGTGCCTACAAGTTCACCGGCATATTTTTCATTGTATGTTTCACCTTCAGTTACTTCTTCAACTGGAATGATGTTAGCATTTTCATCATATTCTTCATCTTCGTAATCTTCTTTATCATTAACTACAGCAATAGTTGAAAAGTCTTCATCAGTTCCAGCTGTTTGCAATAATTTGTAGTTAACCATTCTAAAACCACGATGACCGCCAGTTGTTTCTTGATAAAACATTGGTTTTTCTGGAGTTTCATTTTCTAAAACAATGTATTCATCAGCAATTTCTGGTTTATCAAATTGAACGTGTTCTTCAACAACTGTTTCTTTTTTCTTTGAACCTTTTTTGCTTGGTTTTTCGTTAACTGTAGCTACTTGAACAACAGCTTCTTCTGGATTAGAAGGCATAATTTCTTCAAAAATAAATGCTTTTTCTGTTGTTTCAGTCTTTGGACTATCCATTACTACAGTTTCTATTTTAGAAGTAGTTCTTTTGCTTACTCTAGGAGCAGGTTCTTCAACAACACCTTCTACTGAACCAATTGTTAATGTTTGTGTTGGTTCTTTTGAATCAACTAATGTAACTGAGTAAGTTGCTTTAGTAGCTAAGTATGGAATTGAGTAGTAGTATTTGTCATAAGGAACAAAACCTACGTGTTTCAATTCAACTAATACATATGATGTATCTCATGATAATGGTAAATAAACACCATCGCTATTTTCATAAAATGCTTGGTTAGCATAAGAATCTTCAAGATCTGGATTAATTTGTAATTGGCTTGAAATAGCTTCCATTGCAGCATATAATTCGTCTGTCAATTTACCAATTAATCTTTGTTCCTTTTCTGGTAAAGCAATGCTCATTGAACTAACAGCATTTTTGTAATCATTAAAGTTTGTAATGATTCTGTTGTAATCTTCTATACTACATTTTTTATCTTTAACAACTAAGTCTTTAAGGAGTTGAAGCTTTTTAGTATATAAAGCTATAGAACCAATAAAATCGTTTTGATTTAAATTATGAACGTATTCATAAGTTACACCTTGTAATTCTTTAGTGTATGCTTCTTTTAACAAATTAATTTTGTTAAGTAATTCATCGTATTTAACATCCTTGCTTGCTAATTCAGCTTTAAGACGTTCAATATCGTCGTCAGCTACTCTGTTATTAGCTTCAAGTTGCTCTTTAAGAATGTTAATTTGTTGTTCAAATTGAATTTTTAATGCTTCAATATCAATGAAATCTTTTGGTTTTTTCTTTGCAATTTCTAAGTTTGGTGGGAAGTAACTTGCTGGATCAGAAATTAAAATATAATCTCTGTTTTCTTTAATATCTTTAAGTCTGTGTCTTAATAAATCTCTATCGATTTTAAAGTTTTGAGGATTAATAGATAATTCTCTACACATTCCTTCATAAGTTGCTTCGCCATCGAAACCTGCTACTTTAATGTAGTAGTATCATTGATTAGTTTCTGGATCTGAATCAATTGTTAATTGACCAGCAAAAATCTTTTTGTCATCTTGGAATCAGATAGCGGTTTCATAATCTAAACCAATATATCATTCCAAAGCACTTTGGCGAGTTTTAAACTTCGCTAAACCTTCTTTAACTTTTGGGTGTTTAAGAAGTCATGGAAATTCAGCATCTTTTTTAACTTCGTAAGTACAATTTAATCTTTTCATACGAACCCCTTTGTTTCATATATAAATATATATTTTAAATTATATATTAAATTCAATTAAATTACTTATTTTTTTCAGATTTATAGGAGAATTTTCACATTTATATTTTTAGCTAAATAAGTACGAAATTTGTTTCTTTTGAATGTTTAATTAGGTGCAAAAATAGATGATTTAAATTTTAAAAAAATATTTTTTGCGGGACTTCAAAATTACAGTTTTACAATTCTTTAACTTAATAATATTGATTTAATGACGTGTTCATTCAATTGACAAATGAGCCTATAAAATAATCAAATAATAAAAAACACGACTTATTAAAAGCCATGCAAAATTATTTTTTGTAGTTTAGTAATTCAGCAAT
Organism: Mycoplasmopsis adleri; assembly: GCF_045276205.1. Lineage (NCBI taxonomy): Bacteria > Bacillati > Mycoplasmatota > Mycoplasmoidales > Metamycoplasmataceae > Mycoplasmopsis > Mycoplasmopsis adleri. The sequence continues at coordinate 657,935 of NZ_CP174162.1, forward strand.
TTCTTCTTTGTAAATTGGTTTATTATCAACATAAGGAGTTTCTAAAATAATAGGAACATTATCGAAATCTTTATCAAAAACTACCTTTGAAAGTGTATCAATACCAATAAATCCTTGATTTATGTTAGCGTGTCTGTCTTTATGACTATTTAAATCATTTTTTGAATCATTTAAATGAATAACTTTAATATGTTTTGTTAAATCATATTTGGCTAAAGTTGCTTTAAATTCATCATAGTTTTTAATATCATAACCTGCATCTCAAATATGACATGTATCTAAGCAAATTTGAAAACGTTCATTATTGATTTGGTCTATAAAATAGCGTATTTGGCCAAAATTAATACCAACTTCAGTTCCCTTTCCAGCCATAGTTTCTACACAAATTACTACATCTTTTGTTTTAAAAAGAATCTCTTTAATTGTTTTAACAAAAGTGTCTAAACTTTCTTGAACAGTAAAGGTTGTTGATGATCCAGGATGAAGCACTAAATATTTAGCTCCAATATAATTCATTCTATGAATTTCTTCAATTAAAAATTTAATTGCAAAATTATGTTTTTCAACGCTAGAAGGATTAACAATGTAAGGTGCATGGACTACAATATCTTCAGGTTTAATTATGTTCATATATTTTTGTTTATATTCATCATATTTATAAACGTCAGTTTTTACTCTCTTAATATTTTGAGGAGCGCCTAAATAAATCATGGCACAATTAGCACCATTATTGATCGAATCTTCAATTGCACCTACTAAATAATTTGGAGCTTTGAATGAAACGTGACTACCAAGTTTAATCATATTTACCGCCTTTTTTCTTAGATGTGAAGTATTTATAAATCCCACCATTTTTATAATTTGGACCTATTTCATCGGCTAGAACTTTTAAAGTTGTAGATGAGTTTTTCATAGCAATAATTTTCCCAACATATCTTTTAACGCTAGCATCAGCATCTGAATCACCAATATGAATTGCATCATCGATTTTTATATTGTATTCTTTCATATATAAAGATTCGGCAATACCTTTATTTGTTTTACCATCAGTAATTTCTATAACATAGTTAGCACTTGCTAAATATGAATTGGTTTTATTTTTGAAAAGCAGTTGAAAGTTATTAAGTTCTTTTGGTGCTCCTTTATTATTTTTAAGCACAAAAGCCATTTTTGAAACATTTTTATGATTTTCAATTTTGAAGTTTTTAGCATAATCTATAATTTTGAATTTCTTTCTTAAGAAAGTTGCATTTAATCATTTAGCGAAAGCACTTTGCACATAAATAGATTCGCCACTTTCATCAAAAACAACAAATAAGATTTTGTTGTCAATACAATAGGAAGCAATATCTTTAACTAAATCATTATCCATGTAAAAAGTATATTTTAACTCATCATCGATATATACTTGCGCACCTGATGAACAAATAATATCTTTTAAACCAAGCAAATATAATGTTTGTTTAACGCGATGGTTATTATAACTTCTTCCAGTTGAAATCACAACATTGGCAAAATTTTTAAGTAATAAAATTGTGCTAATGTTTTTGGCGCTAATTCTATTTTTAGAACGTTTATCAAATAAAGTACCATCGAGATCAATAAAATAAGTTAATCTATCATCTTTCTTGTTATTCATAACAAAATTATAATTCAAAGTAAGGATTTTACTTCTTATATTCTAAAAAGTGTTTAATAATATAAATAGAGTAATATTAATATAATAAATATTAATAATCAAATTTAATACTTAATGAGGTAGTACTATGCAAAGCAAAAAAATTTTAATGGTTTTAGGTTCTCCTAATAAAAACTCATTATCAACTGCAGCTAATAAATTTGTTGTTAGTGAATTGATGAAAAAATACCCTAATTCAGAAGTTTCAATTTTGAATTTATCTGATAGTTTGTTTGCTAAATATACATTAAATGCAAATAATATGGATACTTTTTGAACTAATGTAGAATCAGGTAAATGAATTGATATTTTAAAACAAACTGATATTTTAGTTTTATCAACTCCAATGAATAATTTTAATTATTCGGCATTGGTTAAAAACTTTTTAGATGGTATTTGTGTAGCCAATAAAACTTTTTCATACAAATATTCAAAACAAGGCGGTTCAGTTGGATTATTAAATAATTTATCTGTAATTATTTTAGCAACACAAGGAGCACCATTAGGTTGATACCCATTTGGCGATCATGTTACAAACCTTAAAGGTACATTTAACTTTTTAGGTGCAAAACAAATTGAAAGTTTTTTAATTGATGGTACTAAAGTAGCACCAAGAAGAACTATGACAAATGAAGATATCATTAAAGAAGTTAGTGCATCTTTAAAAGAAGTAGCAAATAAATTTTAGTCTAAACAACAAAACCAGAATTAGCATGTTAATTTATATTAATGAAAAACAAGCGCGATATTAAAATTGGCTTTTTTAAGCAAACCTTGGTTAAAATTGCAAATTAATATTTTTTGAATTTATATCCAGCTATACTAAAAAAACTTTCTAATATGTTTATTTAATAGTTATATATTGCAAAATTGACTTTTATAACTAATATATAAAAGCGCTCTTTTATCACATTATTTTTGTTTTCAATGAATATTGTCTTTTTTATATGTAAATATATGAAAATAACCCTTGAAAATGCCTCGAAATTGTTATATTTAATATTTTTTAATATAATAATATGGCATAAATATTTTTTGAAAGGATAATTATGAAATTTAAAAAATTTTTAAGTGGAGCACTTTTAGCTCCTGTTGCTTTAATGCCTATTGCTATTTCTGCTGGATGTGGTGGTACAAAAACTACTGCTGTAAAAGGTACCATGACACTTACAGAAATAAAAGATTCAACAAAAAATGGAATAATTTCTGCTAAAAATGGTGAAACTCAATTTAGTTACGCAGATTTAGGTCAAGATATTGATTCAGCAACAAAATCATGAACAGTAACAATTCCTGATCCTGCAAAAATTACAAAAGGCGAACTTATTCCATCTAGAAGTGGTGGTAAAGCTCAATTATTTTTCAGTAGCTTTGATGATGATAATGCTTTTCATGGAAAATTCGATAACGGTCAAAAACCTTGAGATGGTCCAGCATTAATCCAAATAGAAGGTAGAAGCAGAAACGACTTACAATTTTGTAATGCAGATAGTCCAGTATTTGTAGACGCAAATGGAAGAGAAAAGTCTAGCGGTTTCATTAATGTAGAAAGTATTGAAGCTAAGAAAATAACTCTTGCTGTTAGATTTATGGATTTTAAAGGCAAAAAAGTATCCGATAAAGCTTATTTATTGACAATTACTTTTTAATAAATAAAAAAACGGTTTATTAGTTTCTAAGTTAATAGACCTAGTTATAGGCATTTTCGAAAGAAAATGTCTTTTTATATCTAAAATTGGTTTTCAAAATAATTGAAGCGAATTCCTTTTTAAAAAAGTTTTAAAATTAAAATATACTAAATTTATTGAGTTCTTAATTTAACAAAAATTTATAGTTTTTGAAAATATAAAATTCAATAAAAATTAAAGGTGTTTTAAATATTATTGAGGGATAAAAAAAGAAATCTTTCTCATATTTATATATAGTTAAAAAATAAAAATATAGCTTATTAAGATTAACATGTAAGTTATTATATATCACATTATTTTTATTTCTTAAGAAGATCATATATTTATATGAAAAATATATGGAAATGTCCTTTGAAATTGGTTAGAAAGCAATTAACACGGATTTTTTAATATAAAAATATAGCAAAATATTTGCGAAAGGATAATTATGAAATATAAAAAACTTTTAAAAGGAGCATTTATTGTTCCTATGGCTTTAATGCCTATTGCTATTTCTGCTGGATGTGGCAGCAAAGATTCAAGCTCTGAATCAGGTAAAACAAATACAACTACAGGAACTGATACAACAACTCCTGGCAAAGATCCAAACACAAGTACAACAACTCCTGGCAAAGATCCAAACACAAGTACAACAACTCCCGGTAAAGATCCAAACACAGGCGCAGATCCAAATCCAGGTACAACAACTCCAGAAGAACCAGCTGTTCCAGAAGTTGGTATGAAAATTGAAGAAATAAAAGACTCAACAAAAACAAGAACAATTTCAGTTAAAAATAAAGATACCGGTTTCAGCTATGCAGATTTAAGTCAACAAATTGATGCTGTAATGAAATCATGAAAAGTAACAGTTCCTGATCCTGCAAAAATTACAGCAGACTACTTCATTCCACCTAAAAAGGGTGATAAAAAGCAACTTTTCTTTAGTTACTCTGATAATGGTCTTCATGGAAAAGCTGAAGAAGGACAAAAAGCTTGAGAAGGTCCATTATTAATCCAAATAGAAGGTAGAAACAAAGACGACTTACAATTTTGTGCTGCCGAAGATCCAGTATTTGTTAACAAGAATGGAAAAGCAAGTTCAAGTTCTTACCTTACTATAGAAAGCGTTGAAGCTAAGAAAATAACTCTTGCTGTTAGATTTATGGATTTTAAAGGCAAAAAAGTATCTGATAAAGCATACTTATTAACAATTACATTTTAATTAATAAAAAAAGAAGCAGCCTTTTGGTTGCTTTTTCTATTTGTTTTGTTTTCTCACAATAGCTTCATTAATTACTAAATATTTATAAATATTTTGTAAAATGGCATTAACCATTTTATATAAATTAGCTTCGGTATCAAAATAACTTTTTGTAATTTCAATTGCTTCATTAATTACGATTTTTGGTTCGATTGTAAAAAATTCATGAGTGGCATTAATTAAAATTGCTCGAATTAGTGGCGAAACTTTTGTTCAAGGATAATTAGTTTTTAAAAATTGAATAATTAAGCTTTTATAATAATTATAATTTTTAGCAATTAATTCTAATTGCTTAAATTCTACATTGTTTAAATCTTTATTTTCCAAAAACACTTGTTCTGAATTTAATTCTTTATCCAAAAGCTCATATTTATAAATAATATTTATAATATTGACTCTAAATTGTCTACGCGATTGTTTCATGATTATTATTATATATTAATAGTGAATATCATTTCTATTATTTATATGTTTTTCTTGAAGAATAATTACAATCGAATAAATAGCTCCAAACAATACTGTATAAAGTGGTATGTTATACATACTTTTAATAATAATAGGGATTGCAAAAACTAAGTATTGATCATTAAGCGAATAATTACGATTGAAGAAGTAATTGTAATATTTAACTAAAATAATTGGTCCAAAGATTCATCTATAAATTACCATTACAAAAGTAATTAAACCTAAAGCTAAAAGGTAATCTAAAATCTTTAAATTCTTTTTAACAAAATAAATAATCATTGCACTAATTGCAAAAACTAGCATTAATGCTAAATATATAATTAAGCAGCTTAAAACCAAAACATAAGGTATGCTATTTCAAAAATCTCGGTTTCTTTTTGAAATAGCTATATTAATATTAATTGTTCCAGCATCATTTTTTACAACATATGTAGCAAAAACATGGTACATGATAAAAGCGCTAGCAATAATAATAACAAAAGGAACAACAATCTTGCAATATGTGCTTGCTCTAAAGAAAGCAAAATATATTGAGCTTATAAAAGCTATAATCGGTGGTCAAATAGCATATAGAATGTATCAAGTTCCGATTTGTCCTGAAATTAATAAACCGATTGTATCAGCAATAATTGCTACAAAAGCCCCTTTAAATGGTCCTAGTAAAACTCCAAAGAAAATAAAAAAGATAATTTCAACACCTGTGAACTTGCTTAAGCCTGTGTAATATAAAATACTATAAGCAACTGAGTATAAAGCTAGAAATAATCCTGCTATTGCTAAATCCATAATAGTAAATTTAAATGGATGCTTAAAAGTAGCTCTTACGTTATCAATAAAAGACTTATTATTAGCTTTATAATTTGAAGCAGCATCATTATTGATTAAATAATCTGCTTCATAAAATCCAGTTAAATTTATATTATTTCTTTTCATGTTTCATATTATAAAGCAAAAATTAATAAAAAATAATATATCATATTATTACTATGAAAAAATTAGAATTTGGAACTGCCGGAATTAGAGGCAAAATTGGTCAAAATGAAGATCATTTAAATTATGCTCATGTACAAAGAATTGCACATGGCTATGCGAAATATTTAAAAAATAAATATCCTAATGAAAAAATTAAAGTTGTAATTGGAAGGGATAACCGTTTAAAATCTTATGGCTTTTCAATTTGCTGTGCACATATTTTAAATAGTTATGGCATTGAAGTAATTTATTCAAAAAATATTTCTCCAACGCCTTTTGTAAGTTTTTGTATTTTGGAATACAAAGCTCATGGAGGAATTAATATAACAGCTAGTCATAATCCTAAAGAATATAATGGTATCAAACTTTATAATAATATGGCTAGTCAATGCTTACCTGAAGAAATTAGTGAAATTGTAAGCTATTTTGAACCATATGAAAACTACAGTGAAAAATATGAAGGCAAAATGCTTTTAAATAAAAAAGTTTGCAAAAACTTAACATACATTTCTAAAAAAACACAAGATAAATATTTAGATTTAATTTTAAAAGTTGGTGGAGATATAAAGGTTGAAAATATTAAAGTAGCTTATTCTCCTTTACATGGTACAGGTCGTAATTATGCTAAAAAAATCTTTGAAAAGTTAGGTTTAAATTTAAACGAAAATAACTATCAAACAGCCTTTTTTGCTAAAGAACAAATGATTCAAACTCCTCATTTTACTTACTGTAAATATCCTAATCCTGAAAAACCTGAAGCTTTTGAATTACTTAAAAAAGTTGGATTAAAAAATAACATTGATATTTTATTAATGACTGATCCTGATAGCGACAGAGTTGGAATAGCAGTTAAAGATAAAGATGGCTACCGTTTGTTTAATGGTAACGAAACAGCAACTATTATTTTCAAATATCTTTTAGATACAACACCAAATATTGATATCAATAAACAATATTTAATTTATTCATTTGTATCTTCAAACGTTCCTAGCGTTTTAGCTAAGAATAAAAATATTCCTTCATATGTAGTGCCTACTGGTTTTAAATGAATTGGTATGCTAATTAATCAATTTATTAAAGAAAACAAAAGATGCTTATTTGCTTTTGAAGAAAGTTATGGATCATTAATTAATGAAGACATTGCTAGAGATAAAGATGCATTACAATCAATTGTTATTTTATGTAAAATGGCTTCATATTACAAAAAACAAAATAAAACTTTAATTAATGTTCTTGACGATGTTTATAAAGAAACGGGTTATGTTGCTAGTGCAAATGTTGAAATAATAGTTGATGAAAATACAAACTTAAAAGAATTACAAAATAAGTTTAAAAATCTTCCATTTAACAACAAAGTAATCTTAGACTACAACGAAAGAACTGATTTTATGAAAGCTAATATGATTAAAATTGAATTTACTGATGATAACTCATGATTAGCATTAAGACCTTCCGGTACAGAACCTAAAATTAAGTTTTATATCTTCTCATTTGATAAAACAGAACATGAAGCAAAAGTTAAATTAGAAAAGTTTAAATCAATTATTCAAGAAATGCTTTAACAGGCATTTTTTATTTATTTTAGCTCAAAAATTCATCAATAACCATAAGTTTATTTTGACTAAATAATCTATTTTATATAGATAAAAACACAATAATAAATATTTATTTTTATTTAGTATAATTACGAAGCAATTATAAATACGAAAGGAAAATAATGTCATGAAAAAACATAAAAAACTTTTATTGAGCTTAGGTTTAACATCAACCCTAGCATTACCAATCGTTGCTGCCGGTTGTGGTCATACAGATGATAATAAATCTAATTCATCTACAACGACAACTACAACGACAACAGAAAACAAAGAATTAAAATCATTAACAGATGAAATAAAAAGCGTTAAAGAAGGTCTTTTAGCTCAATTAGCGGATGCTAAATATGCTGCTCTTAAAACAAAATTAGAAACTGCTATTTCTGCTGCTCAAACTGTAGCTGATAAAAAAGATGCTTCAAAAGAAGAATTAACAAAAGCTTTAAGCAACTTACAAACTGAAGTTCAAAACATTACACAAGAAAAAAGTAAACTAGATGAAGTTCTTCAAGCTAAAAAAGAACTTACCGATGAAATCAAAAACACTAGAGAAGGTCTTTTACCAAAATTATCAGACGCTAAATATGCTGCTCTTAAAACAAAATTAGAAACTGCTATTTCTGCTGCTCAAACTATAGCTGATAAACAAGATGCTTCAAAAGAAGAATTAACAAAAGCTTTAGCTGATTTAAAAGAAGTTGTAAAGCAAATAAAAGAAGAGCTTGACTCTATAACATTAGATGATTTCAAACAAATAGTTGAATCAAAAGATCAAGTGTTTAGAACAGGTAAAAATTTAGCGGATGCTTATAGTAAATTTAAAAAGTTTTATGAAAAAACTACAAAAGATTTAGATTTATCAAACACAGCTGCTGTTAATGAAGCTATCCAAAAAATTGAAACAAAATTCAATGAATGTTATACACCAAGTATTTTTGATGAAATTTTAAGTTTGTTTAATAAATATTATTATTTTGATAATAATGATGAATCGACAACTAAAGGAACTCGTGTATATTTTACTAAAGAATTAAATTATGCCTTTGGAGAAGAAGCAGAATATAAAAATCTAAAAGAAGAATACACAATGAGTTATCAAACTGCTATTCAATCAATTGAAGGAAAAACAATATTAACTTTTAAATTAATTACAATTCTTGATGAATCGACTAAATTAACCAACTTTTTCAAAACTAAACAATGCAATGAATATACTGGTGCTTTTGCTAAAAGAACAGAACTTGAAAATGAACTTACTAGAATAAAGCAATACTTAAATACTCTTATTGATGAAGATGAAAATCCATTATTAGTTGAAAAGAAACTTGAAGAGCAAGACTTTTATAAAAATTTCTCTAATGAAATTAAAACAATTTCTGAAAATATAGCAAAAGAAAAAGTTATGAATCCTGACGGTAAAACTCTTGCCGGTTATAAACTTAAAAAAACTTCTCAATATGAAGCGGAATTTAATAATGTTATTAAAAAAACAAAAGAATTTGATGAAGAACTAAATAACTTCCAAAATTCATTTTTAAAAGATGAGGTTGAAAAACTTTCTAATGAAATTGAAAATAATGTACTTAATATTAAATATTATGATGAAATAGTTGAAAAAATTAGAAACAAAATGGCTAAAACTAGTTTACAAAATATCAAAACAACAGTTGCCAATTATAAAGATCAAAAAGCTAAAGGTGAAGCAATAAATTATCTTGAAACATATAAAGCTATGAGTTCATTTTATGACAATGACTGAACAAAGAATAATAAGCAAATACAATCAACATTTAGAGCATTACAAATAAAATTATTAAAAGAAAAGATTACTAGTTTAATTGCACAATTAGAAACTACAGATAAAACAAAATCTGAAGAACTAAAACAAAAATTTGAAACAATTCAAGCAAATGAAAAGAAAGATACACCTAAAATTGGTTATATGAAATTAGATAAACTAGTAATCTATGCTAACCAATATTTGGCATTATTAGAAGAATATTCAAAATAATTCACTTTACAAAATAGGCATATTCAAAAGCGAATATGCTTTTTTTAATATTTAAATTAGTGAAAAAGAGCTAAAAATGAAATTACTCTTATAAAAAAATAAACATTTTGTTATGTTTTTAAGTCTAATTTATAGGTATTCATTCCAGAAATAAAAGTCCCAACATTTGAAAATGTCGGGATTTTTCTGTCCTTTTGGTAAAATAAAAATGATAAAAAGAAAGGACAACATAATTATATATGAAAAACGATAAAAAAATTTTCTGTACTTTGGTTAGAAGTAAAAATGTGCATAACAAAATTCAAACTTCACAAATTCATTTCGCTGTTGATAAGAATTACTCTGAAATTTTAAGCCGCTCGAAAAACTACTCGACACACAAAAACCATATCGGTTTTGCAGAAGTGTTTCAGATAATATATGGATTACTAAATTTTCAATCTTTAAAAGAAATATCTCAAAATATTGAAATATCGACTAAAGCGATTAAAAGGTTTTTATTTAAATATTCAAAAGGAATATATTTAGGCAAAGGCGATAGAAAAACCTGTGATTGTTGTGATGCTAAAATTAAAAAAGTTCGTTATTTAAATCTTGATGAATTTATGATAAATGTTGCTAATTTTGATAAAAGTAAAAGAATAGCATATTCAAAAAAGAAAATAGAACAATATCAAGATTTTAGAAATTTTTGAACAGAGCTTTTTGATGATTATACCCAAAATAGAAATAATAAAGATTTAGCAAAAAGAACGCCTAAGCTAAGCGCTAACGAAATATTAAGAAGATTTGAAGAAAAGTATCCAAACAGCTATAAACCTTCAAAATCTATGGTATATAATTTGATATCACAAAGAGTCTTTAAAGACCTTGAAATCGGCATTTTGGTCAATTTATCCACCAAAGGAATTAAACAAAAACGACCCCCAAAAAGAGACAGTCGAAAGCTTAAAAAGATTGGAGTTAGCATTGATCAACGCAGCACAGAAATCAATGAAAGACTTAGAGATAATGATTATGAATTAGATACTGTTATTGGTTCAAAAACTGATCAATGTTGTTTCGTAACGCTAATTAATAGAAAGACTAGACGCTTCTATTTTCATATGGTACGGCGGACTAGCACTGGTGTTAGAGATGGGCTGATATACCTAATGCAAAAATATAACTTGACAATAGATTCGCTAACCATAGATAATGGTAGTGAAAATGCGAAACTAGATGAAGTGCCAGGTATTAAGCAAATATATAAATGTCACCCATATTGTTCGGGAGAAAAAGGCTCTATCGAAAACTGCCACAGGTTATTAAGACGGTATTTTAAAAAAGGCAAGTCTATAGACCCTTACTACGGTCAAGATTTGACTCCTGTTATGGATTTTATAAATAATTACAAGAGAAGCATTCGCTTCTAATCCAAACTTTTTATGTGCTAAAAAGTTTGACAAAAAGGCACTTACTTTTTTGGAAAAAAGTAAGCAAAAACTCAAGTTTTTTACAAAACTTGGTATTTTCGTTTAAATTTTTTTAGGATTTTAAAGCTTTTCTTGGTAATAATTTATAATTTTTGTAACATTTTTGATTTTACGCAAAATTAGGACTTTTAAAATTGGAATTTATAGTCTAATTTATAGGCAAAAAACGTAAATAAATAAAAATTATTTTTTAGTATAATAATCATATCTTTATTTAAGATAGGAAGAAAAATATGAAAAAATATACAAAATTACTATTAAATTTAGCTTTGGTTTCCACGACATCTTTACCATTTATTGCCGCTGGTTGTGATAAAAACTCAAATGTTGTAACTAATGACACTCATAATTCTGAATCTAAAGACATTATTAATTCTGACGATTCAAAAAAAGAATTATCTAATCTTTTTGAACAAATCCAAAAAATCTCTCTTGAGGATAAAGCAAAAGCATTAAATTTAGTAGATTCTTCATTTTTTGACGAGCCAATTGAGAATGCTGAAAAAGTTTTAAATAGTCCTGCTCCAACAGAACAAGAATTAACAAAAGCCGAAAATGATTTAAAACAAATTCTTAAGTTATTAGATTACTTAAAAAATATATCTGCTGAACTTTTAAAAACCTTTGGTGAAGTGAAAGAAACATATGAATCGATTAAAAATGATGCTTTATATGAAACCTTTAATTCAAAGATGGGTGAAACTATAAAAGATATTCAAAATCGTGTTTTAAATACAAAATATACCGACGAAAACGCAAAAGAAGATATAAACACTCTTGAAAAGTTAATAAGTGAAAAAATTGTTCTCGATAAAGAAATAGCAGGAAGCATTCAACCTGATGTTATATCTCTTAGTCGTTATATTAATGATGTTAAAAATAACATTTTGCCTAAGTTTAATAAAGCCGAATTGTCAAACTTAAAAAATAAACTAGAAACTTCTATTGAAAATAGTTTAACTATCGTTAATAAACGAAAAAATGTTCAAGCAGAAGAAGCAAAGAAATCATTAAATGAAATTAAAGAAGATGTTGAATATGTTCAATTAATGAGAGTCGAAATTGAAGCATTATCTAGATATATAACAATTGTAGAAAAACAAATTATTCCTAATTTAAATGATAACCAATATAATGAAACTAAAACTTCTTTAGAAAATAATCTTAAAATTGCTAAATCATATATTTTAAATCAAAATGCTACTGTAAAACAACTAGTTGAAGTTTTAAATCAACTTGAAAATGAAGTTCAAACACTTGAAGCAACAAAATCATTATGATATTTAAAGTATATTGTTTTTGATTATATTAATACTTTTGAAATAATTGAAAAGGACCCTTACTTAAAACAAAAATATGAAAATTTAGACAATCATTGATCTAAACCAATAAGCGATTTACTTCTTAAAATAAAACAAATCAATCAAAGAATTAATAGTCCAAAGTTTGTTTCTTCTAAAGAAAATATTGAGAACGAATATACATTTTTTCTTGAAGCAAAAGAAAATGCACGTACAAAACTAGAAAAGTTCTTAGAGATATTTGAATACAAATATGGCTTGCAAACAGAAAAGCATATTAGTGGTAAAAACCCTTTCATACGAACTATAAGAGAAGCTTTTGTGGGTAACGGAGAGTTCGAGGATATATTTGATGCTTATAAAAAACTATACAAAAATGGTTCAAAAATGATAACTGATGGTATTAAAAATCCTTTACAATTTTTAAATAGCTATACCTTTGCTAATAAAAATATTGAAGAATTCTTAAATGAGCCTAATACTATTGAATATACTAAAGCATTTGATGGTTTAAATGAATTTATTACTGCACAACAAAAAGCAACCATTCAACTCAAAGAATCGATTGAAATTGATAAAGATAAATATGATTTAACTAAGGTTACTGAACAACAGTTTTATAAAGATTTTAAAGCAATAGTTGAAAAATTTGCAGTTCATGCAGAACGAACACCAAAGTCAGTTACATATAAATATTCTGTATACATGGACTTTGCAAAAATAGTTAATGATGCTTCAGATGAATATGATACCGCTTTAGCAAAATATAAAGAAGAGCATAAAATTATTGTAGTAAGAAACTGAAAACAAGAATTTGAAACTCTTATGAATGACATAAAAGAATGATACGAAGATGACTCTATGACTTACGGATTCCCTATTCTTGAAGAACGTATGTCTAATAGGGTTTTATATACAAAAGTAATTCTTCCTTTAAGAAAGAAATATTTGAAGTTTAAGGAAAAAGTAGAAAAAAATGAACCAATTGATTATGAAATGGCTTTAAACATTGAGGACTCATCATCATTAGGTTATTTATGAAATTCATGAGATAAGTCTGACTTTGGTGCTCAAGAAGGATTGTATTGAGCTTATGCAATTTATTGAAAAAATAAAATGGATAACTTACAACTTGATATAGAAAAAAACAAACCTGAAAAATTAGAAGAGTTTAACAAGGCATATGATGAAGCTATTAGATATACAAGAAGTGGAATAAAAAGCAATAATGGAACTGCTACCCCACTTCCTGACTTCAGAGACTATAGATATTTTACAGTAAAAGATGGTTGATTCATTATTGCTGATAATATGAAAGACGTTTACAAACAATATAGCAAATAATTATGTGCTTTCTTCTCATTCTTATTAATACAAACTAGTTGTATGATTTAAGACATCTTAATCAAAGGTGTCTTTTTTTATTCTGTTTTATAGGCAGTTTAGTCAAAATTGTGCTTTTAATTTTTCTATAAAAATATTCTGGTTTTATTAAAATCACACAGTACTAATAAAATTATTAAAAATAATTTTTATATATAATAAAAACTAAAAGAAGATTATGAAAAAGCTCTTGAAAACCATAGTGAAAAAGCAGAAGGAAGAACTAAGCTAGCTTTTGATAGATCTAGTTACTTTAATAAACCGGAAACATGATTAGAAGTTGCTAATAACTTAAAAAAGTTCATGAAGAATTTAAACCATTAATTTAATATAACTAAAGATTTCTAAAAATATTATCAACACTATTAATGTGTTGATTTTATTTATTACTTTGTTTGATAGCATAATTAGCAAAACAAGTAATAAAAAAATTGCTCATTAACGAGCAATTAAAAATAGTAATTTTATGCTGTAGCAACTTTAGGTTTTGCCATTTCCTGAGTTTCCAAGTTGGAGCTCTTTTTTATTACTTTTTTCAGTGTTATTTATATATAAATAAAAAAAGTTATTTTTTTACATAATTACATTGTAATTTGTGGTATAATAAAGATATGAAAAAAGACAAATGACTATTAATTTCAAGAAAAAATAAGAACTCTACTTACTTATCTTTAGCACTTTCAGGAGGATTTGGCAAAGGTTATAAGAAATCTATCGGTATCGGTACAGTTGAAAAATGAGAAAAATATTGTTCTGATCCAGTAGAAAAAATTAAAAAACTATCTCAAAACTACAATACTGATTGAGATAGAAATATGATAATTAGACAATTAGAGTTAGATATAAGCAAGGTTAAAATTGAAACAAAACAGTTCAATTATGGATATGATTTGTTATACAGTTTCTTAGAAAAATTAAATCCTTTTAAAGATGCTAAAGTATCAAAATCCAAGTATTTAAATGATTTATTAAAATATATGATTTCAAATAGAATTGTAAATCCGGGTAGCATGCTTTCATCCTTTAAAAATAAAGACAAATTCAATATAAATTTAGAAGTTGAAAAGACGACATTTTATAATACTTTAGACTATTTAGCTGAAAATAAAAATAACATTTTAAAGAGTGTTAACGATACATTGATCAAAGATAAAAATAGAAAAATAGATATTATTTGATACGACTCTTCAACGGTATATTTTGAAAGTTTTGTAAGAGAAGGATTGAGATATCCAGGTTATTCTAAAGATGGAAAATTCAAAGAAGATCAAATTGTTTTAGGTTTAGCAACAGATGAAAACGGCATTCCAATTCACTATAAATTATTCAAAGGGAACACTGCTGATGCATCAACATTTATTAATTTTATTTTGGATTTAAAATCACAATATGAATTAAACAAAGTAACACTCATTGCTGATAGAGGAATGAGTACAAATAGAAACATAAGATTCTTAGAAGATAACGATATTGATTACATTTTATCTTATAGATTAAAAGCGGCTTCAAATGACCGAAAGACCTTTGCAATAGATGAATCCGGCTATTTTGGAGACAATAATTTTAAATATAAAGAAACTACTTTTTATTCGTTTTGAAAGAATAGAAGAGCAAACGGACACAAGAGAAGATTGGTAGTAACATATAGTAAAAAAAGAGCATTAAAAGATAAAAATGATAGACAAATTTTAATCGATAATTTTATTAAAAGACAAGATAAAGACGGACTAGTTCATGATCAAGTAATGTTCGGTCAAAAGAAGTTTAAATTCTTCGAAAAAGTTGGTGGTAAAGGTTATTACAAACTTAACTATGACAAAATTATCGAAGATGAAAAGTTTGACGGATATTATGCTTATGAAACCTCTAGATTTGATTTATCACCTGAAGAAATTGTGAATTTATATTCAAAACAATGACAAATAGAATCAAACTTTAGAGCTTTAAAAAGTGCTTTAGCTGTAAGACCTATTTATGTATGAAGTGAAAAGCATATTGAAGGTCATTTCGTACTTTGCTTCTTATCTCTTGTTTTATTAAATTTTGTTATTTATTATTTAAACAAAGGTTTGAAAGAACTCGGTGTTGTAGATGAAAAAATCACAATCAAAAAATTACAAGATGTAATAAAAGAAACAATCAAAACATTCAAGATTATTGACGGAAAAATTGAAAGTGAAGAATATATTATTAACGACAACAATAATCAAGCAATTCAAGATTATCAAACATATTTAAGAATTTTAAATGAATTAAAATTTTAAATTATTAAAAACAGCTCATCAAACAGATGAGTTGTTAAAAATTACATTGTAAAAGTTGGAAACTCGGGAAAAAATTGCTCATTAACGAGCAATTAAAAATAGTAATTTTATGCTGTAGCAACTTTAGGTTTTGCCATTTTATTATTTCTTTTTTGTTTAAGATTTAAAATTAATTTTTTAAGTTCAAAACAAATAGTAAGCACTAATGCAAGTGGAATTGATCATGATAAGAAAATACCATTTTGTTCTTTTACGATATTACTGTACATTTTGAACACTTCAGCAACTTTAGGCACAAATGCTACAAAAATAATTGATACAGCTGAAAATGAAGCAGCTAATCATACTGGTCAATATTTCTTCATACTTGATTTAAAGATTGATTGATCACTCATTAAATTAATTGAGTTAATTGATGTAGCAAGACCCATTGTTATAAAGGCACATGAAGAAGCAATTTGAGGCACATTTTCAATTAATACTTGATTGTTACTATTAATACAATATAATGCACCAGCAGCATATGAAATAAGTGATACTAAACTGACAACGCATGATTGTCAAATTAATTCAATACCCATTCCTCTTGCAAATAAACTTTCTTTTTTAAGGTATGGCTTACGAGCCATAAAATCTTTGCCTGAATCGACTAATCCAAGCGCTATAGCAGGAAGTCCATGAGTTAATAAGTTAATTCATAACAATTGAACTGCACTAAAGATGTAAAAGCCATATTCTGAAGTTTTATAATATTGTTTAAAGGCGAAGTTAAATGCAAACATACCAATAAGCATTACTAATACTTCAGTAATTGAACTTACTAATAAGTTCATAATAACAGTTCTGATTTTATCAAAAACTAATCTACCATTTTTGACTGATTTAACTATTGTATTGAAGTTATCATCAGTTAAGATTAAGTCGGCTGATTGTTTAGAAACATCAGTTCCAGTAATTCCCATTGCACAACCTATATCACTAGCTTTAAGAGCTGGAGCATCATTAACTCCATCACCAGTCATAGCTACAACTTTATTGTGAGCTTGTCATGCTTTAACGATTCTTAATTTATCATTTGGATTTACACGAGCATAAACTGATATTTGTGTAACTTTTTCTTTTAATTCTTCATCGCTTCAGCTATTTAACTCAGAGCCTTCTACACATAAATCACCTTCATGGTAGATGTCTAAGTCTTTAGCAATTGCTTTAGCGGTTACTAAATGATCCCCAGTTATCATTACAACTTTAATACCAGCTCTTTGTGCTTCAAGAATACTTTCTTTAACATTCGCACGAGGTGGATCAATCATTGCAATTAAACCGATAAATTCTAAGTTATCCTCATCGCTAAATGATATTTCATCTTTTTTAACAACTTTTGAAGCAAAAGCTAACACACGATATGATTTGCTTGCTCAGTCATTGTTAATTTTAAGAATGGCTTCTTTATCTATATTATTACATTTATTTATAACAATATCAGGAGCACCTTTTGTAATCATAATTCTTTTATGATTATGTGATTCAACAAGAACTGACATCATTTTTCTATCACTATCAAATGGTAGTGAAGAAAGAATGTTATGTTTTTCTAATAATGCTTCTTTACGAATATTATATTTATATCCAAATCTTAATAATCCGGTTTCAGTTGGATCACCAATTTCTTTGAATTTATTCTTTTCAAATGAAATAAAAGCATCATTACAATAACAAGCTGCTTTAATTAATTCAATTAAATCAGTATCATTATCTTTCATTTTGTGTAAGAACTTATTGTTTGTATAAGCATCTACAACTTTCATTTTGTTTTCAGTTAAGGTTCCAGTTTTATCTGTACAGATAATTGATGCTGAACCTAATGTTTCGACTGCTAATAAGTTTTTAACAAGTCCATTTTCTTTACTAATTTTTGAAACACCAATTGAAAGAATAACTGTCGTAAAGGCAATTAATCCTTCAGGTATTGCCGCTACCGCTAATGAAATACCGGTTACTAAGGCATCAGTATAAACCTCTGGTACATTTCAGATACCTGTATCAAGATTATTTAATAATACTTGTACAATGAAACTTACAAATAAAAGAATAATACCTGCATATCCAAATCATTTACTTAATTTGTTTAATTTGATTTGTAAAGGTGTTTCTGTTTTCTTTTGTTTTTGAATTAAGGAATTAATTTTACCTATTTCAGTTTCAGCGCCAATTGCTTCAACGATATAAGTAGCTTTACCATTAGTTACATATGTTCCTGAGTAAACATAGTTAGTATTATCTGCTAATGTTTTACTTAATTCTTTATCTCAGTTCGCGTGTTTTTCAACTGGAGTACTTTCACCAGTTAAACTTGCTTCAACTACAAAAAAGTTTGAAGCTTCAACAATTCTACCATCAGCATTGATAGTATCACCTGCTGCTAAATAAACTAAATCCCCAGGAACTAATTTATTAGCAGGAATTGTAATGATTTTATCATTACGTTTTACAGTTACATTTGAAATGGATGAATTTTCCAGTGCCCTGACCGCTTGATCACTTTTAACCTCCTGGTAAGCACCTATCATACTATTTAAGATAATAACCAAGAGAATAATACATGGTTCAATATATCCTACAATAACTTTAGTTGATAATGTCTTTGTTGCAACATGTTCATAAATGGCTAGTCCAAAACTAATTGCAGCCGCAACTATTAAAAGGATAACCATTGGATCAGCGAATTGTTTAATATAAGCTATAAAAGGATTTAACTTTTTTCTTTTTAATAAAGTATTTTCACCATACTTAATCATATTTTCATGAGCTTGATCACTACTTAGACCAGTATAGTTTTTAGCCTCTATCGCTGTCATCTTACCTCCTATTCTTTATTTAATTAAAAATTAAATAACATAGTTTAACAATTATAAATAATTATTTTCGGTTAGACATCAAAAAAAGAAATAAAAAAATGGCGGGGAAGAGAGGGTTCGAACCTCCGCAGGTGTTGCCACCTCTAACGCGTTAGCAATGCGTCCTCTTCACCAACTTGAGTACTTCCCCACTCAACTTGTAATGCTTATTTATTATAGCAAAACATTGTAAAATGAAAATAAAAAATTAAAATATTTCATGCTAAAAAAACTGCTATCAAATTTTCTTTTTAGGCTGTTTTATAGGTTTTTTAATAAATTATGATTAGTATTATTTTTGCTCTAATACTTACTAAAAATTAAGCATTATTTTTAATTTAAGTTTCAAGACTTTTAAAAGTGTGTTAATTATTATTCTTAACAATTTTTATAGAATTACTTTTAATTCATATTATTTTATATTTGAAATTAAACAAAAAATCAGGATCAACCTGATTAATTTGTTTCAATATTATTTGTTTATTTTACTTTTAATGTAATCGTAAATTTTGTCTTTAATTTCATTATTTTCTAAAGCATAATCAATATTTGCTTTAACAAAGCCTTCGATTGATCCTAAATCGTATCTAGTTCCTTCAAATTCAAAGGCATAAATAGCTTGATGATATTTATTCATTAATTCATCAAAAGCATCTACTACTTGGATTTCATTTTTACCATCATAAGGAATTTTGCTTAGAATATCTAAGATTTCACTATTGAAAACATATCTACCTAAAATTGCTTTATTGCTTGGGGCATCTTCCATTTTTGGTTTTTCAACAGCACCAACAATTTGAAATGCTTTAAGGTTTTTTTCTTCTGCTTTTAATGGTTTCACAATACCATATTTATGAACATAATCCATAGGTACACTTTGAACACCTAAGATGTTTGCGCCTGTTTTATTGTAGAATTCGACTAATTGCTTAGTTGCTGGAACTTTTGATTTAATTAAGTCATCTCCTAAAATAATTGCAAAAGGTTCATCTTTAATATAGTCTTTAGCACATGCTAATGCATGTCCTAAACCGTTTTGACTAGTTTGAATAACTGTTTTTACTAAATGAATACGATTGGTCTTTTGAACTTTATGTAATAAGGTTATTTTACACTTATCATTTAATTCTTTTTCTAAAGGTTCATTAACTTCAAAGAATTTTAAAATATCTCTTTTTCTTTCACTAATAATAATGTAAATTTCTTCAATACCAGATTCAACAGCTTCATCTACTAAATAATTAATTAATGGTGTATCTAAAATTGGAGTAAGTTCTTTATGAACAATTTTAGTCATTGGTAAAAATCTAGTGCCTCAGCCAGCTGATGGAATAATTAATTTTCTTACTTTTTTAATTTCTTGTTTCATAACTTTAATATTATATAAATAAATTTAACTATTACAAACTATTTAATAATTGCTGTCATTGCGGTTACCTGATCATTTTAATTTTAATTATTTTCCTAACTTTTTTATAGATCATAAATGAGCTAAAAAATCAAATAAAAAATTCTCCGTTAAGGGAGAATTGGCATTCTTTTTCAGAATAAATGGTGCGAACGAATGGACTTGAACCATCGACCTCACGATTATCAGTCGTGTGCTCTAACCAGCTGAGCTACGCTCGCGAGTAAATCGCCTATACTATTATAACAAGGCGATTGAAAAATCAAAATATTTTTTCAAATTAACGTTTTGAGAATTGACGAGCACGACGAGCTTTGTTTAAACCTGGTTTCTTACGTTCAACAACACGTGCATCACGAGTTAACATACCAGCAGGTTTAAGTTTTGCTCTGTAATCCGGGTTAGCTAATAATAAAGCACGAGCAATACCTAAACGGATAGCACCAGCTTGACCACTTAAACCACCACCTCTAACATTAACGGTAATGTCAAATGTACCTTTGGTTTCTGTGATTGTTAATGGTTGTTCAGCATCTTGAATGTATAAATCTGATAATAAGTAAGCTTTAGCTTCTCTGTGATTAATTGTAAATTTCCCTTTACCTGGTCTTAAAATAACTCTTGCTGTAGATGATTTACGACGACCTAAGCCGCGGTATTCAACAGTTTTCTTGTCTTTTTTTGTGTTAGCCATATTATCTTACCTCTAAACTTTCTGGTTTTTGTGCTTGGAAATGGTGTTCTGGACCAGCAACAACAAATAAGTTTTTACGTTGTTTGTTTCCTAATTTTGTATGTGGGATCATACCGTATATAGCTTTTTCTACTAAAGCAGTAGGTTTTTTAGCTCTTAATTTAGCTGCTGTAATTTGTTTAAGACCTCCAGGGTATCCTGAGTGGTGGTAGTAAATTTTGTTTTCTTCTTTTTTAGCGGTTAAAATTGCTTTTTCAGCATTGATAACGATTACATAGTCGCCCATGTCTGCATTTGGTGTAAATGTTGGTTTTGTTTTACCTCTTAAAACAGAAGCTACAAAAGCTGCTAAACGACCTAAAACTTGACCTTCAGCATCTACAACATATCACTTTTTATCAGCTTTATCGCGATTAACGATTGTAGTTTGTCTCATAATAAACTCCTTCTTCAATTTAATTAATTTGAAAATGTATTTTTGTAAATGTTAAAAAATACTTTTTTATTATATATTAAAAATACAAATTAAATAGCAAAAACTCTAAACTTTTTTTACGCTAAAAATGCATTTCAATTTAAAGTGCTATTAGTTAAATACTACCATATTTATTAATAAGTATATTTAAATGATTAAGATAATTTTGCCGGTTATCCAAATTGGTTCTGAATTGTTTTTATTTTGAATGAGTTATTAAGTCAAAATTTTAATCATTTTATGCTCTTACTATATATAGAGTTTGAGCACCATAAGAAGGTTTATGATCTAATTAAATTTGTTGTTTTTTAAAAAATTAATTGCCGGTGTTTTTTGTTACTACGCAAAATTTAGATCAAGCTAATTTTTAGTTTCGAATTAAATTTATAAATTATTTTTGAATACATAACTATAAAATTTTGCTCAATTCATTTAATCATAAACTTGAATTCTTTAAACAAATAAAAATACATAGCAACCATATGTAGTACTTAAAATTCAGCTATATTTTCTTCAATGTATTTTTTCCATATTTAATTATTTAATAGTCAAATAAGGCAAATTATAAAGCAAAAATAAAAATAGAATACAGCCGGAACCGTATTCTATCTCGCATTTGTAAGCCACGTTCTGTGCCTATAAAATAGGTGCTAACAATTTATCTAATTAACAATAAGTTAATTCTTTTTCTTAGTTCAATTCCCTTGAAAAAGTTCCCCTACCGAAATTTGGGTTTCTAGCTCATGGAGTTTACCGCGTTTCACAATTCTCGTCTCTGTGGCACTAGTCGTCTAAGCCTAGGTTTATTGGACCTAGCATGAACACTACAATCATCGCAGATTGTGCTAGCGCGGACTTTCCTCTACTTATTTTAAATAAGCAGCTGTTAGCTAATGCATATTAATTTTAATACAAAAAATAATTTTTAGCTTTTTAATGCTTTAAAAAGCATTTCCATACTAATATAAATATTATTAATATATTTTAATTATAAATATATGATTAATATAACAATTATTTATTAAAAAATTAAGGAGAATATCGTGTTTGAAAAATTTAAACAAGAATGCTACAAAATAAAAAACAGTAAAAAGGCTGGAGATATTTTTGCTCTTTTATTCTTTATGCTTTTATTTTTAGCAGGTGCAGCTTTCTTTACAATTTTAATGTTGCAACATTTTCTTAAAAATAAAATTTTTACAGATAGCAATAGTCATAAAATATGATTAACGATTGTAAATGACGGTTTTAAGTATTTTTATGTTCCATTAATTGTAATGGCTTTTAGTTTTTGAATGATTGTAATAGCTTGCGCTCACTTAAGAGTTCCAAAATATATTGATACCAATATTTTTAGAGCTTTTAATAACTTAAGATCATTCTATATTGTTACAATGAGATATGCTTCATTAGCAAAACTTAACCATATGAGTACACCTTACCATAAAGAAACTATGAAACTTTTAAGAATAGCTAATAAAAATGGTTTTGTTTTACAAGGCAGTGGTGCTTTAAAATTAAAATATGATGATTACTACCGTGATAACAATGATTTAGACTTCATTCCATTAAGTTGTGAATCATCAACCAAAAATTTTGCTAACTCATTAATTGATATTAAAAACTTAAAATATACAAAATGATTAATCGAGGGCGATTTTCATGATAAAAAGATTGAACTTTATAACCTAAAATTAATTCCTATTGATTTTGTAAGCAAAGCAAAAGGAATTAATATACCTGACGAACACTGATTATTAGGTATGAAATATGTACAACTTTTTAAACTTTCTAGAATGTATAAAACAGATAGATACCAAAAAGAATTTAATGACAAATTAGTTAATACAATTAACGATCTTATGTTCTTATATTCTAAAACTAACCGCTTATCAGCTGAAACAATTGCTACAGTAGTTGATACTATTACTATTTCAAATGCTTTTGCTTCATATTACATGAGCTACACCTATCAAAATATTATTAAAATGCATGATGCTAGCCAACATGAAGAATTCTTACAAATGATTAAAGACTTTTGTCAAATTAATCATTCATACAAAGAATTTCAAGAAAATATTGAAAGATGAACTAAGATTATTTACGAAAATAAAACAAGTGCAATAATAGAAAATTCATTGTATTCAATTCTTGAACATAGATTACAATTTACTTCAGCATTAATTAATAATAATATCTTATTAAAATACGATCCATCAGATGTAACTTGTCAAGTTAATCCACAAAACTTATCTAAATTTGCTGTGGAAAATAAACCAGATAAATGTAAATCAATTGCCGCATTTATGAAAAACTTTAACTCAACAATGACCATTATTGACTTTAGATATTTAATTCTTCTTGAATTAAGTAAGAGAGTTAAAGAAGCTAAAAAATAAATGAACAATCTAAAATTTCTGCTTGCTAACCAAGCAGATTTTTTGTGCTTTTTCAGGTCGATAAATATTCTAACATTTGCATTAAATACATTTTTATAGATGTATTAGAAAAATAGCGCTTGATAATTCAAATTATCTAATATATAAGAAAAGTACTTTAAATTTAAATAAAATATATCTGTTTTTGCAGATATATCTAATCGTAAATTGGGGTATGTTGCTTACACAAAAGTATTAATAAAAGTATTTAATTAAAAATCTTTCAAAAGCAACTTTATCTTCAATTGTTCCATCTTTGATCATTTTATCAATTGCGGCTAAGTGCAAAATCATTTTTTTGATTTTGATGATTCCAAGTTTATTTAATAAAAATGAAATCTTTTTGATACGGTATGAATTAATATTTAAATCTTTTGATAAATCATCAACTGATTTATTACATTTAATATATGCATAAATTTGGTGAGCCAAAATTAATACTTGACTAAGTTGTCCAATTAATCCTGTAATTTCAGCACCTTCAAAAATCTTTTCTTTATATTTTTGCCATATTAAGGCAAAATCATTACTTTCAAATGAATTTATAAATCCGAAAGGATCCTCTTGATAAACATACTCGACACTTTTATCAACCATTTGTAAAGTAATGTTTTTATTTTCATGCGCTAGTTTAAACACTTCTTTTTCGAGCATATTTAAATTATTAGAAACTTTTAATAAAAGTAAATTAACAGCATCATCTTCGATAACAGCATCATATTTTTTAACCATGTTTTGTACCATTCTAAATAATGAAGCATTATCAACTGGCAATGCTTGATATAAAACAACAGGTTGATTATGATTGAAAAAATCATCTGTAAATTTGTTTTTCGAAATTTTTGTTTTATTGTCAATTTCTTCATTCACAAATACGAAAACATCTGTATTGTTTGTTCTTAAAAGATCTAATAATTCATTCGCATCTCTTTGATCGCTTTTAGCAGGTGCTTTTGCAAAATATGGAAGACTATTAATAATATAAATTTTTGAAGTACTGAAAAGTTGTTGACTATTTAAACTGAGTAATAAGCTAGTGATATTTTTATCTTCTGAAAAGTCAAAAGATTCAACTAATTTAGTTGAATTTTCTTTTTTAATATTTTCTAATTGTTGTTCAATTAAAAACTTTTCTGACCCACATATAAAATACATATTCTAATTATAGAATAATTATGATTAATCATTAACTTTAATTTAAAATTGGTGGTAATTTTTCATTAAAGAATTTATTTGAATTAATAATTATCAGATTAATATTTGCCGCTAAATTAAACAAACCGAAGTGTATTAAAATAGCATATAACAAAATTAATTATTGCTCTAAGATCGATAAATTATAATGTTTAGATTGATATATGATTTTTCAAAAATCACTATTAAATAGTAGAATTAGAAAATTAAATATTCTTTTTTACTATTTGACTTAACTTTGTTAGTCAATGGTATAAACCACTTTTTGTAATTGGTTTTTCATTATTTTCATTAAAAATATTTACAAGAGAATTTAAACTTTCTTCAGGATTATTTACAATAATTTCAAACATTTTTAATTGTTCTTTTGAAAAATGTTTTTCTAGGCGTTTATCATAAATGAACTTAATATTACTAATATGTTTATTATTAGCATTAATCGATTTTTGAATATTCGAAAGATCAATATTATTTAATCTATTAATATTATTATTAAAATCTCTATTGATAGTGTTATCTATAAATTTAAAAAGTGAATTAGAAACACTAATTGCTTTTAAAAAGTCACTGATTTTTTCAAACTTTTTAATATAAATCACATATTTTGAATTTCTTTCATAACGAATAAAATTGAAATCATATTCATTTAATTTATTCATTATTACATCAATAAATTTTTCATAATTTGAACAAATTTGTAAATGATATGAACTTTTTGAAAGATTGCTAATTGATCCGCTACCGAAAAAAACGCCTTGATAAAACGCCGATGGATTTAAAAACTTTTCTTCTAGTGGCAGTTCTGAAACATTAAAAGAGAGTTGTGAATTTTTAACTGTTAAATTAATTTTTACTTTTTCAAAATATTTAACTACTACGTTTCTAAATTCTGATGTATTAATTCTTAAAGAAACTATATCATTTTCAATAATACCTTTAGCATAAACTAAACCTCTTAAAAATTCATAAATTTCTTCATTAGAATATCTTTTTTTAGAAACAATTTCGTCTTTAATTTCTTGAGTAAAATTCATTTTTACAACTCCTTTCGGTGTTTAGTATTTATAATTTTATATTAAATTATAAATTATGTTAATTATTCAACTAGTTTTGGCTTGGAAATTTATAATAAAAGACACTTTCAAATGAAAATGTCTAATTATTGTAAAAATTTATAGAATTAAACTAATTTATCAAAAATATCATCACCAGTTAATTCAACAATTGGAACACCAAAGTTTCTAGCAACTATATTACCTGATGTACCTAAACCTCTAACATCTGGTAAAACACGAGGTTCTTTGAACATTTTTGAATAAATTGTTAAAGGTAACATTTCACGAGTGTGGTTGAAACCAGGATATGCAGGGTCATTACCGTGATCACTTGTCATAATTAATAAGTCATCTTTGTTCATTGCTTGAATTAATTTACCAAGTTTTTGGTCTAATGTAGCAATGTTTGAAGCATAACCATCTACATTTCTACGGTGTCCGTAGTGTGAGTCAAATTGAACTAAGTTTGTGAAAATGAATTTGTTTTCTGAATTTTCTTTTGCTAATTCAATTGTTTTATCCATACCGTCAGCATCACCATCTGAGTGAATTGCTCTAGAAATACCTTGACCTACAAAAATGTCATTGATTTTACCAATACCAATAACTTCAATACCAGCATCTTGTAATTTGTTTAAAATCATAGGTTCTGGTTTATTTGCATAGTCATGTCTGTTGAATGTTCTAGTGTATTTACCGTTTTCACCAATAAATGGTCTAACAATAATACGTCCAACATTTCATTCTGGTTTAGAAGAACAAATTCTTCTAGCTTCTTTACCATATCTATATAAATTGTCTAAACCGATTCATTCTTCGTGAGCAGCAATTTGTAATACTGAGTCATTTGATGTATAAACAATGATAGAACCATTTTTCTTTTGTTCTTCAGCATATTCATCAATAATTTCTGTACCTGAACCAGCTTTATTACATACAATTTTTCTACCATCGAATGCTTTTTCTAATTCAGCAATTAAATCAGCTGGGAAACCTGTTTCAGCAAATGTTGGGAATGGAACTTCTGTCTTGATACCCATCATTTCTCAGTGACCTGCTAGTGTATCTTTAGCGTTTGAAACTTCTTGAACTCTAGCCATGTATCCCATTTGATCTTTAATATGATAATTACCTTCTAATTTAGCTATATTACCAATGCCTAATTTTTTTCATGTATCAATAAAGAACATTGGACTTAAAGAAGCTGAGTAAATTGTGTTTGCGCCAGCATCTCCAAATCTTTTTTGATCTTTATCTGGTCCAATTCCAAGACCATCAGTAACAATCATGAAAATTCTTTTAAATTTAGCCATAATTCTCCTATATTTTGATTACCAAATATTTATTTAAAATAAATATAATTTTATTATATAACATTATCTAAGTTTTGAAAATTTAATCTTTTTATTATCTTGCGTCTATGTGGAATAATTTACTTATTTATGAATAATTTATTTTAGGTTGAAATTAATAAAATAAAGTTTTGCTTGCCTATCAACAATTTTCTAAAACTGCTATTTTATAACTGATTTTGGATTAGAACATATAAACTTATTCAGTATATCATCACCATTTCTTATATCTTCAATAGTCAAAAATTTCTTTAATTTCGAACCAAAAAATAGTATTATTAATAAATAACTAATAAATTAAGTTTCAATATAATCATCAATTTATAATTAATTAATTTATTCCACATTAATCATTATTTATTTTTATTATCTAAAAATAAATAATATAATAAAATGATAAATCTTTTGTAGTAAAGGAGGGATAATAGATGTGAAAATTAATGAACTTAATGCCTAAAAAAATTAAATTTTTTGGAATTTTTGCAATACTTTTAAGTATCACGCAGCCTTTTATTAATATGATAATTCCAACTATTACAAAACAACTTATTACTTTCTTGGCATCAACAAGCAATGAGGATGTTACTATATTTATTCTTAAACAAGAATGAACAATTGGCTCATTCCCGCGTAATCAAGCACTCGGAATAATTGTTGGTTTAACTTTTGCGGTAGCTTCTTTATTAGTTATTACTTCTTATTTATCAGTCTACTTAACTACTAAAACAAAGATTTACGCTTCTTATAATTTAAGAAAAATTTTATTTAATCATGTGCTTACTTTATCAAGAAAAAATATAGATAAAATAACACAATCAACCTTAATAACTCGTTTTGGTAATGACATTAATAAAATTGAAGATGGTTTCTTTATTATATGTAGAAGTATGTTTATCTCACCATTTTTTGTAATTTGAGGATTAACATTTGCTTTAATAACTAACCCATGATTATCAATTAGTATTGCTGTTATCATTCCTTTTATTATAGGTGCCGCAATATTAGCCATCTTTAAACTTTTCCCTTTATATAGAAAAGAAAACTGATTATTAGATCAACTTAATGAAGTTGCTAAAGAAGACTTTAACGCAGTTTCATTAGTAAAATCATATAACCTCGAAGATAACCAATACAAAAGATTTGAACAAGCTAGTTTTAATGTTAATTCAACTGCTAGAAAAGCGGCTAAATATGATTCAATTGCTTGACCTCTTATTGACTTAATTGTGCTTGTTGGTAATATTATCCTTTTCTCAATTGTTGCTATTATAATTAAAAAATATAATGGTGGCGAATCTGCTTTTACTAAGAAATTAGTTGGTGATATTTATCAATTTTCAACTTATATGAATATGATTTCAATGGGCGTTTATACAACATTATTTACCTTAAATAGATTATTTAGATCAAATGTTTCAGCTAAAAGAATTCAAGAAATCTTAAATACTAAAACTGATATCGATTATGTTGTTTCAGATACTAAAATTGAAAGCGGTAAAATTGAATTTCAACACGTTACTTTTAAATATGATAACCGCGTAATTTTAAATGATATTAACTTAACAATTAACCCTGGTGAAACTATCGGGATTATTGGTAAAACAGGTAGTGGTAAAAGTACATTAGCACACTTAATAGCTCGTGAATATAAATTAAATGATAATGATGGACAAATTTTAATTGATAATGAAAATATCTATAAAATAGACACAAAAGACTTTTACAAGAAAATTGGAATTGTCTTCCAAAAGCCTTCTTTAATTAGTGGAACCATTAAAAGTAATGTTGCTTTTGGTTCAGAAAACTATGAAGACCAAGCTCTCGAAAAAGCTTTAAGATTATCTTGTTCGGACTTCGTTTTTGATTTGGAAGATAAATACCAAAGTTCAATTAATGCCAGAGGATTAAATCTTTCTGGTGGTCAAAGACAAAGATTATCTATTGCTCAAGCTTTATTAAAAGATCGAAAAATTTTGATTTTAGATGATTCAACTAGTGCTTTAGATAATAAAACTGACCAACAAGTTAGAAAAAATATTTTAAATCATAATCATGAAAGAACTGTATTAGTAATTTCACAAAGAATTAAATCAATTATTGATAGCGATAAAATTATCGTGCTTGATAAAGGACAAATAGTAGGAATTGGTAAGCATGATGAATTAGTTAAAACTAATAAAATTTATCAAGAAATTTATACTGCTCAAGAAAGTGAGGATGAATAATGGCTCATAGAAGAATAGTTCTGGCTGACTTTAAAAGCAAAAAAGAAAGAAAAGAATCTTTTAAAGTATTCTTTAAGTTAATTAAAGAATTTAGTATTTCAAAATGAATTTGAGCAGTGTCATTTATCTTCGGAGCATTAATCGCTGGTTTAACTACTTTCTCAGCTTGATTTATAGGTTTTATTATTGATAAGTTTTTTAATGGCAATAATTTTAATGCCGCAAACTTTGACTTTAAAAATTATGCGATTTTGATAGCAGTTTTAGGACTAGGCTATATCTTGCAAAAGGTTTTACTTGTCGTTCAACGGTTCTTATTATCAAGAAATAGCTTATTGATAGCTTCAAAAATTAGATTGTGTGCTTATAAAAAACTGCAAGCGATGCCTTTAAGTTATTATGAAAATGAAAAAACTGGTGACTTAATGTCATCCATGACTAATGATGTTCAAAATATAGCACAAGCTATGACTGATATGATCGGTAATAGTATTACAGTTACTTTTGCTTTGTTATTTACAATTGGAATTATGATTTCGTATTCACCAATTATTGCTTTAATAACTTTAATTGTTATTCCAATTAACTTTATACCTATCTTCTTAATTATTAGAAGTAATCAAAAATTATTTATTGAAAAACAAGAAAGATTAGGTGAGTTCAATGGATTTTTAGAAGAAATTATTGATGCTTTACCTTTAATTAATGTTTATCAACAACAAGAATATATTTCAAAAGAATTCGATAAATATAACACTAATTTATTAAAACCTAATTTAAAGGTAGCTTCAAGAATGAACTTAATGTTCCCTTGATTCCACTTTAGCAAAATTTTAAGTTTAATCGAAATTATTGGTGTTACATTAGTGCTTAAACAAAACTGACCAGGTATGCCTGGTGCTGATAGAATTCAAATGGGTTCAATTCTATCGATTTCGATGTATATTTACAGTTTAACTGATAACTTTAACCAAATGCTTGAAATTATGAGTAGTTTACAAATGGGTTTAGGTTCAGCTATTAGATTAGATAAAATCGTTTCTCTTGTACCACCAGTTGATCAAGACAAATTAGCCGATTTAAAAGATGGAGATGGAAAAATTGAATTCAAAAATGTTTGATTTGCTTATCCTTCTAAACCAGACAAATTTGTACTTAAAGATATTTCATTTACATTAGAAAAAGGTAAAACATTAGCTCTAGTAGGTCATACAGGATGTGGTAAAACAACCATTGCAAAATTGCTTTCGAAACTTTATGTTCCTACTAAAGGAGACATTTTAATAAATGGTCAATCTATTTTCGACATTAAAGAAAGTAGTTGAAGAAGTGCTATTGATACTATATTACAAGAAACATATATATTAAAAGGTTCAATTAAAAAGAACTTATCTTGTGTAAATGAAGAAATAACTGATGAACAACTAATTGATATAACTAAAAAAACTACAGCATATGATTTTATTGAAAAACTTGAAAATGGTTTTGATACAGTTTTAACAAATAATGGATCAATGCTTAGTGATGGTCAAAAACAATTATTAGCCATTTCGCGTTCTATGGTTTCTAATAGAAAAATCACTATTTTAGATGAAGCTACAAGTGATATGGACACAATTAGTGAAATGAAAATTCAAAAAGCAATTAATGCTTTAAGTAAAGAAAAAACATTATTAATTATTGCTCACAGATTAAGTACTATTAAAAAAGCTAATGAAATTTTAGTAATTGAAAAAGGTGAAATTATCGAAAGAGGAAACCATAAAGAACTTTTAAATAAAAAAGGTTTATATGAAAAACTTTATCACGCTGGTTTTGACGAATAATGCTGTTTTATAATCAAATTGTGAAATTTTAGTAAGCGTATATCTTACTTTAATTAGCAAAAATAAAATGCCACAGACTGTGGCGTTTTTTCCTGAGTTTCCAAGTTGGAGCTCTTTTTTATTACTTTTTTCAGTGTTATTTATATATAAATAAAAAAAGTTATTTTTTTACATAATTACATTGTAATTTGTGGTATAATAAAGATATGAAAAAAGACAAATGACTATTAATTTCAAGAAAAAATAAGAACTCTACTTACTTATCTTTAGCACTTTCAGGAGGATTTGGCAAAGGTTATAAGAAATCTATCGGTATCGGTACAGTTGAAAAATGAGAAAAATATTGTTCTAATCCAGTAGAAAAAATTAAAAAACTATCTCAAAACTACAATACTGATTGAGATAGAAATATGATAATTAGACAATTAGAGTTAGATATAAGCAAGGTTAAAATTGAAACAAAACAGTTCAATTATGGATATGATTTGTTATACAGTTTCTTAGAAAAATTAAATCCTTTTAAAGATGCTAAAGTATCAAAATCCAAGTGTTTAAATGATTTATTAAAATATATGATTTCAAATAGAATTGTAAATCCGGGTAGCATGCTTTCATCCTTTAAAAATAAAGACAAATTCAATATAAATTTAGAAGTTG
The DNA here is from genome assembly GCF_045276205.1 of Mycoplasmopsis adleri. Classification (NCBI taxonomy): domain Bacteria; kingdom Bacillati; phylum Mycoplasmatota; order Mycoplasmoidales; family Metamycoplasmataceae; genus Mycoplasmopsis; species Mycoplasmopsis adleri. Next base: position 690,225 of record NZ_CP174162.1, read on the forward strand.
AAAAGACGACATTTTATAATACTTTAGACTATTTAGCTGAAAATAAAAATAACATTTTAAAGAGTGTTAACGATACATTGATCAAAGATAAAAATAGAAAAATAGATATTATTTGATACGACTCTTCAACGGTATATTTTGAAAGTTTTGTAAGAGAAGGATTGAGATATCCAGGTTATTCTAAAGATGGAAAATTCAAAGAAGATCAAATTGTTTTAGGTTTAGCAACAGATGAAAACGGCATTCCAATTCACTATAAATTATTCAAAGGGAACACTGCTGATGCATCAACATTTATTAATTTTATTTTGGATATAAAATCACAATATGAATTAAACAAAGTAACACTCATTGCTGATAGAGGAATGAGTACAAATAGAAACATAAGATTCTTAGAAGATAACGATATTGATTACATTTTATCTTATAGATTAAAAGCGGCTTCAAATGACCGAAAGACCTTTGCAATAGATGAATCCGGCTATTTTGGAGACAATAATTTTAAATATAAAGAAACTACTTTTTATTCGTTTTGAAAGAATAGAAGAGCAAACGGACACAAGAGAAGATTGGTAGTAACATATAGTAAAAAAAGAGCATTAAAAGATAAAAATGATAGACAAATTTTAATCGATAATTTTATTAAAAGACAAGATAAAGACGGACTAGTTCATGATCAAGTAATGTTCGGTCAAAAGAAGTTTAAATTCTTCGAAAAAGTTGGTGGTAAAGGTTATTACAAACTTAACTATGACAAAATTATCGAAGATGAAAAGTTTGACGGATATTATGCTTATGAAACCTCTAGATTTGATTTATCACCTGAAGAAATTGTGAATTTATATTCAAAACAATGACAAATAGAATCAAACTTTAGAGCTTTAAAAAGTGCTTTAGCTGTAAGACCTATTTATGTATGAAGTGAAAAGCATATTGAAGGTCATTTCGTACTTTGCTTCTTATCTCTTGTTTTATTAAATTTTGTTATTTATTATTTAAACAAAGGTTTGAAAGAACTCGGTGTTGTAGATGAAAAAATCACAATCAAAAAATTACAAGATGTAATAAAAGAAACAATCAAAACATGCAAGATTATTGACGGAAAAATTGAAAGTGAAGAATATATTATTAACGACAACAATAATCAAGCAATTCAAGATTATCAAACATATTTAAGAATTTTAAATGAATTAAAATTTTAAATTATTAAAAACAGCTCATCAAACAGATGAGTTGTTAAAAATTACATTGTAAAAGTTGGAAACTCGGGAGGTTTATATGAAAAACTTTATCACGCTGGTTTTGACGAATAATGCTGTTTTATAATCAAATTGTGAAATTTTAGTAAGCGTATATCTTACTTTAATTAGCAAAAATAAAATGCCACAGACTGTGGCGTTTTTTAATCTTTTCAAATTGTAATTCTTTAAATAAAAGATTAAACATTTTTTAACCATTAATTAACAAGTAGTTTTATAATAGCAATGTTTTTAGGTGAATAATAAAGCTTTTGCTATGACTAATTTAGCTTTATATACTAATAAAAAAATGAAGAGCAAAATTAAAATATTGTGTTAATCTGCATTAAATAAAATTAATTTTTTTAATCATTATAGATATTAAAAAAACATATAAAAAAATTAAGGTCATCCCTTAATTCTTTTATATGGTGCCCGAGACAGGACTTGAACCTGCAAGCCGTTAAGCACTAGATCCTTAGTCTAGCGTGTTTGCCAATTTCACCACTCGGGCAATTTATGTTTATTATTATAAAATATTTTTTAAAATTTCAAAAACTTTATTATTTATAAACTACATTTTTACTTCTAACCAAAGTACAGAAAATTTTTTTATCTGTGAACTGAACTTCAAAAATAACGATTTTTTTAAAACAAATTAATTATTGGAAAAACATTAAAATTCTTCTTTTTTAAAAGAAAAAAACTATAATCATCTTGGGTAGATTATAGTTTTAAAATTTTAAAATCTTTGCGTTTAAATGACGTCGAGATTTTTTGATTCTATTTCTAAAAGTCATTTATGGAAAAACTCTAGAATTTCATCGTTTTGAACAACAATATTCTTTAATGTTTCATCATCTGGATCAAACTTAATTAAAGCTTCTTTAAGCTTAAAAACTAAGTCATCAAGCATTCTATAAAAAGAATAGCCTCTTTTAAATCATTGATATATTTCTTTCGAATATGACTGACTAGAATCAAATTTAAAGTGAATACAAAATTGCTGAAAATCATTTAGCTCCTTGTCTTTTAAAATTTCAGTTTTGTATTCTTTTTGGTTTATTAAGAAACATAAACTTCCATCACTTTTAATAATAAATGCAGCATCGTCATCAGGCGAAATAAATTGCCTTTTGTTTTCTTCATTAACAGCAACATAAAACTTATTTTGAAATTGTACAGTTGATGCGTATATCTTTCTTTTTATTGTTAAGTAGACACTACATTGACTTTCATCCATTTTCGAAAATATATTTTTCTTGTACTCATAATCTTTTTTATTTCTTTTATTATAAGCTTGAATGATTTCTTCTTTATTGTGAATAAAATCTTCAAATGTTTTTATTTTCTTTAAATGTAAATATGGAGGTAAGAATTGTTGTAGAGAATTATTTGCTCTTTCAACATGAGGTTTAAAAATGGCAATACTAGAGCTTTGGAGTTCTATACCTTTTGAATTTAAATACTGTTTTAAAGGCGTATCCGAATAATCAGTACCTCAAAAAGTTCTTCTTTTATCAGTTCTAATTATTTTTGGTTTACCATAATTTCTAAATAAATCTTCCAATAATTTCATATAGCATAGATTAGTCTCTTCTTGTTCAATATGTACTGCTAAAACTCTTGAAGTTGATGAATCTACAGCTACATAAATATTAGATTTTTCGCCATTCATTCAACGATGTTCACAAGCATCAAGTTCAACTATTTCACCAAAATCAAGGTTATTATCTCTACATTTTCTTGCTTTAAACATTGTCGTTTCCATAGTTTCATTATATTTAATTAATCTTTTTATTGCTATTACATCTCCATTATTTTCTTTAAGTTTTCTTAAATTTTCTCTTGCTTTTTTCTTTGTTTTCTTGGTCATATTTTTTGAATAAAAACCCTTAGCAACCAGATTCTTTATGAATAATTTATAAGTCATATTGTTCTTGCCAAAATCTTTTAAGCAATAATCATAAAAAAATATTAATGAAACAGAACAATCGCATTTTCGGTCATATACATCATCAATAAAAGTGAGATATTCATTAATCAACTCATCAATCCTATTAGTGCTAATTTTTCTATGGTGTTGATTACCTTTATTTTTATGAGAAATAATTAAGCAATTGTTTAACACTTTATCTCTAAGTTTCTTTGCTGTATGCCAATTAATTTGCAAATATTTACTAATTCAAGTGATGGATTTATTCATATTTTTTGCTATAAATTCTAATCTGTACTCATTTCTAAGTTCATAATTAAAACAATTTATTTTTTCAATTTTTTTCATAGCATAAATAAAGATACCAAAAAGTTAAAAATTCGTTATTTTTGAAGTTATTATAAGTATCGTATTTTTGAAGTTCACTTCACATTTTATTTTCGTATATGTTTAGCAATTGAATAAATGGTTTTAAACAATAGTATAATTATTTTATGAACAAAAAAGTCATGTTTATTAATATTATGAATTTAAATTTCTCACCAAAATATAAATTAGCAATTTATGATAATCAATTCATAAGTGCACTAACTTATTTTGAACATATGTGCCCTAATGTTGAAATAAAAGATAGTTTTTTAACAAAGGAAGATATTAAAGATTTTTTATCTAAAATTGAATCAAATAAAAAGCTATTTATTTTAACTAATCAAGATAAAAATTGAGAATTAAGTCAAAAAAGCAAAACTGTTTTGGTTGAAAATTTTAAAGAATGAATTAATGTAATTAAAAATATAGATCTAGATTTTGGCTTGAATAACTCTTTTGATTTTATTTATGCACAATATGTTTTTGATAATAAATATATTGAAAATTTACAACTTAAAGATAATTTAGAAGAAGTTGATAGTGCATTATATAACTTGCTTGAAAATAATTTTTTCAGTAATTCCAAATATTTAACAATAATACTTTTTAATAATGATATACAAAATTTTATATGATTTATAAACACAGACAAGCAAACGAAAATGGATTTAAAAACCAAAGATGAAATTATAGAATATATCTATAAAACAGTAGAATAAGAAAAAAGCACACCAACGTGTGCTTCCTTTTTTACATGTTAGAATCTTAGTGAAAGACAGCTTAAACCACCATCAAGTTTTTTGTATTCACTTGTGTCACAAGTTATAACACGGTAAATACCTAAATCTTTAACAGCTTTTAATACTTTTGGATATCCTTCTGGAACAATAACTGTTTCATTAACTCAAATACAGTTTGCTGCATATGCTTCGCTAGCTGGAACTACAATTTGGTTAAATGATTTAAATGTTGGGTATTGTAAAAATTCTCCAGAAATTAATAAGTTATTGTGTTCAAGATAGTTAACTCCAGTTTTAAGGTGAAGCATTTCAGTCATTGGAACTGGAACACATTTTTTATTAACTTTAGCTAAAATGTTGTGGAATTGTCTAATACCTTCGCGGTTTGTTCTTTCAGACATACCAACATAGTATGTATCGCCAACCATCATTACGTCACCACCATCGATTGTTCCTGGTGCTTCAATTTTGAATAAGTGTTTGTCATCAAAGAATTTTTGAAGATATGGCAGCATATCATGTTTTTCACCATTACGGCTAGGTGCTCCTGGGTTTGTTAAAATTGCTATTTCTCCAGTTACGATTACAGCATCATCTTCAACAAAGCATGAATCTGGGAACTTTTCATTTTTATCCATTACTGTAACTTGTACGCCACATGATTTTAAAGCTTCTTGATATGCTTTGTGTTGTTTTAGGGCTAATTCATAATTTGGTTTACCTAATTCAGGTGCTGATGTAATACCATCTACCATGCTACTTGCAGGTGTTCTTACGATTACGTTCTTAAATTTGTTCATCATTTTCTTTTCCATTTTTTAACTCCGTTCTAGTAGTTTATTCTTCTACTAATTAAATTATATTTATATTTATTAAAAGAATAAATATAAGTGATAAAAATGCATTTTTTACACAAAATATTCATAAAAATTATTCATTCCAGAAATAAAAGTCCCAACATTTGAAAATGTCGGGATTTTTCTGTCCTTTTGGTAAAATAAAAATGATAAAAAGAAAGGACAACATAATTATATATGAAAAACGATAAAAAAATTTTCTGTACTTTGGTTAGAAGTAAAAATGTGCATAACAAAATTCAAACTTCACAAATTCATTTCGCTGTTGATAAGAATTACTCTGAAATTTTAAGCCGCTCGAAAAACTACTCGACACACAAAAACCATATCGGTTTTGCAGAAGTGTTTCAGATAATATATGGATTACTAAATTTTCAATCTTTAAAAGAAATATCTCAAAATATTGAAATATCGACTAAAGCGATTAAAAGGTTTTTATTTAAATATTCAAAAGGAATATATTTAGGCAAAGGCGATAGAAAAACCTGTGATTGTTGTGATGCTAAAATTAAAAAAGTTCGTTATTTAAATCTTGATGAATTTATGATAAATGTTGCTAATTTTGATAAAAGTAAAAGAATAGCATATTCAAAAAAGAAAATAGAACAATATCAAGATTTTAGAAATTTTTGAACAGAGCTTTTTGATGATTATACCCAAAATAGAAATAATAAAGATTTAGCAAAAAGAACGCCTAAGCTAAGCGCTAACGAAATATTAAGAAGATTTGAAGAAAAGTATCCAAACAGCTATAAACCTTCAAAATCTATGGTATATAATTTGATATCACAAAGAGTCTTTAAAGACCTTGAAATCGGCATTTTGGTCAATTTATCCACCAAAGGAATTAAACAAAAACGACCCCCAAAAAGAGACAGTCGAAAGCTTAAAAAGATTGGAGTTAGCATTGATCAACGCAGCACAGAAATCAATGAAAGACTTAGAGATAATGATTATGAATTAGATACTGTTATTGGTTCAAAAACTGATCAATGTTGTTTCGTAACGCTAATTAATAGAAAGACTAGACGCTTCTATTTTCATATGGTACGGCGGACTAGCACTGGTGTTAGAGATGGGCTGATATACCTAATGCAAAAATATAACTTGACAATAGATTCGCTAACCATAGATAATGGTAGTGAAAATGCGAAACTAGATGAAGTGCCAGGTATTAAGCAAATATATAAATGTCACCCATATTGTTCGGGAGAAAAAGGCTCTATCGAAAACTGCCACAGGTTATTAAGACGGTATTTTAAAAAAGGCAAGTCTATAGACCCTTACTACGGTCAAGATTTGACTCCTGTTATGGATTTTATAAATAATTACAAGAGAAGCATTCGCTTCTAATCCAAACTTTTTATGTGCTAAAAAGTTTGACAAAAAGGCACTTACTTTTTTGGAAAAAAGTAAGCAAAAACTCAAGTTTTTTACAAAACTTGGTATTTTCGTTTAAATTTTTTTAGGATTTTAAAGCTTTTCTTGGTAATAATTTATAATTTTTGTAACATTTTTGATTTTACGCAAAATTAGGACTTTTAAAATTGGAATTTATAATATTCATAAAAATTATTTTAATTGTTTGTTTATTATAAATAAAATTTATAATATGTAGTAATTGTGTTTTGTTTATAACATTTAAAGGGAGGCATATGGCATTAAAAAGAAAAAATACTAAAATGAACCAAATAATTAATGAAAATGCAAAACTTAGTTTAGTTTATGCTTCCCAAACTAGCAACGAAGAATTATTTGAAAAATATAAAACTTCTGCTCAAGGGATTATTGATGAAGAACAAATCGAAAAAAATCAACTTGAACATGGTAAAAATGTTTTAAGTAAGAAAAGCAAAAATAGTGTTTGAAAAAGAATTGCTGAAGCTTTCTTTAATCCTTTCTCAATTATTTTATTAGTGCTTTCATTGATTTCTGCTGTTACAGACATTATTATTCCTCTTAATCAGCATGAAAAAGCAGAACCAGCGACAGTTATCATTATTTTATTAATGGTTCTTATCAGTGGTATTTTAAATATAGTTGAAAATACAAGGAGTAGTTCATCGGCGGCTAAACTGGTTAAGATGATCGAAACTACTACTAAAGTTGAAAGAAATGGAGTCCATTATGAAATTCCACTTGATCAAGTTGTAGTTGGAGATATTATTATTTTAGCAGCTGGTGATATTATTCCGGCAGATGTTAAAATTTTAAGCGCAAAAGACTTGTTCGTTTCACAATCATCATTAACTGGTGAAAGTGAATCAATTGAAAAGTTTCCAAATTTACCTGAAGGACAAGATTATCAAAATATTACTGATAGACATAATTTAGCATTTATGGGTTCTAATATTATTTCAGGTAGTGCTAGAGCATTAGTTGTTGTAACTGGTGATAGGACATACTTAGGACAAGTAGCTCAAAAAATTAATGAAAAGCCTGTTAAAACAAGTTTTGAAAAAGGTATTAGATCAATTTCTATGTTGCTTCTTAAAATTATGGTGACTGTTGTACCAATTGTCTTTTTAATTTTAGGAATTAAAATTTGAGTTAAGCATCAAGGTGCTAGTCAATGAATTGAAGCATTAATGTTTGCTATCTCAATTGCAATCGGTTTAACCCCTGAAATGTTGCCTATGATTGTAACCAGTACTTTGGCGAAAGGCGCTGTTTCAATGTCGAAAAAGAAAACTATCGTTAAGAGTTTAAACTCAATTCAAAACTTTGGAGCAATGGATGTTTTCTGTACAGATAAGACAGGAACTTTAACCTTAGACCAAGTTGTTCTTGAAAGACACTTAGATGTTTTAGGACAAGAAAATGTTAAAGTTTTAAGATATGGTTTTTTAAATAGTTATTATCAAACTGGTCTTAAAAACTTATTAGATTTATCTATTATTAATAAAACGGATGAACTTAGTGATATTCATGAAGAGTTAAGAAGTTTAGAAACAATCTATGAAAAAGTAGATGAAATACCTTTCGATTTTAACCGTAAAAGAATGAGTGTTTTAGTTAAAAACAAAAACAAAAATGGTCGTTTAGAAATGATTACAAAAGGTGCTGTTGAAGAAATTCTTTCAGTATGTAACAAAATTGAACTTAAAAATGAAGTTATCGATTTAGATGATCACATGATTAAAAAAGTTCTTAAACAAGTTGATGATTTAAACGATAGCGGTATGCGTGTTATCGCAGTTGCTCGTAAAAGCAATCCAAGCTCAGTTGGTAAATTTAGTGCAGCTGATGAAAATAATATGGTTCTTATTGGATATCTAGTCTTCTTAGATCCTCCTAAAGAATCAACAAAAAGCGCTATTAAGAATTTATATGACCACGGTGTTGATGTCAAAATTTTAACAGGTGATAATGCTAGAGTAACAAAAGCTATTTGTGAAAAAGTAGGCATTCCTGCTGAAAACATTATGGTTGGTAAAGACTTACTAGGTTTAAGCGATGAAGAATTAAGAGAAGCTGTTGAAAAACATAATATTTTTGCTAAACTTAGTCCTGATCAAAAAGCTAGAATTATTACGGCTTTAAGAGATAATGGACATGTTGTAGGTTATATGGGTGATGGTATTAATGATGCACCAGCTATGAAAGTTGCTGATGTTTCTATCTCAGTTGATACAGCAGTCGATATCGCTAAAGAAAGTGCTAATATCATTCTTTTAGAAAAAGACTTAAATGTTTTAGCCACTGGAATTATTGAAGGTAGAAAAACTTACGCTAATATGAATAAATACATCAAGATGACTGTAAGTAGTAACTTTGGAAACATCTTAAGCATGATTTTAGCAGCAGCCATTTTACCATTTGTGCCTCTTGCTGCCGCTCAAATATTATTCCTTAACTTAATTTATGATATCTCTTGTGGAGCTATTCCTTGAGATAATGTTGATAAAAAATTCTTATTGAAACCACGGCAATGAAATACAAAAAGTATCTTGCGCTTCATGCTTTGGTTTGGTCCAACAAGTAGTATTGTAGATATAACATCATTTTTAATTTTAAGATACTTATTTATTCCAAAACTTTACCCTGGTTTACAACCAAACGATGCTGAATTCATTGCTTTATTCCAAACTGGTTGATTTATCATTTCGATGTGAACCCAAAGCTTAGTAATTCACTTTATTAGAACTGAAAAGATTCCATTTATTCAATCTCGTCCTGGATGACCATTATTTGTATTTTCAATACTTGGTATTGTTATTGTAACAGTTAGTCCATATATTCCAGGTTTAAATTCAGCCTTAAAAATTCAAGCATTAAATCCTTGATTCTATCTTTTATTAATTAGTCTTGTTGCTTTATATATTGCTCTTGTTATGATTGTTAGAGTGATTTATAAGAAGCTATATAAAGGATTATTATAATAATTAATTATTATGCAATGCCTATCTTATGCGTTGCATAATTTTTTTCCCGAGTTTCCAACTTTTACAATGTAATTTTTAACAACTCATCTGTTTGATGAGCTGTTTTTAATAATTTAAAATTTTAATTCATTTAAAATTCTTAAATATGTTTGATAATCTTGAATTGCTTGATTATTGTTGTCGTTAATAATATATTCTTCACTTTCAATTTTTCCGTCAATAATCTTGCATGTTTTGATTGTTTCTTTTATTACATCTTGTAATTTTTTGATTGTGATTTTTTCATCTACAACACCGAGTTCTTTCAAACCTTTGTTTAAATAATAAATAACAAAATTTAATAAAACAAGAGATAAGAAGCAAAGTACGAAATGACCTTCAATATGCTTTTCACTTCATACATAAATAGGTCTTACAGCTAAAGCACTTTTTAAAGCTCTAAAGTTTGATTCTATTTGTCATTGTTTTGAATATAAATTCACAATTTCTTCAGGTGATAAATCAAATCTAGAGGTTTCATAAGCATAATATCCGTCAAACTTTTCATCTTCGATAATTTTGTCATAGTTAAGTTTGTAATAACCTTTACCACCAACTTTTTCGAAGAATTTAAACTTCTTTTGACCGAACATTACTTGAACATGAACTAGTCCGTCTTTATCTTGTCTTTTAATAAAATTATCGATTAAAATTTGTCTATCATTTTTATCTTTTAATGCTCTTTTTTTACTATATGTTACTACCAATCTTCTCTTGTGTCCGTTTGCTCTTCTATTCTTTCAAAACGAATAAAAAGTAGTTTCTTTATATTCAAAATTATTGTCTCCAAAATAGCCGGATTCATCTATTGCAAAGGTCTTTCGGTCATTTGAAGCCGCTTTTAATCTATAAGATAAAATGTAATCAATATCGTTATCTTCTAAGAATCTTATGTTTCTATTTGTACTCATTCCTCTATCAGCAATGAGTGTTACTTTGTTTAATTCATATTGTGATTTTAAATCCAAAATAAAATTAATAAATGTTGATGCATCAGCAGTGTTCCCTTTGAATAATTTATAGTGAATTGGAATGCCGTTTTCATCTGTTACTAAACCTAAAACAATTTGATCTTCTTTGAATTTTCCATCTTTAGAATAACCTGGATATCTCAATCTTTCTCTTACAAAACTTTCAAAATATACCGTTGAAGAGTCGTATCAAATAATATCTATTTTTCTATTTTTATCTTTGATCAATGCATCGTTAACACTCTTTAAAATGTTATTTTTATTTTCAGCTAAATAGTCTAAAGTATTATAAAATGTCGTCTTTTCAACTTCTAAATTTATATTGAATTTGTCTTTATTTTTAAAGGATGAAAGCATGCTACCCGGATTTACAATTCTATTTGAAATCATATATTTTAATAAATCATTTAAATACTTGGATTTTGATACTTTAGCATCTTTAAAAGGATTTAATTTTTCTAAGAAACTGTATAACAAATCATATCCATAATTGAACTGTTTTGTTTCAATTTTAACCTTGCTTATATCTAACTCTAATTGTCTAATTATCATATTTCTATCTCAATCAGTATTGTAGTTTTGAGATAGTTTTTTATTTTTTTCTACTGGATCAGAACAATATTTTTCTCATTTTTCAACTGTACCGATACCGATAGATTTCTTATAACCTTTGCCAAATCCTCCTGAAAGTGCTAAAGATAAGTAAGTAGAGTTCTTATTTTTTCTTGAAATTAATAGTCATTTGTCTTTTTTCATATCTTTATTATACCACAAATTACAATGTAATTATGTAAAAAAATAACTTTTTTTATTTATATATAAATAACACTGAAAAAAGTAATAAAAAAGAGCTCCAACTTGGAAACTCAGGAATAATTAATTATTATGCAATGCCTATCTTATGCGTTGCATAATTTTTTTATTTTCCCGAGTTTCCAACTTTTACAATGTAATTTTTAACAACTCATCTGTTTGATGAGCTGTTTTTAATAATTTAAAATTTTAATTCATTTAAAATTCTTAAATATGTTTGATAATCTTGAATTGCTTGATTATTGTTGTCGTTAATAATATATTCTTCACTTTCAATTTTTCCGTCAATAATCTTGCATGTTTTGATTGTTTCTTTTATTACATCTTGTAATTTTTTGATTGTGATTTTTTCATCTACAACACCGAGTTCTTTCAAACCTTTGTTTAAATAATAAATAACAAAATTTAATAAAACAAGAGATAAGAAGCAAAGTACGAAATGACCTTCAATATGCTTTTCACTTCATACATAAATAGGTCTTACAGCTAAACCACTTTTTAAAGCTCTAAAGTTTGATTCTATTTGTCATTGTTTTGAATATAAATTCACAATTTCTTCAGGTGATAAATCAAATCTAGAGGTTTCATAAGCATAATATCCGTCAAACTTTTCATCTTCGATAATTTTGTCATAGTTAAGTTTGTAATAACCTTTACCACCAACTTTTTCGAAGAATTTAAACTTCTTTTGACCGAACATTACTTGATCATGAACTAGTCCGTCTTTATCTTGTCTTTTAATAAAATTATCGATTAAAATTTGTCTATCATTTTTATCTTTTAATGCTCTTTTTTCACTATATGTTACTACCAATCTTCTCTTGTGTCCGTTTGCTCTTCTATTCTTTCAAAACGAATAAAAAGTAGTTTCTTTATATTTAAAATTATTGTCTCCAAAATAGCCGGATTCATCTATTGCAAAGGTCTTTCGGTCATTTGAAGCCGCTTTTAATCTATAAGATAAAATGTAATCAATATCGTTATCTTCTAAGAATCTTATGTTTCTATTTGTACTCATTCCTCTATCAGCAATGAGTGTTACTTTGTTTAATTCATATTGTGATTTTATATCCAAAATAAAATTAATAAATGTTGATGCATCAGCAGTGTTCCCTTTGAATAATTTATAGTGAATTGGAATGCCGTTTTCATCTGTTGCTAAACCTAAAACAATTTGATCTTCTTTGAATTTTCCATCTTTAGAATAACCTGGATATCTCAATCCTTCTCTTACAAAACTTTCAAAATATACCGTTGAAGAGTCGTATCAAATAATATCTATTTTTCTATTTTTATCTTTAATCAATGTATCGTTAACACTCTTTAAAATGTTATTTTTATTTTCAGCTAAATAGTCTAAAGTATTATAAAATGTCGTCTTTTCAACTTCTAAATTTATATTGAATTTGTCTTTATTTTTAAAGGATGAAAGCATGCTACCCGGATTTACAATTCTATTTGAAATCATATATTTTAATAAATCATTTAAATACTTGGATTTTGATACTTTAGCATCTTTAAAAGGATTTAATTTTTCTAAGAAACTGTATAACAAATCATATCCATAATTGAACTGTTTTGTTTCAATTTTAACCTTGCTTATATCTAACTCTAATTGTCTAATTATCATATTTCTATCTCAATCAGTATTGTAGTTTTGAGATAGTTTTTTAATTTTTTCTACTGGATCAGAACAATATTTTTCTCATTTTTCAACTGTACCGATACCGATAGATTTCTTATAACCTTTGCCAAATCCTCCTGAAAGTGCTAAAGATAAGTAAGTAGAGTTCTTATTTTTTCTTGAAATTAATAGTCATTTGTCTTTTTTCATATCTTTATTATACCACAAATTACAATGTAATTATGTAAAAAAATAACTTTTTTTATTTATATATAAATAACACTGAAAAAAGTAATAAAAAAGAGCTCCAACTTGGAAACTCAGGAATTCAAGCATTAAATCCTTGATTCTATCTTTTATTAATTAGTCTTGTTGCTTTATATATTGCTCTTGTTATGATTGTTAGAGTGATCTATAAGAAGCTATATAAAGGATTATTATAATAATTAATTATTATGCAATGCCTATCTTATGCGTTGCATAATTTTTTTATTTTAGGGCTTTTTAATAGCATTTTAAGCACTTTTTTGCTTTCTTTATTATTATGCTAATATCAAATATGGTATGATAAGAATAATAATAAAAAAGGAGATAAAAATAATGAATGATTTTTTAGAATTATTAAGATTAGGCGCAGAAAAATACGGTTTTAAAGAAGAAGATGTTAATATTGATTGAAAAAACGAAAAACTAATTTTAAAGGACAAACAATATTCAATTAAAAAGAAATCTACAACACAAATAATGGAACTTTTATATGGTTTATACAAAGAAAACGAAAAAAATATGAACAAAAATAACGAATAATTAAAAATTGAAATTAAATTAATCATTCAATGATTTTATGTGTTATTGTCTTAGAATGATTAAATAGATTTAAATGATTATTAATATATTAATTTTTAGAATGTGTTCTTGTAAAATGTATTTTATTAATCATCACAACAATTTAATATTGCATATTAAAAGCAAGTCTTTTAATATGTTTTTTTATGTTTAAAATTAATATTAAGCAAATTAAAAAAGTCGATTTAAAAAAGAGGGGACAAAACTATCAAAAACATATTTTTATAGGCTTATATGTCAAATAGAACAAACAAAAAATAACACATTTTTTTAAATGATTTTATTTAAGATTTATTCTTGATATTTGCTTAAACCGAAAATAATATTAAGTTGTAATTTTATGTTAGTTTTGTTTAATCTATCTGTATATACAAAACAAATATTGTTGCAAAAATTTTGTTATATTTCAATACAATTTGCATAAAGATATAAGTGATATTATAGCCAAAATATACGTGAGGATTTCGTTTGTAGGCGGTAATTATTATTAATAATGTATAATTTATATGTTGCGTTTCAATAATGGGCGCAATTTATAAAATATTTTTGAAAGATAAAAGAGGAAAAAAATGAAATTTAAAAAATTAATTCTTAGCGCTGCAATGCCATTAAGTGTTATGCCTATCGTTCTTTCAGCTGGTTGTGGTAGTTCAGCTAGCGCAGAAGACTTTAAGAAATTATCAAAAGAAGATCAAGAAAAAGTTCTTAAAGATTTATACAAAAGCTTATCTCCAGAAGACAAATACAAATTTATCGAAGGCTTAGATCCTAAGAAATCACTTACACCAGATCAAAAAGAACAATTAATCAGTTACCTTAACAAAGATGCTGGTAACTTTGGTGGTATTGTATGATACATTAAATCTGTAGAATCATACATTTCTAAATGAGCTACATATCAAAATGCTATTAAAACATTTGATAAGTTAAAAGCAGCAAACGCAGAAAAATTTGACTTTAGTCAAAACTTTAACGCAGCTCAAAAAGTTGTAAGAGCTGCTGGAGGTAAATCAGTTCCAGTTATTTTTATGGACATTGATGAAACAGTATTACAAAATGACTACACAGAAACATATGGTATGTTAAATGGTGGTTATAATGGTACAATGAAAGAAAAAAACGATGTTAAAGCAGTAAGATTTGCTTTACCAGGTGTTGTTGATTTCATTAACTACGTTCAAGAACATGGTGGTTTAGTATTCTATAATTCAGACATGAACCAATCAACTGAAGTTAGAGATAAAGTTAAAGAAAACCTTACAAAAGTTGGAATTAAATATGTTGCTGACTTCCAATTCTGAATGCGTGGATCAATGCCATATGTAGCAGAAAATGAAGCAGATATAACTGATGAAAAAACAAAAGATATGAAGTCAAGTGATTTAGAGGGACTAGCTAAAAACCTTAAATTCACAGATAAATTCTCAGATACTCCATGAAGAACATGAACAAATTCAAAAGCTGCTTATACCTTAGGTAAAAAAGTTTACAAAACTGATAGAATGAATGGACTTGATGACAACAAAGAAGGATGAAACCTTAAATCAGCAGACAAGAAATCTGATGAAAAAGTAGTTCTTAAGACCATTATGAAAATTGGTGATAACTACAATGACTTCTTTGATAGAATGTCTAAAAAGAAATCAAATGATGACAGAGTAACATCATTCTTAAAAACTGAAGTTGAAGGCGCTAAGATGCAAACCTTATTCACTATTGATGGTGGAACAGGTATTAGATATGTTTATGATAAAACAACTAACAAATGAAAATGAGAAAAACTTGATTACACTCAAGCATTTGTAATGGTTCCAGGTAACTGTGAATATGGTGGTTGATTAGACGAATTTGGTTACGAAGATACATACTACAATTTATATCAAGCATTAAAATCTATTCTTAACGATAAAAGATACCAAAATGGTCCAACTCAAGAAGATGTAGAAAAATACGGTGGCGCTTACGTTCCACAAAGTAAATAATTTTCATTAAATTTCGTTAAATTCTGCACATTTTTGTGCGGGATTTTTTCTTTAAATTTTTAATACTTAATTTCCTAATATAACTATTAAACAGTCAAATAATGAAAATGAAATATAAAGCAGACATGGAAAAATTAAAAAAATATACCTTATTATTAATAGGTATATTCAGTATTAATTTTTATGAATTTGGTTCAGTATTAATTCCATAAATGCAATATCTTAAAATACTTCCACCATATTTGTCTTTAAATAAAATTTCACTCGTTTTATTGTTTCGAAGTTCTGAAAAGCTTTGACTAGATACAACATATTCTTTTAAACTAAAATGTTTTAGTAATTCTTTATCTGAAATTAATTTAGGATATGTAAAAATGTATCCAAACACTGAGACTTCAGGAATTGATTTATTATCCTTTGGATTACTATCTGTGATATCAATATTAACTATAAATCCTTCTTTAGTTAACATATAAAAACTAATCTCTTTGTAAGTTTCTGAATCTTCATATACTTGTGTTGTATATTCGAGAATATCATTGGTTTTAGGTGAATAAAAGGCTCCTAATTTTTGTGCATTTTCACGAGTGTTATAATCTGTGTCTGTTATTGAACTTTCGAATCTATCAACATTATTTGGATAGTAAATAAATTTCAAATTATTAAAATG
This sequence comes from Mycoplasmopsis adleri, assembly GCF_045276205.1. Classification (NCBI taxonomy): domain Bacteria; kingdom Bacillati; phylum Mycoplasmatota; order Mycoplasmoidales; family Metamycoplasmataceae; genus Mycoplasmopsis; species Mycoplasmopsis adleri. The sequence goes on from NZ_CP174162.1 coordinate 706,695, forward strand.
GTATAAATAAAATAATCAATTTTTTCGTGAGAATTCATTAATTAATTTATCACTTTTTTGTAATAAAAGAGGATCAGTTTTTGGCATGTATCACGCGCTAGAACCATCTGGGCGATATTGTCTAACATTATTACTTCCATAATAAAATGCTCACTTTATATCATTTAGATAAGTGTCCTTTATATTCATTTGACTTTTGATGTATTCTTCTTTTTCTTTTAAATTATTTTTATATACATTTTTTAATAGAGCTTGAATATAGTCTTGATTAATGAAATTCTTTCATTTTGCTTCTTCAACATTATTATTAATTACTTGTTTTGAAAGTTTTTGATTATTATGAACTACATTATTAGTATCATAAGTACAAGATAATGTTAATAAAGGAGAAGAGAAAATAACTGGAGCAATAATAGTCTTAAGTTTTTTCATTATTCGCCTCCTTTATACATGAGTAAGAAAATTCCAGGAACACCATATCTTAAATTTTCCACCATATCTTTTTCAAAGCGGTCAAAGCCATCTTGAAAGCGATGAATATAAGCACTATGTACTAAATCTGTAATCAATTTTAATGACACATCTCTATTTGTAATATAAGGAAAACCCCAAACATAAGGATTAAATTGCATAGTAGGTTGTTCAGTTGTTATATCATTGATACTTATTCTAAAGACTAAATTCTTTTTTGCTAAATAATAAATAGTTTTATTTGATAATTCAGCTGATTCATCACCTTCAATCATTGTGCCTAAATAATTATCATGCATTTGAATTTTTTTTAAGTCATCATATTCAATAGACATATTTTCAATCCTATTTTTATATTCATCGGAATGTTTTCCGTCTTTATAATCTGGAAAAGCTAATCATTTGTAAAAAACAAGTTCAAACTTATCTAAGTTAGTTAAAATATAATATCAATTTTCATTATAAAAGTCTTTCATTTCAGAAACTAATCTATCTATTCCATCTGGATTATTATTCTTTTTAATTTCTTTATATTCTTTAAAAAATGAGCTAAACTTATCTTTCATTTGTTTCAAATATTTAGGATTTTTAAATTTATTTAAGTATTCTATCTTCTTCTCTTCGCTAGGAAAAGTTGCTTTGATTAATTGATCAATGTTTTCTTGAGTTCTTTTTTCTTTATAATCAATGCTTAAAGGCATAACATCTTTTGACTTATCAATATAAAGTAAAAGCTTATCTTTATTTCCATAATAAGTACATGAAATTGTCATAGCGCTTATTGGAATTGTTATTAATGAAGCTAATTTAATTTTATTTTTAATCATTGATATCTCTCCAACTAAATCTAAAAATTTCTATTTTATTTTTTTCGTTAGAACTTAATTCTGCTGATGCTTCATAATATGATTGATTATAGCCATTGTCATTAAATAATGTAAGCATCTGTGTATCATTATTCTTTTTATAGAACTCACTAGCGTTAAAGTTACTGAAGTATTGCTCTTCATATTTATACTCATTTTTGATATACTGGCTTCTTTTTTCAAATATTAAATTATCCAATTTATCAATTTGTTTTTTAGTTTCTTCAATAGATTTTGAATTATTGAAATAAAGCAAACTAGGACGAATAATTACATTAATTTTATTTTTATATTGATATGTAAAACCCTTGATAACGATATTGTGTTTATAGAAGTAGTAAATATTTTTAATGTCTGTTCATTCATTATATTTTTTTACTTCTGGCATTGTTTTATAATCACTTTCGTAAAAATCAATAATTTTATTATTAGTTAATTTAAGGGAGATATCAGGAAATATTGATTTTACTTTTTCAAGTAATTCTTCTTCTTTATCAAGTAGTTTATAATCATCACCATACGGATTAAAAACAAAAATAAACTTCGAAATATTATTCAAATATCAAAACCAGTTCTCTGTTAAAGTATTTACTATATTCTTTTTTAAGGAAGCTATAATCTTAGCATTATCGAAGTTAGAAACATTATTTCTAAAAATAGGAAAGAAGTTTAAAGAATACTTTAATTCATCGAATTGTTGATTAGAAATTGAGTTTTCAAAATTAACATATTTTTCAGCTAACTCTTTATCTTTAAATATGTCGAGCAACATTTTATTAATAAACTTGTTATTTTCTAAATATTCCTTTTTAGCTATAGGAACTTCATTTTTCTTAGCTTTTTCAACTTTATAATGTCTAATACTTAAAGCACTTACAATTGCAATAGTTGAAACTCCAGCAGTTATAGCGAGACTAATTGGAAATCACTTTTTCATAAAAAATATTTTCTAATGAATCATATTTTGGTCCATTATATTTTATTTCTCCATTATGAATTAATGTAAGACTGTCAGCATATTTATCGACTTCAGCTAAAACGTGAGTACTTATAAATATAGTTTTGCCTTCACTCTTTAATTCGTTTAAAGTTTGAAATAGTTCAAATCTTGCTGTTGGATCTAAGTAAGCAGATGGTTCATCAAGGATTATTAATTTTGGATCTGTTAATAATGCCTGAATTAATAAAACTTTTTTCTTTTGACCACTTGAAAAATTGTAAGGTTTAAGATTTCTTAAATCATTGATATTAAACTTATTCAAAAAGTAATCAATTTTATCCTTAATTTCACTTTTTGGTATTCCTGATAACAAAGCAAAGCTGTTTAAATATTCATAAGTGGTTAATTCTTTAGGGAAATTTGTGCTTTCAGGAACATAACCTAAAATACTTTTACTTTCAGCTTTACGATTAGATATATTATCAATTAGTATTTGACCTTGAAAATTATAATAGGCACCAATTATTGATTTAATTGTTGTTGTTTTTCCAGATCCATTTTCACCAATGAATGCATGGAACTCACCTTGTTTAACATTAAATGATGCATTATGAACGCCATGGTTTTTCTTATCATAAACTTTAGTTAAATTATTAACTTGCAATACAAATGATGAATTATCATAAATATTTTTCATTATTTATAATCCTTTCTTTTGTATAACAAACCATTTAATCCTAAGAATAGAATAGAAGCACTTGCTCAAATTAATAAATAATAATATTTATTTACAATAGTCTTATCTCTTTTAATTGATACGACATTGTCTACTGTTTGGAACAAGTGATTATTATTATCTTTATATAATTCAAAACGAGTGATAGGTCTTTTTTCATCATTTGAAATTGTTTTAAGAGATTGAATAGGTTCGTATTGACTGATTCCACCTATTTGATAGATATATTTGTCAATCTTAATGTTAATAATTGAAGGTGTAAAAGCATTTACATCAGCATCATTTGCTAAAAGAGCTTTTAACATAAAGCTATCATTAAAATTAAAATACAAGTAATACATTAAGCCAGTAGCAAAATATAATTTTCTTTCTATTTCGCTACTTAATAATTTATTCTTAACTGCGTTTGAATCGAAGACAGGAATATTATTATTTACAATATTATATAATTTGGAAGTTTTATTGTTTATTTCGACAGTTATAGAATCAAGGAGATATTTTTTGGTTAAGAATAAATCATTTTTGTATTTTGGATTTCAATTTTTAAATAGTTCTTGATAAAAATCTTTTGAAAATTCATTGAATTTAGGATCTTTAAGCATTAACACCATATTATCTCAAGTAAGTTTGCCTACTAAATTATTAGGTGCTGAGAAATTCAAGTTATCTTCATCGAAATTACATTTAAAATCATCAGCGCCTTTTCTAGCATAAAATACACCTGAATTTTTGCTATTCTTATTAATTGTATTGTTATCTTTTAACATGCCTGGAACGATATATTTTGAATAATATTTATCATTATCTAAAACATTTAGTCTAATTAAATTGTTGTTTAAGTCTGTTTTATAGGAATAAACAACATTTTCTAAATTTGAATGATATAAATAATCGCTCAAATTATTTTTAGGACTAATGTTAGGACTGAATGTATTAATATTATTTATGTTAAAAATATCAACCATTTGATAAGGAATAATTGATCATGAATAAGCTTGTCAATCTAAAGCACTTGTTTTTGATAATTCTAAAGCTTTATTTATATATGCTAGTTCATTTTTATTGAACTTATTATAGTCAGCACCATTAGGAATAATATAGAATTCATCCTTATTATTGTTTAAATAAAACATTTCAGCATTAAGAGCATTGCCTGCTGGATGATATTTGTATTTATCATTTAAATAATAAGCAACATGATCATTAGTTGGATTAGTATTAGGTAAGATTAAATTGCCACCAATTGCTAAAGGAGCGAATAGTAATATAGGTAATGATAATGCTAATTTTGAATTCATTTTATAAGCTAATAATGATGATAATGATCCAAAAAGTATATAAGCTAAATATGGAACAATAAAACTTAATGGCACTAAAAATTTCAATGATGATAAATTAGCTATAGTTAAAAATACAAAAAGCATTGCTATTAATGAGATTAAACTTCAAATTAATCCCAAAAATAAAAAGGTTAGGATTTTCCCTCATATTATTTCATTTCTTGAAATAGGTTTTGAATAGATTAATAGTTCTATACCTTCATTATCAAGATCTTTAAATATATTTGTTGCTTTTAAAGAGCCATAAAAAATACTTAAAAGTACAACACCGAAAGAGTATGAATACATAACGATATTGCGATAAAAACTTGATAATTTTATAAAACTAAAAATAATTAATAAAGTAAGTGAAATTGCAAGTAAAAATGATGGAATTATATATGAACTTTTTCTCTTTGCTGTTATTTTAAACAAAAAACGAGAATAATTTATAGTTGCATGTTTCATTTTTGCCTTTCTACTGTAAAAACGAAAATGTCTTTAAGTTATCTCGCGCTATACAAATATTATATATTATTTTTTAAAATGAGCAAAATAAAAAAAGAGCTAAAGCTCTTAGTATAAATTCCAATTTTAAAAGTCCTAATTTTGCGTAAAATCAAAAATGTTACAAAAATTATAAATTATTACCAAGAAAAGCTTTAAAATCCTAAAAAAATTTAAACGAAAATACCAAGTTTTGTAAAAAACTTGAGTTTTTTGCTTACTTTTTTCCAAAAAAGTAAGTGCCTTTTTGTCAAACTTTTTAGCACATAAAAAGTTTGGATTAGAAGCGAATGCTTCTCTTGTAATTATTTATAAAATCCATAACAGGAGTCAAATCTTGACCGTAGTAAGGGTCTATAGACTTGCCTTTTTTAAAATACCGTCTTAATAACCTGTGGCAGTTTTCGATAGAGCCTTTTTCTCCCGAACAATATGGGTGACATTTATATATTTGCTTAATACCTGGCACTTCATCTAGTTTCGCATTTTCACTACCATTATCTATGGTTAGCGAATCTATTGTCAAGTTATATTTTTGCATTAGGTATATCAGCCCATCTCTAACACCAGTGCTAGTCCGCCGTACCATATGAAAATAGAAGCGTCTAGTCTTTCTATTAATTAGCGTTACGAAACAACATTGATCAGTTTTTGAACCAATAACAGTATCTAATTCATAATCATTATCTCTAAGTCTTTCATTGATTTCTGTGCTGCGTTGATCAATGCTAACTCCAATCTTTTTAAGCTTTCGACTGTCTCTTTTTGGGGGTCGTTTTTGTTTAATTCCTTTGGTGGATAAATTGACCAAAATGCCTATTTCAAGGTCTTTAAAGACTCTTTGTGATATCAAATTATATACCATAGATTTTGAAGGTTTATAGCTGTTTGGATACTTTTCTTCAAATCTTCTTAATATTTCGTTAGCGCTTAGCTTAGGCGTTCTTTTTGCTAAATCTTTATTATTTCTATTTTGGGTATAATCATCAAAAAGCTCTGTTCAAAAATTTCTAAAATCTTGATATTGTTCTATTTTCTTTTTTGAATATGCTATTCTTTTACTTTTATCAAAATTAGCAACATTTATCATAAATTCATCAAGATTTAAATAACGAACTTTTTTAATTTTAGCATCACAACAATCACAGGTTTTTCTATCGCCTTTGCCTAAATATATTCCTTTTGAATATTTAAATAAAAACCTTTTAATCGCTTTAGTCGATATTTCAATATTTTGAGATATTTCTTTTAAAGATTGAAAATTTAGTAATCCATATATTATCTGAAACACTTCTGCAAAACCGATATGGTTTTTGTGTGTCGAGTAGTTTTTCGAGCGGCTTAAAATTTCAGAGTAATTCTTATCAACAGCGAAATGAATTTGTGAAGTTTGAATTTTGTTATGCACATTTTTACTTCTAACCAAAGTACAGAAAATTTTTTTATCGTTTTTCATATATAATTATGTTGTCCTTTCTTTTTATCATTTTTATTTTACCAAAAGGACAGAAAAATCCCGACATTTTCAAATGTTGGGACTTTTATTTCTGGAATGAATAGCTAAAGCTCTTAGTGTGAAGTGAACTTCAAAAATACGATACTTATAATAACTTCAAAAATAACGAATTTTTAACTTTTTGGTATCTTTATTTATGCTATGAAAAAAATTGAAAAAATAAATTGTTCTGAATTATGAACTTAGAAATGAGTACAGATTAGAATTTATAGCAAAAAATATGAATAAATCCATCACTTGAATTAGTAAATATTTGCAAATTAATTGGCATACAGCAAAGAAACTTAGAGATAAAGTGTTAAACAATTGCTTAATTATTTCTCATAAAAATAAAGGTAATCAACACCATAGAAAAATTAGCGCTAATAGGATTGATGAGTTGATTAATGAATATCTCACTTTTATTGATGATGTATATGACCGAAAATGCGATTGTTCTGTTTCATTAATATTTTTTTATGATTATTGCTTAAAAGATTTTGACAAGAACAATATGACTTATAAATCATTCATAAAGAATCTGGTTGCTAAGGGTTTTTATTCAAAAAATATGACCAAGAAAACAAAGAAAAAAGCAAGAGAAAATTTAAGAAAACTTAAAGAAAATAATGGAGATGTAATAGCAATAAAAAGATTAATTAAATATAATGAAACTATGGAAACGACAATGTTTAAAGCAAGAAAATGTAGAGATAATAACCTTGATTTTGGTGAAATAGTTGAACTTGATGCTTGTGAACATCGTTGAATGAATGGCGAAAAATCTCATATTTATGTAGCTGTAGATTCATCAACTTCAAGAGTTTTAGCAGTACATATTGAACAAGAAGAGACTAATCTAGGCTATATGAAATTATTGGAAGATTTATTTAGAAATTATGGTAAACCAAAAATAATTAGAACTGATAAAAGAAGAACTTTTTGAGGTACTGATTATTCGGATACGCCTTTAAAACAGTATTTAAATTCAAAAGGTATAGAACTCCAAAGCTCTAGTATTGCCATTTTTAAACCTCATGTTGAAAGAGCAAATAATTCTCTACAACAATTCTTACCTCCATATTTACATTTAAAGAAAATAAAAACATTTGAAGATTTTATTCACAATAAAGAAGAAATCATTCAAGCTTATAATAAAAGAAATAAAAAAGATTATGAGCACAAGAAAAATATATTTTCTAAAATGGATGAAAGTCAATGTAGTGTCTACTTAACAATAAAAAGAAAGATATATGCATCAACTGTACAATTTCAAAATAAGTTTTATGTTGCTGTTAATGAAGAAAACAAAAGGCAATTTATTTCGCCTGATGACGATGCTGCATTTATTATTAAAAGTGATGGAAGTTTATGTTTCTTAATAAACCAAAAAGAATACAAAACTGAAATTTTAAAAGACAAGGAGCTAAATGATTTTCAGCAATTTTGTATTCACTTTAAATTTGATTCTAGTCAGTCATATTCGAAAGAAATATATCAATGATTTAAAAGAGGCTATTCTTTTTATAGAATGCTTGATGACTTAGTTTTTAAGCTTAAAGAAGCTTTAATTAAGTTTGATCCAGATGATGAAACATTAAAGAATATTGTTGTTCAAAACGATGAAATTCTAGAGTTTTTCCATAAATGACTTTTAGAAATAGAATCAAAAAATCTCGACGTCATTTAAACGCAAAGATTTTAAAATTTTAAAACTATAATCTACCCAAGATGATTATAGTTTTTTTCTTTAAAAAAGAAGAATTTTAATGTTTTTCCTGAGTTTCCAAGTTGGAGCTCTTTTTTATTACTTTTTTCAGTGTTATTTATATATAAATAAAAAAAGTTATTTTTTTACATAATTACATTGTAATTTGTGGTATAATAAAGATATGAAAAAAGACAAATGACTATTAATTTCAAGAAAAAATAAGAACTCTACTTACTTATCTTTAGCACTTTCAGGAGGATTTGGCAAAGGTTATAAGAAATCTATCGGTATCGGTACAGTTGAAAAATGAGAAAAATATTGTTCTGATCCAGTAGAAAAAATTAAAAAACTATCTCAAAACTACAATACTGATTGAGATAGAAATATGATAATTAGACAATTAGAGTTAGATATAAGCAAGGTTAAAATTGAAACAAAACAGTTCAATTATGGATATGATTTGTTATACAGTTTCTTAGAAAAATTAAATCCTTTTAAAGATGCTAAAGTATCAAAATCCAAGTATTTAAATGATTTATTAAAATATATGATTTCAAATAGAATTGTAAATCCGGGTAGCATGCTTTCATCCTTTAAAAATAAAGACAAATTCAATATAAATTTAGAAGTTGAAAAGACGACATTTTATAATACTTTAGACTATTTAGCTGAAAATAAAAATAACATTTTAAAGAGTGTTAACGATACATTGATCAAAGATAAAAATAGAAAAATAGATATTATTTGATACGACTCTTCAACGGTATATTTTGAAAGTTTTGTAAGAGAAGGATTGAGATATCCAGGTTATTCTAAAGAGGGAAAATTCAAAGAAGATCAAATTGTTTTAGGTTTAGCAACAGATGAAAACGGCATTCCAATTCACTATAAATTATTCAAAGGGAACACTGCTGATGCATCAACATTTATTAATTTTATTTTGAATATAAAATCACAATATGAATTAAACAAAGTAACACTCATTGCTGATAGAGGAATGAGTACAAATAGAAACATAAGATTCTTAGAAGATAACGATATTGATTACATTTTATCTTATAGATTAAAAGCGGCTTCAAATGACCGAAAGACCTTTGCAATAGATGAATCCGGCTATTTTGGAGACAATAATTTTAAATATAAAGAAACTACTTTTTATTCGTTTTGAAAGAATAGAAGAGCAAACGGACACAAGAGAAGATTGGTAGTAACATATAGTAAAAAAAGAGCATTAAAAGATAAAAATGATAGACAAATTTTAATCGATAATTTTATTAAAAGACAAGATAAAGACGGACTAGTTCATGATCAAGTAATGTTCGGTCAAAAGAAGTTTAAATTCTTCGAAAAAGTTGGTGGTAAAGGTTATTACAAACTTAACTATGACAAAATTATCGAAGATGAAAAGTTTGACGGATATTATGCTTATGAAACCTCTAGATTTGATTTATCACCTGAAGAAATTGTGAATTTATATTCAAAACAATGACAAATAGAATCAAACTTTAGAGCTTTAAAAAGTGCTTTAGCTGTAAGACCTATTTATGTATGAAGTGAAAAGCATATTGAAGGTCATTTCGTACTTTGCTTCTTATCTCTTGTTTTATTAAATTTTGTTATTAATTATTTAAACAAAGGTTTGAAAGAACTCGGTGTTGTAGATGAAAAAATCACAATCAAAAAATTACAAGATGTAATAAAAGAAACAATCAAAACATGCAAGATTATTGACGGAAAAATTGAAAGTGAAGAATATATTATTAACGACAACAATAATCAAGCAATTCAAGATTATCAAACATATTTAAGAATTTTAAATGAATTAAAATTTTAAATTATTAAAAACAGCTCATCAAACAGATGAGTTGTTAAAAATTACATTGTAAAAGTTGGAAACTCGGGAGAAGAATTTTAATGTTTTTCCAATAATTAATTTGTTTTAAAAAAATCGTTATTTTTGAAGTTCAGTTCACAAAAATGAGCAAAATAAAAAAAGAGCTAAAGCTCTTAGTGTTTATCTTCGGGATTTAATTCAAGTGTAAAGCCAACACATGTATGATCGCTTATACCAGAGTTAATATAAGAATAATCTCTATCATACACTTTTCCAAAAGAATTAATAAATTCTTTTCAACTTTCAAAACTTGAAATAGTTACATTTTTATTGTTTTGGTTCTTTAAAACAAAATTTTGTTCAGGAAAACTAAAGATGTCATATTTTTTACTATTATTGAATTTTAAATCACTATAGATAAAAAATTTATCAAAAGTTTCTGAGTACTTATTAAGCGTTCTTGCTAAACTTGTTTTATTTTCTTCGGTTGCTTTTAATAAAGATTTATAACCTTCTTGTCTTAAATATTTAAATGCTTCTTCATCATTTTGGATTTTAATATTTGTATCGCCGGCAAAAATTAAGTCATCATTATCACCATCATGATCATCAAATCATTTCATTACATTTTTTAAGTTTCAGGCTTCAACCCATTCTTGTGTTCCTTGTGAAGTTTTCTTATATTTTTTCTCATTATCTTTTGCCCCTGGAGAATCTAAATGATCTATAACATATGTAAAATCATTTTTAATTTTGCCTAATGTTCTAAATTTAACACCTACAGGTGGTCTCATATATCCAACTTGTAATAAACCATTTTCCAAGCCAAAACTATTTCAATTTGAATTATCATAAACCAATAGATTTTTCTTATTTTCAAATGGTACAACCTCAAGTAAATGTTTGTTATAAATAAATGATGCATATTCTGGAACATTAGATCTCGAACTTAAGTTTTTATGCCCAACTTTAGTATCAGATTGTATATAAGCATAAGTATCTGATTTTGCTAATTTATTTAAATGTTCTGTTAATGATTTAACTGAATTGTCTCCATCAACTTCGACCAAACCAATTAAATTATAGTTGTTTTGGTAAATAATATGTGATAATGACTGAACTTTATAAGTATTATCATTTCTTACATTTCCAAAATTACAAACATTTCAAAAGCCAATATTTATTTTAGAATTTTCATTATGTTCTGGATCTGGATTTACTGGTTTTGGATCTTCATTACCTGGGTCTGGATTTTCATTACCTGGGTTCGGATCTGGATTTACTGGTTTTGGATCTTCATTACCTGGGTCTGGATTTTCATTGCCTGGTTTTGGATCCTCATTTCCCGGCTTTGGATTTTCATTACCCGGCTTTGGATCCTGATTTCCTGTTTCAGGCTGTTCATTAGGTTTAGGATTTACAGGTGTTTCGTTATTAGTTGTATCTATAATAGTAGTAGATGTTGTATTATCTTTAATATCTATTTCTGCATTTTTGGTATCTTTATTGTTATAGCATGATTGCACGAAAACTGGTAAAGATATAACTGAGAATGAGCCTAAACTTAAAATTAAACGTTTAATATTTTTCATATTTAAATCATATTATTTTTAACGAAAAACAAAAATCGATATGAAATTTTTCCACACTATAATATTTTTAATTTTATTTTGTGAACTGAACTTCAAAAATAACGATTTTTTTAAAACAAATTAATTATTGGAAAAACATTAAAATTCTTCTTTTTTTGTGAACTGAACTTCAAAAATAACGATTTTTTTAAAACAAATTAATTATTGGAAAAACATTAAAATTCTTCTTTTTTAAAAGAAAAAAACTATAATCATCTTGGGTAGATTATAGTTTTAAAATTTTAAAATCTTTGCGTTTAAATGACGTCGAGATTTTTTGATTCTATTTCTAAAAGTCATTTATGGAAAAACTCTAGAATTTCATCGTTTTGAACAACAATATTCTTTAATGTTTCATCATCTGGATCAAACTTAATTAAAGCTTCTTTAAGCTTAAAAACTAAGTCATCAAGCATTCTATAAAAAGAATAGCCTCTTTTAAATCATTGATATATTTCTTTCGAATATGACTGACTAGAATCAAATTTAAAGTGAATACAAAATTGCTGAAAATCATTTAGCTCCTTGTCTTTTAAAATTTCAGTTTTGTATTCTTTTTGGTTTATTGAGAAACATAAACTTCCATCACTTTTAATAATAAATGCAGCATCGTCATCAGGCGAAATAAATTGCCTTTTGTTTTCTTCATTAACAGCAACATAAAACTTATTTTGAAATTGTACAGTTGATGCGTATATCTTTCTTTTTATTGTTAAGTAGACACTACATTGACTTTCATCCATTTTAGAAAATATATTTTTCTTGTGCTCATAATCTTTTTTATTTCTTTTATTATAAGCTTGAATGATTTCTTCTTTATTGTGAATAAAATCTTCAAATGTTTTTATTTTCTTTAAATGTAAATATGGAGGTAAGAATTGTTGTAGAGAATTATTTGCTCTTTCAACATGAGGTTTAAAAATGGCAATACTAGAGCTTTGGAGTTCTATACCTTTTGAATTTAAATACTGTTTTAAAGGCGTATCCGAATAATCAGTACCTCAAAAAGTTCTTCTTTTATCAGTTCTAATTATTTTTGGTTTACCATAATTTCTAAATAGATCTTCCAATAATTTCATATAGCCTAGATTAGTCTCTTCTTGTTCAATATGTACTGCTAAAACTCTTGAAGTTGATGAATCTACAGCTACATAAATATTAGATTTTTCGCCATTCATTCAACGATGTTCACAAGCATCAAGTTCAACTATTTCACCAAAATCAAGGTTATTATCTCTACATTTTCTTGCTTTAAACATTGTCGTTTCCATAGTTTCATTATATTTAATTAATCTTTTTATTGCTATTACATCTCCATTATTTTCTTTAAGTTTTCTTAAATTTTCTCTTGCTTTTTTCTTTGTTTTCTTGGTCATATTTTTTGAATAAAAACCCTTAGCAACCAGATTCTTTATGAATGATTTATAAGTCATATTGTTCTTGTCAAAATCTTTTAAGCAATAATCATAAAAAAATATTAATGAAACAGAACAATCGCATTTTCGGTCATATACATCATCAATAAAAGTGAGATATTCATTAATCAACTCATCAATCCTATTAGTGCTAATTTTTCTATGGTGTTGATTACCTTTATTTTTATGAGAAATAATTAAGCAATTGTTTAACACTTTATCTCTAAGTTTCTTTGCTGTATGCCAATTAATTTGCAAATATTTACTAATTCAAGTGATGGATTTATTCATATTTTTTGCTATAAATTCTAATCTGTACTCATTTCTAAGTTCATAATTCAGAACAATTTATTTTTTCAATTTTTTTCATAGCATAAATAAAGATACCAAAAAGTTAAAAATTCGTTATTTTTGAAGTTATTATAAGTATCGTATTTTTGAAGTTCACTTCACAGAAATTTTTCCACACTATAATATTTTTAATTTTATTTTAATAATAAAATATAATATTTAATATATATTGATTATTTTGACTTTAAATATGTAGATAGATATTGTACAAATAATTAATTTTTAAAGGTAGGAGGCTAAATACATGATTAATAGAATTAAAGGAACTAGAGACTATTCACCTCTTGAAAAATCTGTTTTAGAATTAATCAGAAAAACATTTGTAATGCAAAGCAGAAATTATAATTTTAGTTTAATCGAAACACCAGTTATTGAAATGGCTCAACTTTATAAAAGAAGTGTTGCTGCAAGTGATATTGTAAAAAAAGAAATGTATGAATTTAAAGACAAGGGAAATAGAGAAATTGCTCTAAGACCTGAAGGAACTGCTGGTTTTGTTCGTGCTTTAATAGAAAACAAATGGTATGCAACTTTAAAAACTACAAAATTTGCTTATTTTGGTCCAATGTTTAGATATGAACAACCCCAAAAAGGTAGACAAAGACAATTTTATCAAGGCGGAGTTGAGTTAATTTCACAAGAACCTAATCCATATCAAGATGCTGAATTAATTATTTTAGCTGATAGTATTTTAAAAACTTTAGATATTAAAACTAGATTAGTAATCAATTCAATTGGAGATGAAGAATCAAGACAAAATTACCAAAATGTTTTGAAAGAATATTTTTCAAAATATATAAATGAATTAAATGAAATCAGTAAAGAAAGATTGAACTCAAATGTTTTAAGAATTCTTGATGATAAAGAAATGTCTCAAAAAGATTTTGTTAAAAAAGCTCCTAAAATTAATAAATATTTATCACAAAAAAGTCAAGATTATTTTGCAAAACTATTATCAATTTTAGATGATGCGGGAGTAAAATATCAAGTTAATTATTCACTTGTTAGAGGTTTAGATTACTACGATGAAGTAGTATATGAATTTATATCACAAAGCCAAAATGCTGGCGCTCAATCAACTGTAATTGGTGGAGGAAGATATTCACATTTAATTAGTGAACTAGGTGGCCCAGCATTAACAGCATCAGGTTGAGGCTTGGGTGTTGATAGAGTTTTAGAGTTATTAATTGATGATGTTTTAGCACCTGATGAAATTAATCCAGAAGATGTAGATATAATTGTAGCTTCTGTAAATGAAGAAAATAAAAATCAATTATTTAACTTAGCAAATGAATTAAGACAATATGGCGTAAAAATCGAATTTGCCTATGAAACAGTCAAAAGTAAAAAAATATTTGAAAGAGCAAAGAAGTTAAATGCTCAATTTGCAATCTTTAGTGACGAGAAAAATGACGCTAATATGTTCACAGTTAAAGAACTTGAAACAGGCGATAAAATTATATTTAGTAATACTGAAGATGGCTTCGCTAACTTGCTTGAATTTTTAAGCGAACATAATTTAGAAGCAATTAATAATTTAGAAGAAGACTTAGAAGATGAAGAGGAAACATGATAAGCAAATATATTAAAAATAATGAATTAACAATTAAAGATGTTAATAGGAAAGTTACATTACATGGTTGAATAGCCAACAAACGTAGATTTGGTCCCCTTACTTTTATTGATTTAAGAGACCGTTATGGAATCACTCAATGTGTATTTGAAGAAGACATTAATATTCCGAGAGAAAGTGTGATTGAAGTTGAAGGTACTGTAGTTGCTAGACAAACACCTAATAAAAATATTCCAACAGGTGAAATTGAAATTAAAGTTAAAAAATATGAAATACTTTCAAAAGCTAATGCTGAAATTCCTTTTGCAATTCGTGATGATGTAGAAGCTAAAGAAGAAACTAGATTAAGATATCGTTATTTAGATCTACGTAGACCAATCATGCAAAAGAATATAGAAATGAGACATAAAATTATTCATCAAATTAGAAACTTTATGTATGACAATAATTTTATAGACATTGAAACACCATTGCTTGCTAAAAGTACACCAGAAGGAGCTAGAGACTTTTTAGTACCTACTAGAAATAAAGGACATTTTTGAGCATTACCACAAAGTCCACAATTATTTAAACAATTATTAATGATTTCAGGTTTTGAAAGATACTATCAAATCGTTAGATGTTTTAGAGACGAAGATAGTCGTAAAGATAGAATACCCGAATTTACTCAAGTTGATATTGAAACATCATTTTTAGATGTTGAATCTTTCCGAGCAATTATGGAAAAACTTGTTGCAGAAATTATGAAATTGGTTGGCTACAAAGCAAAAATTCCTTTTGAAAGAATTAAATTTGATGATGCTATTAGAGACTATGGTTCAGATAAGCCTGATTTAAGATTTGGTTATAAAATTCAAGACATCAATGATTTTTGTAATAATACAAACTTCGATATTATCAAAAATGCTAAAAGTAAAAGAATGCTTTTTGTAGATACTGAAATTACAAAAGCTAACTTCAAAACTTTAGAAGAAATCGCTCTTAAAAATAAAGCAAACATTTTATTCTATTTTGTTTATCATGATGGCGAATTTACAAGTAGCAACTTTGCTAAAAAAGTTCCTGAAGAATGTTTAAAATTAGTAAAAAATAATAAAAACAAAAATGGTACTTACTTTATAGTAGCTAATGAATATGAAAATGCTTCACAAGCTTTAGGTGCAATCAGAGTAGAATTAAACGATATGTTTAATTATGCTAAAGAACAATATCATTTTGCTTGAATAGTTGATTGACCAATGTTTGAATACAATGAAGAAGAAAAGAAATGAGATGCTGCTCACCATCCATTTACTCGTTTTGCTCACACTGAAGAAGAATTAGATAAATTACCAATGAATAAAATTAGAGCTATAGCATATGACTTAGTTTTAAATGGTTTTGAAATTGGTGGCGGTAGTGCCAGAATTTATACTAAATCAATGCAAGAAAAAATGTTTAATTTAATTGGTTTAACTAAAGAACAACAAGAATCTAAATTCGGATGATTTTTAAAAGCATTTGATTATGGTGTTCCTCCTCACTGTGGTATGGCTTTCGGTATCGATAGATTAATTATGATCTTAACAAATCAAAAATCATTACGTGACGTTATTGCCTTTCCAAAAAATGCAAAAAATCAAGATATGATGATGGAAGCCCCAAGCTCAGTTACTGAAGACCAACTTGAAGAACTCGGATTAGCATTACTTAAAGATAAAGAATAACTATTGATAGAAGATTGAAGATTTTGAAAGTCTTTAATTTTTTATTTTTTGTTGGATTTCTACCAATGAAAAATTTACTAATTTTTGGCATTTTTACTAAAAATATAAATAATCAAGTTTTTGATATTTTCATAAAAGATCCAAAAACTGCATTTATGAAAAATTCGTACATGTGTGGAATATTTTTGAAAATTTATTATTATAAATTTTGTCTAAATAATCTATAAAACAAACGAATACGGCAAAAAATGAGATATTTCATTTTGTGAAAAATTCCACATTAAATAAAAAAATAAAAATATTGATATATATATTTAATATAATTTAATCGACACATTCAAGTTGTGTCAAATTCATTAAGATGTTTAAGGAGACAAAAATGAAAAAAATTAATGTTTACAGTGAAATAGGAAAACTCAAAGAAGTTCTAGTTCATACACCAGGCGATGAAATTAGGCGGGTAGCCCCATCACGCCTTGATGAATTATTGTTCTCAGCAATCTTAGAACCAGATGCTGCTATTAGAGAACATGAAAGATTCTGTGAAATCTTAAAAGAAAATGGTGTAAAACCAATTCAATTAGTTGACTTAGTTGCTGACACTTGAAAGAAAGTTTCAGAATCAACAAGAGAAGATTTCATTGAAAGATGATTAGACGAATGTGAACCAAAATTAAATAGTAATTTAAGACAAATAGTTAAGGAATACATCACTAACCTCGAAACCAAATCTGTTAAAAAAATGATCAGAACCATGATGGCTGGTATTGAAAGAAGAGAATTAGGTTTAAGTGAAGAAGAAGCACCTACAGAATTAGTTGTAGACCCAATGCCAAACTTATACTTCACACGTGACCCATTTGCTTCAGTAGGTAATGGTATTTCATTACACCACATGAAATATGTTACAAGACAAAGAGAAACAATTTTCTCAGAATTTGTATTTGACAACCACCCAGACTACAAATCAACACCACGTTGATTCGATCGTAACGATGAAGGTAGAATCGAAGGTGGGGATGTATTTATTTATAACTCTAAGACTTTAGTAATCGGTGTTAGTGAAAGAACTAACAAAGAAGCTATTAAAGTAATGGCAAGAAAGATTCAAGCTGACTCAGAAACAACATTTGAAAGAATTTTTGCTATTAACGTACCTCCAATGCCAAACTTAATGCACTTGGATACATGATTAACAATGTTAGATAAGAACAAATTCTTATACTCACCTAACATGTTATCAGTACTTAAAGTATGAGAAATCGATCTTAGTGATCCAGAATTAGTATGACACGAAATTGATGGCTCATTAGAAGAAATTCTTACAAGAATTATCGGCAAGAAACCAGTTTTAATCCCTATTGCTGGTCAAGGAGCTCAACAATTAGATATTGATATCGAAACACACTTCGATGGTACAAACTACTTAGCAATTGCACCAGGTGTTGTTGTAGGTTACTCAAGAAACAAATTAACTGAAAAAGCTCTTAAGAAAGCTGGAATTAAAGTTCTTTCATTTGATGGAAACCAACTTTCATTAGGTATGGGTTCAGCAAGATGTATGTCAATGCCTCTTGTTAGAGAAAACTTAAAATAATATTTAATTTTCAATGTAAATAATAATTTAATATACTACCTTATTTATTTAAGGTTAGTATATTCGAAAGGATTAATATGCCAATGAATTTAAAAGGTAGAAGTTTAGACTCAGCTTTAAACTTTACCACAGACGAAGTTAATTATGTATTAGACTTATCATTAGACTTAAAAAAATCTAAAGCACAAGGCTTACATGTAAACAGTAGACCACTTGTTGGTAAGAACATTGTTATTATGTTCCAAAAAGACTCAACAAGAACACGTTGTTCATTTGAAGTTGCTGCTGCTGATTTAGGTGCTTCATGTACATACATCGGACCTGCAGGTTCAAACTTCGGTAAAAAAGAATCTATTGAAGATACCGCTATGGTTTTAGGTCAAATCTACGACGGTATTGAATTCCGTGGATTCAAACAAGCTGATGTTGATGCATTAGTTAAATACTCAGGTGTTCCTGTATGAAACGGTTTAACAGATGCTGAACACCCAACACAAATGTTCGCAGACTACTTAACAATGAAAGAATGCTGTGGCGACTTAAAAGGCAAAAAATTAGTTTTTGCTGGTGATATCAAAAATAACGTTGCTCGTTCATTAATGATTGGTGCCGCATTCTTCGGTGTTAATATTGTACTTTGTGGTCCTAAAGCTCAATGAGACATTGTTAAAAATGGACCAGACCACAAAGAAGTTTACAAGAAATGTCAAGAATTATTTAAACGTAACGGTGGTTCTGTTTCATTCTCAGACGATAAAATTAAAGCTGCTAAAGACGCAGATGCTATCTATACAGACGTATGAGTATCATTAGGTGAAGACTTTTCATTATTTGAACCTCGTATTAAAGAATTAGGTGCATTCCAAGTTGACATGGACATGATTAAAGCTGCTAAAGAAGATGTTATCTTCTTACACTGCTTACCAGCATTCCATGATGACCACACAATTTTCTCAGCTGAAATTAAAGAAAAATTTGGCAAGAAATACCCAGTTGTAGCTACAGGTGCTATGGAAGTTACAGATGAAGTGTTTAAATCAAAACACAACAAATCAATCCAACAAGCGGGAAACCGTATGCACACCATTAAAGCAATTATTTTAGCAACACTTGGTTACTAATTTAACGAAAACTACTATAAAACAAATGTTTTAATAAAAATAGGAAGGTTAAATTAATGTCAAAAATTGTTATTGCTTTAGGTGGAAACGCTTTAGGAAACAATCCTGAAGAACAAAAAGAATTAGTTAAATTACCTGCTAAAAAAATAGCAGAATTAGTTAAAGAAGGTCACAAGGTACTTGTGGGACATGGTAACGGACCACAAGTAGGAATGATCTTCAACGCATTTGCTGATGCTAAAAAAGTAAATGAAAAGACTCCATTAGTTCCATTTGCTGAAGCTGGTGGTATGTCACAAGGTTATATAGGTTACCATATGTTAACTGCTATTACAAATGAGTTAAAGAAAAACAAAATCGACAAAGATGTTGTTTACTTCTTAACTCAAACAATTGTTGATGCTAAAGATAAAGCATTCAAAAACCCAACAAAACCAGTTGGTCCATTCTACAAAACAAAAGAAGAAGCTGAAAAAGCTAACCCAAATTCAACAATCGTTGAAGATGCTGGTAGAGGTTTTAGAAAGGTTGTTCCTTCACCATTACCTCTGGACTTTGTAGGTATGCGTACTATTAAATCAGTTTTTGATGCTGATAACATCGTAATAGCAGGCGGTGGTGGAGGAATTCCAACCATCGAAGAAAAAGGTCAATACAAAGGTGTTGACGGTGTTATTGATAAAGACTTTGCTTTAAGTAAATTAGCTACAAAAGTTGAAGCAAACATGTTCATTATCTTAACAGCAGTTGATCATGTATGTGTAAATTACAACAAACCTGATCAAAAATCATTAAAAGAAGTAACAGTTGCAGAACTTGAAAAATACATTGATGAAAATCAATTTGCCCCAGGAAGCATGCTTCCAAAAGTTAAAGCAGCGATTGCTTTCGTAAATGAAAACCCCAAAAATGTAGCTATTATCGCTAGTTTAGATAAAGTTGCTGAAGCAATTGAAGGAACTAGTGGTACAAGAATTATCAAAGGATAATTTCTAAATATAATCAAACTAAAATTTTAGTTTATGTGTTTAAGGAATATAAAAAATGGAAGAAAACGTAACTCAAACAAAAGAAAAGAAGATTTCGTTTATATCTGCCATGTTGATTGTTATAGGTGGATCAATTGGTGCTGGTATCTTCTTTAAATCAGGTAGCGTTTTATCAAGCTCACACAATAGTTTGGTATTAGCTATCTTCTGTTGAATAATTGCTTCTTGTGCAGTTATTGCAATGGCTCTTGCTTTAGTTGAAATTTCATCAGTTAGAAATGACAACTTGTCACTTATGAGCTGAACAAAAGTCTTTAATAGCAAACGGATTTACCGTGCTTCAAAAGACTTTATGACATACATCTATTTACCATTGACATACTTATTTATGCCTTTATATGTAATTATGTCATTACAAGACGGTGTTGGTGCTTTAATAAATAAAGATGCATTAACATTCGGTACACAAGCAGACTGAGCTATCTGATTAGTAATTGGATTAGTAATGTCAGTTTATTTCTTAACAATTCCAGCTTACTGATCAAAAGTTGGTGATATTCAAAATATAATTGTTTTAGCTGTTAAATTCATACCTCTTGCATTTATTGCAATTATTGGATTTGTTTTAGCTGGAACAGGTAATGGTGGTTTAGATAACGTTCAACCTTTAGTTAAATCATCTGGTGAATCATACCGTGATTTAATTAAAGGCGGTGCCGGACTTCAAGACTTAGGTGGACTTGGTGCAGGTTTAGGTGTATTCCTTGCTGTAGCAGCTATCTTCTTCGCATATGACGGTTTCTATGTAGCCGCTGGTATTCAATCAGAAATGAAAGAACCTAAAAAGACTCCTAGTGCTATTTTCTTAGGTTTATCAATTACAACCTTAATTTATGTTATTATTGCTGTATCAATGTCAATCAATGGTGGTTCATTCTTCTCAATGAAAGACTACATGTCTCAATTAATGGGTGACAAAGCCGGTAGAGTAGTATTCGGAATTATCAACATTTGTATCTCAATTGGTGTTCTTGGTATTATTAACGGTTTCTCAATGTGAGCACCACGTTATGTTGAAGACTTATTAGCAACTGGTGATTTACCATTCTGAGAAAAAGTACAAGGTAAATTAAACGCTAACAAACCTAAAGTTGGTATTATCTACTCATTAGTATTAACAATTCCTATTGTTATTGTATTTACAATTATAGGTGCTTTAGCTTACTTACCTACTAATTCTGATTACAACATCTATAGTAATGATGCTAGATTATCTATGTCAAGACTTTATGCATTTGCTGACTTAATGGCTAACTGAACAGCCTTATTCACATTTGGATTTATCGCAACTGCAATTCTTGGTGGTATCATCAATAGAAAGAAAAACTTTGTTGAAGTTAAAGACAAGAAGAGATACTTCTTACCTTCAGCATATATAGCAGTTATTGTTGTTTATGCAGCATTAATTGTTACAGCTATCGTTCCAATTATTGATATGTTCTTATTAATTGGTATTGATAGAACTCTTGCAGCATTTACAGACTTAGTTGTTGGTAGAGTAATGTTAGTTGTAGTATTAATTATATTTGCATTATTAACATTCCTTCCAACAGTTATCGAAGATGCAGTACATGCTAAGAAATTCGGTTCAGTTCAAGCATATGATGAATATGTTGAATCAAAATTAAAACCTCACGCAGATGTTCAATAATTTGCTTAATGGTTTTAGTGCTAGCGAAAGCTAGCATTTTTTATGCCTTGCTATTAGCATGGACAGATTCTAAATATGATTGCGCCTCATGAAATTCGTATTTACCACAAAGGGCTTTAAAACAGTTATAAAGAATAAATTATATGAGTTAATTACTTAACAGATTAAGGTTCAATTCATCATCTGAAAATGTACTCAAATTAGGCATAAAGAATCGGTTGTAACCTGAGTTTCCAAGTTGGAGCTCTTTTTTATTACTTTTTTCAGTGTTATTTATATATAAATAAAAAAAAGTTATTTTTTTACATAATTACATTGTAATTTGTGGTATAATAAAGATATGAAAAAAGACAAATGACTATTAATTTCAAGAAAAAATAAGAACTCTACTTACTTATCTTTAGCACTTTCAGGAGGATTTGGCAAAGGTTATAAGAAATCTATCGGTATCGGTACAGTTGAAAAATGAGAAAAATATTGTTCTGATCCAGTAGAAAAAATTAAAAAACTATCTCAAAACTACAATACTGATTGAGATAGAAATATGATAATTAGACAATTAGAGTTAGATATAAGCAAGGTTAAATTGAAACAAAACAGTTCAATTATGATATGATTTGTTATACAGTTTCTTAAAAAATTAAATCCTTTTAAAGATGCTAAAGTATCAAAATCCAAGTATTTAAATGATTTATTAAAATATATGATTTCAAATAGAATTGTAAATCCGGGTAACATGCTTTCATCCTTTAAAAATAAAGACAAATTCAATATAAATTTAGAAGTTGAAAAGACGACATTTTATAATACTTTAGACTATTTAGCTGAAAATAAAAATAACATTTTAAAGAGTGTTAACGATACATTGATCAAAGATAAAAATAGAAAAATAGATATTATTTGATACGACTCTTCAGCGGTATATTTTGAAAGTTTTGTAAGAGAAGGATTGAGATATCCAGGTTATTCTAAAGATGGAAAATTCAAAGAAGATCAAATTGTTTTAGGTTTAGCAACAGATGAAAACGGCATTCCAATTCACTATAAATTATTCAAAGGGAACACTGCTGATGCATCAACATTTATTAATTTTATTTTGAATATAAAATCACAATATGAATTAAACAAAGTAACACTCATTGCTGATAGAGGAATGAGTACAAATAGAAACATAAGATTCTTAGAAGATAACGATATTGATTACATTTTATCTTATAGATTAAAAGCGGCTTCAAATGACCGAAAGACCTTTGCAATAGATGAATCCGGCTATTTTGGAGACAATAATTTTAAATATAAAGAAACTACTTTTTATTCGTTTTGAAAGAATAGAAGAGCAAACGGACACAAGAGAAGATTGGTAGTAACATATAGTAAAAAAAGAGCATTAAAAGATAAAAATGATAGACAAATTTTAATCGATAATTTTATTAAAAGACAAGATAAAGACGGACTAGTTCATGATCAAGTAATGTTCGGTCAAAAGAAGTTTAAATTCTTCGAAAAAGTTGGTGGTAAAGGTTATTACAAACTTAACTATGACAAAATTATCGAAGATGAAAAGTTTGACGGATATTATGCTTATGAAACCTCTAGATTTGATTTATCACCTGAAGAAATTGTGAATTTATATTCAAAACAATGACAAATAGAATCAAACTTTAGAGCTTTAAAAAGTGCTTTAGCTGTAAGACCTATTTATGTATGAAGTGAAAAGCATATTGAAGGTCATTTCGTACTTTGCTTCTTATCTCTTGTTTTATTAAATTTTGTTATTTATTATTTAAACAAAGGTTTGAAAGAACTCGGTGTTGTAGATGAAAAAATCACAATCAAAAAATTACAAGATGTAATAAAAGAAACAATCAAAACATGCAAGATTATTGACGGAAAAATTGAAAGTGAAGAATATATTATTAACGACAACAATAATCAAGCAATTCAAGATTATCAAACATATTTAAGAATTTTAAATGAATTAAAATTTTAAATTATTAAAAACAGCTCATCAAACAGATGAGTTGTTAAAAATTACATTGTAAAAGTTGGAAACTCGGGATGAGTTAATTACTTAACAGATTAAGGTTCAATTCATCATCTGAAAATGTACTCAAATTAGGCATAAAGAATCGGTTGTAATTTTAGCTAGCTCATCCAAATATCTTTTCATTTTTGCTTGAAATATCAGAAAATAAAAAAAGAAAAACCAATATGATTTTTCTATAAAGTTCTTAATAATATTTAATATTTTTAACTTATAACCACACACAAAATTATTTCTTATTTTGAGTAGATACATCGACAATCGCAACAGTAATTACTCTATCGTGTAATTTATAACCTGGTGAGTGAACTTTTACAATTGTATTAGGAGCAGCTTTTTTATCGTAAATTAATTCATTTACTTTTTGATAGCTAGGATCAAATTCTTGTCCTAAAGTTGGTTGAAGTTCTACTAAACCATATTTTTGTAATAAATCATCAAATTGTCTTGAAATCATCATATTACCTGATGCAAATGATTGTAATTTTTTATCTTTTGATTTAGTAGCATCATCATTTGCTTTGAGAGTGCTTAATTTGAAATATTTATAATATGAAACAAAATCTTCAAAGAATTTTTGTAAAGCATATTTTTCAATTTCTTGTTTCATTTCTTTTGGAACAACTAAAGCTTTAGGTGCTTCATCTTTAGCTTTAATTTCATTCATTAATTTTTGATTATTAAATTTAAGTTCTTCAATTACAAAGTGATTATCATGTAATAAACCACGTAATGAATTAATTTCTTTTTCATATTCCTTGATGATTTTAGAATTTAATTTTGAATTTTTCTTTTCTGTTTTTTGACTATCACCTTTTGATCCAGTACTATTTTTTGCTTCAGATTTAGCAGCTTTATTAATGTCACTTTTTTCTTTCTTGAGCTTTTTAATAGTAGTTTTAGTCTTATCTATTTCTTCTTGTAAAGCATCTATTGTACGAGTTGATTCCATATTTTCGAATTTAAGACCTTCGATTAGTTTTTCATAATTTTCTTTTTCTTTCTTAAATTCAGAAGCTGATTTTTTAAGTTTCTTATTTTCTTCTTCTAATTTAACAACACTAGCTTCTTTGTATGAATTGATAGTAATAGATAATTTAACTTCTTTTATATCATCATAATATGGTTCTAGGTGTTTTGGTAAAGGAATAACTAAATCAAAGTGATCATTATATTCAGTACCGATTAATCATTTATCAAAACCTTTATATAATTCGTCTTTACCTAGAGTAATTTTTACATTTTCAACACATAATTCTTCAATTAATGTTTTTTTATTAGCAATAGCTGAAATGGTTAGATTTAATACATCACCTTTTTCTAAAATTATTTTGTTATCTTTTTTAGCCATTTTTGTCTCCTATTATTTATTCTTGTTTATCTTCTTTTTCATTTCCGTTTTCAGGATTATTAGTAAGTAATTCTTCTAATAATTCCAAAGCGGTAATACCTTTAGCATAATCCATTCTATTTGCTCCAACTAAAGATATTTCCTTAATTTTGGCATTTTCAATTTTTTTAGCAATAAATGAACTATGATCATCACAAATTGCGATTTTAACGTTTTCTTCTTCATTTAAGTCTGATTCGATTGTTTCTCAAATCGATTTGTTTTCAATTCTATCAAGTATTTTCAATAAATCCGCTCTTGAAATATCATTAGCAAGAATAATATTATCCTTTCCATAAATAATATTTTTGTTGTTAAAATGAAACTCAAAAACTTGATTTGTGAAACTTTCTAAAAGTGCTTCATAGTTTTTAATAGATTCAGCTAGAATAGGCTTTAAAGCATTTGCTGCTTCTACTAATTTACATAAAGGAACATTTGTTAATCTTTCCTTAAAAATTCTCATTGCTATTCTCATATCATTCATTGTTACTTTTTCAGGATCAATGGTGATAATTTTTGATGTTGTTCCACCATAAGAGTCAACCAAAACAATAGTGCCTTGATAATCATTGATTGGAACAAGTTGTAGCAAGATTAATGCAGCATCTGAATTACTTTCTGTTGCTACTAAAGTAACCCCAATTGTATCAGCAATAATATTAGCAACTTCCTTTATTGTTTGATCAATCGAAACTCTTCTTTTAGCAAAGACATCTTTCATCTTTTCTTTGAGACGAGTTACATCGTTTTTAGTTAAAAAACGAGCATAGTAGTTATAACCTTTTGCTGATGGAATTCTTCCACTTGATAAGTGAGTTTTTTCCAAAAAACCCTTATTTTCAAGTTTATTCATTAAACTTCTAATTTTTGCACTAGAGAATTTTAAATGAAAATTTTCAATTAAAGCTTGTGAACTTACGGGTTGACCTAATTGGATATATAAGTCAATCGTAAGTTTTAAAACAATCTTTTCATCTTCCTTTTTTATTTCATTTATATCAACAGTATTGTTCATATATATATTATATTATAATAATCGGTATTTGCTTATAAGAGTGCTAAATTATAGACCTAACGAATTATGCTAATTTATAGACTAATTAGTCAAAAAAGTTTATCAAAAGTTTATTTATTTTATTTTAGAGTGCTAAATTATTGATAGTTCTGCTAAAAACAGAGGAAAATAAAAACTCACCGTTAGGCAAGTTTTTAGTAAAAATATTATTTTTTGTCTTTTTTGTTGTTCATTTTAGCAAGTCTTTGGTTAAATTTATCAACCATACCTGTAGCTTTAGTTTTAGCTTTATCACCAGTATAAACTACGTGGCAACCTGAGCAAACATCAACTGAAATAGATTGTTTTGTAGAACCGAATTTAAATTTTTTACCACATGTTGTGCATTGAGCATCAATTTCGTAGTATTTTGGATGAATATCTTTTTTCATAATTCTCTCCTTAAAGTCTTAACTATTTTGAGTAGAACTCAATTACGAAGTTTTCTTTAACATCTGGGTTTAATTCGCTTCTATCTGGTAATCTATCATATTTAGCTTTAAAGTCTTTAACTGTTAATCAAGCAGCTGGAGTTCTTGTTTCTAAAGCTTGTTTAATTTGAACGTTGTTTCTTGATTTTTCTTTTAATTCAATAACATCGTTTACTGAAATGATCATTGATGGAATATTAGCTTTTTTACCATTTAAAGTAAAGTGTCCGTGACTTACTAATTGACGAGCTTGTCTTCTTGTTAAAGCAAAACCAGCACGATATACAAGGTTGTCTAAACGACTTTCTAATAATTGAAGTAAGTTTGTACCAGCAACACCCTTCATTTTAGCTGCACGAGTGAAAACTTTGTGCATTTGTTTTTCGTTTAAACCATAAATGTATCTAATTTTTTGTTTTTCGTATAAGTGTTGACCGTAGCCTGATAATTTAGCACGTTTGTTACCATGTTGACCTGGTGCATATGTACGTTTTTTGCCTTTAGCAAATTCTTTTCCGTTTTCAAGAATTGAAATTCCGTAACGACGAGATTTTTTGAAAACTGGACCTAAGTATCTCATATTTTCCTCTTTCTGCATAAAACATTGAGGAGTTATTCTCTATCTTAAAAATAAAATTTTAATGATTTTGGTTATTCAGCTTAACCTACTATCAAATCAAAATGAAATTTTATTGACTTAATGATATGGATAACAGCTGTTAAATGCAATTTACATTTTATCAAAAAAGTGATATTTTCAAAATTAAAAATTTTTCTAACATTTAATAAGTAATATAATTAAAATTATATTGTTATAAAACGGAGGATAAATGGATAAGAAAAGATTATTAAGTGGCATTAAACCAACCGGCGACTTAACTTTAGGGAATTACATCGGAGCACTTAGAAATTTTGTTAATTTACAAAATGAATTTGATTCATATTTCTTTGTTGCTGATTTGCATGCTCTAACAACTGGTGCAGTTGATCCAATTGAATTAAGAAAAGCTAGAAAAACAATTGTTGCTTTATATTTAGCTTGCGGTTTAAATCCCGAAAAAGCTACCATTTTTTATCAATCACAAGTTGAAGAACACGCGATGATGCAATGATTATGCGCTTCAGAAACCACACTTGGCGAATTGCAAAGAATGACGCAATATAAAGATAAAGCTACTAAGTTAAAACAAGCTAATGGAACTAATAAAATACCTACTAACTTGTTAATGTATCCTACATTAATGGCTGGTGATGTACTTTTATATAATGCCGAAATTGTTCCAATTGGTGAAGATCAAATTCAACATTTAGAATTAACAAGAAATATAGCTGAACGTCTAAATTCAAAATACAATATGAATTTAACAATGCCAGAAGGTTATGTTCCTAAAGTTGGTGCTAGAATTAAATCATTAACAGATCCAACCTCTAAAATGTCTAAAAGTGAAAAAGGAACTAAGAGTACAATTTATTTACTTGAAGATCCTCAACAAGCTTATAACAAAATTATGAAGGCAGTTACTGATTCAGAAAACAAAGTTTATATTTCGGAATCAAAACCAGGAATTTTAAATTTATTAAACATTTATGCTGCTTTAAAAAATATTACTTTAAAAGAAGCTGAAGAAGAATTTAAGAACGCTAATTATCAAGAATTCAAGCAAGCTGTAGCAACAGCTGTTAAAGAACTTTTAATTGATATTCAATCAAAATATCAACAAGCTTTAAAAATCGTAGATGAAATTACAGAAGAAGGAGCTAAAAAAGCATCTATGATTGCTAAACCTGTTTTAAACAAGTTAATGAAAAAAATGGGCTTATATGCAAAATAACTAAAATAACTATAAAACAGTTATATTAAACAAAAAAGAAAGAATATTAAGGAGACTTTATGAAAGCCAATAAATTATTAAATCATACAACAAGTCACTTACTTGGGGCTGCTGTTGAAAAACTTTATCCAAATGTTAAATTAGGTTTTGGACCAGCAACTGATGAAGGTTTTTACTATGATTTTGATTTCGCCGAAAGTTTTAGTGAAACTGAATTACCTAAAATTGAAAAAATGATGAAAAAGCTAGCAAGTAGGAATCTTGTAACTATTCAAATTCCTGAATCAGAATATGACTTTACAAATAAACCATACAAAAAAGAACTTTATGATGAATTAAAAGCGCAAGGTAAAGAAATTACTTTTTATGCTTTACAAGATCCACTTAACAAAGAAATTGTATTTAAAGATTTATGTGCTGGTGGTCATGTTGAAAGTACTAAAAATATAAAACATTTTAAATTGCTTAATATTGCTGGAGCTTATTGAAGAGGTGATAGCAACAATAAACAATTAACTAGAATTTACGGAACTTCATGAGAAACTAAAGAAGAATTAGACTCATATTTAGCTCTTCTAGCTGATAGAAAAGAAAGAGAACACCGTAAAATTGGTAAAGAAATGAAAATCTTTACTTTCAATCCTTTATGTGGTCAAGGTTTTCCAATTTGATTAGAAGATGGAATGTACATCCACAATGAAATTAGAAATTTAGTTCTTAAATTAGATCGTAAATATGGTTTTACTGAAGTATTAACCCCACATTTTGGTGCTGAAGAGTTATATAAAATTAGTGGTCACTTAGCACACTACAAAGATGATATGTTTAGCCCACTTGTTGTTGAAAATGAAAGATTAATTCCACGTCCAATGACTTGTCCTCACCACATTGTTTGCTACAACACTGAAAAAAGATCATATCGTGACTTACCTATTAGATATAGCGAACAATCACAATTATATAGATATGAAAAATCAGGTGCTTTAACAGGTTTAGAAAGAGTTAGAGGAATGCTCTTAACTGAAGGACACTTATTTGTTAGACCAGATCAAATTGAACAAGAAGTTAGAAGCATGTTCTCACAAATTAAAGAAATTCTTAAAATCTTTAATATTAAAATTAGCTATATTTCACTTTCATTGAGAGATCCAAATGATAAAGAAAAATACTTTAATGATGATGCTATGTGAAATACAGCAGAAGCAATGCTTCAAAAAGCATTAGATGATATGAAAATCAAATATGAAAAAGTTATTGGTGAAGCAGCATTCTATGGACCAAAAATCGATATTCAAATTGATACAGCTTTAGTTCATGAAATTACTGTTTCAACAGTTCAATTAGACTTCTTACAACCTGAAAGATTTAATATAACATACATCGATAAAGAAGGTAAAGAAGCACGTCCAGTTATGATCCACCGCGGATTAATTGGAACATATGAAAGATTTGTTGCTATTTTACTTGAACAAACAAAAGGTAATTTACCATTTTGAATTGCTCCAAAACAAATTACTATTATTCCAGTTAATTTAGATGAAAACTTAGATTATGCTAAAGAAGTTTACAATGAATTATGAAGACATGATTTCAGAGTAAAAATAGATGATTCAGATGAAAGATTAAACAAAAAGATTCGTAATGCTCAAGTATCTAAATCTAAATATCAATTAATTTTAGGCGCTAACGAAATTAAAGATAAAACCGTTTCATATCGTGAATATGGTAAGGAAGAAACTCACACAGTTTCATTAAAAGATTTTATTAAGATGTTGAACAAATTAAGATTGAATTATGAATAACAAAGACAATAAACAAAAAAATACAAATAAGAAAAATAAATTAGTAAGTTTATCTCCCTTACTAATTGTTTTGTTTATTTCAATTTTCATTGTAATTCCAATGACAGCTGTATGAATAATTAGTGCTCCTGAATTTGGAAATCAAAAACTTACAAGCAGTTTATGAATTTGCTTAATTCCCTGTTTTATAGGTTTATTTGCTATTTTTATGAATTGATTATTTTATTTTTTTAAAATACTAAATTTACGTAGCTTTAACTTTAGTGTTCCAATTATTTTTGCTTTTTGAATTCTGATTATGTTTATTTTAATTCCAATGGCTTTTTGAATTAAATATATTATTGCTCCAATTGTCGGTATAGTAGTTGCCTTAATTTGTAATATTGTTACAGGCAAAATAGAAGATAGGCAAGAAGAAGCTTTAATAAAAAATAACACTAATAATACAAATATTAATTTATAATAGAAATATGACTCATAAAGAAAAATTTTTGATTGTTATTTTAACGATTTTTACATTAGGTTTTTGTTGATTATATTGACACTGCAAAAATAAAAAACAACAAGAACTTAAAAAAGGTAATGTTACAAAACTTGATTCAAGAATCAATATTGAAGAACTAATTACACTTTTGGGTGGTAAAGAAAACATTACTGGAATTGAACCATCTTTATCAAAAGTTAAAATTTTATTTAAGAATAAAGCTAATGTAAATTTTGAAGAAATTAAAAACTTAAAATATGTTTCAGGTATTTTAATTTCAAGTAATTCAACTAATATTATAGTTGGAGAATATGCCAAAAAAATAGCTGAAGTTATGAAAGAAGAACTTAAATCGAAATAAAAATAGATAGCCTAACAAGCTATCTTTCTTTAATATTTTTAGTTGTATTTATCCCCGAGTTTCCAACTTTTACAATGTAATTTTTAACAACTCATCTGTTTGATGAGCTGTTTTTAATAATTTAAAATTTTAATTCATTTAAAATTCTTAAATATGTTTGATAATCTTGAATTGCTTGATTATTGTTGTCGTTAATAATATATTCTTCACTTTCAATTTTTCCGTCAATAATCTTGCATGTTTTGATTGTTTCTTTTATTACATCTTGTAATTTTTTGATTGTGATTTTTTCATCTACAACACCGAGTTCTTTCAAACCTTTGTTTAAATAATAAATAACAAAATTTAATAAAACAAGAGATAAGAAGCAAAGTACGAAATGACCTTCAATATGCTTTTCACTTCATACATAAATAGGTCTTACAGCTAAAGCACTTTTTAAAGCTCTAAAGTTTGATTCTATTTGTCATTGTTTTGAATATAAATTCACAATTTCTTCAGGTGATAAATCAAATCTAGAGGTTTCATAAGCATAATATCCGTCAAACTTTTCATCTTCGATAATTTTGTCATAGTTAAGTTTGTAATAACCTTTACCACCAACTTTTTCGAAGAATTTAAATTTCTTTTGACCGAACATTACTTGATCATGAACTAGTCCGTCTTTATCTTGTCTTTTAATAAAATTATCGATTAAAATTTGTCTATCATTTTTATCTTTTAATGCTCTTTTTTTACTATATGTTACTACCAATCTTCTCTTGTGTCCGTTTGCTCTTCTATTCTTTCAAAACGAATAAAAAGTAGTTTCTTTATATTTAAAATTATTGTCTCCAAAATAGCCGGATTCATCTATTGCAAAGGTCTTTCGGTCATTTGAAGCCGCTTTTAATCTATAAGATAAAATGTAATCAATATCGTTATCTTCTAAGAATCTTATGTTTCTATTTGTACTCATTCCTCTATCAGCAATGAGTGTTACTTTGTTTAATTCATATTGTGATTTTATATTCAAAATAAAATTAATAAATGTTGATGCATCAGCAGTGTTCCCTTTGAATAATTTATAGTGAATTGGAATGCCGTTTTCATCTGTTGCTAAACCTAAAACAATTCAATCTTCTTTGAATTTTCCATCTTTAGAATAACCTGGATATCTCAATCCTTCTCTTACAAAACTTTCAAAATATACCGTTGAAGAGTCGTATCAAATAATATCTATTTTTCTATTTTTATCTTTGATCAATGTATCGTTAACACTCTTTAAAATGTTATTTTTATTTTCAGCTAAATAGTCTAAAGTATTATAAAATGTCGTCTTTTCAACTTCTAAATTTATATTGAATTTGTCTTTATTTTTAAAGGATGAAAGCATGCTACCCGGATTTACAATTCTATTTGAAATCATATATTTTAATAAATCATTTAAATACTTGGATTTTGATACTTTAGCATCTTTAAAAGGATTTAATTTTTCTAAGAAACTGTATAACAAATCATATCCATAATTGAACTGTTTTGTTTCAATTTTAACCTTGCTTATATCTAACTCTAATTGTCTAATTATCATATTTCTATCTCAATCAGTATTGTAGTTTTGAGATAGTTTTTTAATTTTTTCTACTGGATCAGAACAATATTTTTCTCATTTTTCAACTGTACCGATACCGATAGATTTCTTATAACCTTTGCCAAATCCTCCTGAAAGTGCTAAAGATAAGTAAGTAGAGTTCTTATTTTTTCTTGAAATTAATAGTCATTTGTCTTTTTTCATATCTTTATTATACCACAAATTACAATGTAATTATGTAAAAAAATAACTTTTTTTTATTTATATATAAATAACACTGAAAAAAGTAATAAAAAAAGAGCTCCAACTTGGAAACTCAGGAGCTATCTTTCTTTAATATTTTTAGTTGTATTTATCACTATCAAGTGGGTCTTCTTCAACTTCATCTGTAATATTAATAATAAATGATGAAGTATCAGGTTCTTCATAGTATTGATGACCTTCTTTAATAAGCATATCTTCAACACTAGTTTTTAAAGCACCGCTTCCTTTGCCTGTGATAACTTGTAATTCATCACAGTAATTTTCAAAAGCATCATCTCAAGCAAGCATTACTTTTGAAAGTGCTTCTTGAACGGTTAAACCGTGTAAATCAACTACATGTCTTTTTTTCATGATTGTATCTCCACTCCTGCATTACGCATGATATTTAAAGCAAAATTATTATACTCTTTATAATTGTGCTCATTAGTATTAAAAGTATTTACACATTCTTTAATAACAATTACTTTTTTATCAAGATTTATTTTATTAAAATAAACTTTTAAACTTAATGCAAATTGCATAATACATATATCTGTACAGCAACCTACAATAATAATTTCATTATAGTTTTGAAGCTCTTCTATATTTATATAATAGAAAGCATTAGTTGAATTTTTAAAAATTATATCTTTTACATAAGGTTTTAATTCATCAACAATTTCTGCTTCTTTTGTATTTTTTAAACAATGAACAGGATATTGTTTCATTTCTAAATCTTTTTTACTGTGAGCATCATTAATAAAAGTAATTGAATCATTTTTATGTTCTCTTAAATATGAAGCAATATTTGGAATAATTGTAGCAACTTCTTTAGATTGAAGAGCACCCATATTGCAAAAACCATTAAGCATGTCTACTACGAAAATTTTATTTTTCATATTTTTCCTTTTGACAATTTGGACAATAATAAGTCATTCTTTGATTTAACATCTTTGATTCAATTTTGTTTTTACATTTAAGACATTCTTTATTTTTTCTAAGATGCACTTTTAGTAAATTTTGAAAGCCACCTTTCACAGCATTAACAGAAGCGTAGCTATTTATTGTGCTACCTCTTAATTCAATTGCTTTATTGAAAATGCGTTTAGTGCTTTCAAGTATTTCTTCTCATTTTTCAAGAGGAATTAGATTTACTTTAGTTTCAGGTTCTAAGTTAACATCAAAAAGAATTTCATTAGCATAAATATTCCCAATACCTAAAATATAGCTTTGATCTAATAAAAAAGTTTTAATTGGTACTGTCTTTTTTCTAACAGCATAATATAAAGCTTCAGCATCAAGATCTCAAGGTTCTTTACCCAATTTATTTAATAGGGCTGTGGATTTTAAATCTTTTTCATCTTTTAAATAGAATGCTCCAAATTGACGAGAATCATTATAAAACAGCGTAATATGGTCGCTTAAATCAAATTGAACATAGTCATGTTTCATACGAACCGGTTCATTATGATACACAAAATATTTTCCAGTCATCCGTAAATGGCTTATTAAGTTTTTGTTATGTGTAAGTTTAATAATAATATATTTACCAAGAGCATTTATATCGATAATCGTTTCATTTTTTAAGTAAGAAACGAACTCATCTTTTGAAGCATTTTTAATTAATTTAGGCAAAAATACATCAACATCTAAAATAGTTTTGTTTAAGATTTGTTTCTTTAAATCTGCAACAACAGTTCTAACTTCAGGCAATTCAGGCATTATTATTTTTGTTCCTTATTAAGTAATTTGAACATATTAGCTTTATATACTTCAACGCCAGGTTGATTAAATGGATTAACACCAAGTAAGTATGCACTAATAGCTAAAGCTCTTTCGAAAAATTGGAATAAATATCCTAATGTATATTCATCAAATTTATTAAACTCAATTACAATGTTAGGAACATTTCCGGTTTTAACATGAGCCTCAAGAGTTCCTTTATAAGCTGATAAATTAACTTCATGTAATGTTTGACCATCAAGGTAATTCAATTTATCTAAGTCTTCTTTTTCTTTTTTAAGTAAGATATCAGCAACTGGATTCTTAACTAATAAAATAGTTTCAAATAAGATTTTATTACCATCTTGGATCATTTGTCCAATTGAGTGTAAATCAGTTGAGAAAATAGCACTAGTTGGTAATAATCCTTTGCCATCTTTTCCTTCACTTTCAGCAAATAATTGTTTTCATCATTCAGCAAAATAAGCCATTTTAGGTTCATAACTTGCTAGCATTTCAACATGATATTTTTTATTTAAAATATGACGAGCAACTGCATATTTGTATGCATTATTTTCTAAAATGTTTTCAATATTAGCATCATCATTTGCTTCTTTAGCTCCTAAAAGCATTTTATCAATATCAATTCCAGCACAAACAAACGGGAATAAACCAACTGGGCTTAAGGTACTAAAACGACCACCAACATTATCAGGAATAATGAATTTTTCATAACCTTTAACATTAGCTAATTCAAAAAGAACACCTTTTTTAGCATCGGTAGTTGTCACAATAAGTTTTTTAGCAAGTTCAGCGCCAACTTTAGATTCAAGTAATTTTCTAAATTCTCTGAAAGCAATAGAAGGTTCTAAAGTAGTTCCACTTTTTGAAATAACATTAATAGCAAATTTCTTATTTTGAACATAGTTTAATAAGCTAATTAATTGTTCACTGCTAATTGAATTACCAGCAAAAACTAATTCAATGTCTGGTTTTTTAAGTGAATAAGGACCATAAATATATTCATAACCAGCTTTAGTTCCTAAGTAACTACCACCTATACCAATAACAACTAAAACTTCAATATTTTGCATTTTTCAAGCTTTAGCTATTTCTTTCATTTTAGCAATTTCAGGACTATTAATTTTATTAGGTAAATCAATTCAGCCTAATCAATCTTTTTCAGCAACTGTTTTATTCATAATATTTTTATGAATATTTCATACTTTATCTTGATATTTAATAACTTCTTTTTCATCAACTGCATTGTTAATATTTAAATTTAATGTTTTCATAATTACCTCTTTTTTATTTCATTTTAAAGTACAAAATCAAATGGATTTTGTTTATTTAAATATGCTTCATAAATTGCAACTCAATAGATAAAACATATTAATGTGCCTAATGTAAAAGCACTATTATCAGCTAATAAGATTATGCAACCATTTATATTTGCAATATCACGAACTGTGTTTATAATTCCATCATTAGCGTTTTTTTGAAACTCACTTAAAGTGATATTAGCAAATTTTTCGAGTCCATCTTTTGAATTTAATTCATCCGACAATCTATAATCCATTTGTTCATACAGGACTTCATAATGAGTTAAATAGATTTGTTTAGCATTATCGATAATGTATTGACCATAAGTATAAATTGCGTTCGGAAAAATTAATGTTGTCGCAAAACGATTTTCATGACCAAATAATAAATTTTCCATATTTGCCTGTAAAACTAGTGAATTCGTTAGAATTGGATTATCACCAGATATAAAATCAAATTGATAATTCTTGCGTTGCAAGTGTTTAACGAAAGCATATTGGAACGCATAATTTTCTTCTAAGTTTTCAGAATTCCAAAGTCGAGCCGCTGATTGATAACCTTCAAGTAAAGATAATAAATCGCAGCCTTTTAATAAAAGCAAGAACAAATTACTTTCAGCAAAGAATAAATAATTATTAGTTAATATTTCAGGCATAATGAGTTTATGATCTTCTGCTAATTGCATAAATCCTAGTTGCAATTCTAAAATTCTTTTTCCAATTAAAAAGCATCTTTCAAGAGCTCGATAATAACCGAAATCTTGTTGAATATCATTTAAGATTAATTTAATAAAATTGATAAAAGCTTCACTATAGCATTCTTGCCCTATAAATAAAAATCCTGTAGTTAGATTTTTAATTAATTGTTCATTTTGCTGATAAATTTTATCTCATAAATATGGTTCATCATTATTTACAAAAATATACTTTATTTTCGATTCTTTTAAAATGTCATTCTTAAATAAATAAGTATAACCGGCATTGTAATTCATGATATCAGCTGAATTGCAGAAAACAAAAATTGTTCTAATATTTTTATCATGTATTTTTTTACTAAATAAATCCAATTCTAAAGCATTATCTTCATTAAAGTTTAATGCTAATTCATGAAACCCAAAATTTTCAAAACCAACCACATTTTTAGTTCTAATATCTTTAAATAATTTATTACTTCTATTTATTAAACTTTCATTTTTAAAATCGGATGAAAAATTAATAAATTTTAAAGTTAATCTCTCCATTATTTATCTCCACTTGGTTCGTATTCTTCAATAAACTTGTCAAAGCTTTCTTTAATATTTTTAAAGCCATTTTTTGTTTCAAAAAGCAATGCTTTATACGGAGATCTTAAATAAAGTGGATGGTTTTCTTTAAAACTGCCAATCCCATGTTGTTTTTCTTGATCAAAAGAAATAACAACAAAATTGATTTTGTCTTTAATATTAAATGTATCAACTCTTTGATACTTTGCTAAATCACTAATTAAATTAAGAGGTATAAAAAAATGAATATTGTTATGTGCAGAGACAAACAATCCATTTTTATTTTTATTCCTAATTCAACCTGTTATTATGTCACCTTTTTTAATCATAGTTTAATTATATATTTTTACTTAATTTGTTAATGAAAATAATTCTTTTTACATATATGTAAAAGGATTTAAAAAGTTAAATTTAAATAGTTAAATATATTAGGTTTTTCATAGAGATGTAACTAGCTCAACATTATAGATAGCAAAAACTTTGAATAATATGCATAAACACAAAGATTATTATCTACATTTAAAGCTATCAAAATAACGAATTTGATTTAGTATAAAAAACTTAAATGAAACTCAAAGTTTTATATTTACATATATGCTAATGAGAAAACAAAAAATAAACCTTTAAACTTTAAACAAGTTATTAGGTTTGCTACATTGTAATTACAAACGCAACACATTTTAGATTAAAATTTAATGTGGATGCGTTTTTTTATATAAAAAAAGTATCCAAAACAAGAACAATCACGCATTCCAATTTATTATGAAAAATAATAAAAAGTTTAACTATAATCTGCGTGTTAAGCTTGAATTCTTGCTTTGAACAACTAATAATAGTATATCAAAAATCGCCAATAAATTAGGTTTTAATAGAGTTTCTATCATTAGAGAAATCAAAAATAATTCTACATTTTACGGTTATTTTGCAGAAGACGCTGAAATTAAAAACCGGATTAGATGTAATTGGAATCATCATTTTAGAATGATTAATAATATGGAAAAATATAAAGAATTTAGCAAAAAATTTAAACAAATATATGATGGAAAAATTTGAACAGTTGAATTAACTTATGAAAGAATTAAAAATAATTTTCCAGCTTTAAAAGTTCCTTCATTAAAAACAGTTTATAACTGAATCAATACTAATCAATGAGTAATTAAGAGAAAACATTTATTAAGAAAATACTACAAAAAGGATGGTAAAAGAGGTAAAGAAAGCGCGGTTAGACGACTTGTGGGCTCAAGATGAATTAGACCTATATGAACTAGACCACGCTCAATTAATGAAAGATCGGAATTCGGGCGTTGAGAAATAGATCTTATAGTTGGTAAGAGATCAACTAATAGCCCACATATAATGACTTTTACCGAAAGAGTAAGTAGAATAGGCTTTTTGGTCAAATTGCAAAACAAAAATCCTTGAAAATTAGCTAGTGCTTTGTGAGATTTAATTAAGAGAAAACATTTAAATGTTAAATCGATAACGCAAGATAACGGTTTCGAATTTAGCTCACTTTTTGCAATAGCAAGCAAATTAAAAATTTATATTTATAAAGCTGATCCTTACACTTCTTTTCAAAGAGGATCTGATGAAAACTTTAATGGAATGGTAAGAAGATTTTTTAAAAAGCATAGTGATTTTTCTACAATAACAAACGAGCGATTAATGGAAGTTCAAGATAAGATGAACTCAAGACCTAGAAAGTTTTTAAATTATCTTTCCACTATTGATGTTTACGCAAAATTAAATCAAGAAGACCCTTGAAAAGAAATTCCTATTGATGAACCCTTATATAGTTGACAAAGAAAAAAGATACCAAGTAACACACGCAGAAATGAATTCTTTCATTTATTTAAAAAGAAGAAATTTTAAGTAGCAGGAAATGGATTGTTTCTTGTTTTTTATTTTTACGCCAATAACTATATTTTTCCCCATATTATTATTTTGGTTACACCAATAAAACTAAAAAAGATATACCCTATATAAAGATATATCTTCTTGTTTTTAAGACTGTAGCTTTTGAGATTATAATCTAGCAAACCTTTAAACTTTAAACAAGTTATTAGGTTTATTATTTTTGATCAAGAAACAGCAATTATTTTACAGATGTTGTAGCAGTAGGACTTACCGGTTCACTAACGTTAGCAAAATCATCATTTGGACGAACATCCACTTCATTAGCTTCATTTACTTCTTTTTCAGAAATTTTTAATGTTAAATCTAAGCCAAAAGGAGCAAGAAGTTGAATAACTAAATAAATTAAGTAAAAATCATCTAAAAGTTTATTAGTAATAGCATCAATGATATTTTTTGGATTTAATGTTTTTGTTATATAAGCAACATCTAAAAGTTCACAATTGGTATCAAATCAAATAAATGCTTCTTGATTTCTTAAAACTAAAGAAAGGTTTTTAACTAAGCTTTTATTGCTTCTTCTTTTAGCAACAGGATTATTAATTTTCAATGATGTAATTTGATTTCTTAAATCTTTTATGTATTTTAAGTTGTTTTCATCTTTTAATCAATTTCTTAATAATTGGTTATCAATAGCATTTAAAACGATTGATTCATATTCTTTATCTAAGGTTATTAATTTTAATTCTGGGGCTGTAAAACAGTCATTATTGTCAAATAGTGTTATATTGAAATCTTTATTAATATTTCCAATTCTTGTAGCAATACCAAAACGTAATTTTCTTTCATCAAGTTCAATTTTGTTTTTATATGTGCTTGCATTCATACGATATAAACTACGTAAAGTTTTTTTATCTAAATCAGTAGTATCAACTCATGAATTATCAACATAAAGTAAGTTTTGCATCTTGAAAAATTGATTTACTGTAGAAGCTTCATACATTTCATATTTTCCTAAAGTTAAATTGTAAGTACTTAAATCACGGAAGTTATGAATGTTTTTATAAAAGTTTATAACATTATAGCTAATTATATTTTTACCAATTTCATCGGTGTTATATTAAGGTGTTAATCCAAAATATCTAAATAAATAATCAGTAATATCTCGATTATTGAATGAGCTAATTACATCTTTTTCTAGCATTGTTTTTTCTCGTTTAGCAATTAAATGAGCAATACCTGAAGAAAGAAACATTGCAATTGAAATTATGTAAAATGATCAGAAGAATGGTTTTTGATGGTCATATAATCAATCATTTTGCTTTAGTTTTAAGGTTGTGTAAATATTTAAACCGATTGTAATAATTAATCAAATAAACCCAAGAAGCATAAATGCAAATGAGCATCAAAAACCGCTAGTTGCTAATGAAATTCTTCGACTATTTTCCTTATTTTTATAAAAAGCATTTATCTTGCTTTCGACAGCATTTTTAACTGTCATGAATTGTTGTTGTTTAAACTTCTCATTAGAAAGAATTAAGTTATAGTTATTCATAAAACCTCCAGAAACACTATTATTAAATACTTATTAATATTATACTATTAATAGCATTAAGTATATTTTAGACTTTTTAAGCTTATAAAAAGTATTTTTTTACTTTTTCCTAAAACATATGGAAAAGTATGAAATATTTATATTTTTAACTTTTAAATACGTTATTTATTTTAGAATAAACATATACAAATTAAAGGAGTTCAATTATGTCAACACATATCAATGCGAAAAAAGATGAAATAGCGAGAGTATGCTTTCTTTCCGGGGATCCATTAAGAGCAAAATACATGGCTCATAAATATTTAAAAAATGTAAAAGAAGTAAGTAATGTTAGAAATGAAACATACTTTACTGGGGAATACAACGGAATTAAAGTAACATTTGGAGGACATGGCATGGGTATGTTTTCAATCGGTGCTTATGCTCATGAATTATTTACTGAATACAATGTAGATGTTATTATTCGTTTAGGAGCAACTGGCTCATATTATGATGAATATAATGTGATGGATACAGTGATTATTAATCGAGCTTTTAGCGATAATTTTTCAGTAGCTGAATTAGTAAATAATGAGAAAACTTTTGAATATTTTCCTAGTGAAGAAGTTACTAAAAAATTGATTGAATCTGCTAAGGAATTAAAAATCAAAGCACCAGTAGTTTCTGTACATTCAACTGATGTGTTTTATGCAGTTAGACCACTTGAAGAAACTAAGAAAATTACAAATTGTCAAGTCGTTGAAGCTGAGAGCTATATTCTTTTTGCTGAAGCTAAAAGATGTAATAAAAAAGCAGCCACCATTTTACAAGTTAGTGATTCATTAGCAAAAATGGAATTTAGTGATTATAAAACTAGAGAAACCGGATTCACTAACATGTTTGAAATAGCACTTAATGCACTTAAAAATTTATAATTTAATTGTTTTATAGTGCTTTTAGAAAAATATAAGCAAGTAAAAATTTCAATCTTAATTATTTTAGATTGATTTTTATTATGTGATTAATAGATAATTATGATTAAAAATAAAGTGTTAAATTTTATATAATTTATATATTAAATAAGATATCTATCTTATTGTTAAGGAGCCATCATGACTAAAGAAAATGCTAAAAAAAGAATTGAAGAATTAGTTGCTTTAATTAATAAATGAAATGAAGAATATTATGTAGAAAATAATCCTAGTGTTTCTGATTTAGAATATGATAAAGCATTACTAGAATTAGAAAAATTAGAACAAGAATTTCCGATGTTTGTTTTAGCAAATAGTCCTACTAATTTTGTTGGTGGTTTTGCTGAAAATAAATTTAAAAAAGTAATTCATGAAAAGCCTATGCTTTCACTAGCTAAAGCTTATGATTATGACGAAATTGAAAAATACATTGATAACATTTCTAAATTTGTGTCAGTCGAAGATATTCAATTTAGCATTGAACCTAAAATCGATGGTTTAAGCATTAGTTTAGTTTATGAAAATGGCAAATTAGTTCAAGCAACAACTCGGGGTGATGGTATTGAAGGTGAAGATGTGACTCAAAATGTCTATCAAATTAAAAGTATTCCAAAAGCAATTAATTATTTCAAAAAACTTGAAGTACGTGGTGAAGTATTCATAATGAAAAAAGATTTTGAAAAAATTAATGAAAGCATGCAAAAAGAAAATAGCAAAGTTTACTCTAACGCAAGAAATATTGCTAGCGGTACTTTAAGACAACTAGATCCAAAAATAGTTGCTAAAAGAAATTTGAGCAGTTATTTATATGAATTAGTTGATCCAGCTAGTTATAATATTCATAGTCAAAAAGATGCTCTTGATTTTATTAAAAGTTTTAATATTCCAACTAATCCATATGAAAAATTAGTTGAAGTAGAAGAATTAGAAGAAGCCATTGAAAACTTTGCTGAAATTAAAAATACACTTCCTTATGATGCTGATGGTTTAGTTATCAAACTTAATGATTTAGATTTATGAGATAAATTAGGTAAAACAAGCAAATTTCCTAAACATTCAATTGCATTTAAATATGATGTTGAATTTGCAATTAGCCCAATTAAAAAAATTTATGCAACTGTAGGTAGAACTGGAAAAATTACTTATGTTGCTAATTTAGAACCTGTTGAATTAAATCAAACAATTGTAAAAGCAGCAACTTTACATAATTACAACTTTATAACTACATTGAATATTAATATTAACGATAAAGTTAAAATTATTAAAGCTGGTGAGATTATTCCTAAAGTTATTGAATTAAGTGAAAAAGATTCAATAGGTGTATTTCCAAAAATTTTAAATTGTCCCTCATGTAATTCATTATTAGTTGAAATTGATGATAATGTTGATCAATTCTGTATTAATCCAGATTGTCCAGAAATGAATATAAATAGTATTTATCATTTTTGTGATAGAAAAGCTTTGAACATTGTTGGTTTAGGTTTAAC
Organism: Mycoplasmopsis adleri; assembly: GCF_045276205.1. Lineage (NCBI taxonomy): Bacteria > Bacillati > Mycoplasmatota > Mycoplasmoidales > Metamycoplasmataceae > Mycoplasmopsis > Mycoplasmopsis adleri. The sequence goes on from NZ_CP174162.1 coordinate 750,034, forward strand.
AACTGTTAAGGATTTATATCCAAAACACATTAAAAATATTCTTGATGTATTTTCTTTAAAGAACTATAAAACAGAGTTAATGGAATTAAATCGTTATGGAGAATTAAAGGTAAATAATTTACTTAATAATATTGAAAAATCGCTTAGTAGTCCATTTTTCAAAGTACTTTTTGCTTTAGGAATTAAGCATTTAGGAATTAGAGCAAGCAAGTTAATTGCTAAAGAATATAATAACTTTAATGAACTTTTAGAAGATAAAGGTTTAAGCAAAATTGTTAATATTAAAAACATTGGTCCAAAAATTATTGAAAGTTTAAAAGATTATTTAGCTAATGAAGACAACCAAAAATTACTCAAAGCATTTGATGAAATTTTCTCATATTCATCAGTAGCAAAAAAAGCTTCTAATATTTTTGAAAACTATTCATTTGTTATCACAGGTAAATTAAGTAAGCCTAGAGATTATTTTGCTAATTTAATCGAAAATAATGGTGGTTCAGTTCATTCATCTATTTCAAAAAGTACTAATTATTTACTTTTAGGAGAAAATGCCGGAAGTAAATTAGACAAAGCAAAAGAGTGGAATATTTCCATAATTAGTGAGCAAGAATTCGAAAATATGCTAAAAAAAGCATAATTTATTTAATTATTCGTTTAAATATTTAATGATTGATTATAATATAAGATATTTTTAGAAAACGAGGTTATATGAAAAAGTTTATTATTATCGGTAATTGAAAAATGAATAACACATTTACTGAAACATTAGATTTTTATGATCAATTTGCTAAAGAATATAAAAAATTTATTAAACAAAACCGTGATTTAGAAAAATATATTAATAATAATACTTTCGCAATTGCTCCCGCTCATTGTAATTTAGCAGCTTATTTTACAAATAAGATTGACAATTTAAAATTATGTAGTCAAAATATGTCAAGACATGATGAAGGTGCTTACACTGGTGAAGTTAGTGCCCGCATGTTACAAGACTTAAATGTAACTTATGCTTTATGCGGTCACTCTGAAAGAAGAAAATACCACTCACAACATGAAAATGATGAAATGATTAACAAAAAAATTCAACAATCAGTTAAATTTAACATTACTCCAGTAATTTGCATAGGTGAATCTAAAGAACAACATGATAATAATAAAACTGAAGAATCATTGAAAAGACAAATTCAAGTTTTATTAAATGAAGTTAATATTGACAAAGTTATTATTGCTTACGAACCAGTTTGAGCAATTGGTACAGGTATTACACCTAACCCCGAAGAAGTGCAAAAAGCATGTGAAATGATCCATAGATTAACAAGCAAAAATGTCCCAGTTCTTTATGGTGGGAGTGTAAATGTAAATAATATTTATGAATTTGCAGAACAACCTGATGTTAACGGTTTTCTTGTTGGAAATGCAAGTTTAGATATTGATAAATTTTTACAATTAATTTCAATTCACGTTGACTAAAAAAATTAAATTAGGTTATATTATAACAAAAAATACTCTATAAGTCTCTAATATGACTAAATAGGGTGTTTTCCTGAGTTTCCAAGTTGGAGCTCTTTTTTATTACTTTTTTCAGTGTTATTTATATATAAATAAAAAAAAGTTATTTTTTTACATAATTACATTGTAATTTGTGGTATAATAAAGATATGAAAAAAGACAAATGACTATTAATTTCAAGAAAAAATAAGAACTCTACTTACTTATCTTTAGCACTTTCAGGAGGATTTGGCAAAGGTTATAAGAAATCTATCGGTATCGGTACAGTTGAAAAATGAGAAAAATATTGTTCTGATCCAGTAGAAAAAATTAAAAAACTATCTCAAAACTACAATACTGATTGAGATAGAAATATGATAATTAGACAATTAGAGTTAGATATAAGCAAGGTTAAAATTGAAACAAAACAGTTCAATTATGGATATGATTTGTTATACAGTTTCTTAGAAAAATTAAATCCTTTTAAAGATGCTAAAGTATCAAAATCCAAGTATTTAAATGATTTATTAAAATATATGATTTCAAATAGAATTGTAAATCCGGGTAGCATGCTTTCATCCTTTAAAAATAAAGACAAATTCAATATAAATTTAGAAGTTGAAAAGACGACATTTTATAATACTTTAGACTATTTAGCTGAAAATAAAAATAACATTTTAAAGAGTGTTAACGATACATTGATCAAAGATAAAAATAGAAAAATAGATATTATTTGATACGACTCTTCAACGGTATATTTTGAAAGTTTTGTAAGAGAAGGATTGAGATATCCAGGTTATTCTAAAGATGGAAAATTCAAAGAAGATCAAATTGTTTTAGGTTTAGCAACAGATGAAAACGGCATTCCAATTCACTATAAATTATTCAAAGGGAACACTGCTGATGCATCAACATTTATTAATTTTATTTTCAATATAAAATCACAATATGAATTAAACAAAGTAACACTCATTGCTGATAGAGGAATGAGTACAAATAGAAACATAAGATTCTTAGAAGATAACGATATTGATTACATTTTATCTTATAGATTAAAAGCGGCTTCAAATGACCGAAAGACCTTTGCAATAGATGAATCCGGCTATTTTGGAGACAATAATTTTAAATATAAAGAAACTACTTTTTATTCGTTTTGAAAGAATAGAAGAGCAAACGGACACAAGAGAAGATTGGTAGTAACATATAGTAAAAAAAGAGCATTAAAAGATAAAAATGATAGACAAATTTTAATCGATAATTTTATTAAAAGACAAGATAAAGACGGACTAGTTCATGATCAAGTAATGTTCGGTCAAAAGAAATTTAAATTCTTCGAAAAAGTTGGTGGTAAAGGTTATTACAAACTTAACTATGACAAAATTATCGAAGATGAAAAGTTTGACGGATATTATGCTTATGAAACCTCTAGATTTGATTTATCACCTGAAGAAATTGTGAATTTATATTCAAAACAATGACAAATAGAATCAAACTTTAGAGCTTTAAAAAGTGCTTTAGCTGTAAGACCTATTTATGTATGAAGTGAAAAGCATATTGAAGGTCATTTCGTACTTTGCTTCTTATCTCTTGTTTTATTAAATTTTGTTATTTATTATTTAAACAAAGGTTTGAAAGAACTCGGTGTTGTAGATGAAAAAATCACAATCAAAAAATTACAAGATGTAATAAAAGAAACAATCAAAACATGCAAGATTATTGACGGAAAAATTGAAAGTGAAGAATATATTATTAACGACAACAATAATCAAGCAATTCAAGATTATCAAACATATTTAAGAATTTTAAATGAATTAAAATTTTAAATTATTAAAAACAGCTCATCAAACAGATGAGTTGTTAAAAATTACATTGTAAAAGTTGGAAACTCGGGAGCAATTGGTACAGGTATTACACCTAACCCCGAAGAAGTGCAAAAAGCATGTGAAATAATCCATAGATTAACAAGCAAAAATGTCCCAGTTCTTTATGGTGGGAGTGTAAATGTAAATAATATTTATGAATTTGCAGAACAACCTGATGTTAACGGTTTTCTTGTTGGAAATGCAAGTTTAGATATTGATAAATTTTTACAATTAATTTCAATTCACGTTGACTAAAAAAATTAAATTAGGTTATATTATAACAAAAAATACTCTATAAGTCTCTAATATGACTAAATAGGGTGTTTTTTCATATAAATGTGAGAAAAATACCACTTTATAATTAAAAAATTATAATTATATTGCTAATAAACGAATAATTTCAAGGAGTAAAAATGAAAAAAATTAAAAAATTTATATTAAGTGGTACAGCTTTGTCCACAATACCATTTATTTCTTTAGTTTCTTCATCATGTTCAGATAAGTATGCTGATTATAAAACAACAATTGAAAAAGAATTAGAAGAAACAATAAGCAAAATTAATGAATCAAATTTTGTTATTAAAAATAAAGCAAATTTACTTCCAAGTAAAGTTACTGTAAGTGAAAAGGCATTTGAAGCAAACACAAATGGAGCAAGTGCAAATATTACTATTTTAAAGAAAGATGATTCTACTGGTACAATAACTGTTCAAATCATTTTAACCAAAAATAATATTAAAACTGACCCTAAAGTAATTATTATCACAGGTTTTAAAGTTGCAACTACAGTTAAAACACGTGTTGATGAATTAAATGAAATGCTAGACAATATTAACGAATCTAGTTTAGTTATAGATAAAAATGTTGAAGCATCGAAATTTAATCCTTCTACAATTCAAGTAAAAAACAAAGTTGCTGGTATTAAATATATTTTTAGCGTACAAAATCCAGATGATGTAAATGGCAAATTAACTTTATCAATTCAACTAGAAGATGAAACAACAAAAGATAAATCAAATACTAAAACATTCACAATTTCAGGTTTTAAAGTTGCAACTACTGTTAAAACTCGTGTTGATGAATTAAATGAAATGCTAATCAATATTGATTTATCTAAGCTAGTTATAGACAAAAATATTGAAGCTTCAAAATTTGACCCTTCTACAATTCAAGTAAATGACAAGATTCCGGGTATTAAATATATTTTTAGTGTTTCAGAACCAGATGATGCTAAAGGTGAATTAACTTTATCCATTCAATTAGAAGATGAAAAAACGCACGATAAATCTGATACTGCAGAACATCTAATTGAAGGATTTAAAGTTTCAACTATTGTTTCAAAGGCTCAACTTGATGAAATAGTTGCAAAAGTTACTGCTGAGAATTTCTATTTCCCAAATATGAAAGACAAAAAACCTTCGGAATTTGATGTTAATACAATAAAAGCTAATTATAAAAATTATGGTCCTTTAAAAGCTGTTGCTAATGAAATTGATTTAAAAGTATCTAAAGTAAGTTTTAATGATGATGACGGAACAATGGTTATTAAGGTACAACTAAAGTCTAAAAGTGATCCATCGATTATTTCTAATGAATCGCCTGAATTATTAATTAAAGGTTTTGAAGCAAATAATGCAGCCCCCGTAGAAAATGATTTAATTAAATTCATAGAATCTGGAAAACCTTTATTTATAGTTGATGAAGCTAAAAAACAAGCAGTGTTTAATACACTTAAAGAAATTGCTGAGAAAAAATTAAATGATTCAACAATAACAATTATTAAAAGCAAAATTCAAACACAAAGAAAAAATGGAAAACCAATTATCGGACTTAGTATCAATAGTGAATTAGGTGAACCTCTTAATACTCATGGTGGAGATGCTAATATCGGTTATAAAAACATACCTGGTAATAAATCTAGAAAAGGTGTTTATATAACTTATGATAAAGCTAAAAATGAAGTGACCATTCATTTCCAAATAATAGTAAATAACAAATGAAGTAAAATTTATACTCAAGTTATTACAGCAAAATAAAAACATAATTTAACTATAAAATAGGCATCTTAGTATTTAAGATGCTTTTATTTTTGCTAGTATTAGCGCGCGGAAACATAAATTTATAACCTATTATAAAATGTAGAATCATTAATTTATATTTAATAATAATTATGTTAAAATATAAAAGAATTTATAAATCACAACGATTTTATCCTGAGTTTCCAAGTTGGAGCTCTTTTTTATTACTTTTTTCAGTGTTATTTATATATAAATAAAAAAAGTTATTTTTTTACATAATTACATTGTAATTTGTGGTATAATAAAGATATGAAAAAAGACAAATGACTATTAATTTCAAGAAAAAATAAGAACTCTACTTACTTATCTTTAGCACTTTCAGGAGGATTTGGCAAAGGTTATAAGAAATCTATCGGTATCGGTACAGTTGAAAAATGAGAAAAATATTGTTCTGATCCAGTAGAAAAAAATAAAAAACTATCTCAAAACTACAATACTGATTGAGATAGAAATATGATAATTAGACAATTAGAGTTAGATATAAGCAAGGTTAAAATTGAAACAAAACAGTTCAATTATGGATATGATTTGTTATACAGTTTCTTAGAAAAATTAAATCCTTTTAAAGATGCTAAAGTATCAAAATCCAAGTATTTAAATGATTTATTAAAATATATGATTTCAAATAGAATTGTAAATCCGGGTAGCATGCTTTCATCCTTTAAAAATAAAGACAAATTCAATATAAATTTAGAAGTTGAAAAGACGACATTTTATAATACTTTAGACTATTTAGCTGAAAATAAAAATAACATTTTAAAGAGTGTTAACGATACATTGATCAAAGATAAAAATAGAAAAATAGATATTATTTGATACGACTCTTCAACGGTATATTTTGAAAGTTTTGTAAGAGAAGGATTGAGATATCCAGGTTATTCTAAAGATGGAAAATTCAAAGAAGATCAAATTGTTTTAGGTTTAGCAACAGATGAAAACGGCATTCCAATTCACTATAAATTATTCAAAGGGAACACTGCTGATGCATCAACATTTATTAATTTTATTTTCAATATAAAATCACAATATGAATTAAACAAAGTAACACTCATTGCTGATAGAGGAATGAGTACAAATAGAAACATAAGATTCTTAGAAGATAACGATATTGATTACATTTTATCTTATAGATTAAAAGCGGCTTCAAATGACCGAAAGACCTTTGCAATAGATGAATCCGGCTATTTTGGAGACAATAATTTTGAATATAAAGAAACTACTTTTTATTCGTTTTGAAAGAATAGAAGAGCAAACGGACACAAGAGAAGATTGGTAGTAACATATAGTAAAAAAAGAGCATTAAAAGATAAAAATGATAGACAAATTTTAATCGATAATTTTATTAAAAGACAAGATAAAGACGGACTAGTTCATGTTCAAGTAATGTTCGGTCAAAAGAAGTTTAAATTCTTCGAAAAAGTTGGTGGTAAAGGTTATTACAAACTTAACTATGACAAAATTATCGAAGATGAAAAGTTTGACGGATATTATGCTTATGAAACCTCTAGATTTGATTTATCACCTGAAGAAATTGTGAATTTATATTCAAAACAATGACAAATAGAATCAAACTTTAGAGCTTTAAAAAGTGCTTTAGCTGTAAGACCTATTTATGTATGAAGTGAAAAGCATATTGAAGGTCATTTCGTACTTTGCTTCTTATCTCTTGTTTTATTAAATTTTGTTATTTATTATTTAAACAAAGGTTTGAAAGAACTCGGTGTTGTAGATGAAAAAATCACAATCAAAAAATTACAAGATGTAATAAAAGAAACAATCAAAACATGCAAGATTATTGACGGAAAAATTGAAAGTGAAGAATATATTATTAACGACAACAATAATCAAGCAATTCAAGATTATCAAACATATTTAAGAATTTTAAATGAATTAAAATTTTAAATTATTAAAAACAGCTCATCAAACAGATGAGTTGTTAAAAATTACATTGTAAAAGTTGGAAACTCGGGATAAAATGTAGAATCATTAATTTATATTTAATAATAATTATGTTAAAATATAAAAGAATTTATAAATCACAACGATTTTATTAATTCACATTTATGGAAACATAAATTTAAGCACTATTATGAATTCACTTGGGTGTGCCTTGAGAAAAGGTGCTAGGTGTTCGAAATAATAGGATGATATAACAAACTAAAGGAAACACAACATGGAAAAAGAACAAAAAGAAGTAGCTGAAAAAGTTACTAAAAAAACAGAAGAAAAGAAAGAAGTTGCTAAAGAAAACAAACCTCTTATCGTTTCAAAAGAAAAATTATTAGAAGCTGGTACATATTTTGGTCACAAAAAGAGTTTATGAAACCCTAAAATGAAGGAATATTTATACCCTCAAACAAAACGTGGAATGCACATGATTAATTCAAACTTTACATTACAACGTTTAGAATTCATTTACAACTTATTATTAAAATATGTTTCAAAAAACCCTAGAACATCATTTATTTTTGTTGGTACAAAGAAACAAGCTAAAGACACAATTAAAGATAATGCTTTAAGAACTGGTAGTTTCTACGTATCAGAAAGATGATTAGGTGGTACATTAACAAACGCATCAACAATTTTCAAAAGAGTTGGCGCTATGGAAGAATTAGAAAAACAAGCTGCTGAAGGTTTTAAAGGTTACACCAAAAAAGAAGGTCTTTTAAAACAAAAAGAACTTGATAAATTACACAAAAACCTTGAAGGTATTAGAAAAATGAGATCAATACCTCAATTCATGATTGTAGCTGATCCAAACGAAGATACTATTGCTATTAGAGAAGCTAGAAGCAAAGGCGTTAAAGTTATTGGTATTTTAGACTCAAACACAGATCCTGATTTAGTAGACTTTGGTATTCCTGCTAACGATGATTCAGCAAAAAGTATTACTTTAATTATTACAATTTTAGCTGATGCTATTGCTGTAGCACGTGGTGGAAAAGCTAAATTTGCTTACCAACCTGATGACAAAATTGTTTTACCTGAATTCAAATCAGAAAAACCAGTATTTCAAAGAAATACAAAACCATTTCAAAGAAGACAACACACAGTTGAAAATGTAACTGAAGAAACTTCAAACACAAGCGAAAGTAAATAATTATAAAGGCGGTATTCATTATGGATAAAATGGCTTTAATTAAAGAATTGCGTGAAAGAACAAACGCAGGTATGGTAGATTGTAAAAAAGCTTTAGAAGAATCAAACTGAGATATTGAAAAAGCTATTACATGATTAAAAAGCAGTGGTAAAATCAAAGCTGCTAAAAAAGCAGGTAGAGTTTCAGCTGAAGGTATGATCGCTGTTGCATCAGATTCAAACACAGCAGTTATGGTCGAATTGAACTGTGAAACAGACTTTGTCGCAAAAAATGAAGACTTTACAAAATTGCTTAATTTAATTGCTGAAACCATTTTAGCTCACTCAAATGTTAAAAATGTTGAAGAAGCATTAAAATTAACTCCAGCTAAATCAAAAGAAACACTTAAAGATTTAATTGAAGAATTTACAGCAAAATGTGGCGAAAAAGTCGAATTAAGAAGATTTGAAATCATTAAAGCAGGAAAAGGTGAAGTTATTTCATCATTCGTACACGTTAATGGTCAAATCGCAGCAGTTGTTAAAGTTAAAGGTGCTGATGCTGAAAGTGCTCGTAATGTTGCTATGCATGCAAGTGCTATGAAACCTGAATTCATCTTTATTAAAGATATTCCAGCTGAAAAATTAGCACAATTTGAAGCTGAATTTGTAATTCCAGCTAACTTCGATAAGAAACCAGCAAACATTCAAGCTATGATCAAAAAAGGTTCATTAGACAAGAAAATTGCTGAAGTTACTTTAGAAGTTCAACCATTTATGATGGATGATTCAAAAACAATTAACCAATACTTATCAGAACACAAAAACCAATTAGTAGAAGTAATTCGTTACGGTGTTGGTGAAGGTGTTGAAAAGAAAGAAAGTGACTTTGCAGCTGAAGTTGCTGAACAAATGAAATCAGCTCAATAATTTATTCATTTAATAATTACTTAGTAGCAATACTAAGTTTTTTATTTTTAAAAATTACGAATATAGAATAATTTCTACAAAATTTATAATTATCTAGCGATTTTTATATCAGAAATAATTCAATATTGATAAAATAATAACAATATGAATATCCTATATAGTATATTATTAAATTTATCATTAGTTTTAATCGGCTATTTCTTAATTGGTTCATTTAATACTTCAATTATTTTAAGTAAAAGATATAAGCATGACGATATTAGAAACCATAATAGCAAAAACGCCGGAGCAACAAACAGTTTAAGAACTTACGGTAAAAAATTTGCTTTAGCAGTTTTTGTTATTGATGTATTAAAAGCTTTCATACCAATTTTAATTGTCGCTTTAATGTTTCAATTGATACCTGGCTGAAAAGAATTTGGAACAACTTATTTTATTAGTTTTCAATCAATTGGCTTAGGAGTTGTATTAGGACATGTCTTTACAATTTATTATAAATTTAAAGGTGGTAAAGGTGTTGCTTGTACAATTGGGGTTGTAATAAGTATTAATATCATTTTATTTTTAATAGCTTTTCTTATATTTTTAATTATTGTTTTAACATCTAGATATGTTTCATTAGGTTCTATTTTAACTGCTGCTTTAATGTTAATTTTTGTTTGAATTCCATGAATGATTGATGGTCCAGTAGGCTATTGAATGAACAATGTAATGAGACAAACCTCATTTACAGCACTTTCAGATTATTGATATGTAAGTCCTATTATTTATACTATATTAGCTACACTAGTAATTTCATTGCACTGAAGCAACATTAATCGTTTAATAAAACATACAGAAAGCAAATTAAAATTTAAAAAAGATAAACAAAATAAAGATGATATGTTTTCTGATGATGATAAAAATAATATTGTTCAAAATACAGCTTGTTAATTTCTTATTTGGCTATAAAACAGTCAAATAAGATTTTTTTATTAATATTTATTAATATGAATTTAGCACCTTTATGATGCATTGACTTTGATTAAAATAAACATATTAAAAACTTTTGTTTACGTTACTGAATTTAAGGTAATTCATAAATTATTTTAAGTTGTCGTTATTTCTGCAAAAAATAAGGTATTGTTTTGTTTTTAAATTAATGCTTATTTTTAGTATTACAAAAAGCCACTTTATATTACCTATTATTAATCTATTTTTTAAAGATTTTATAACATATTATAAAACCCGCTTTTTAATGAATATTAATAGAACTTCAAACTAAACAAAAAACAAGATTTTAATTATTTACATTTTATTAACATAACAAATTTTTACAAAAAATTCATTTTTGCGATAAAAAACAACTAAAAACTAACTTTTTATATTTTATTCACAAAACTCAAAGTAGAAACTTTATATTAAAAATCGCATAATGAAACTTTATAAAATAGAATTATGAAAACAAATAAAAAAGATTTAATAAAGGTTGAATTACCTATTTTAAAACCGCTTCCATTAACATTAGAATTTGTTAAAAAAATAAAAGGAGATAACAAATTAGAAACAAATGTGATAATGTTAATTGCCGAAGACGGTGACGACTTATTTTTTGTAAATTGTTTACAAAAAGAAGACACAGAACAAACATTAATTAATAGTTTAGAAATTGATGTTGATCAAGGTATTTTAGATGATGGTTCATTTAAAAAGATTGAGTTATGTGACACTATTAATTTAGATGTTATTTATAAAATGGATAGAAACGAGTTAATTACAAAGATTGATTGGCTAAAAGATTATTCAAGCGATGAATTACCTTATTTAGCTATTAAAGATCAGTTAATTATTGTAGATAAAATTTCAGATTTATTAGCTGATGATAATACTAAACCAAAGTTAGTTTTAATTCGTAAGAAAACTCGCTTACAATCACCGACCAGTTCTGCAGAAGAGTAGCAAACGCTACTTTTTTATATTTATTATAAAAAAGCAAGGGGTTATCGCCCTTTCTTATTTTTAAAAATGCCTTTTTTGATATAATAAAACATATATTTTAGAATAAATAAGGAGCATAAATATGATTAATGTTAATACATTCAAACCTGGTATTACTTTCGAAGACGATGGCGAAATTTATGTAGTTATTGAAGCTCAACACTCAAAACAAGGTAGAGGTCAAGCTAACGTTAAAGCTAAAGTTAAAAACTTAAGAACAGGTAGTACAACAATTAAATCATACACCGGTGGTGTTATGGTTAACAAAGCACACATTGACAAACGTCCAATGTCATACTTATATTCAGATGGTGAAAACATTGTTTTAATGGATAATGATACATTTGAACAAGTTGAAATTCCTCTTTCACACGTTGAATGAGAAATGAACTTCTTAAAAGAAGGTATGATCGTTAAAATTAGAAAATATAAAGATGAAATTCTTGATATTGAATTAGACGACAATGTTACATTAGAAGTTACTGAAGCACCTGATGCTGTTAAAGGTAACACTGCTAACAACCCTCAAAAGAAGGTTAAAGTTGAAACAGGTTATGAATTAGAAACCCCTATGTTTATAAACGAAGGTGATCAAATCATTATTTCAACTGAAACTGGTAAATATGTAGGAAGAGCTAATAAATAATGAATTTATTAACTACAACTTGTGGAATTAATGAAACTTTTTCAGTAACTGAAGATGCTTTATTAGATTTAATTCACAACGCTATTGCGGATACTAAAAATATTAAATTGGCATCTGAACCTAGAATTTCATTTTTAGATGACCACTCAAATGTTTCATTTGTAATTGATGTAAAAGTAAAACGTAATAGTTCATTGAAAGAGACAATTGAATCATTGAGAACTGAAATAACCAGTCAGTTTGAAACATTATTAGATTTCAAACCTAAGAGTTTAAGAATTTGTTTTATAAGTTATTATTAATAATTTGAAGCACTATTTCAGTGCTTTTTATTTTGCTTTAATGTAGTTGAATAGCCCTTAATATTAAGAGGTTAAGTATCTTAAATTAAGGCAAAAATTGCGATAAAAAACTTTGCCTGATTAAAGTTCATTGGCAAAGTTATATGATTTTAATTATTATAATAAAGCACCATTAGCATGATTTATATGATGATAACAAGCTTTACGATTTTTTACATATTTGGCTATAAAACAGCTATATATTACAATTAATGTGATAGTGATTAAACCAACTACAATCATTCAAAAGAGAATTTCAATTTGGCTTTGAGTTAAGCTTGAATTTAGTGATTTCACGCTAATCATTAATTGGCAAGCAGGACATGAACAAGGCGCAGAATTAATTTGAATTATATTATCCATTTAGCCTCCTTATAATTGTTATACTACAGCGTAAAGAATACCATAAGCTATTCCAAAAATAATTGATGATGTAGCAAAGTCTAATAATGTATTAAGCATAATTGCTGAAATTGAGGTAGGATCTTTTTTGTTAGTAGCAAAAGCGATAGGAATTAATGCTCCGAATAAAGTTGAGATAATAATTGAGATAAATAAAGCTAATGAAGTAGCAATTATTAATGCTCAGTATTTTAATTTTTCATCGCCAATTAAATCTTTAGTTATAGCGAAGTAAGCACTTAAACGTCCAAAGTTTAATACGAATAAAACAAGTGCTACAAATAAACCGACTAAGAATTCTTTTAAGATAACTTTCTTATATTCTTTTCTTTCAATTTCATCTAAAGCAAGAGCTCTTGAAACACTTATATTAGATTGCAAGGTTGTGTTATTTGTTGCTCCAATAATTATTGGGATAATAGCGGCAAAAGCAATAGTTAATAAGTTAGTTGCTCCAAGTGCTGCGTTTTTGTTAATCAAAGTGCTTGTTTTGAATAAACATCATTGAATGATGATTTGAGTTACTGTTGAAAGAAGCAATAGAATTGAAAGTCATAAAATTCTTGATTGAAGTAATTTATATCATGGTGTTTTCATATATTCGCTATCAGCAGCTTTTTTATTAATACCAGCCATTTTATAAATATCTTCAGTAGCTTCATCTTGAATAACATCAATTACATCATCACTAGTTATCATACCAATCAATCTTTTTTCATGGTTAACAACTGGTAAAACTGACATATCATGTTCGCTAAATACTTTAGCAGCATTTTCTTTTTTCTCATTAGTTTCGACGTAAGCAACTGGGCTATAGATGTTATCGATTAATTCATTAGGATCAGCAAAAGCTATTTCTTCTAATGTTAAAGAACCTAATAATTTATTTACATTATCAGTAACATAGTAATAATGCACTAGTTCTTTTTTATTTTTATCATAGTCTCTTCTAATTTTATTAAGAGCTTGTTCACAAGTATAAGTATTAGGAATATTTGAAATATCAATACTCATAATACTTCCAACTTCATCGTCATTGTAACTTAATAGTTTATTAAGTTCGCTTCTTTTATCAGCAGGTGTATAAGCTAAAATCTTGCTTGTAACATTAGCAGGAAGTTCATCAAGCACGTCAACTAATTCATCACTTTGAAGTTGTTGAAGTAATTTCATACCTCAATCTTCAGTAAAACTTTGTGCTAGTTCAACTTGAATATCTTCATCTAAAAAACTAAAGATTTCAGCAGCTTCATCAGTTTTAATTAAACGCAAGAATGTTAATTGTTCTTCTGAAGTTAAATCAGGGAATAATGATGCTATATCAGCATTAGGAATTTCATCAACAAATTCTCTTGCTTTAGCAACATTTAACTCTTTTGTAATTTCTTTTAAACGTAAAACGTTTTTATCATGTTGTTCTTCCTCGTGCATTTCCTCAGAAATTTCGGGTTGAGTATTTTCCAAATTGTTTTGTTGTTCTTCGTTCATTTTAGTCCTTTAAGTATTTAACAAGTTGTTCTTGGAATTGTTCAATTTTTACATTGTAGAATGAACCATTCTTAACAAACTTGATGTTTCCTGTTTCTTCTGAAACGACTATAGTTGTAGCATCACATAATTCGCTAATTCCCATTGCAGCTCTATGACGAGCCCCATATTGGTTATCTATAGATTTTTTAGTAATTTTGTAAAAAGTTGATGCATAGTAGATTTTATTATCTCTAATAATTACTGCCCCATCATGTAATGGCGAATATTTATTAAAAATTGAGATTAATAAACTTGAAGAAATATTAGCATTAAGAATAATTCCGTCAGTTCTTAAGTTATCAATATTATCATTGTTTTCAATTGTGATTAAAGCACCAATTTTATTTTTAGATAAATATTCAACTGCTTCACGAAGTTGGTTGATCAATCTAATTTGTGTACTTTTACCTAGTTTTTTAAAACGGCTCTTTTTCACTTTCATTCTAAATAATGAAACTAAAAAAGGAATAATTGAAATAATTAATGATAGAGAAGAAATAACTAAAACTGTAATAATTAAAATTCTATCCATGTTTTATCTCCTTATAATTTACTAATCATAACTGCTACAAGTGTGCAAGTTACAATTACTAAAATACTTACTACTACAGCTAGAATTTTAATTGTTAAAGCCGCTTTATATTCAGCTGGACTCATATTTTTTCTAGCAATTTTGCATAAAGGATCATCACACTTTTTATTAATTGGTTTGTCTTCTTCTCTAATTGATTCTGGGTGAGCTAATTCATAAAGATTTTCTTCATGTAATTTAATTAATAATTGTCTTCTTTTTTCGATTCTTTCAGCACATGCTTCAGGATCTCTATCATATGATGCCATATAACTCCTATCTAGATATAAACATATCTTGCTATTTAATTCATATTTAATATTATATATTAATTTTAATTTTTATTTATATATGAAGTTAGCTCAAAAAGCGCGGTTTGGGACTTCAAAAATATAATGCTTTTTGCTTTATTAGTCTGTTTTATAGTTTAAAAAGAAAAACCAGAGAATAACTCTGGCTCTTTTTCAAAATTACTCTGCTGAAACTTGAGCAGCAACTTGTGATTGTTTTTTGAAAACATAATACAAGATAATTTGAGTTGTATAAATCAAAATTGCAATACTTTGGAATACAACAACAATTCAGAACATTGGTGCTACTATTGGTAATAATGTACATAAATAAATGAATAAAGTCATGTTTAAAACTAATCCGCTGTATAACATTGTGATGCTTAAACCTTCAGCGCTTTTTGCTTTTATTGTTTTAACAATTTGGATAGAAAATGGTAATGCTGTACAACAAGTTGCTAAGATTGTTAAAATAGTCATAACAACATTAGAAGGACTTTGATTTAATCTAAATTTAGGACTTGCGTATGCCATAATTGCTCAAATTAAAATGAATGTTGTAAGTGTTCAAAGCATTACACCAATACCAATTTTGAAACCTTTTGATTTATTTTTATCAAAAATAAAGAATGATGTAATAGTGAATGACATTAATATTGTAAATATTACATTACCTAAAATATTAATAATAGGATCAGTATCTTGTGTCTTATCAATATTAAATTCATATGTTCCAACTCCAGCTTTAATTACCATAATTAATGAAAATAAGAAACCGCCGAAGAAGTAAATTAAAAATGTAGCATATGAAATATTTCCAACTTGTTTAGTCTTATAAATTGAAATTAATTGTGGAATACATAAAGCTATCATGATAGCTGATGAAATAACACCAAAAGTTAAATTAACTATTGCTAGTGTAGACATTTTATCTCCTTAAATATAATTTAGCGAAAAAATGAGCCTAAGCTCAAATCGCACAATACAAATATTATTTTACAATAATTTTATTAAATTAAAAAATATTACATTAAGCAAAAATTTTAAAACCGTTTTTGATTTATTCCATTGTTTAATAGTGGTTTTAGGAAAACAGAAAATTATAAAATTTTGGTAAACGACGTAAAAAACATTATTGTTTTTGCAAGAAATTTTGTGAATGATAATTAAATATTAAGCTACTTTATGTTAAAATTTATATATGAATTAATATTCTAAATATTAATCATAATATTAATTAAAATGGAGACGTTATGGTAGATTATTCAATAAAAGATATATTTGAGAACGAAAAACAGTTTGCTGATAAATTCGTAGATATAAGAGGCTGGGTAGTTTCAAACAGAGGAAACAAAAAGATTCGTTTTATTTCAATCAATGATGGTTCAACTGTTGAAAGTTTACAAGTTACAATTAAGGATGAAAAATTTGATTTTGATTTATTGGATCAAATTCATTTAGGTGCTGCTGTAAGAGTTAAAGGAAATATTGTTTTAACTCCTAAAGCACAACAACCTTTAGAATTATTAGCTAGCAAATTTGAACTTTTAGCTAATGCTGAAAATGATTATCCAATTCAAAAACAAGAAATTAACTTAGAAACTTTAAGAGAAATTCCACATGTTAGACATAGAACAAATATTTTAAGATCAGTTATGTTAATTCGTTCAGCACTAGCACAAGAAATTCACTCATATTTTGAAAAGCATGGCTTTTTATATTTTAACGCACCAATTATTACAAGCAATGATGGTGAAGGAGCCGGTGAATTATTTTATGTAAACGATGAAAATAAAGAAGCACCATTTTTTGGAAACAAAAATGCAACTTTAGGTGTTACTGGACAATTACATGCTGAAAGTTATGCTTTAGGCTTTAAAAAAGTTTATACATTTGCACCAACATTTAGAGCAGAACACTCAAACACCAAAAAACATGCTGCTGAATTTTGAATGGTAGAACCTGAAATGGCATTCTACGATTTAGATGATGCTATTAGACTTGCTGACGATTTATTAAAAACGATTATAAAAAACACAATGAAAAAATGTCCAAACGAATTTAAATATTTAAATGAAAATGTTGATCAAACCTTAATTAAAAGACTTGAAGACTTTATCAAAACTAAATTAACAGTTATGGATTATAGAGATGCTTTAGTTGAATTGAACAAAGTTAAAGACATTTTTGACAACAAAAATATCGAATTTGGCTTAGACTTTGGAACTGAACATGAAAGATACTTAGCCGAACAAGTTGTTAAAGGACCAGTAGCTATTACCAACTTCCCTAAATCATTCAAAGCATTTTACATGCATCAAAATAATGATGGTCAAACTGTTGCTGCATTTGATTTATTAGTTCCAGGTATTGGTGAATTAATTGGCGGTAGCCAAAGAGAAGTAAGATATGACAAATTATTGCAAAGAGCTCTTGAAATTGGAATTAGTCAAGAAGAGTTGCAATGATATTTAGACTTGCGTCGTTTTGGTGATGCTGGCTCAGCTGGTTTTGGAATTGGTTTTGAAAGATTAGTAATGTATGTTACTTGTGTAGATAACATTAGAGATGTTATCCCTTATCCTAGAACAAGTGGAAATATTAAAATGTAAAAGGAGAATTTATGCAATTATCAATTATTGTTCCAAACATTGTAAATAATAAAAATCTAACTGCTACACTTGATACATTTAAAAATCAAGATAACCAAGATTTTGAATTAATTTTAGTACTAACTAACACCAATAAAACGATGTATAGTACTATAGAAAAGTATTTAAAGTTTTTTGGTACCAGATTAAAATTCATAACAAATAGCACTCGTAAAAGTATTCAAAATGATATTATTAGTGCTTTCCACTTAGTTAAAGGTCAATATACATACGTCTTCTTTTCAGATAATGCAGACAAGCATTATTATGTTTCAAGATTATTACAAGCTGCTCAAAAATATGATGTGGATGTCGTTGAATTTAGACCAAGATTAGTAAATTCAATTCGTTGAAAACCAGATCCTAGATTAACTTGCGATATGATTTACAAACAAGATAAAAACCCTGAATATATAGCATATGCTTATCCATTTATTTTCAATAAAATTTTCAAATCTACCTTAGTACATCAATTTGTTAAATACAAACAAAAAGAATTAAATGATACAAAATTTGCCGTACAACTTACTTACATGCTTTTAATCAAATCACAATCATATGTTTACATTAACGAAAGAATTGTAAGAGAAAATATTTCATCAAATATTTGATTAACTCCAAGCAACTTCATAGGTCAATTTGCTGACACTATTAGCTTTTTGAAATCTAATAATATTAAATTAACCGAAGAAATTAATTATGCTTCATTTTACTTTTTACAAATCTTTTTAGGTGGTTTATTAAAAACTTGAAGAAAAAGATTTAGCTTACAAATTTTTGCTGACCAAGCAAACTACAATGAAATGCGTTCAAAGAAATACACAGAAGATTTATATAAATATTTAAAACAACAACACGAAGAAAATCACTTATTCTTTGATACCAACATTTACATGATTAAAAATAACAATGAGGTGAGCTTAATTAAAAATTTACCTGAAATTAATAAATGAAATGATATTTTAGGTGAACTTTAAAATGACTCATAAAAATGTAAGTTTTTGAATTCGTATTTTATATCGAACCTTAGATTTAATTACTTTTGCTGCATTAATCTTTTTAACATTCTTTTTATTAATCCAAAAACCAATGAATGTTAAACATCAAATTAAGCCGTTAAATTATTATTTATTCTGAACCTTTACAATAATTTATGCTTTTGTTTTATACATTTTAATTCCGTTTTGTTTTAATGGTAGAACTTTATGAATGATTATTTTTAGAACCCAAGTTTTATTCAATGAAAATCCTGAAGTCATAAACAATAAAGCAATTTTTAAAATGTATTTAGCTAGAAGTGTTTATAACTTTTGAGTTTGAATAGTTATTGCTTTAATATATCTTGCATTAATTTATCCGCCAGATTTTAAAAGTTTTATTGAGTTCTCACTTAAAGCAAAAGATCCTAAATCTCAAAATTTTAAATTCTCAATTGTTTATTATTCAGTCTCAACTTTAATTGGAGTTATTGGAGCTTTTTATGTAATAGATTATGCATTCATTATCTTAAATAAAAAGCATTTAGGTTTAATCGATATGGGTACAAATTCAAGAGTAGTTTACTGAAAACACTATAAAAAAGACGTAAACGAACAAATTGTTTTAATTCCATTTAAAACAGAAAACCAAAAAGTAAATTTCATTAATTAAAATTCATCTTTGAGTTAGAAAGGACAAAATATGTTACAAGAAATGATTAACAACAAAGAAAATATGATTCTTGACGATCTTAATGAAGAACAAAAAGAAGCATTACTTTATTTTGATGGTCCACTGAGGATTATCGCCGGAGCTGGTAGTGGTAAAACTAGAGTTTTAACTCGTAAAATTGCTTACTTAATTAATATTATTGGTATTAGTCCAAAACAAATTTTAGCTGTAACTTTCACAAATAAAGCAGCTAACGAAATGGCTGAACGGGTAAAGCAATACACCAACACAAAATTTACAAAAGAAAATCCTGAAATTTCTACCTTCCACTCGCTCTGTGCAAAAATTTTAAGAGAAGAAGCATTCCATATTAATTTAAAAAATGATTTTCAAATCATTGATGACATCGATAAGAAAAATATTTTAAAATCGATTTATAAAAAATTAAATATTGAACCTTCCGATGCTAATTTCAAAAATATTATTCGTATCATTTCTTGAGCAAAAAACAAGAACTATACGTCAGATGAAATCAAACATCACCTCCAATCAGAATGAGGTGCTGCTTTTGCTGATGATGGTGAAAAAATTGCACATATTTTTAATGTTTATAATGAAACTCTTGCTGAAATGAGGAGTTTAGACTTCGATGATTTAATTATTAAAGTTAATGAACTTTTCAAAAAGAATAAAGATGTTGCTGATAAATGAGCTTCTAGATATTCTTACATTTTAGTTGATGAATTCCAAGATACATCTACTATTCAATATGAAATTATTAAAGCTTTAGCTTCTAAAAATGAACAATTAACAATCGTTGGTGACCCTGACCAAACTATTTATCGTTGAAGAGGTGCTAATGTTAATTTAATTTTGGAATTTGATCATGATTTCAAAAACACTAAAACAATTATTTTGAATAAAAACTATCGTTCAACCCAAAATATTTTAAATGCTGCTAACAACTTAATTAAATACAACAAGAACAGATTTAACAAAAACCTTGTAACAGATAAGGAAGTTGGACCTGAAATTGAATTCATTCATGCTTTTAGCCCAGAAGCTGAAGTTAGATGAGTTGTACAAAAAATTAATGAACTTAAAAAACAAAAAATTCAACTTAAAAATATAGCTATTTTCTATCGTTCAAATAGTTACTCAAGAAACTTTGAAGAACAATTAATGAATGAAAACATTAACTATAAAATTTTTGGTGGCGAAAAATTCTATCAACGTAAAGAAATTAAAGATGCTTTAGCTTCCTTAAGAGTTATTTATGATGCTAATGATTTACCATTTATAAGAATCATTAATATTCCACCTAAAAAAATAGGTGAAGCAACATTAAACAAAATTATTGATTTTGCTAAATCAAAAAATCTTTCTATTTATGAAGCTTTAATGAAATACATTAAAATCGTACCTATTCCAGATGAAGCAAAAAGAAATTTAGTTGTCTTTTTAAATACCGTAAACAAGTATAAAAAAGCCTTAAACAACAATTCATTAAGTGTTGTTTTAGACAAATTCTTAGAAGAAATTGGTTATTATGAATACATTAAAGAAGATGTTGCTCTTAAAGGAACTGGTGAAGAAAACATTAAAGCTTTAATTGATGGTATTAAATCATGAGAAGAAGCAAATAAAGGTAAAACTATCAAAGATTACTTTGAATATGTCTCATTATTATCAACTAATGACTCAGCTGATGAATCGTTAAGCTATGTTTCTTTAATGACAGTTCATGCCGCTAAAGGATTAGAATTTGATAATGTCTTTTTAGTTGGAATGAGTGAAGACATTTTCCCACATTATCGTTCAAACAATGATCCTGAATCTATTGAAGAAGAAAGACGCTTAGCATATGTTGCAATTACACGTGCTAAAAATAGATTATTTGTTAGTGATTCTCGTGGTAAATTGTTTAATTCAAACAAAGATAAAACACCAAGCCGTTTCCTTAAAGAAATGGGTATCGATGTTAATGATTATATTGTAGAAAAAGATATTAGTGCTTCTTATGGTGAAGAAATCACTGATGATAAAAAACTTAAAGAATGAAATAAAAAGATGATTCCAGGTGATGTAATTAGTCATACTTTCTTTGGTGAAGGAACCATCTTAGAAGTTAAAGGTGATACTATTATTGTTCAATTTGGAAAGAATAATATTAAGGCTTTAGCTAAAAATCACCAATCGATTAGATTGCTTAAAAGAAATGAATAATTATTAGGAGTCTTAAAATGTCTATAACATATGGTTTAACAATTGTTATGTTAGTTCTTCTGGTTGCGGCATACATCTTAATTTACTTATTTATGTATCAATCAGTTAAAATGGTAAATAGTTTTAACACCAATGGACTTATTATTTTTAAAATAGATCCAAGTAGAAAATCAGTTATGAGAATTAGCAGCCAGTCATTAAGCGGATCATTAAATTTTGATGATCCTGTTTATGGTATGGAATTAAACTCAATTGTTAACTTAGATGACTTCATTAAATACTTCGATGATAAGAAGCAAAAAATAGTACATAACTATTTGCTTTCGAAAGACTTTACACAAAGTTTAAATGTTTATACAAAATTAACTTCGAATAACTTTTTACAAAGCGAACTATATTTAAATTTCAAAAAACTCAGAATTGATATTAAAAATAAAGAATTTTTAGTTAAATTTTATCCTTCGCAAAAAGAAAGAAAATACTATTGTACAATCCATTGAAACACTAGTCCAAGAAGTCAATATACTTCTAACTTTTCAAAAATTAAAGAAAGTAGCGATTTATTAAAGCTTCCTTATAATTATTATTTATCTTATGCTTTTACAATCGATGATTATTTCTATAATAAAAATTTAAATAGTAATGAAACAAACCAAATTATTAAAGCATTTAAACTAAGTAAATATCAAGGCTCAATTTATTATAAACATGGTATTTTACAATTAATTGTAGGAACTAATTTTTATGGTCATTATCTTAAATTATTAAAAAGAGCAATTAAAACAGTTGAATACCAAAATAAATACAGACATGCTAATCCATTTTTTAATAATGTTGCATTAATTTCATTTACAAAACTAGAAAAAGAAAAAGATATTGAATTATTAAACAATAAAGCTAAGTTTTTACTTTACAACTTAGAAAATAATAATACATCTAAAAATTACAATTTTTGATTTTATAATGACAACAAGTTTTCTGCCGAATTTAATGATTTTATAGATAAATTAACATATTTTGAATCAAAAAATTTAGCCCAAGATTTTATTAAAGAAACATATTATGTTAAAAAATATAGTAATGATGCTAATACAAATATTAAAGTTTTAAAATGTCGTGTTTCAGGTTTTTCGAATGAAGAAATGAACTTTTTCAAAAATATAGGTTGATTTAAATTAAATTACACTAGCATTTGAAACCAATACTTATTGCAAAATGAAAAAAGTACTGATCGTGTTTTAATTCCAACTAATGAAGCCGATTTTAAACATTTAGTAAATTATACTCGTCCTAATACAACACTAGTTTTAGTTCCTAGTCAAACTGATTACAACTATAACTTTATAACTAATGGTTTAAATACTCTTTGAAGACCTAAAATTAATGAAGGTATTTCAATTGGTTTATATATTGATGATTTAAATGAAAGAATTTTTAACTTAATTCAACTTGAAGGTATTTCAACATATATTATTTCAAAAAGCATTTGCAAATATATAGTAGAAAATAATGAAATATTCTTGAAACTACAAGTTTTAATTCAAAAAATTCATAAAGATGAAAATACTTTAGTTATTTTTGAAAACCTTCCAAAAAATATTGAAGATATTATTGTGAAAAAATTAAATATCAAGTATTATTACAATATTAATAATTAAAAATTTCAATTAAATGTTGATTATTTATTGTTAAATAAATATTCGTAGAAAAGATATTATGAAAAAAATAGGATTTATTTTAGATTCATTTGCTTGTGAATCAAAAGAATTCATGGACAAGCATAACATCGGTTTCTTACCTTTAAGAAGTGAAATTGACGGCGTTGTCTATGAAGATGGTGTTAATATTAATCAAAAAGAATTATTAGAAAAAATTAAAAATAGTAAATCATCATGTAAGTCATCTATGCCTAATCCAGGTTTAATGGAAGAAGTATTTCAAGAAATGTCTGCTAAATATGATGATGTTTTATATTTGCCTATCTCAAGTGCTTTATCATCAACCTTTAGCATTGCAAATAATTTAGCGAAAGAATACTCAAATGTTCATGTTTTTGATAACACGTGAGGATCACAACAATTAATTACTGTAGTTGAATTTGCCAAAAAGTTTTACGAAGAACACGATGGCGACATGAAAGCTTTATTTGAAGAGTTAAAAAAGATAGAACAAAAAAGCTTGTTATTTGTACTTCCTCAAGATGTTATACATATTGTCGAAGGTGGGAGAGTTAGTTCGTTCAAAAAATTCGTTTTAAAAACTATTAGGTTATTAAAACTTAAACCATATGTAAGATTTGCAAACCGCGAGGCACATACAGGTGGATTAGCTAAAAGTTTAAAAAGAGCACTCGAACACATTTATTCTAAATTAATTGGTCATCTTTGAATTGGTGATCCAGAAGCTCAAAGCGATGAATATTTAGTTGATGTTACATGAGGAATAGATGAAGAATTCAATAAGCTAATTGATTCTATCGCCACTGATAAAAAAATTAAAATTAATAGTCATAAATTATTATGTTCAGCAGTAGCTGCCCACACAGGCTATGATGCTACAGCAATAAGCATTATGCCTAACTTAAAAAAATGAAAATAAATTTCACTTTATAGTTTCAATGCTTTAAATTAAGTGACATACTATATGTCATTTTTTTATTTCTGCTTTAATAATTAAGATATCAACACATTAAAAATTTATTTGAATTTTCTATAATGTTAGATATTTAATAGTTATTAGTTATATAACTAAAATTAGCATTAAAGAGCAAATATAACAAATATCAATTGTGGCAAAAACACGAACGATTTTTAGAATATTTTAATATTATCAAAATGCCCTTATACACTTATAAAACAGTCAAATATGAAAAATCATATTATATTTAAGGATATATTCAACATTCAATGATCAGCCCGAAATAAACAATAAAAATATAGCCGTAAAGCTATATTCTTAAATAATATTTTTCTCTTTTTTATCTAGTTTTGAAAAGGTACATTAAAGCAACAATTAATAATGGAACTGAGAATATAGCACCTATACACATAACTGATGCTGTAAATGCTTTATAGTCAACACTAGCACCAGCCATCATACAAATAGCATAAATTATAGTTAGTAACATACCTACTAAATAAAGAACAAATGTAATAATTAATGCAAGTCTATATGATTTGTTGCCGGCAAGATTATTAGAAGCGTTCATTACGAATGATGTGATTAATAATGCCATTAAAACAATTGCTGAACCTGAGAAAATTTCACCTGGTGTAATGTTGCTTTGACCTAAAGCAACACCAAAACCAACTAAAAATAAAATAAATATAATTGAGGTAGCAATAGTAACTTCGATTATAAAGCTTTTAAATTGTTTATTCATTTTTCCTCCATATTTTTTATATAAAAACGTATAATAATATTATATAATATTATTTACAAAAAACATTAATATATAACTATTTGTAGAAAGAAGTTTTATGACTAAAAAAAGAAAATTATTTTGAAATTTTTCAGTTATTTCTAGTGTTTTCGGTTTAAGTGTAATTAGTGCTGGTTGTAATCATAATCACAATCATGATGATGACAACGATGACCATAACGACTCAGATCATTCTCATCAAGCAGTTGATAAAAAGAACATTGGAAATTTAATTTTTTATAAAGATTCTCTTGAAAATACAGCAAAAAATATTACTGTCCAAGAATTTAATAAGAAATATAATGAAGAAATAAAAAATAATGAAAAACTTACTCTTCAAGAACAATCTAAAAATATTATTGCTTTTCTTAAAAAGTATTTTAGAATTGAAGGCGAAGTAAACACCAATGAATTTCTTTATATTTTTGAACGAGATATAGGACATTCACATTCAAGTAACGATTATCATATCGTATTTACTCTTAAAAACGTTAAAACGGATACAACAGTAAAGCAAAACTTTGTTTTTGAAGGTTTCAAAAAGGACTAATTGTGATGCGAGAATAAACTTTATGTTTATTTGTGAACTGAACTTCAAAAATAACGATTTTTTTAAAACAAATTAATTATTGGAAAAACATTAAAATTCTTCTTTTTTAAAAGAAAAAAACTATAATCATCTTGGGTAGATTATAGTTTTAAAATTTTAAAATCTTTGCGTTTAAATGACGTCGAGATTTTTTGATTCTATTTCTAAAAGTCATTTATGGAAAAACTCTAGAATTTCATCGTTTTGAACAACAATATTCTTTAATGTTTCATCATCTGGATCAAACTTAATTAAAGGTTCTTTAAGCTTAAAAACTAAGTCATCAAGCATTCTATAAAAAGAATAGCCTCTTTTAGATCATTGATATATTTCTTTCGAATATGACTGACTAGAATCAAATTTAAAGTGAATACAAAATTGCTGAAAATCATTTAGCTCCTTGTCTTTTAAAATTTCAGTTTTGTATTCTTTTTGGTTTATTGAGAAACATAAACTTCCATCACTTTTAATAATAAATGCAGCATCGTCATCAGGCGAAATAAATTGCCTTTTGTTTTCTTCATTAACAGCGACATAAAACTTATTTTGAAATTGTACAGTTGATGCGTATATCTTTCTTTTTATTGTTAAGTAGACACTACATTGACTTTCATCCATTTTAGAAAATATATTTTTCTTGTGCTCATAATCTTTTTTATTTCTTTTATTATAAGCTTGAATGATTTCTTCTTTATTGTGAATAAAATCTTCAAATGTTTTTATTTTCTTTAAATGTAAATATGGAGGTAAGAATTGTTGTAGAGAATTATTTGCTCTTTCAACATGAGGTTTAAAAATGGCAATACTAGAGCTTTGGAGTTCTATACCTTTTGAATTTAAATACTGTTTTAAAGGCGTATCCGAATAATCAGTACCTCAAAAAGTTCTTCTTTTATCAGTTCTAATTATTTTTGGTTTACCATAATTTCTAAATAAATCTTCCAATAATTTCATATAGCCTAGATTAGTCTCTTCTTGTTCAATATGTACTGCTAAAACTCTTGAAGTTGATGAATCTACAGCTACATAAATATTAGATTTTTCGCCATTCATTCAACGATGTTCACAAGCATCAAGTTCAACTATTTCACCAAAATCAAGGTTATTATCTCTACATTTTCTTGCTTTAAACATTGTCGTTTCCATAGTTTCATTATATTTAATTAATCTTTTTATTGCTATTACATCTCCATTATTTTCTTTAAGTTTTCTTAAATTTTCTCTTGCTTTTTTCTTTGTTTTCTTGGTCATATTTTTTGAATAAAAACCCTTAGCAACCAGATTCTTTATGAATGATTTATAAGTCATATTGTTCTTGTCAAAATCTTTTAAGCAATAATCATAAAAAAATATTAATGAAACAGAACAATCGCATTTTCGGTCATATACATCATCAATAAAAGTGAGATATTCATTAATCAACTCATCAATCCTATTAGTGCTAATTTTTCTATGGTGTTGATTACCTTTATTTTTATGAGAAATAATTAAGCAATTGTTTAACACTTTATCTCTAAGTTTCTTTGCTGTATGCCAATTAATTTGCAAATATTTACTAATTCAAGTGATGGATTTATTCATATTTTTTGCTATAAATTCTAATCTGTACTCATTTCTAAGTTCATAATTAGAACAATTTATTTTTTCAATTTTTTTCATAGCATAAATAAAGATACCAAAAAGTTAAAAATTCGTTATTTTTGAAGTTATTATAAGTATCGTATTTTTGAAGTTCACTTCACAGGACTAATTGTGATGCGAGAATAAACTTTATGTTTATTCCTTTTTATTGTTTTAATAGTTATAAAAGTCAAAAAAAGAAAATGCAAAAATTAAACTAGATATAATAACGTTTTTGCTTAACAATACCGTTTTTCATCAAAAAGTACTAATTTTATTAAAAAATATTGAAAAATCCTCAATATTATTATAAATTCCAATTTTAAAAGTCCTAATTTTGCGTAAAATCAAAAATGTTACAAAAATTATAAATTATTACCAAGAAAAGCTTTAAAATCCTAAAAAAATTTAAACGAAAATACCAAGTTTTGTAAAAAACTTGAGTTTTTGCTTACTTTTTTCCAAAAAAGTAAGTGCCTTTTTGTCAAACTTTTTAACACATAAAAAGTTTGGATTAGAAGCGAATGCTTCTCTTGTAATTATTTATAAAATCCATAACAGGAGTCAAATCTTGACCGTAGTAAGGGTCTATAGACTTGCCTTTTTTAAAATACCGTCTTAATAACCTGTGGCAGTTTTCGATAGAGCCTTTTTCTCCCGAACAATATGGGTGACATTTATATATTTTATAAATTCCAATTTTAAAAGTCCTAATTTTGCGTAAAATCAAAAATGTTACAAAAATTATAAATTATTACCAAGAAAAGCTTTAAAATCCTAAAAAAATTTAAACGAAAATACCAAGTTTTGTAAAAAACTTGAGTTTTTTGCTTACTTTTTTCCAAAAAAGTAAGTGCCTTTTTGTCAAACTTTTTAGTACATAAAAAGTTTGGATTAGAAGCGAATGCTTCTCTTGTAATTATTTATAAAATCCATAACAGGAGTCAAATCTTGACCGTAGTAAGGGTCTATAGACTTGCCTTTTTTAAAATACCGTCTTAATAACCTGTGGCAGTTTTCGATAGAGCCTTTTTCTCCCGAACAATATGGGTGACATTTATATATTTGCTTAATACCTGGCACTTCATCTAGTTTCGCATTTTCACTACCATTATCTATGGTTAGCGAATCTATTGTCAAGTTATATTTTTGCATTAGGTATATCAGCCCATCTCTAACACCAGTGCTAGTCCGCCGTACCATATGAAAATAGAAGCGTCTAGTCTTTCTATTAATTAGCGTTACGAAACAACATTGATCAGTTTTTGAACCAATAACAGTATCTAATTCATAATCATTATCTCTAAGTCTTTCATTGATTTCTGTGCTGCGTTGATCAATGCTAACTCCAATCTTTTTAAGCTTTCGACTGTCTCTTTTTGGGGGTCGTTTTTGTTTAATTCCTTTGGTGGATAAATTGACCAAAATGCCTATTTCAAGGTCTTTAAAGACTCTTTGTGATATCAAATTATATACCATAGATTTTGAAGGTTTATAGCTGTTTGGATACTTTTCTTCAAATCTTCTTAATATTTCGTTAGCGCTTAGCTTAGGCGTTCTTTTTGCTAAATCTTTATTATTTCTATTTTGGGTATAATCATCAAAAAGCTCTGTTCAAAAATTTCTAAAATCTTGATATTGTTCTATTTTCTTTTTTGAATATGCTATTCTTTTACTTTTATCAAAATTAGCAACATTTATCATAAATTCATCAAGATTTAAATAACGAACTTTTTTAATTTTAGCATCACAACAATCACAGGTTTTTCTATCGCCTTTGCCTAAATATATTCCTTTTGAATATTTAAATAAAAACCTTTTAATCGCTTTAGTCGATATTTCAATATTTTGAGATATTTCTTTTAAAGATTGAAAATTTAGTAATCCATATATTATCTGAAACACTTCTGCAAAACCGATATGGTTTTTGTGTGTCGAGTAGTTTTTCGAGCGGCTTAAAATTTCAGAGTAATTCTTATCAACAGCGAAATGAATTTGTGAAGTTTGAATTTTGTTATGCACATTTTTACTTCTAACCAAAGTACAGAAAATTTTTTTATCGTTTTTCATATATAATTATGTTGTCCTTTCTTTTTATCATTTTTATTTTACCAAAAGGACAGAAAAATCCCGACATTTTCAAATGTTGGGACTTTTATTTCTGGAATGAATAACATTTATATATTTGCTTAATACCTGGCACTTCATCTAGTTTCGCATTTTCACTACCATTATCTATGGTTAGCGAATCTATTGTCAAGTTATATTTTTGCATTAGGTATATCAGCCCATCTCTAACACCAGTGCTAGTCCGCCGTACCATATGAAAATAGAAGCGTCTAGTCTTTCTATTAATTAGCGTTACGAAACAACATTGATCAGTTTTTGAACCAATAACAGTATCTAATTCATAATCATTATCTCTAAGTCTTTCATTGATTTCTGTGCTGCGTTGATCAATGCTAACTCCAATCTTTTTAAGCTTTCGACTGTCTCTTTTTGGGGGTCGTTTTTGTTTAATTCCTTTGGTGGATAAATTGACCAAAATGCCTATTTCAAGGTCTTTAAAGACTCTTTGTGATATCAAATTATATACCATAGATTTTGAAGGTTTATAGCTGTTTGGATACTTTTCTTCAAATCTTCTTAATATTTCGTTAGCGCTTAGCTTAGGCGTTCTTTTTGCTAAATCTTTATTATTTCTATTTTGGGTATAATCATCAAAAAGCTCTGTTCAAAAATTTCTAAAATCTTGATATTGTTCTATTTTCTTTTTTGAATATGCTATTCTTTTACTTTTATCAAAATTAGCAACATTTATCATAAATTCATCAAGATTTAAATAACGAACTTTTTTAATTTTAGCATCACAACAATCACAGGTTTTTCTATCGCCTTTGCCTAAATATATTCCTTTTGAATATTTAAATAAAAACCTTTTAATCGCTTTAGTCGATATTTCAATATTTTGAGATATTTCTTTTAAAGATTGAAAATTTAGTAATCCATATATTATCTGAAACACTTCTGCAAAACCGATATGGTTTTTGTGTGTCGAGTAGTTTTTCGAGCGGCTTAAAATTTCAGAGTAATTCTTATCAACAGCGAAATGAATTTGTGAAGTTTGAATTTTGTTATGCACATTTTTACTTCTAACCAAAGTACAGAAAATTTTTTTATCGTTTTTCATATATAATTATGTTGTCCTTTCTTTTTATCATTTTTATTTTACCAAAAGGACAGAAAAATCCCGACATTTTCAAATGTTGGGACTTTTATTTCTGGAATGAATAATCCTCAATATTATTAATAACCTAAGTATAAATACTAATATTTAATATATAATAAAAATAATAAGCATATTTTTGATTTAACTATTTTAAAGGAGTTTTGGCATGAAAAAAGTTGGAATATTTTATGATGAGAATTCTACATATCCTTGAGTTTTAAAACATCCAAAAATGGAAACTATTATAGGCAAGTTCAAAAGTCCAGTAGATGCATTTAACTGATTTTTATCATTTAACATTGAAGCTTTAATTTTACTTTCAAATAAAGACAAAGTTCAAACAGGACAAATAGCATATGTTAAAGATGAAGAACATACTAAACAATGATATTGTTATGCATCAGCAACAGGTTTTGATTATGATGTTACATATTTATCAATTTGTAAAGAATTTAATATTGATCCAATTGAAAAAGTTAAAAAAGAATCTCTTAAAGAATTAAAAGATTTAGCTAAAGATTTAATATTCGAATATGATAATGATCCTAAAAAATACTTTGTTCCTAAATATAATATTATTAAGAAAATAAACTTTGATGATTATCTTAACAATGAAGCAAAAACAAGAATTTTAGAACTTGAATTGCGTAAAATGATGACTAACGATACAATTGTTAAAACTCAGATTAATACTGCTAATAATGAAGCTTATAAAGTTACAACTAAGACAAAAATCACTATTAATGGCTCAAAAGAAGCTGAAGACTATTTAAAAGAAGAAAACAAAAAGATAAAATCTGATGATAAAATTCAAAAGGCTAAAATAGAGCCTCAAGTTGAAACAAAAAAACCAGAAGTCGAAATCAACAAAGAAAATGCTACTAGCCAAATCAATTCACAAAATAATGTTTTAGTCAACACTCAACCAATTCCTGAACCTAAGAAAGAAGATGAAATTATTAATGACATTGACTATCATCAAACTGATTTAAAAACCACTGTTAATGATGAACACAAAGATACAACTAAACCTATTGAAATAGATTTTGTTGATGAAGAAAACAATGAATTGGATAATATCTATAATTTTTATAATAATGAGAGTTTAAATGAACAAAATAACCCAAATAAAAAGCATAAAAAGAAAAAAGCTAAACTTTCTGGTATTGCTATTTTTGCTGTAATATTATTTACACTTATAATTATTGGTTCAATTTTCATGCTTACATGATGACTTCTTGAATTGTATGATGTTATTGATATAGTTACATGAATGTAGTAAACAAAAATGAAGAATTTCCCTATAAAACAGTCAATTAGGGAATTTTTTTATTAATTTCTTTTTTTAAAATAACAAAATATTTCATCTGAAAATAATGCGAAAATGAAGTCATAAAATAACAAATTAATTTTGAATTAGACAAAGCTTTTTGATGATTGTAAAGTAAAACATTTGTTAAATTAGAACTTTTAAAATAGTGAATTATATAAATGAGAATTGATGATATATTAAAATATAAGCAAACAAAACTAAATAAAAAAGTAAAATATAAACAAGGAAAAAAAATGAATTCAACTATTAATAGCTCTGGATCTACTGTTCTTAATGTACCTTTAATTATTATTTCAGTGGTTTTCCCATTTTGTGCATTAGTTATATTAATAGCATATTTAATATTCAGATATAAAACTAGGTTTTTCCAAATAACACTATTTTTTAAAACAAAATACTACGAAAAAGATATTAAGGTAAATCCAAAAGTAATTAAGTTTTACTTAAAAATTCATAATATAATTGGCGCGTCTATGCTTTTTTTGTTCGTTATAATGATTTTGCGTGTAAATTTATCTTACTTTTTTAGAGATAAAGACGGTAGTCATCTTTCTTTTCTCTTGACATATTTAGTATGTATTCCATTTGCTGTATTTTTATTTATTGCTATTCCAACTCTTATGTTTAATATGTTTTTGAGAAAATTTTACAAAGATAGTTGTTTAATGGGCGATGATTTATTATATGAAAGATTAGTTAATGATGATAGTCAAAGTGAGGCATACCAAATTAATTTTGATGAAAAAAACATATTACATTTTGAATGAGAAAACAATAATAAAAAAGGAAAAATAGTTTTAAAGAAAATTAACAGAAGTTCTAAATATGCTAAATATTGAGTTTATTTAAGTTCAATAATGAATTTTAACAAATTAGAATTAAAGAAAAATAACAATACTTATCCAATCACAAAATACTCATTTCGTAATGAACTTAATAAATATTGAAATGATGTAACATCTCAAGAAAAATAAATTAAAATTAGTACACTAGCGTGTTTAAGCTAAAAACAAGGAGGAAAAATGAATTCTACTATTAATAGCTCTGGATCTACTGTTCTTAATATACCTTTAATTATTATTTCAGTAGTTTTCCCATTTTGTGCATTAGTTACATTCATCGTTTTTTTAATATTCAAACATAAAACAAGAATTTTACAAATAACACTATTTTGTAGAGGAAATTATTACGAAAAAATATTAAGTTAAATCCAAAAGCAATGAAGTTTTATTTAAAAATAGTTAATGCAATTGGTGCATCTCTGGGTTTATTTTCATTAATTGTATTCATTTTGCATATATCACTGTTATATGTTTATAGAGATAATAGTCATCTTTCTGAAGGCTTAACATATTTAGTATGATTCACAACTTTTGTATTTGGATATGTTGGCCTTCAAGTTCTTTTTTAAATATCTTTGCATGAAAATTTTATAAAGATAATTCTTCAATGAGCGATGATTTATTGTATGAAAAATTGATTAATGATGACAATCAAACTGATGCATATCAAATTAATTTTGACGAAACAAACGTACTAAGTTTTGAATGAGAAAACAATAATAAAAAAGGAAAAATAGTTTTACGGAAAATCAATAGAAATTCTAAATATGTTCAATATTGAGTTTATTTAAATTCAATAGTGTATTTCAACAAATTAGAATTAAAGAAAAATAATAATATCTATCCGATCACAAAATATTCATTTCGTAATGAACTTAATAAATATTGAAATGAATCAATAGTTCAATAAAAGTTTACTAGCAAGTTGTCGGGAATTTATAATACATTAGAAGACTCACAATTTAGAAAATTATAATTATATAAAGATTATGGCAATTTGATTTTCTATCAAAATTTAAATAACTTTCTTAAAAAGTATGGCAACAAAGAATATATATAATTACAAAAGAAATATTAAACTAAACCGAGAAATGAGCTTTAAATATGAAGACTAGTATCATTGTTAAATATATTTATGAATTAACTACATACGCTGCAAATTTAGAAAATGTTAATATCACTGTAAAGCAAACAAAACGAATGATTAATGATTTAAGTGCTCTACCTTTAAGTCAATATGAACAATATATTGTTTTGAATTTATACGATGTATATAAGCAAATTGCCAATGAAGAAATCCAATACAATAAGAAAAATCCATTAATTACTTTAATGAATATTAATAAAGTAATTGGTAATCAAATTATTTATCAAAACGGTACATTAAGACAGGGTCATGTTGAAATTACTGGTACTTCATATACTCCTAAACCAGTTTCTTATGAAGAAGTTAATAATTTAATTTTAAATACTTTATATGAAATGAATGAAGACAATATTTTACTTTTACATTGTAAATTAATGAAAATTCAACCTTTTAATGATGGCAATAAACGCAGCACAATGGTTTTTAGTAATTTATTATTAAACAAATATTTTAATAAGATTTTATTAATTAAAAATAAAGACATAGATAAATATAGAGATTTATTTATTGAGTATTATGAAACTGATGATAATAAACAATTTATTAAATTTTTAAAACAAAGACTTATTTCACATAGTAATAAAATGTAGATAGTATTATATATATGTAGTTTATAAGATTCATTCCAAAAGTAAAAGTCCCAACATTTAAAAATGTCGGGATTTTTCTGTCCTTTTGGTAAAATAAAAATGCTTAAATGAAAGGACAACTTAATTATATATGAAAAACGATAAAAAAATTTTCTGTGCTTTGGTTAGAAGTAAAAATTGTGAAGTGAACTTCAAAAATACGATACTTATAATAACTTCAAAAATAACGAATTTTTAACTTTTTGGTATCTTTATTTATGCTATGAAAAAAATTGAAAAAATGAATTGTTCTAATTATGAACTTAGAAATGAGTACAGATTAGAATTTATAGCAAAAAATATGAATAAATCCATCACTTGAATTAGTAAATATTTGCAAATTAATTGGCATACAGCAAAGAAACTTAGAGATAAAGTGTTAAACAATTGCTTAATTATTTCTCATAAAAATAAAGGTAATCAACACCATAGAAAAATTAGCACTAATAGGATTGATGAGTTGATTAATGAATATCTCACTTTTATTGATGATGTATATGACCGAAAATGCGATTGTTCTGTTTCATTAATATTTTTTTATGATTATTGCTTAAAAGATTTTGACAAGAACAATATGACTTATAAATCATTCATAAAGAATCTGGTTGCTAAGGGTTTTTATTCAAAAAATATGACCAAGAAAACAAAGAAAAAAGCAAGAGAAAATTTAAGAAAACTTAAAGAAAATAATGGAGATGTAATAGCAATAAAAAGATTAATTAAATATAATGAAACTATGGAAACGACAATGTTTAAAGCAAGAAAATGTAGAGATAATAACCTTGGTTTTGGTGAAATAGTTGAACTTGATGCTTGTGAACATCGTTGAATGAATGGCGAAAAATCTAATATTTATGTAGCTGTAGATTCATCAACTTCAAGAGTTTTAGCAGTACATATTGAACAAGAAGAGACTAATCTAGGCTATATGAAATTATTGGAAGATTTATTTAGAAATTATGGTAAACCAAAAATAATTAGAACTGATAAAAGAAGAACTTTTTGAGGTACTGATTATTCGGATACGCCTTTAAAACAGTATTTAAATTCAAAAGGTATAGAACTCCAAAGCTCTAGTATTGCCATTTTTAAACCTCATGTTGAAAGAGCAAATAATTCTCTACAACAATTCTTACCTCCATATTTACATTTAAAGAAAATAAAAACATTTGAAGATTTTATTCACAATAAAGAAGAAATCATTCAAGCTTATAATAAAAGAAATAAAAAAGATTATGAGCACAAGAAAAATATATTTTCTAAAATGGATGAAAGTCAATGTAGTGTCTACTTAACAATAAAAAGAAAGATATACGCATCAACTGTACAATTTCAAAATAAGTTTTATGTTGCTGTTAATGAAGAAAACAAAAGGCAATTTATTTCGCCTGATGACGATGCTGCATTTATTATTAAAAGTGATGGAAGTTTATGTTTCTCAATAAACCAAAAAGAATACAAAACTGAAATTTTAAAAGACAAGGAGCTAAATGATTTTCAGCAATTTTGTATTCACTTTAAATTTGATTCTAGTCAGTCATATTCGAAAGAAATATATCAATGATCTAAAAGAGGCTATTCTTTTTATAGAATGCTTGATGACTTAGTTTTTAAGCTTAAAGAAGCTTTAATTAAGTTTGATCCAGATGATGAAACATTAAAGAATATTGTTGTTCAAAACGATGAAATTCTAGAGTTTTTCCATAAATGACTTTTAGAAATAGAATCAAAAAATCTCGACGTCATTTAAACGCAAAGATTTTAAAATTTTAAAACTATAATCTACCCAAGATGATTATAGTTTTTTCTTTTAAAAAAGAAGAATTTTAATGTTTTTCCAATAATTAATTGTGAAGTGAACTTCAAAAATACGATACTTATAATAACTTCAAAAATAACGAATTTTTAACTTTTTGGTATCTTTATTTATGCTATGAAAAAAATTGAAAAAATAAATTGTTCTGAATTATGAACTTAGAAATGAGTACAGATTAGAATTTATAGCAAAAAATATGAATAAATCCATCACTTGAATTAGTAAATATTTGCAAATTAATTGGCATACAGCAAAGAAACTTAGAGATAAAGTGTTAAACAATTGCTTAATTATTTCTCATAAAAATAAAGGTAATCAACACCATAGAAAAATTAGCACTAATAGGATTGATGAGTTGATTAATGAATATCTCACTTTTATTGATGATGTATATGACCGAAAATGCGATTGTTCTGTTTCATTAATATTTTTTTATGATTATTGCTTAAAAGATTTTGACAAGAACAATATGACTTATAGATTATTCATAAAGAATCTGGTTGCTAAGGGTTTTTATTCAAAAAATATGACCAAGAAAACAAAGAAAAAAGCAAGAGAAAATTTAAGAAAACTTAAAGAAAATAATGGAGATGTAATAGCAATAAAAAGATTAATTAAATATAATGAAACTATGGAAACGACAATGTTTAAAGCAAGAAAATGTAGAGATAATAACCTTGATTTTGGTGAAATAGTTGAACTTGATGCTTGTGAACATCGTTGAATGAATGGCGAAAAATCTAATATTTATGTAGCTGTAGATTCATCAACTTCAAGAGTTTTAGCAGTACATATTGAACAAGAAGAGACTAATCTAGGCTATATGAAATTATTGGAAGATCTATTTAGAAATTATGGTAAACCAAAAATAATTAGAACTGATAAAAGAAGAACTTTTTGAGGTACTGATTATTCGGATACGCCTTTAAAACAGTATTTAAATTCAAAAGGTATAGAACTCCAAAGCTCTAGTATTGCCATTTTTAAACCTCATGTTGAAAGAGCAAATAATTCTCTACAACAATTCTTACCTCCATATTTACATTTAAAGAAAATAAAAACATTTGAAGATTTTATTCACAATAAAGAAGAAATCATTCAAGCTTATAATAAAAGAAATAAAAAAGATTATGAGCACAAGAAAAATATATTTTCTAAAATGGATGAAAGTCAATGTAGTGTCTACTTAACAATAAAAAGAAAGATATACGCATCAACTGTACAATTTCAAAATAAGTTTTATGTCGCTGTTAATGAAGAAAACAAAAGGCAATTTATTTCGCCTGATGACGATGCTGCATTTATTATTAAAAGTGATGGAAGTTTATGTTTCTCAATAAACCAAAAAGAATACAAAACTGAAATTTTAAAAGACAAGGAGCTAAATGATTTTCAGCAATTTTGTATTCACTTTAAATTTGATTCTAGTCAGTCATATTCGAAAGAAATATATCAATGATCTAAAAGAGGCTATTCTTTTTATAGAATGCTTGATGACTTAGTTTTTAAGCTTAAAGAAGCTTTAATTAAGTTTGATCCAGATGATGAAACATTAAAGAATATTGTTGTTCAAAACGATGAAATTCTAGAGTTTTTCCATAAATGACTTTTAGAAATAGAATCAAAAAATCTCGACGTCATTTAAACGCAAAGATTTTAAAATTTTAAAACTATAATCTACCCAAGATGATTATAGTTTTTTTCTTTTAAAAAAGAAGAATTTTAATGTTTTTCCAATAATTAATTTGTTTTAAAAAAATCGTTATTTTTGAAGTTCAGTTCACAAAAAAAGAAGAATTTTAATGTTTTTCCAATAATTAATTTGTTTTAAAAAAATCGTTATTTTTGAATTTCAGTTCACAAACCATTTATTCAATTGCTAAACATATACGAAAATAAAAGTATAATATCTAAAAAATAATTATTAATAATAAGGAGAGCAAAATGGCAAATTATGATGAATTAAAAACAAAATTAAAGAAATACATGGCTATTGAAGCTATGTCTAGATATGAAGAACCAGTTGTTGAAGAATTAAAAAAGAATATTAAAAGTAATAAATTAGAATTTTCAAGAGATGGTTTCGGATCATTAATTATTAAAAATAAACCTAAAGTTAAAAATGCTCCTAAAGTAATGATTGCTGCTCACATGGATGAAGTTGGCTATTTAATTAGAAGTATTGAAGATAATGGTAACTTATTAGTTTCAACAGTTGGTGGTGTTTGACCAGTTGCTGTAATTGGAACTAAAGCAAAAGTTGTAACAAATAGAGAAAATAAAGCGATTTATGGTATTTTTGGACATACATCAATTCATATTTTAGAAACTGAAAAAAGATTAAAAGCGCCTACAGAAAAAGAATTATTCGTAGACTGCGGTTTTATGTCAAAACAAGAAGCAATTGATTTTGGAATTGAAGTTGGTGATAGAGTTTATATGTCAGGTGAAACTATTGAAATGCCTAATAATTTAATTGGTGGTAAAGCAATGGATAACCGTGCTGGTGTTACAGTTATTGATTTATTAGCTAATAGAATTAAAGATATGGACTTACCTAATGAAACATATATTGTTGGAACCGTTCAAGAAGAAGTTGGAACTCGTGGTGCTAAAACTAGTGTAAGCATTATTAACCCCGATGTAGCGTTCGCTATTGATACAGGTGCTTCACATGATACAACCGGATGTATTAAAGGAACTCCAGTTTTAGGAAAAGGTGCCGCATTATTAATTCAAGATAGAGCTGTTATTACAGATCCTAAATTAGTAAATATGTTAGTTGATATTGCTAAAAAACACAATATTCCAGCTTATAAATACATCGCTGAAGGTGGTGGAACTGATGGTGCTGAATTGCAATATGGTCAAGGCGGTGTTCCAACTATCACATTAAGTTTACCTCAAAGATACTTACACTCACCTATTGGAGTTTGTTCATTAGTTGACTTACAAGCCGCTTTAGATTTAATCACTGAATTCTTAAAAGTATTTGATACCAAAATGCTTAATGAATTAAAAAGTAAATAGATAATTTTTAGAATCTTTACATTACGGTGTAAAGATTTTTTTCATGCAAAAATAAAACATCACATCATAAATTGTTATTATGAGTGTGATGCTATTTAATTTATTTATTTAGTTGTTTTATAGTATTTTTAGAAAAATATAAGTTTAATTATTGTGATTAAAAATCATATCGTAAACTAATTTTTCATAATAATCAAATGGTTGAGTTTCACCATGAATAAATACTTCTTTGCAGCCTGGAATATGAGTATAAAACTCGAATAATCCTCTCTTATGTTCTTTATAAAAAGCTGCTTGTTTTGAAGGTTTTTGATTTGAATTATTAATTGCAAAATTCTTTAGAACCTTAGTTGAAATTTTTAAATTAACACGATTAATTATTAGAGTTACATCATTAATAGTTGTTAAAGGATTATTGTTTAATTCTGTTACAACATTTAAATTTTCAGAATCATCAGCAACTAATTCATTATTCATTGTCTTTCATTTAGTTATATTTTTCTTAACGCAAATATATCTTCCAAAGAAATAAAAGATGATAATCGAGCTAATTGAAGTAATGGCTAAGATAAAAATATTTAAAGCAGTTTCTTTTAGAGATGAAGAAAGTAAAATTGCTTTCAATATAATAGTAAATAATATATAGTATATCGTTGTAGCAACTGTAAAAATTAATCATAATAGCGTAATTACAAATAAACTAACTCATAATTTATTAATTTTTTTACCGGTAAATTCTAAGACATCAAAGAATTCATTAGACATACGTTTGTCTTGTTTATTGCAAACTTCTCTAGTAATTCTACCGTGATAAAAATACATTTTATTTTCTGTTGAAAGTCATATTGCTATTAAAAGTGCAAAAATGATTACTGGAAACACAATTAAATTAATAATTCATGAATACATTAAAATAAAATTAGATAACAAACTACCAAAATCATTTGTTGTTTGTGTATTTTCCATATTAATAACCTCCTTTGATATACTTATTATAATATTTTGTTGTAATAATTTAATTTAATACTAAAAATAAAAAGTATAATTTAACCATGAATTTATTAAATATAAAACAAAACACAGTGCAAAATAGTTGCGCGACACAGTTAGAGAAAAATCCTCTAAAATATTTAAGCATTGTTTTTGGACCTGAAAGTGATTTTCCCAAAGTCGATGATCCAAAACAAAAATATAAAGCGATAGTATCAAGAGTATTTAGAGACATCTATTCTGTTATAGTTGGAATTATTATTCTTTTTAGTTTCGTAAACTTTTATTTGCAAAGAGAATTTAATAATATTCACAACTTAACAGTTAAAAATATTGAATTATTTACATTCTTTTTCTTGATTTTTGATTTAGTAATTCACTGAGTAACCTACCCGGCTCGTGATTATACACATGTCAAAATATGGAAATCAGTTTTAACTTATCCACTGACCCCTGGTTTTTGAGTTTTAATTATTTCGATTTTACCATCGTTATATGTAATTAATATTTACACCGGACACGATTATAAAGTTTTAGAAGCTTTTAAAGCATTCAAATTCTTACGTATTTTAAGATTGATTATGCTTTTGAACATGTTCCCAGTCTTTTCAAGAATGGCAAAAGCTTTAAAAAATGACAAAGTAATTTTAATTAACGTTATTATATTCGTTTGCTTGTTATTAGTATTATTTAGTTTAACTATTTGATATACTGAAACTCAATGAGTTATTGAACAAGCTAGAGCAATGTACATTACTTAATATGAGCATTTACATCCTGGCAAAGCAGTCGACATGCAAGGTTTTATAGCTAACCAAGAGTATTGAGTAAATGAATGTTATGAAACTAGTCCAGCTGGATCTTCAACAGTTAGAAATTTCCCAGAAGCCCTATATTTCAGTGCTATAACACTAACAACGATAGGTTATGGAGGCTTTACGCCTAAGAGTCCATTTTCAAGAATGATCGTACCTATTATTTCAATTGTTGGTATTGCAATTATTGCTATCCCTGGTGGTGTTATCTCGGCTACCGTTATTACATCAATTAAGGAATCAAAAACCGCTAAGAAAGCAGAACCTGAAAAAATTTCTGAAGCTAAAAATGAATTTTATAATATGGTCGATAAAGAAATTGAAAGATTAGCAAATAAAATTGTGGATGAAAGAGAACGGCTTAAAAAACTGGAAAGTAAAGCTGAAAAAGAGAAAGAAAATAGTAATAAAAAATAGTATTTATCATTATTTCAAATTAGGTTTAAGTTAATTTAAACCTTTTTTTATTTTTCTAAGTATTCGTAAAATTATTTAGAATGAACTATTTAGAATGATTACAAGAAATTAACAAATTTGCCAAATTTATTTGTTTTATAGTGTTATTTGGATAAATTAGGCTATAAATGTATCTAATAGGTATTTAAATTACTTTGTTATAATATAACAAAGTTAAATTTAAAAAGATAAAAACTTTTTAAGTAAAGGAGATTATCATGAAACTCAAAAGAAAATCACTAATCATTGCCAGCTGCGTAATATTAGGTCTAACTGTATCACTAGCAGTTGGGTTATCATTCATTCCAGTTGGAGATAAAGACATTGAAAGATCTGCTAAACACAAGAATGTTTCATACACTAAAGGTGGAGACATTCCAGGTTTACCAGTAAGAGATAACAATAAACCACTTATTCCAAGTGACGATAAAAATATCGAATTTAACGATAGAGCTGAAAGTCCAAACATTATTACTGAAACAAGAAAAGTAAGATATGTTGCTTTAGGTGACTCTATTACTGCAGGTTTCGATTCTGAACTTACCAAGGATTACCCTGGTTCTTTTGATTTTCACAAACAAATTTTTGATGGTATTTCATATCCTGTTTACTTAGCAAGTTTTATCAATAAAATTTCTGATAAAAAACTAGAATATTTCAAAAACTTTGCGACTTCAAATACAACTTTAAAAGATTGAACATTACTTTTAAGCAGCAAAGAAGATGATCAATTTACTGCTGAAGAAGTGGAACAACTTAAAAATAAATTTGGTGCTAATGTCTTAAGTGGAAAAGTTAGAAGTCAATTAATTAATGAGTTAAGAAGATCTAACTTAATCACAATGACTTTGGGAGCAAATGACTTTATGGAAATCTTGCTCCAAAATTTAGGTAATATTCCGCTTTTAGATATCGTTGCTCAAATCAAAAATAATAACTTAGATTATTCACAAATAGCTCATGTTGTGAGTGATCAATTACTTCCCGTTTTCAACATTTTTAATGAAAGACTAAAAGAATTCATGACTGTTTTAAAGGCTAGAACCAAAACAGCCAACATCAACATTATTGGTTATCCATTACCAATTCCACACATTTTTAGAATTTTAGAATCTTCATTAGCTCCAAATAGTGATAAAGAAGTAAATAGCATTGGTCAAATAGTAATTAACTTGTTAAATGAAAGAATTAAAAATAGTGCCTTTAATAACAAAATTAATTACATGGATTGTTACCAATCATCATATTGAAACCAAAATTTAAGGCAATTAGTACCTAACTTGTTTGAAATTCATCCAGGTGTTTTTGGCTACAAGAGAATAGCTCAAGACATATTCATGAAATTA
The DNA here is from genome assembly GCF_045276205.1 of Mycoplasmopsis adleri. Classification (NCBI taxonomy): domain Bacteria; kingdom Bacillati; phylum Mycoplasmatota; order Mycoplasmoidales; family Metamycoplasmataceae; genus Mycoplasmopsis; species Mycoplasmopsis adleri. Next base: position 793,017 of record NZ_CP174162.1, read on the forward strand.
ATAATTCCTACCAGAAAAGAAAGTGTTCTTAAAGAACATAACATTCCATGAGATGCAAAATACTTCGCATCAGATGTTGAATCATTCTACCTACAATTTAAACTTGAAGATCCATTTAAAACAATCACTAATATTTTTGGAGATTCAATTAATAAATTCACTTTTGAAACTTCTAATGATTTAATTTATTTAAGATATCGTAAAGAAAGAAAAGAAGAAAACTACATCAATCGTGTATTACATCGCAAAGACATGTTTTATTTAGCATTCGACAAAATTCAAAATATCTTCTTTGAGTCTAAATTCTATAAGAGTTTAGGAGTAGCTGGTGAAGATTTCAAACAATTCTTATTAAAACCTGGTGATAATATAATGGATTCTATTAAAGAATGACTTTTCAAGTCTAAATATTTCTCAGATTCTTTATTAGAAACTCAAAAAGAATACTATAAAGCAGTTGGAAACGGAAAACCAAACTTTAAAGAATTCACAAAAGCTCTTAAAAATGCATTCACTAATGAACCTAGATTAGTGAAGTTTCTTGTTTCGTTCTTTACTGACACAAAGATCTTTGAATCACCATATAAGATTGTTAACTTCAAGAATAAATTTAGTGCCCTAACTAATGAATGATTTAATGTTTTATCTCAAGATACTCAATTTATTTCAAAAATGGCTGATGCAATATTACTTTCAAAAGCTAAAGATTATACAACCAAAAATGATGTAGAATATCTTCTTAAATCAGTTTTAACAGCTAAAAATAAAGATAATAAAATTTACCTTTCACAAATGATTACTGACATTATCACAAACATCATTGATAACAAGGATGAATATAAAAATGCCACTTCATTCAATGAATTATGACAAATCTTTATTGCAAAAAATAATACTGGTTCAACTAATTTAAATACAATTAGTAATATACTCCAAGGTATTATTAACTCCTTACTTAAAGATTCAAAAGCTAAATTAATTATTTCAAATATTGTTTCTAAATTTACAGATAAATATCCATGATTATTTACTGGTGTTTCAAAACAAGAATCATCTGATTTAATTAACAAGATTTTAAATAGTATAACCGATGTTGATAGTAAATTTAATTTAATTCAAAATGCATTAAAAGGTTTTGTAAATGGTGTTTTCAAACTTTCTGCATCTAAAGGCTTTAACATTAAAAATGTTACTAAGGAACAATTTAAGACTGTAATTGATGAAGTGATGACTAATGTTAAAGATGCATTCAAAGATGTCAATAAAGATATTCTTGAAATTGCTAAGATATTGATCGATAATGACTTCAAAGAAAATAAAGAAACAATTTCTAAGATTGCAACTAACATTTTTATCTACCTTAACAACCGTGAAAAAGATAATCTTGCTACTTTAATTGTTAATAAAATTTATGATGAAAACAAACATAAAGATTTAATTTCTAAAGCTGATCTAATTACTTTAATCCAAAAATCATTAGCAACTAGCGAAGCAAAAAATATCATTCCATACATGATTATTCAATTCTTTAAAATTGATAAAAGTGAAGTTCAAAACATTAATAAATTAAATGATTTACTTAAATTAGTATTCTCAGGATTTACACAAAGCAACGCATATGCTCAATTATCACCATTAATTCAAAGAATTGCTATAATGCCTGAAACAAGCAAAATCTTTAAGGATTTAATTACAAACTTAATTAAAAAGAAAGCTCCAAGTTTTGCTAATTTAATAAGTGCTGACAACGTAATAGATTTAATTACAAGTTCATTAAATGATCCAAACTTCAAATTTATACTTGATAGTTTTATCGAAAAAGGCTTATTCACAGTTGATTTAGTATTTGATAAAAATAAAAATACTAAAGAAAACCTTAAGAAAATATTTAATGATGTACTTAAAAACTGACTTAGCGATAAAAACAGAACAATGGATATTGCTAAATGATCAATTGATTATATTAAGTCAATGCTTAATAAAAACAATGCTTCAAAATTACTAGCAAACATTGTTGTTATAACATTAGAAAAGAAACAAGCTGATATCTTTAAGAATGTTGATAAGAACTTAATAACTTCATTCCTTGAAGAAGTAATTAATAAACATCAAGATATTTTACCTAAAGCAGAAGTTATCCAAAGAGTACTTAGTTCAATCTTGCACAAAGTTGGAGCTTATGGTTTTGAAGTATTTAACAATTCAGCAAAAACTGAAGAACTTATTGGTGACATTTTTAAAGTAATTAAAGAAGAAATTAATAAAGCTGGCAGTGAACAATTCCAAGCTTACTTCTTTAGAGTATTTAAGACAATTGCTTCAATGCCTAACATTAATAAATACACACCTGCTATTAAACAATTAATATTAAATGTAATAGGTAAAGGTGGTGATTTAATTGTTCAACCTCTTGCTAAAGCAATTGCTAAGAAGATTAATAATAGCAAAAAATTATTCAATGTTTCAAATCCACCACAAGAATATATAACTGTTGATCAAACTGTCAAATTATTAAAAGCAGTCTTTGAAACAAACTCAACTAAAAAGATTATTGATAAAATAATTGATTCATTATTTGAAATTAGTCCTAAAGAAATTCAAAGTGCTAAAAACTTTAGTACTCTTGTAGTCGTATTACTTAAAAAAGTTGTTAAGGATATTAAAACAAAAGACTTTGCAAATTGAATTACAGATTTACTTAATCTTAAAGAACTTAAGATATTCTTAGGCACAATTCGTTCAAATACCATTTCAGACAACTTGAAAGTATTATCAACCGATGACTGAATTAAAACATGTAAAGATTTAATTAACATTGATGAAGTTCAATACTTTGTAAAAGAATTCTTTAATGTAATAGTTCTTAATCCAAATGGTGATTTAGCAAATATTACTAAGAAAGAATATATCTTCGAACACTTCTTTGGAGATGAAAACAAGAATGCTGAATATGCTAATAAATTAAATAGCCTTATTATTAAAGTAGCTAAGAGCGAACCAATTATTACTTTAATTGCTTCATTAATTCAATCGAATGCACCTAAAGAAATCTTTAAACAAATTTCAATCAATGACTTTAAGCAATTACTTAAAGATGTTTTCGCTCAATACAATGAACAATTTAGTAAAGACTTCCAGCTTGTTGAAATTTACAAACTTGTATTCAATGCTTTTGGAACTGCTAATTTAAATAATAATAAAGTTAATACTGATGAATTAATGAACAAAATCTTTAAATTATTAGAAGGCAAAACCGCTAACATTTTTGATTTAGTTAAAAAAGTTGTTACTAGAAGAAATGATCATACTGTTAAACAACTTCTTAAAAATGTATTCAATTACTTCATCACTCAAAATAAATTTGGCGATCTTTTAGCAAACAATGTTTACGATAAACATCAATCTAAATTAATTAAATACTTTGCTACTCGTCAAGAATTTATTGACTATATTAATACAGCAATCAAACTTAATAAAGTTCAAACTTTAGTAAATACAATTATTGAAAAAGCAATTAATACTTTAAGTAATCATGCTAGTGCTAACACAGCAAAGAAATTTGTTGATACTTTAATGACCGATTGAATTAGCTCAAATAACTTAAAAGAAATTTACGAAGCTGTCCTTGAAGCATTATCATTACCAGAAACTATTCAAATCTTCAAGAAACTTGTTCCATCATTTAGTGATATTTCAAACGATGAATTTAAGGCATTATTTGAATTAATTCTTAAATCTGAAGATGTTCAAAAATTAGCAAACGCCTTCTTAAGAGATACTATCTTTGATACGACAAAATATCCTGACTTCAATAACTTAAAACCATTTGAAAATGTTGTAAAAGACTGATTTACAGCCAATAAAGAAAAGACAACAATTATTAATTATGTAAAAAACATCCTTAATTTATTATTAAAGAATGCATCCTTTAATGATGTTATATCTTCATTTGTTTATAAACCAATTCATGATAACTATGATGCTATTCTTAAAGGCATTACCGAAAACGAATTTAAGGTATTAATTGAATCATTATTACCATCAGTACCTGAATTATTAGATAAAATTGATCCTTCATCTGAACTAATTAAAACATTACTTGCCTTCTTTGGCAATGTAGGATTTAAGCTCGGTAATAAATATCCTCAAAATAATGACAAATTATTAAATAGCATCAAGAGTTTATTCTCTAAGGGTGGTAAATTAGAATTTAAGATTGATTGAATCTTAACCATTATTAAAGAATTAATCAATAATAATGAATTACAAACCAACGAAAACAAACAAACAGTAACTAAATTGATTAAAAACATTCTTTCATATAGAAAAGTGATTGATGCTATATCAAATGCAATCGATAAAAATACAAAAGTTACTGAATATCTTACTGGTGCTGAATTTACAAAGATTTGAAATCAAATTATTACAAAAGATTCATTTAATAATGTCATTTCTTCTCTAATCGACACATTATTTATATTAAGTAAAGATGAAAAACTTAAAATTAGAAATGCTTCACACTTAAAACCAGTGGTTGGTATTCTTGTTCATAATTTCTCTGATAAGAAAATAGAACATGTATATTCATTAGTTAGTGATTTAATAAGCATTCAAGAAGTTCAAAATATTCTTATTAAAGTCTTTAAGAAATATCTTCCAGATGCAAATATTAATAATACTGAAATTGAAACAACTGTTCAAGTCTTAGCACAAAATGATGGCTTCAAGAAATTGTTAGTAAGTATTTTAAACAATGGTATTTTTGGAACATCATCTAATAATCCTAAATTAAATTCAAATACTTTTAAAGAACTTAAATTTATTAATGCTATTGTTATTTGAGCTGAATGAACTCAATTTAATTACACACGTTTAGGCAATGCAATTAACAATACTAAAAACATTATTAATGCCTTATCTTCAAACGAAACTACTAGATTATTTATAAGCAAAATAATTTGTGAATATATTTATAAAACAGCTAAAGACGGCAAACCAGCAGTTCTAAATGATGTATTAAAGAATATTGAAAAAGGTGATTTAATTCTTCTTACAAATAGCTTATTAAAATCACAAGATAAATTATTAGACGCTTTAGGATTAAGCAATAAAATCTATGAATGATTATTTGAAACATTATCAAAATATGATCCTTCTAAACCTAAGAGTGAAAATCAATTTAAATCATTAACTGATAAACTAGTAACTCACTTTAAAGAACAATTTAGCAAAAATAACTTCGCTAAATCACTTTCAAATGTACTTAAAGCGATTGTGGAAACTAATATTCTTAAAAATGAAAACACAAGAAATACAGTTACTAAATTAGTTCTTAATATCTTAGCTTTAAATTCAGTAATTGAAAAAATTTCTAAAGTAATTAATGAAAAAACAACTAATGCTATTAATAATTACAAAAACAAAGAATCATTAGAACCTATTGCTAAAGCACTTACTGTTGATTCATTAAATGAATTCTTTAAAAATATCTTCCAAGACAACACTAATACAAATAAACTTTCTAGATTATTCAATAACTTATTAAATCTCATTGATAGTAATAGTGAAATTATTATTCAAAATGATAACTTCTTTACTATTTTCAAAGCAATTGTTAATAAAACAAGCAACAAACAAAATATTGATTTATTAATTTCAAGTGTTAGTGGATTTATCGATGTTATTTTAAGACAAAAACTTGCTAAAAATGTTTTATGAAACTTATGAAAACATAATGTTGGTAAATATGATATAAAAGCTGATGATGCTAAAAATAAAGAATTATTTGAATCATTATATGAAGAATTACCTTCTTTATTTGAAAAACTTAAAGTGACTACAAATGTGTTCAATGGATTAATTGAAGCTCTTAAAGTTTCAAATGATAGCAAAGAATTTACTCAAAAAATTGGTAAAGCTATTGTTAAAGAATTTAACTTTAAGGATTATTCATTTGTTAAAATATTACTTAACTCAAATACTTTTAAAAATCACAAAAACACCTTAAAAGAAATCATTTTGGGCATTTTAAGAGCCATTACTAAAAAAGAAAATGGTAAAGCTAACAAACATTTTGAAAGCTTTATAGCTGACTTTGATTTAGTAAAAAGTATTGAAAAACTTGGCTTATCTGAAGAAGAAGCAAAACAATTCTGAAGTGAATTACTTCTTAGTGAAAATGACAATAATAACTATATCTTAAAAATCTTTGATTTCTTATTAACAGAAATCTTTAACAATTCAGAAACATATACAAGTAATGAAGTGAGCGATTGATTTAGTGTAATTATTAAAATCTTTAATTCACACAATATAAATAATTTGAAACAAATTATTAAAGAATGATATAAATACTTAACTACAACTCCAAGTAAAATCGCTGTCTTTAAACCAATTGGTTTTATATTATTTGACTCGCTTAAAAAATCTGGTTATAAATTACCTGATGACAAGAAAGCACAATATGCTAAAACTATATATGATTTTATATGATCATTTGCTACTGGTATTGAAAAGTCAGGTATTTTGGATAATGCTATTAATTCAGTATTTAATAAAATTCAAACTACAAACTTTAGAGGTTATTCAGATGAACAAAGAAAAGAAGCTTTAATAAAAGCATTAAAAGATGGCGCTTTATCATTTATTTCAAATGGTAAAGGAAAAATCTCTATTTCTAAAGTTTTCGATCAAATGGATACAATTCAAATTATTTTCAATGATGTTAATCCAAAAGCTTTTTCAGATTTCTTCAATATGATTTTAGATTACTCACCTGTTCGTGATGATAACAATGGTGAATACTTCGGTATATATAACCCAATGTTTATTAGTAATACAGAGATGGTAAGTCTTGACCCGACAGCAATTGTACAAATTTTTCAGGGAAAATTCTCAAAATTAATATCAATTATTTTTAAACCATTGGCAATTAATTACTTTAATGAATTAATAGCTAATAAAGAAATAGCTAAGAAGGAACTAATTAAATCATATAATGATGCAAGACAATTAAGTGGGTATAAATCAATATGAAGATTCAACACATTCTTATTATCGGCACTTTACATTAATAGAACTGATGTTTTTTGAAGATGACCAGTATACTCATATAAATGAGCCTATAAAGGTTTACAACAAGTATTTAATGATATTCTTAATTCAAAGATAAAAGGTTCAACAGAAACATATAAGGAAAAAATTGAAACGATTTATGGCTCAAATAAAAACTTACTTCAATATGTAGGACTAAATTCAGATTATTCTAGTGATACCAACTATTGATTTGGGGTTGCTCAATGTTATAGTGGAAAGACAAAAAAACCAGTTAATTATTCTAGCACATCTAATGATTTATCAGAAAATACTTATGGTTCTGATTTTGTACTTGTATATATATATTACCCAGATACAAAGGATGTTCTATTTAATCCAGACAAAACAAAAAGAGAAGTATTGATTGAGGGTATGCAAAATGGATATCTTCCAATATTAAATATTAAATAATAATTTAAAAATCTATTTTATAGAAACATTAAGCAAAAATATAAATATTAATTTGAGGTAGTAAAATGACTGCAGAATCATTTAAAAATAGACTTATTGAATACCTTGAAGCAGAAGGTATGTCTAGAAATGAAAATAATATTGCTAAATTATTAATTAAGAATATTGATACTAAAAATTATGAAATTTCTTACGATAATTTAGGCTCAATTATTTTCCATAAAAAATCTAAAAACAAAAATGCTCCTAAATTTTTAGTAGCCGCTCACATGGATGAAGTTGGTTTCCTTGTTAAATCAATTGACAGTAATGGACAAATATTATTGGATGCTGTTGGTGGCATATGACCTAATGTTGTAATCGGTACAAAAGCAACTTTAATATCTTCAGATGGCAAAAGACATCAAGGAGTATTTGGACATACTTCAATTCATATTATGGAAAGAGATAAAGCTAAATTAGCAGTAACTATGAAAGATTTATATGCTGATTTTGGTTTTATAAATAAAGAAGATACTTTAAATCATAATGTTGAAGTCGGAAACTTAGTATTGATGTCTGGTGAAACTATTAGATTTACTAACCAAGATTTAGTTGGTGGAAAAGCAATGGATAATAGAGCAGGCGTATGTACACTAGAATATATTGCTAATAAACTAGCTAATGAAGATCTTGGCGTAGATTTATATTTAGTTGGTACAGTTCAAGAAGAAGTTGGCGAAAGAGGAGCTAAAGCAGTTGCTACTTTAATTGATTCTGATATTGCTATTGCTTTAGATACAACAAGTAGCCATGATACATTAGGATGTATTCAAGGCACTACAAAAATTGGCTATGGAGCTGCCTTGAGAATTATGGATAGAGGCATGTTATCTGATCCAAGACTAATTGAATATATTTGCAAAATTGGTAGGGAAAACAAAATCCCTCATTATAAGTTTGTAGCAATGGGCGGTGGTACCGATGGAGCAATGTTACAATATTCAAAAGGTGGAGCAGCCATTACAACTATTTCATTACCACAAAGATATTTACACTCTCCAATCGGTGTTTGTTCGATTAAAGATTTAATGAGCGCCGGCGATTTGATTGTTGAAACAATTAAGAGCATGAATAGTGATATTTATGATAAAATATTAAAATATAAATAATGTATTAGGAGGATTATATGAGCGTAGGTGGATGAGTCGGCATCATAGTTGGGGTTGCGATTCTTTGCTTAATCGTTGGTGGTTTTTCAGGTTTCTTTATTGCAAAACACAAATTCGAAAAGCAAATTCGTGAAAACCCTCCTATCACTAGAAACATGATCAAAGCTATGTTTGCTCAAATGGGTCGTAAAGCATCAGAAAGTCAAATTAATGCAGTTATGCGTTCAATGACTAATGCTAAAAATAATGAAAAATAATTTAAAGGCTTATTGTTAAAATAAGCTTTTATTTTGCCCTTTAAGGGTTCTTGGGGGAAAATTTAAATTAATTTAAGCAAATTAAATTTATTCATTCTTAGGTGCTTTAGTTTTCCTTCTTAGCCTATTAAACAGCACAAAACAAAAAATAATACCACTTAGCATGGTATTAAATTTTTAATTTATTTTTTGCTGTCATCGTCATCATCTTCAAGTTCAATTAATAAGGTGTCAACTTGATTTTTAAGCTTTTTAACTTCTTCTTTAGATTCATCTTGAGACTTATGATTTTCTGAGATGTAATCTTTTTGTTCGTCTTTAACTAATTTCTTAGCTTCACTAAGTTCAATGCTAAAGAAAGTTGTAACACCACGGTTTTGCATGGTTGCTCCGAATAATACATCAACTCTAGACATTGTTCCATGACGGTGAGTAATAACTATAAATTGAGTTTTTTCTTTAAGTTTTTGTAAGTATTCAGCATAACGAACAACGTTAGCTTCGTCAAGCGCTGCTTCAACTTCGTCAAGGATACATAGTGGAAGAGGACGAGCTTTAAGAATAGCGAATAATAATGAGATAGCAATAAGTGATTTTTCACCACCTGAGAACAATTTCAAGTTCTTAATGTTTTTACCAGGAGGAGTTGCTTCAATTCCAATTCCTGATTCTAAAATATCTTTAGGATCTGAGAAGTATAATCTAGCACTACCACCACCAAACATACTTGCAAATACATTATTGAATTCTTCGTTAACATCATGAATAATGCTGTTTAAACGAGTAGTAATAATTTTATCCATATCACTAATAGCGTTTTCAAGAATTTCTTTAGCTTCAGTGAATTCTTTTTCACCTTCAGCATATTCATTGTAACGTTTTTCTTCTTCAATAAGTTGATCAAGAGCTTCAAGGTTTACATTACCAAGTTTTTCAATTTCTTCTCTTAAATCACGAACGATTTCAGCAGCTTGGTCAGCTGGTAATTGTAATTCAAAACCTTGTTGTTCTGCTGTTTCAACTGTTAATTTATATTGAGTTGAAAGACGTTCTCTAGCTTGATCTAAGAAGATTTTAGCTCTTTCTTTATCTCTTAATTTGTATGAGAATGAATCCATTAATTTTCTTAAGGTTGCATCATAATCATTTTTAAGAACTTGAGCAGCACTAATATCAGCTGATAAAGCACTAATTCTTTCAGTTCTTGATTTGGTTTCAATTTCTAATTCACTCTTTCTTGAACTAAGAGTTTCATAGTCAGAAACATCTGAAGATAATTCTTGCTTTTTAATTTCTTCAGCAATTGAACTATCAGCAATGGTTTTTGCTTGGGCATTTAAATTGTCCAAAATAAGTTGTTCATTGTCTTTTTGGTTAATAAATGAGTTTAATTGTTGAATGTATTGATTATTAAATTCAAGTGCATTTTTACGATAGTTTTGAATTTCATGAACTTTAGCTTCATGCACTTTGATTGCAGCTTCTAATGAAGGTACAAGCTTTTCTAATTCACTTAATTTATCATCTAAATTAAGTATAGTTTGAGCAGTAGATTTAGTACCACCCATGATAACACCACCAGGTCTAATAGTATCACCATCAAGTGTTACAATCATATAACGACGTTCTAGAATGGTTGAAATCTTGTTAGCATTTTCAATATCTGAAGCTACAATTACATTTCCAAGTAAGAACTTAGCTAAAATTTGATACATAGGTTCAGTTACGATTAAATCACTAGCAATTCCAATAAATCCAGGATGTCCTTGGATAGCTAATAAATGATCATCACGAACGGTTTTAGGCTGAATTGAGGCAAGAGGAATGAATGTTGCTCTACCACCATTATTATCTTTTAAGAAATTAACTGCTTTAACAGCCGTTTCTGATTTATCAACTACTAAATGTTGTAAAGCATTAGTTAAAACTGATTCAATAGCAGCTGAATAATCAGAATTAACTTTAATTAAATCAGCTACAGTTCCTTTAAGAGCTTTGCTGAAGTAACCTTTATTTTCGATAATGGTTTTGGTTCCTTTAAATAACATTGAGTTATTTTCTTTTTGTTCTCTAATTGTGTTAATATTAACTTCGATTTTTAATAAATCATTACGTTTTTTATTAATTTGAATGTTAATTGAACCAATTTCTTGTTCATATTTTTCAATTAATTCTTTGTTTTCATTTAATCTAGTTCTAAGAACAAGGATTTGGTTTTCAAAGTATTTAATCTTACGAATTGATTCAGTCATTAATTTTTGGAATGATTCAATTCTTTCTTTATTACTTACTTTAATTAAACCTTCAGCGATTAAACGGTCTTTTTCTTTTTGGGTAGCATTGTGAATATCTAAGTTTTTAAGACGGTCTTTAACTTTGTTTAATTCTTCAATTAATTCCTTAAGTTTTAATTCGTCTTCCGTTTTAAAACGGGTGTTTTGGGCAATTTGGTTTTCAACTTCAGAAATTCTTCTTTTTAAATCATTTTCAGTTTCTTGAACACCTTCAAGTTCTTTACTAAGGTTTTCAAAGATTAAAGAATTATCTTTAATTTGTTTAACTAATAAACCAACTTCAACACTTTTAAGTTCTTCACTTTTAGCAATAAAAATTTTTGCTTTTTCAGCTTGTCTTCTTAAAGGAGCAAGTTTTCTTTCAATTTCCTGAATTAAAATTCTAATTTTGTCTAAGCTTTCTTGAGTTTTAATTAATTTGCTTAAAGCTTCTTTCTTACGGAATTTATATTTTGAAACACCAGCCGCTTCTTCAAAAATTGCCTTTCTTTCTTCAGGAGTAGCTTCAGCTATATCACTAACTGTACCTTGCGAAATAATCGCAAGTGAGCTTTTTCCAATCCCACTTTCCATTGCAATATCTTTAATATCTTTATAACGACATAATTCACCATTTAAATAATATTGGTTATTACCATTACCTCTTTCAAGTACACGACTAATAGTAACAGTTTCATGTGGGATGTTGTTTAATCCGTCTTTATTATCAAAAGTTAAAGTAACAACTGCTTTATCCATTGGTTTAGCAGTTTTTGAACCGGCAAAGATAACATCATCCATGTTATCTCCACGAAGTTCTTTAGCACTTCTTTCTCCTAAAACTCATTTAATCGCATCATTAATGTTTGATTTACCTGAACCATTAGGACCAACAATTCCGGCTACACCACCATCAAATTTTAAAACTACTGGATCAGCAAATGATTTGAAACCGTGTGCTTCAACCTTAATTAATTTCATATTCAACCTCCGTTTTATATTAAACTTTAATACCTGCTTACTAATAATAATTATATTAATAATGATTTGTTTTGTTTATTTTTTTATTAATTTTGTTAATGCAGCTTTTGCCGCATTTTCTTCAGCATGCATTTTATTTTTGCCTACACCAATACCATAAATGATGCCATCATAGCTAACTTCTGAAACAAAATGATCACCATTTTGATATGTGTTATAAGAAACTGGCTTTTTGCTCATAAGTTGTACTTCTTCTTGAAAAATAGTTTTGTAATCTTTTAAATTAGAATAGCTAAATAAATCTTTAGTTTCAATGAATAATGTTTTGTATAAAAAATCTTTAGCAGTTTGTAAATCGTTATCAAGATAAATAGCTGCTGTTAATGATTCGAAAATATCAGCTCCAACTTTTTCTGATTTTAAAATTTTGTCTTTTTCAAATTTAGGATGAATTAATAAAAAATGTTTTAAGTTGAGTTCATCACTTAATTGATTTAAAGTTTCAGTTCTTACCATTTGTGATCTAAGCAAAGTTAAATGACCTTGAGCTTTATCTTGTGTAGTTTTCTTAAAAATAAAATCACTAGCTAAAAATTGAATAATAGCATCACCTAAGAATTCTAAAACTTGGTAATTATTTTCAGAATCATGTGGATGACAAGACCCATGAGTTAAAGCTAAAATGTAGGTATCAAGATTATGAACTTCAATGTGATATTTTTCTAAAAACTTTTTAAATTCATGAATCTTAAATCTCTTTTGAATTTCACTTTTGCGGTATGAAATAGGTGTTTTAGTATCAAAACTATTAAGCATTTACTTCACCTTCAGTAGTAGCTTCTAAGCCTTTTTTAACTTCTTCAAGCACATTATTTTGTAAAACCATCTTGATTTGTTTTAAGGCTCCAATGTAAGCTTTAGTATCACTGTTACCATGGCATTTGATAGCAACACCATTTAGTCCAACTAATCAAGCAGCACCAACATTACGATAATCTAATGTTTCAGCAACATCAACAAAAGCACCTTTTGCTAATAAATAACCAAGTTTTCTTATTGGTTTAAGCATAATTTTATTCTTTAAAAGATTTTTGAAACTAAGGATAGCTCCTTCATAACTTTTAAGAACTAAATTACCACCATAGCCATCAATTACCGCTACATCTGTTGTACCTTCAAGTAATTTTCTTGATTCTATATAACCTATGTAATTTAACGAATTGTCCTGTTTTAAAGCATCATTTGCTTCTTGAACGATTGGTAATCCTTTATAACTTTCGGTACCAATGTTGATTAAAGAAATCCTTGGATTTGAAATATTTAATAATGCTTTAGCATAAATATTTGCTATTCTAGCTCATTCAACTAAATATTCACTTTTAGTTTCAATGTTTGCTCCAACATCTAAAAGTAAAAATTTTCTACCAACAATTGTAGGCATAAGTGGCATAAACGCTGAACGAGAAACACCTTCAAATCTTTTAAGTTTAAAAGTAGCACAAGCTAAATAAGCACCTGAATCTCCGCTACTTAAAACAGCATCAGCTTCTTTGTTTGCTACCATATCTAAAGCAATATTCATCGATGTGTTTTCTCTTAATGATTTGTGAAAATTCTTTTTATCAGTAGGCATATTTGGATTATCAATAATTTTTAAATTATTTGGTTGAATATTTTTCTTATGATCAAATAAAGCAAGAATTTCTTGTTCTGGACCAATTAAAGTAATTTCAAAATCTGGATTTTCTTTTAAAAAAGTAACACTAGCTTGTACGCTAGCTTTAATACCATTATCATTACCATTAATATCAAAAGCTATTTTATACATGTATAACTCCTTTTGCTTTTTTATTCAAAACCTATAATGAAGTGATAGTTAGGTTGATTTCCGCTTACAATTTCGACATCACAGTCATAACTTTTAGAAATATAATTTGATAATTCAAACGCATCTGGTTCAGTAGCATCATTACCATAATAAATGGTAATAAGTTCAGTAGAATTATCAGTAACTTTATCAATGATAGCTTTAGCAGCATCTAAATATGTATCTTTACATGAGATAATCTTGCCATCTAAAATACTAATGAAGTGTCCTTCTTTGATTTTTACACCATTTAATTTAGTATCTCTAACAGCAGTTGTAACTTCACCAGTTTTAACTAATTTGATCATTTCAGACATAAGTTCATTATTTTCTTTTGCTGAAGTATCTTTATTAAATGCGAGCATAGCATTAATACCTTGAATTTGAGTTCTAGTTTGAATGATATGTACTTTTTTATTCGAAATAGCTTGAGCAGCTTGTTCAGCAGTTAAGAAAATATTTGAATTATTTGGAAGAATGAAAACATCTTTAGCATTGCATGATTTAATCGCATCAATTAAATCAGCAGCTGACGGGTTTTGAGTTTGACCACTTTCAACAATCACATCGCAGCCTAATTCTTTCATTTTATTAATAATACCTGAACCTAAGTTACATGAAACAATAGCACATTTTTGTTTTGCATTACTTTCTTCTTTATCATTAATAACAACATTTTTGTTTCTTGAATTTTCGGCTTGTAAAGTCATATTTTCTGACTTAATTTTTAAAAATTCACCATATTTTTGACCAAAGTTCAATAAATCACCTGGTTTTAATGTGTGTCCGTGAACCTTAAGTAATTCATTATCTTGAACAACAACTAATGAATTAGCTTTTTTCATTAAACTTTTTTCAAAGGTTTCTTTATTAAAGGTATCTACATCATTTAAAGTAATAATAAATTCAGTACAATAACCAAATTCACAATTATAAACTTCTTCGCTACTTATGAATTTATCAATTGGTTGTTCACCTTGACTAATTTCAACAGGGGTTCCTAAAACATAACTTGTCATTCCGGAAATGAAAGCTTGTAGACCTTCACCACCTGAATCAGTTACCCCAACTTCACGCAAGATTTTAAGCTTATTAGGTGTATTATCACAAGCCATTCTTGAAAAATCTTTTGCAAAAATAAAGAATTCTTCAAAGGTTGTATTCTTGTTAATCTTCTTTTCAAGTGCTTCGGTTGTTTCTCTAATAACGGTTAAAATAGTTCCTTCAACTGGTTTTAGAACTGATTGATAAGCTCTTTCTGTTGCTTTTTTAAATCCATCTAATAAACCTAAAACATCAACTTGCTCTTTATTAGCAAAAGCTAAAGCAAAACCTTTAAAAATTTGGCTTAAAATAACACCAGAATTTCCTCTCGCACCTAAAAGCATATTTTTAGAAACTATAGTAGCTACTTCACCTAAATTATTACTATTATTATTTTGTAAGGCTTTAGCCGCAACTTCTACAGTACTAGACATATTAGTACCAGTATCACCATCTGGAACTGGGAAAACATTAAGAGCGTCAATTCTTTCTTTATTATTAATTAAGTTATTGGCACCTGAAATAATTAATTCAGCATATGTCTTACCATCAACAACTTTATTATTAATCATTATTTAACCCTCCTATGAATAAATTAATTTTTCCAATTTTTTGATGTTTTTTACTTAAGCTATATTTTAATAAACTTGAAATATTAGCAATAATATCTTTTGCTTTTGTGTTCTTTAAAATTTTAATTGTTGCAGTGAAATTCCATATATCGTCATTATTTTTAATAACGCTAAAATCAGCTGGTGATTTAGTTTCGGCATCATTATTTTTAATGATGGCATGAACACCAGGTGTCGATTCTAGGATACCAAGAAAAATTTCTTCTACTTCATTATTTGTCATTAGTACTCCTTTAATATCATTTAAAGCTTAGAGTGCTTATTATTAGTAATAATATTTAGTATTTTACTATAAATTCCAATTTTAAAAGTCCTAATTTTGCGTAAAATCAAAAATGTTACAAAAATTATAAATTATTACCAAGAAAAGCTTTAAAATCCTAAAAAAATTTAAACGAAAATACCAAGTTTTGTAAAAAACTTGAGTTTTTGCTTACTTTTTTCCAAAAAAGTAAGTGCCTTTTTGTCAAACTTTTTAGCACATAAAAAGTTTGGATTAGAAGCGAATGCTTCTCTTGTAATTATTTATAAAATCCATAACAGGAGTCAAATCTTGACCGTAGTAAGGGTCTATAGACTTGCCTTTTTTAAAATACCGTCTTAATAACCTGTGGCAGTTTTCGATAGAGCCTTTTTCTCCCGAACAATATGGGTGACATTTATATATTTGCTTAATACCTGGCACTTCATCTAGTTTCGCATTTTCACTACCATTATCTATGGTTAGCGAATCTATTGTCAAGTTATATTTTTGCATTAGGTATATCAGCCCATCTCTAACACCAGCGCTAGTCCGCCGTACCATATGAAAATAGAAGCGTCTAGTCTTTCTATTAATTAGCGTTACGAAACAACATTGATCAGTTTTTGAACCAATAACAGTATCTAATTCATAATCATTATCTCTAAGTCTTTCATTGATTTCTGTGCTGCGTTGATCAATGCTAACTCCAATCTTTTTAAGCTTTCGACTGTCTCTTTTTGGGGGTCGTTTTTGTTTAATTCCTTTGGTGGATAAATTGACCAAAATGCCTATTTCAAGGTCTTTAAAGACTCTTTGTGATATCAAATTATATACCATAGATTTTGAAGGTTTATAGCTGTTTGGATACTTTTCTTCAAATCTTCTTAATATTTCGTTAGCGCTTAGCTTAGGCGTTCTTTTTGCTAAATCTTTATTATTTCTATTTTGGGTATAATCATCAAAAAGCTCTGTTCAAAAATTTCTAAAATCTTGATATTGTTCTATTTTCTTTTTTGAATATGCTATTCTTTTACTTTTATCAAAATTAGCAACATTTATCATAAATTCATCAAGATTTAAATAACGAACTTTTTTAATTTTAGCATCACAACAATCACAGGTTTTTCTATCGCCTTTGCCTAAATATATTCCTTTTGAATATTTAAATAAAAACCTTTTAATCGCTTTAGTCGATATTTCAATATTTTGAGATATTTCTTTTAAAGATTGAAAATTTAGTAATCCATATATTATCTGAAACACTTCTGCAAAACCGATATGGTTTTTGTGTGTCGAGTAGTTTTTCGAGCGGCTTAAAATTTCAGAGTAATTCTTATCAACAGCGAAATGAATTTGTGAAGTTTGAATTTTGTTATGCACATTTTTACTTCTAACCAAAGTACAGAAAATTTTTTTATCGTTTTTCATATATAATTATGTTGTCCTTTCTTTTTATCATTTTTATTTTACCAAAAGGACAGAAAAATCCCGACATTTTCAAATGTTGGGACTTTTATTTCTGGAATGAATAATTTAGTATTTTACTATAAATTAATATTAATATTATAAAATTAAATATATATGACTGAAAAAATAGAAAAAATGATTATTTTAGAAGTAAAAGAATATGCAGAAGTTGAAAATGCCGCTCTAGTAACTGCTTTAACTGATCATGGGATTTTAACCCTTATAGCTTCTGGTATTTTTAAACCAACATCTAAAAATCGCCCAAACTTATTGCCTGGTTCAATTTCTGAAATTGAATATTTTCCTACACGTCTTAAAAATAAAGTTGCTCGATTAAAAAAGGCTAATATAATTGTCGAACCAGACTATGAAAATGCGTTTTTCGGAAAAATTTTTATTGATAAAGCTATTAAATTTTTAAAGCATTTTCCTAATCCTTATCCACCTATTTATAATGCTTATGTTGAATGCTTAAAGCATCAAAAAGAAGGTAAAAGTGTATACTTATTAACTTATTTAGTAGCAAACGGTTTAGGCTATTTTGGTATTCAACCTAACATTGAAACCTGTGTAGAATGTGGTAGTCCAGGTAATTTATGTGATTTTGAGCTTTATTATGGCGGTTATTTATGTGGAAATCATATTAAAAATAATAAAAGAAGATGAACTAAAGAACTTAAATGCTATTATTACATTTTCAAAAACCTAAATACTTATTTAAATATTTGTATCCCTGAAGTTAATGAAAAGATTTATCGTGAATTAATCAGCTATTATATTGATAATGGAATTTATGTTGATTGAGAAAATCTTAAAAAGCATTAATTTACTAATTAACCTGTTTTATAGTTAAATAATAAAAATTTTATATAGTTAACTTAATAATTTATTTTTAGCAATTATTAAGTTTTTTTACTTTCAAATCTTTAACAAAATGAGCAGATTTTTTAAATAATGGTTTAAAATTGTATTAGATTAATAATATAACATTTTATAACAAAGAACAATAAAAAAGGAGATTAAATATGGAACCTATTGGTAACTCAAAAGTTGCTTTAAAAGCAATTAAGAAATATAAAAATATTATTATTTTCCATCATATTAGACCTGATGGTGACTGTTTAGGCTGTCAAGCTGGTTTAGCTGAATTAATTAGAACAAACTATCCAGATAAAAAAGTTTGAACAGTTGGTGATAATGTTCATACCTTTGATTTTATGCATTACCATTATGACAAAATTGAAGATATTGATTTCACAGACTCGCTTGGTGTTGTTTGTGACGCTTCAAGCTCAGATAGAATTGAATGTTCGAAATTATTATTAGATAAAAAATTCACAGCAACATTAAGAATTGATCATCACCCAAATGGTAGCGATATTGTTTATGACTATTTATGAGTAGATGAACACTATGTAGCTGCAGCTGAAATGATTGCTCAATTAGCAAAAGATGCTAAATGAAAAATTACACCTAAAGCTGCTGAACACATTTTTCTAGGTATCGTAACTGATAGTGGTAGATTCTTATACCCTGATACATCAGCTAGAACCCATAAATTAGTTGCTTACTTATACGATGAAAGTGGATTTGACCCACAATGAATTTTTAAAGAACTAAACAAAAGAACTTTAAAAGATATTAAATTTATTGGTGAAATTCTTTCAAAATTTGAAAGAAAAGGTAGAGTCTTATATTTCAAAATAACTGATGATGTGTTAAAGAAATTTGACTTCAATAGTTTAGAAGCTGCTGTTTTTGTAAATGAATTAGCAAATATTGATGATAATTCATGTTGAGCTTTCTTTATTCAACTTGAAGATGGTACTGTTAGAGGTCGTTTAAGATCAAATGGACCATTAGTAAATAAAGTAGCTAATAAATATAATGGTGGTGGACATGATAATGCTGCCGGCATTACTATTCCATCATGAGATTTAGTTGATAATGTTTTAGATGATATGAATGATGCAATCAAAGAATGAGAAGGTAAATAATTATGGCTGGAAATATGGTTATTGGCAAATGAGAAGATGCTAGAGATTTAATTGAAAAATATGATTCTATAGTTATTTTTCATCACATCAGACCTGATGGAGACTGTTTAGGCAGTCAATTTGGTTTAAGACAATTAATTAGAGATAATTATCCTAAGAAAAAAGTTTATGCTATCGGAAATAATTTTGGAACATATGACTTTATGGGTTTTGACTTCGATAAAATTCCTAGTGATGAAGTTTTAAAGAAATCATTAGGTATTATTGTTGATGCTAACTTTAAGGAAAGAATCCAAGATAGAGAAGTATTAGATAAAAACTTATTCCCACAAACATTAAGAATTGACCATCACCCAAATGATGACGATTTAAACAATTGTACTCGTTGAGTAGAATCAGCGAGAATTGCCGCAGATGAAATGATTACTGAATTAGCATTTCAATGTAAATGAAAAATTACACCTAAAGCTGCAGAATACTTATTTTTAGGAATTGTTACAGATAGTGGAAGATTCCAATTTAGTGATGTTTCAGCAAGAACTCATGAATTAGTTGCTTACTTATATAAAAATGGATTAAATGCTGAAAAAGTATTTTCAGGACTAGCAGCTACAAGCATTGATGATATTAAAGTTAATAATAAAATCTTTTCAAACATGAAAACAGATGGTAAAGTTGCATACTCAACATTAACATATAAAGAAACTATGGAATTAGGTAAAACACCAAATGAAGTATGTAGGGTTAATGTTATCGCTAACTTAAAAGGATATCCATTTTGAGTTTTATTTAATGAAGAAGAAGATGGAAGAATTAGATGTGAATATCGTTCAAATGGACCTTGTGTAAGAAACGTTGCAGTTAAATGAGGTGGCGGCGGACACGAAAGAGCTTCAGGTTCAATGATTACAACATTTGATGATATACCTAAAGTAATAGCAGATTGTAAAGAAGAAGTTAGCCGTTGAGAAAAATATGGCAATGATGATCAAGTGAAATAACTTGATTTAACAAAACAAACTATAAAACAGATTAATTAGTAAAAATCATAGTATAAAATAGAGTAGGCATTAAACCTGCTTTTTTTGTTATAAAAAGCAAAATTCAAAAATGAATAAGCATAAATTATATTAAGACATGTAAGAAACATGATTTAATTAATATTGAATACTTTGAAAATATAATTCTAAACATCTATACAATTCTACTGATGAATAATCAAATAAAAAACTCCACATAATGTGGAGTAAACATATCTATGATTGTTTATTAAAATTATTTTTTAATAATATTTTAATGTTCAATTTTATAGCTTTCAACTAATTCATTTAAATATTTGTCTAGTTCTTTATCTGAATCAAAGTTATGGCCATTTATGCATCTATATCAAATTGCATTAACTCATTTTTTTGTTAATTTTCCTGAGTTTCCAAGTTGGAGCTCTTTTTTATTACTTTTTTCAGTGTTATTTATATATAAATAAAAAAAGTTATTTTTTTACATAATTACATTGTAATTTGTGGTATAATAAAGATATGAAAAAAGACAAATGACTATTAATTTCAAGAAAAAATAAGAACTCTACTTACTTATCTTTAGCACTTTCAGGAGGATTTGGCAAAGGTTATAAGAAATCTATCGGTATCGGTACAGTTGAAAAATGAGAAAAATATTGTTCTAATCTAGTAGAAAAAAATAAAAAACTATCTCAAAACTACAATACTGATTGAGATAGAAATATGATAATTAGACAATTAGAGTTAGATATAAGCAAGGTTAAAATTGAAACAAAACAGTTCAATTATGGATATGATTTGTTATACAGTTTCTTAGAAAAATTAAATCCTTTTAAAGATGCTAAAGTATCAAAATCCAAGTATTTAAATGATTTATTAAAATATATGATTTCAAATAGAATTGTAAATCCGGGTAGCATGCTTTCATCCTTTAAAAATAAAGACAAATTCAATATAAATTTAGAAGTTGAAAAGACGACATTTTATAATACTTTAGACTATTTAGCTGAAAATAAAAATAACATTTTAAAGAGTGTTAACGATACATTGATCAAAGATAAAAATAGAAAAATAGATATTATTTGATACGACTCTTCAACGGTATATTTTGAAAGTTTTGTAAGAGAAGGATTGAGATATCCAGGTTATTCTAAAGATGGAAAATTCAAAGAGATTCAAATTGTTTTAGGTTTAGCAACAGATGAAAACGGCATTCCAATTCACTATAAATTATTCAAAGGGAACACTGCTGATGCATCAACATTTATTAATTTTATTTTGAATATAAAATCACAATATGAATTAAACAAAGTAACACTCATTGCTGATAGAGGAATGAGTACAAATAGAAACATAAGATTCTTAGAAGATAACGATATTGATTACATTTTATCTTATAGATTAAAAGCGGCTTCAAATGACCGAAAGACCTTTGCAATAGATGAATCCGGCTATTTTGGAGACAATAATTTTGAATATAAAGAAACTACTTTTTATTCGTTTTGAAAGAATAGAAGAGCAAACGGACACAAGAGAAGATTGGTAGTAACATATAGTAAAAAAAGAGCATTAAAAGATAAAAATGATAGACAAATTTTAATCGATAATTTTATTAAAAGACAAGATAAAGACGGACTAGTTCATGTTCAAGTAATGTTCGGTCAAAAGAAGTTTAAATTCTTCGAAAAAGTTGGTGGTAAAGGTTATTACAAACTTAACTATGACAAAATTATCGAAGATGAAAAGTTTGACGGATATTATGCTTATGAAACCTCTAGATTTGATTTATCACCTGAAGAAATTGTGAATTTATATTCAAAACAATGACAAATAGAATCAAACTTTAGAGCTTTAAAAAGTGCTTTAGCTGTAAGACCTATTTATGTATGAAGTGAAAAGCATATTGAAGGTCATTTCGTACTTTGCTTCTTATCTCTTGTTTTATTAAATTTTGTTATTTATTATTTAAACAAAGGTTTGAAAGAACTCGGTGTTGTAGATGAAAAAATCACAATCAAAAAATTACAAGATGTAATAAAAGAAACAATCAAAACATGCAAGATTATTGACGGAAAAATTGAAAGTGAAGAATATATTATTAACGACAACAATAATCAAGCAATTCAAGATTATCAAACATATTTAAGAATTTTAAATGAATTAAAATTTTAAATTATTAAAAACAGCTCATCAAACAGATGAGTTGTTAAAAATTACATTGTAAAAGTTGGAAACTCGGGAAACAAACTATAAAACAGATTAATTAGTAAAAATCATAGTATAAAATAGAGTAGGCATTAAACCTGCTTTTTTTGTTATAAAAAGCAAAATTCAAAAATGAATAAGCATAAATTATATTAAGACATGTAAGAAACATGATTTAATTAATATTGAATACTTTGAAAATATAATTCTAAACATCTATACAATTCTACTGATGAATAATCAAATAAAAAACTCCACATAATGTGGAGTAAACATATCTATGATTGTTTATTAAAATTATTTTTTAATAATATTTTAATGTTCAATTTTATAGCTTTCAACTAATTCATTTAAATATTTGTCTAGTTCTTTATCTGAATCAAAGTTATGGCCATTTATGCATCTATATCAAATTGCATTAACTCATTTTTTTGTTAATTTTATATCTAATAATTCAGGAGAGCATAATTTATTTAAAACATCTCTATAAGTGATAAAGTAATATTCTTTAAAATTATATTTTACAACGAATATATTGAATTTGTATTCTGGGTATAATTTTGAATAAAATTGTTCTCCTCGGTCAATGCTTTCTGTTGAAACACTTTTAGACTCAACTTTTGTTCTTTTTAAAAATAATTCTTTTAATTCATTAATTATATTTTCTTCATCTTTTAAAGAATTATTAATTTTTACATTGCCATTGTAAACTATTACTCTATCATTCATAATATTTTTGGCTAACATTTCTTTAATTTCTTTGGATGTGTATATTAATTCACCATCTTTATTATCAACAATTAAACCATCTTTGTTTTTTGGAAGTTGTACTACATATGTAGGTTTTAGTTTATTCTTTATGAAATCTATAATTTTGCTATATGCTGTTTCAAAAGTATCATTTGGCAATATTTATTGTTCATTAAGTGTTATGGTATTGTCAATGTAATCATTAATATGTTTTTTAATATATTTAAGCGATGATTCTTTAGTTGGAAATAATTTGTTACTATCTAATTTATTAGGATCTCCTTCATCTACTGAATAGACCTTACAATCGTCAAAAAAACTTATAGAGTTCTTTTCATTAAACATTATTTCAGACTTAAGTGTTCCAAATTCACTTTCGGTATATATTCTGCCATTATATAAGTAAACATTTTGCATTACTGGTTTTATGAATTGAACAGGTTTTAAAAGTTTAGCATCTTTAATAGTTCTTTTTTCATCTTTTCATAAGCCTCAAAATCTATAAACTGTTTTGCCACCATTTCAAGTATATTTGTTATTTTCATTTTGAGCATCTATAAAAGTATAATCATAATATTGTGTATGTCCAATTCCCTCAGAAATGATTGTTAGTCCTAATTTTAAAGAAGCGGAAACCAATGTGCATATAGGGGTTGGAGGTAAGAGTGCTAAAACAGAATCAGTGATATTTGATATTGCGCCAACGATTAATTCAGCTTGTTTATCTGGATCGTTATTTCAATTATTAACTACATCAGTAATTGTGCCTATTGAAGTTAAAACAGTATTTGTTGCCGCTAATGCAACTGTTGCATTATTATATTTCTTGTTTTTATTATCTTTGTTCAATTGTACGATAATTTCATTAATTTTGTCATTATTAATTTCAGATTGAAATTTTGGTGAATATATTTTTTCTTTATCACCTTCTGATATTTCATTTTTATAATAATTAATTAAAGTATTAACATCATTTGAATTAGATATATCGCAATTTTTCAAAAAGTCTGTATTAATTGAGCCGTTTTTTTCAAGATAATTTATTAAATGAGTTTTAAACTTGCCTAATATTTCCTTATCTTCTTTAGTTAAATTATGAGTGTTGTCTGTTCATTTATTTAAGAATTCTTTTAGCCCATTATTGTAACCTATCTTAGCTATTGAAAGCACTTCATTTGCTTATGATATTGCTGAAGAACTAATGAATTTTGTAGCATAACTATTTAAATTTATATTGTCTTTAAGTTTAAATTTATTTTGTGCAGCATCATAATTAATTAATGATTCAGATCCTCTACCAGAATATTTATCAAAAAGCTTTTCTAATTTGTTGAACATTGAAGCACTTATCTTTTCATTATATAGATACTTAATATCATCAAATTTTTGTACTCCTGCTTTTTGAATCATGTTTGTTGTAGCATATTCTATAGTTTTAATTGCATTATATATTGATGCATTTGAAACAAAGATATTAATAAAAGCATTAATATTAGAATTTATATCAGCATCAATACCGTTTGCTTTAAATTCATCTCAAAGATTTAATTTTTCGCCATTATCTTTTTTATAAAGATCTTCACCAATAATATTTTCTAAAACTTCATTTAAATAAGTTATTAATCTTCCAAAAAAAGATTTAAATATTTGAATTTGAGATGCATTAGCTTTACAATCAATTAAGTAAGATAATGTAGCAAAATAAAGCACTGGTATTTGTGAAACAAAATTGCCGTTTTTACCTTTTTTCATAATGGTTAATATTTCAACTATTTTGTCTAATAAAGTTTGAGATTCATTAATTTTTATATTTCTCATTTCCTTTAAAAAGCTTATTGTGATTGAGTCTAAATCAGCTATATGAAAAATATCTAAATTTTCAAAATAATTTTGTGTATCTTTCTTACCTTCATTCATGTTTAAGAAAAATTCAGATAAGTTATTATAATAGTCAACTTTATTATGAGTTTGATGTTCATTTAAAGAAGAAAGGATAAATGATATAAAGTTATTAGTTAAGTTAGTTTTATCGTTTGTACCTTTTAAAAAGCCGCTTTGTTCTCGTTTAACTCATTTAGTTGCATCTTTAAATTCTTCAATGTAATTACTTGGAGTTCTATAAATATAATCTCCATTTAATGAGTATTCATCATCTTTGTCTATATCTACAATATAACTTGCGTTTCCTTGCGTGGAGTTAATTTTTAATATATTAAAATTGCTAAGGTTGCTTAGAAATAAATCATTATTGTTAAAAATCTCTTCTTCTGTATAATAATGATTCCCGATTTTATAATATTCATGAAGATTATTTAAGAAGAATGTTTCAACATCCTTATCATCTAATAAATTATTAATATCTTTTACAAATGGCATGTAATTGTTATTAAACTTTAGAAATTTTAAGTCACTTTTTGTATCTAATGAAAATCATTTTATAAGTTTCCAAAGTTTTTCATTTGAGCTTAAGTTTGAATCCGAATTAATTTCATTATATACTTTTGTTGCTTCGTTAATAAATTCTTCTTTATTGTAAAATACTTTTTTATTGTCTCCAATGCCATGCATATAAAACTTATTTAATGTAAAATAAGACAATTTAGCTTGGCATTGATCTTTAAATCATCTGTCATCTTTAGCTTTATAAATGGTTGTGTTTTTGCCAGAATTTGTCAAATCAATATAGTTTAAACCTTCACCGTTTATTTCACCAGAAGAATCAATATAAGAACGAATTGTATCTGAGGGAACATTTGAGGAAACTTCTTGCTTTTCTATATGTTCTTTGAATAATGGGTAGAAAGCATTAAAGTTAGAAAATTCTTTACCGTCTTTCCCCGTATAACAATCTTCAAAAATATTTTCTTTTTTTAGTTCAACCAAATGTTCCTTAGCAAATTTAACTGCTTCTTCTTTTGATTTGAACTTTTTACCATTAATATCATATTTATAATCTTTTTCATTTGCAGAATTATTATTACTTCCTTTTCTTGAAAAGACACAAGCACTTGAAACTACGGGTAGTAAGGATAAGGATATTGAAGAAGTTGTTAGTATAGTTCATTTAATTTTTTTATTCATGATTCCTCCTATAAATTTGTTTTATGAGTTTCTATATATCTTATAATGTAATCAATTGCCACATTCTGATTGTCAAAGTATTTATCTTCATTGTTAAAATGAATTTTAACAGCGTTATATATATTTGATTGCAATATATGCTGATTAACTCTGTTATCTTAAAAGATAAATTGTTTAAAATGACTTTATTAGGAATACGTTTTACAATATTCTTAATTTCTATATAATCATCACTTTTCATTAGAAAATAAGTTTCCGTAAATTATTCTTATATTATTTTTTTAATACATTATAATACTTTGAAAAAAATATATCAACAAAATAAAAAGTGTGAATAATCAATAAAAAAACTCCACATAATGTGGAGTAAAACATATTTAGAATTGTTCATTAAAATTATTTTGAAAATATTTTAATGTCCAATTTTATAATTTTCAACTAATTCTTTTAAATGTTTGTCTAGTTCTTTGCCTGGACCGATTCCTGGGTTTCGGAGTTAAACACAAAAAGTTGAAAATATAGCCTTTTTTAAGTTAAATTTTAACTTTTTGCGTTCATTATATGCTATTTTTTAAGATTCTCATAAATCTCTTCAGTACTGTGTTTGACATAAGATTTTAATTTTAATTCAATATAAGGCGCATTTTGCCACATTCAGCTATTAAAAGAATTGATCTAACGCCTAATAAACTTTTTGCAATTTCTAAATTTTTTCCTGTTTGTCATTGTTCTCAATATTTTTTATGCTTAAGTATTTAGGAAAAAATTAAGATCTTAACTATAAGCCGAAAAAAGATAATAAAAAAGTTTCTTTTAAAAAGAAACCTATATAAATGGTGCCGGTTACGAGAATCGAACTCGTGGCTACTGGTTACGAGTCAGTTGCTTTACCACTAAGCGAAACCGGCATAATAAGCCTATTTTATAGGCATTTTTGTTATATTGTTTTAAGCAATATAGTTTGTTTCTTACCTTTTTTGAAGAATGCATATCTACCATCAAAGTTAGTTGGTTCATAAGTGGAATCAAGTGTGATTGCAACATCATCAACTTTTAAAGCATTAGTTCCAATCATTTCTCTTGCTTCTCTGTTTGATTGAATAAAATTATTTTGGATTAGAGTTTCAACAAGTTTTGAACCTTTTGTAATTTTGCATGTAGGTAAGTATTTTTCAATGATTTTTAAATCAGATACATTTAAGGATTTAAAATCAAAATTTTTGTGAAATAAAATATTTGTAATATTTTGTGCTTGTTTTAATTCTTCAGCACCATATAAATCTTTAACCACTAAATCAGCTAACATTTTTTGAGCATAATGATTAGCTGGGTTTAAATTATGTTTTTCCATAATTGCATTAATTTCATCAACACTAATAAATGTTAGTCAATTAAGTAATTCTTGAACTTTTGAATCAGGTTGATTTACTAAATATTGATACATATTATATGGAGATGTTTTTTCTTTGTCAATTCATAACGCTCCGCCGCCATAAGATTTACCAATTTTTTTACCGTTTTCATCTGTTAATAAATTAACAGTAACAGCTACCGCTTTATGATCATCACCAACTACTTTAGAAATCATATCTAAACCAGTTGTGATGTTTCCTCATTGGTCACTTCCACCAACTTGAATGCATATATTTTTATTTTGGTAAAGTTTTAAAAAGTCATTTCCTTGAAGCAATTGATAAGTAAATTCAGTAAATGAAAGTCCTCTTTCAAGTCTACTCTTAACTGAATCTTTAGCTATCATGTAATTAATATTAACTAGTTTACCAGTATCTTTTAAGAAGTCTAAAATTGATACATCTTTATAAAAATCTAAATTATCAATTACAGTTAGACCAAATGATTCTAACTGTTTTTTGATTTTATTTTTATTTTTAATAACTTGTTCTTTATCTAATAAAACTCTTTCAGTGTCTCTAAAAGATGGGTCACCAATCATACCAGTCGCACCACCAATTAAAGCATATGCTTTATATCCGAATTGTGCAAAACGTTTAAGAATGGAAATTAAAATATAATTACCTAAATGTAAACTATCAGCACTTGGATCAAATCCAACATAAACTCCAATTGTTTTAGGATCAAGTTTATTGAATTTGTCTAAATTACTTACATTATTTAAAATTTTTCTTCTCTTTAATTCATCAATAATAGTCATTCTTACCTCTATTTTCAATTTAAAACTTCAAATATATTTTTGCCTAAAAAGTTATCATTGCATTTATTTAAAAATTCAGCAAATTCATTAGTTTTCTTTTCATTTAAATCTAAACTTTCACTTGAACAAAGCATTCCTAAACTTTTAACTCCCATTACTTCACCATCTTTAATTTCTAAACCTTTTGAAGTAATAGATCCTGGCATACATCAGACAAAATATTTGTTTTCTAATGTGTAAAGTGTGTTTGTAATAATTTGTTTCACTTCATCTTTAAAATCTACTTGTAAAACAAAAAGTTTTTCGCTTTTTGGATGAGCTTCTCTTTTAATTATTTTACCAATTCTGAAATAATTTAAATCGTCATTAAAATGATAATTACTATTAAGTTTTAGTAAATCTTTTTTAATGTTTTCATCTGTTTTATAGTTTAATAAGCCAAAATGTGAATATTCTTTTGCTTCAGGATAATTTAAAACATTAACAGATTTTACATTAAATTTTTCATCACGAAAAACAACATAATTTTCGTAATAGTCTTCTTTAGTAGTATTGATTCTTGAATCATAATAAATGATTAAAGTATCTTTAAATTTGTCATTAATATTGAAATAAATACTCATAATTCTTAAATTATAAATAATTTAATAATATTTAATAACATTTAATTTTGCAAAGCAAAATAAAAACAAGGCTAATGCCTTGCTTGATTGGTAAATTCAAAAATAAATTATTTAATAATTTTTGTAACGTTACCATAACCAACAGTTCTACCACCTTCACGAATAGAGAATTTTGTTCCTTCTCCTGAGTTTCCAAGTTGGAGCTCTTTTTTATTACTTTTTTCAGTGTTATTTATATATAAATAAAAAAAGTTATTTTTTTACATAATTACATTGTAATTTGTGGTATAATAAAGATATGAAAAAAGACAAATGACTATTAATTTCAAGAAAAAATAAGAACTCTACTTACTTATCTTTAGCACTTTCAGGAGGATTTGGCAAAGGTTATAAGAAATCTATCGGTATCGGTACAGTTGAAAAATGAGAAAAATATTGTTCTGATCCAGTAGAAAAAATTAAAAAACTATCTCAAAACTACAATACTGATTGAGATAGAAATATGATAATTAGACAATTAGAGTTAGATATAAGCAAGGTTAAAATTGAAACAAAACAGTTCAATTATGGATATGATTTGTTATACAGTTTCTTAGAAAAATTAAATCCTTTTAAAGATGCTAAAGTATCAAAATCCAAGTGTTTAAATGATTTATTAAAATATATGATTTCAAATAGAATTGTAAATCCGGGTAGCATGCTTTCATCCTTTAAAAATAAAGACAAATTCAATATAAATTTAGAAGTTGAAAAGACGACATTTTATAATACTTTAGACTATTTAGCTGAAAATAAAAATAACATTTTAAAGAGTGTTAACGATACATTGATCAAAGATAAAAATAGAAAAATAGATATTATTTGATACGACTCTTCAACGGTATATTTTGAAAGTTTTGTAAGAGAAGGATTGAGATATCCAGGTTATTCTAAAGATGGAAAATTCAAAGAAGATCAAATTGTTTTAGGTTTAGCAACAGATGAAAACGGCATTCCAATTCACTATAAATTATTCAAAGGGAACACTGCTGATGCATCAACATTTATTAATTTTATTTTGAATATAAAATCACAATATGAATTAAACAAAGTAACACTCATTGCTGATAGAGGAATGAGTACAAATAGAAACATAAGATTCTTAGAAGATAACGATATTGATTACATTTTATCTTATAGATTAAAAGCGGCTTCAAATGACCGAAAGACCTTTGCAATAGATGAATCCGGCTATTTTGGAGACAATAATTTTAAATATAAAGAAACTACTTTTTATTCGTTTTGAAAGAATAGAAGAGCAAACGGACACAAGAGAAGATTGGTAGTAACATATAGTAAAAAAAGAGCATTAAAAGATAAAAATGATAGACAAATTTTAATCGATAATTTTATTAAAAGACAAGATAAAGACGGACTAGTTCATGATCAAGTAATGTTCGGTCAAAAGAAGTTTAAATTCTTCGAAAAAGTTGGTGGTAAAGGTTATTACAAACTTAACTATGACAAAATTATCGAAGATGAAAAGTTTGACGGATATTATGCTTATGAAACCTCTAGATTTGATTTATCACCTGAAGAAATTGTGAATTTATATTCAAAACAATGACAAATAGAATCAAACTTTAGAGCTTTAAAAAATGCTTTAGCTGTAAGACCTATTTATGTATGAAGTGAAAAGCATATTGAAGGTCATTTCGTACTTTGCTTCTTATCTCTTGTTTTATTAAATTTTGTTATTTATTATTTAAACAAAGGTTTGAAAGAACTCGGTGTTGTAGATGAAAAAATCACAATCAAAAAATTACAAGATGTAATAAAAGAAACAATCAAAACATGCAAGATTATTGACGGAAAAATTGAAAGTGAAGAATATATTATTAACGACAACAATAATCAAGCAATTCAAGATTATCAAACATATTTAAGAATTTTAAATGAATTAAAATTTTAAATTATTAAAAACAGCTCATCAAACAGATGAGTTGTTAAAAATTACATTGTAAAAGTTGGAAACTCGGGATAAAAACAAGGCTAATGCCTTGCTTGATTGGTAAATTCAAAAATAAATTATTTAATAATTTTTGTAACGTTACCATAACCAACAGTTCTACCACCTTCACGAATAGAGAATTTTGTTCCTTCTTCAACAGCGATAGGAGCGATTAATTTAACTTTTAAGTTAACATTTTCACCTGGTGTAACCATTTCACGACCTGGTTCAAATTCTAATCCACCTGTAACGTCTGTTGTACGGAAGTAGAATTGAGGTTTATAGTTTTTGAAGAATGGTGTGTGACGTCCACCTTCTTCTTTTGTAAGTACATAGATAGCAGCTTCAAATTCTGTGTGAGGAATAATTGAACCTGGTTTAGCTAAAACTTGACCACGTTCGATAGCTGATCTTTCAATACCACGAAGTAATAAACCTGCGTTGTCACCAGCTTGAACTTCTTTTAAGTTCTTTCTGAACATTTCCATACCTGTAACAACTGTTTTCTTTGTAGGTTTAAGACCAACGATTTCAACTTCTTCGTTTAAGTTTAATCTACCACGTTCAACACGACCTGTAGCAACTGTACCACGACCTGAAATTGTGAATACGTCTTCGATAGCCATTAAGAATGGTTTGTCATATTCTTTAACTGGGTTTTCGATTCATGTATCAACAGCGTCCATTAATTCTAAGATTTTTTCTTCATATTCTGGTTTACCTTGTAAAGCTTGTAAAGCTGAACCACGAATAACTGGTGTGTTGTCACCATCAAAACCATATTTAGATAATAATTCACGAACTTCCATTTCAACTAAGTCTAACATTTCTTCGTCTTCTGGTTTGATCATGTCGCATTTGTTTAAGAATACAACCATTTTTGGAACACCAACTTGTTTAGATAAAAGAATGTGTTCTTTTGTTTGAAGCATTGCACCATCTGTTGCAGCAACTACTAAGATAGCACCATCCATTTGTGCAGCACCTGTAATCATGTTTTTAATATAGTCAGCGTGACCTGGACAGTCAACGTGTGCATAGTGACGTTTTTCTGTATTATATTCAATGTGTGAAGTATTAATTGTTATACCACGAGCTTTTTCTTCTGGTGCGTTATCAATAGCATCGTATGATTTAGCTTCTGATAAACCTTTTTTAGCTAAAACTGTAGCAATAGCAGCAGTTAAAGTAGTTTTACCATGGTCAACGTGACCAATTGTACCAATATTAACGTGTTCTTTACTACGATCAAAATCTAATTTTGCCATATTGTAAAAATTTCCTTTCGATTAATAAATTGTATTTTAGCGCTAAAACCAACCTAAGCACGGTCTTTCATCCGTGTCCTATCCATACTACTATTTATTTAATCTAAATAGCATTAATATTTTAGCAAATAAGATACTTTTTAAAACAATAATTTTAATTATTGAGATATGGTTAAAATAATAACATTTTTATAATAAAACCTAAACAAAACTTTTGGTAAAAATTATTTCAATAATCTTCTCATTTATATTATTTTATTC
This sequence comes from Mycoplasmopsis adleri, assembly GCF_045276205.1. NCBI lineage: Bacteria > Bacillati > Mycoplasmatota > Mycoplasmoidales > Metamycoplasmataceae > Mycoplasmopsis > Mycoplasmopsis adleri. The sequence continues at coordinate 825,803 of NZ_CP174162.1, forward strand.
TGCTCCACAATTAAAAATTTATATCTATATTTTATTTAATGCGTGTGCTTTAGTTAATGTAAGATCGCCAATCATTATTTTTTAAGTATTTTAAATATTTAATAATAAGGATTAAAAAATGTTTTTTGTTATGTAACAATTATTAAATTAGACTTTGACTAATTCCACTATAAAACAAAGATATTATAAAAATTGTTTAAAACTCTATAACCTCAATTTTCATACATAAATATGGCTTATTATTTAATAAATTATTTATTAAAAACATTTTAAATACTTTCTATATTAATTATTTATGTTTATATTTCCACAAAAATTATGTTGTAAAAAGATAATATAAAAACGCGATTTTCCATTATGCTATAATAATGATATAAATATCATTATAAAAAATTGAGGAGGCAAAATGCCAATTATTGAAAAAATTCACGCTAGAGAAATTCTTGACTCTCGTGGTAACCCAACAGTACAAGTAGAAGTTTGAACAGACTATGGTGTTTGTGGTCTTGCAAACGTTCCTTCAGGAGCTTCAACAGGAAGTAGAGAAGCACTTGAATTAAGAGACAAAGGCACAAAGTACGAAAAGAATTGATTTGGTGGCAAAGGTGTTATGACCGCAGTTGATAATGTAAATAACATTATTGCTCCAGAAATTGAAGGTTTAAGTGTATTTGATCAAAGAGCAATTGACTTGCTTATGATTAAATTAGATGGTACACCTACAAAATCAAAATTAGGTGCTAACGCTATTTTAGGTGTTTCATTAGCAGTTGCTAGAGCAGCAGCTCAAGAATTAGAAATTCCTTTATATAAATACATTGGTGGTGTTAATGCTCACATGTTACCATTACCTATGTTAAATGTTATGAATGGTGGTGCTCACGCATCTAACACAGTAGACTTCCAAGAATTCATGATTATGCCAGTTGGCGCAAAATCATTAAGAGAAGCTTCACAAATGGCTAACAAAGTATTCCACAACTTAGCTAAATTACTTAAAAGAGATGGCCACGGAACACAAGTTGGTGATGAAGGTGGATTCGCTCCTAACTGCAAGAGCCACGAAGAAGTTCTTGATTATTTAGTTGAAGCAATTAAAGTTGCTGGTTTCAAACCTGCTACAAAAGGTAAGGACGCTATTGCTATTGCTATGGATGCTGCATGTAGTGAAATTTACGATGAAAAAGCTAAAAAATATGTATTTAAAAAACTTAAAAAAGCTATCGAAGAAAAACGTCCTGGTTTCGAACACTTAGACAATGTTAAATTAGAATATACAACCGATGAATTAATTGAATACTTTGGTAAATTAATTGATAAATATCCAATTATCTCAATCGAAGATGGTTTAGCAGAAAGTGACTGAGCTGGCTTTGCAAAAATGACTGCAAAATTCGGACACAAAATTCAAATCGTTGGTGATGACTTAACAGTTACAAACCCTAAATTATTAGAAAAAGCTATTGAAGAAAAATCAATGAACGCTATTTTAATTAAGTTAAACCAAATTGGTACATTAACCGAAACATTAGACACAATCAATATGGCTCAAAAAGCTAACATGGCTTGTGTTGTTTCACACCGTTCAGGCGAAACTGAAGATACAACATTAGCTGACTTAGCAGTTGCTTTAAATACAGGTCAAATTAAGACAGGTTCTATGTCAAGAACAGATAGAATTGCTAAATACAACAGATTATTACAAATTGAAGAAGAACTTGACTTTGAAAGTGAATTCCCTGGTGTTAAAGCTTTCTACAACGTTAAATAATTATAGAAAATAAATAAAAATTGATAGGTTTAATTACCTATCTTTTTTTGATTAAAATGTCTGTTTTCCCGAGTTTCCAACTTTTACAATGTAATTTTTAACAACTCATCTGTTTGATGAGCTGTTTTTAATAATTTAAAATTTTAATTCATTTAAAATTCTTAAATATGTTTGATAATCTTGAATTGCTTGATTATTGTTGTCGTTAATAATATATTCTTCACTTTCAATTTTTCCGTCAATAATCTTGCATGTTTTGATTGTTTCTTTTATTACATCTTGTAATTTTTTGATTGTGATTTTTTCATCTACAACACCGAGTTCTTTCAAACCTTTGTTTAAATAATAAATAACAAAATTTAATAAAACAAGAGATAAGAAGCAAAGTACGAAATGACCTTCAATATGCTTTTCACTTCATACATAAATAGGTCTTACAGCTAAAGCACTTTTTAAAGCTCTAAAGTTTGATTCTATTTGTCATTGTTTTGAATATAAATTCACAATTTCTTCAGGTGATAAATCAAATCTAGAGGTTTCATAAGCATAATATCCGTCAAACTTTTCATCTTCGATAATTTTGTCATAGTTAAGTTTGTAATAACCTTTACCACCAACTTTTTCGAAGAATTTAAATTTCTTTTGACCGAACATTACTTGATCATGAACTAGTCCGTCTTTATCTTGTCTTTTAATAAAATTATCGATTAAAATTTGTCTATCATTTTTATCTTTTAATGCTCTTTTTTTACTATATGTTACTACCAATCTTCTCTTGTGTCCGTTTGCTCTTCTATTCTTTCAAAACGAATAAAAAGTAGTTTCTTTATATTTAAAATTATTGTCTCCAAAATAGCCGGATTCATCTATTGCAAAGGTCTTTCGGTCATTTGAAGCCGCTTTTAATCTATAAGATAAAATGTAATCAATATCGTTATCTTCTAAGAATCTTATGTTTCTATTTGTACTCATTCCTCTATCAGCAATGAGTGTTACTTTGTTTAATTCATATTGTGATTTTATATCCAAAATAAAATTAATAAATGTTGATGCATCAGCAGTGTTCCCTTTGAATAATTTATAGTGAATTGGAATGCCGTTTTCATCTGTTGCTAAACCTAAAACAATTTGATCTTCTTTGAATTTTCCATCTTTAGAATAACCTGGATATCTCAATCCTTCTCTTACAAAACTTTCAAAATATACCGTTGAAGAGTCGTATCAAATAATATCTATTTTTCTATTTTTATCTTTGATCAATGTATCGTTAACACTCTTTAAAATGTTATTTTTATTTTCAGCTAAATAGTCTAAAGTATTATAAAATGTCGTCTTTTCAACTTCTAAATTTATATTGAATTTGTCTTTATTTTTAAAGGATGAAAGCATGCTACCCGGATTTACAATTCTATTTGAAATCATATATTTTAATAAATCATTTAAATACTTGGATTTTGATACTTTAGCATCTTTAAAAGGATTTAATTTTTCTAAGAAACTGTATAACAAATCATATCCATAATTGAACTGTTTTGTTTCAATTTTAACCTTGCTTATATCTAACTCTAATTGTCTAATTATCATATTTCTATCTCAATCAGTATTGTAGTTTTGAGATAGTTTTTTAATTTTTTCTACTGGATCAGAACAATATTTTTCTCATTTTTCAACTGTACCGATACCGATAGATTTCTTATAACCTTTGCCAAATCCTCCTGAAAGTGCTAAAGATAAGTAAGTAGAGTTCTTATTTTTTCTTGAAATTAATAGTCATTTGTCTTTTTTCATATCTTTATTATACCACAAATTACAATGTAATTATGTAAAAAAATAACTTTTTTTATTTATATATAAATAACACTGAAAAAAGTAATAAAAAAGAGCTCCAACTTGGAAACTCAGGAACAGATAGAATTGCTAAATACAACAGATTATTACAAATTGAAGAAGAACTTGACTTTGAAAGTGAATTCCCTGGTGTTAAAGCTTTCTACAACGTTAAATAATTATAGAAAATAAATAAAAATTGATAGGTTTAATTACCTATCTTTTTTTGATTAAAATGTCTGTTTTATAGTATTAAAATAAAAAGATATAAATTTAGTATATATAATGAAAAATTAATATTTTTTATAGTTTTCTATTAAGGCGTTAACAATTAAATCAGTTCTGTTATTAATTTCATATTTATCGAAAAGTAAAATATTTTGATTAATAAATGATGTGGTGATATTTAATTGATTGCCTAAAAATTCTTTAATTTTTTTAATTTTATCTTTATATTCTTTGTTACCTAAATCTGAATTTTTGATAGATGTTATTAAAGTTAAATTACCAATTTTATGTAAGTAATTCTTATGTTCTTCTTCAGAAAAGTGTTCTCATCAACTACTATCTGTTTTTGGTTTTTGTGGAAGAATATGTTCAATTGTAATTTTTTCTTTAGTTTCAATCATAGGATCATCATCTGTTAAAATGGTTTCATACTTAAAAAGTAAATAATTACAATATTGTTTTAAATAAATATCGCCTTTTAAAATTTGTGTTAATTCTTCAATATTGAAATCTGATTTTCAAATATTTGATTCTAATACTTCCTTAGGAGAATTAGAATTTTCAATTAATAAAAGTATGTTACTTATATCTACGGTCTTTTTAGTGAATGAATAACCTAATAGTCATCTGTAAGAATGATAATTATCAAGCATTTTAATAAATGTAGTTAGCAATTTTGAATTCAATTTTATTTCATTTTCAAATTTATCTATAAATTTTAATAAAGCGGGGACTCAAATTTTATCTTTATATGTTTTTTTCATAATTTTGATAATGTTTTTATAGGCAAATTCCAAATGTTCTCCATCTTTCTTAAGACCAATATATATTTCGTAAATGTTTTTATAATGAAGCATTTTTTCAATAAATTCAATTCCGGGGTTAATTAAAGGTTTTTCAATTTCGAAAATTTTGTTTTCAAATTCATTATATAGTTGACTTTTAGCTTTATCTTTAAGATAAATTGTTCTAATATAATTTAAAAATAGGTCCATATCGTCTTTAAAATAATTTTCAATTTGTTCTCAAATCTTAGAGTATTTCTTATTTTCTTGTAAATCTTTAATTTTTTCAAGATTATATACTTTCAAAATCTCAGCATTAGTTAATTTAAGACCTCTATTATTTATAATGGTAAATAATTTAAAGGCATCTAACATTGTTTTAGATTCAATGAGAGCAAAAAAAGTTTGAGATAAGATAGATTTAGTGAAATAGAAAAATGAATTTTCATTTTTTATTATGTTTTCGTTGTTTTTATTATCTAGAAATTTAATTATTTCATTAATTGCATCAATAATATTAGACAATGATTCAGAATTAATTTTCTCTTTTTCTTTTAATTTTAAATATGATTCGAGTTCGCCTTTAATAGCATATTCTATTGCTGATTTTATAAATTCATTCGCTTCTTCTCTAATTTCAAAAGATATTTTAGGTTCAACTTTTTTCTCTTTAGGTGTAACTTGTGTTATTTTGGATATTAAATTTTTTACATCATTACTAACAAAATCTTTAATATTTTCGCTTTCTTTATAATAAGAATTTCCAAAATTTAATATATTAATCAAAATAAGCATTAATGTCGTTAATCTTTGTTGGCCATCAATTATGTAATATTCTTTTTTGTTTATTTCACTTTCTTTTTCATAAATAATTATTGAACCAATAAAAAAATCATTTTGATCATTTTCATAATCAGTAAAGTTTTCTAAAAGATCTTCTAGTAATTTGTTGACATTTTCAGGTTTTCATACATAAGATCTTTGGTATGAAGGAACTACATAAAATTTTTCACTTGAGAATAAATATACTAGATCACGACCTTCAATATCGAATTTTGTATTCATTATTTTCTCCTATATTATTAAAAACATAAAATAGAAACTATTTTATGCTATTTTTTGTTATTTTTTTCATTTAATTGTTTATTAATTTCTTCTAGCTTTTTTAGTAATTCAGCACTTCTTTTATCACTATTCAATTCTTTCTCTATCTTAATTTTTTCGTCTTCTAATTCTTTCCGTGTTTTAGATTTATTTTTTGGAACACCAGATACAAGTATTATTACCCATAGAGGAAAAATACTTCCTCTAATAAGTGTGCATAATAAAATAATTCCTATATGCTTAAAAACAATACCAACTTTATAAGAAGTAGATGCTTTAGGTTCTTGGTTGATTTTTTGGGCTAAAAAATTCGCAACTTCCTTATAATTTGAACAATCAATATTAATTGTTTTATTGGTTTTTAATTTTAAAAATACTCTACCAAAGGCTGATGTAACTTTTTCGATATCACTATATCGAATTACGTCAGCATTATTTAAATTGGTTTCTTGTTCTTTAAAAATACGAAGTTTATCTCCATCGATATAAGCCAAACGTCCTCAACATATTTTTGATCATAACATTGATCATGTGATAAAACCAAAGAATGGTCCAGCACATATAGAAAATGATATGAGTATGAATCAAACCTTATATTCATCCTTTCATTTTAAAAATGCATCCTGAATTTTTTCGCCAAATATTTTATCGCCCTTTACAATAAGTATCTTCATAATAGTTATAGCTAAAATTAATCATAAAAATGCAATTAGTCCACTACGTAAAAATGCAACACCTCTGCCTTTTGCTGTACTTCTGTTTTTTATTTCCATTTATCCCCCTTATTTTTAGTTTACAAAAAAATGAAGCATTTGGTAATGCTTCAGGTTCAAAAATATATTATATAAAATTATTTTTTTGTGGTTTTAGCTTTATTATTAATGCTTGCTCTAACTTGACCTGTTGTACGGTGAATTAATACAGAACCACCATTTCTTTTGGTTAAGTCGTTTGCGTATTCAATAGCTTCTTTTTGTGTGTAAAAGATTTTTGTTGCTCTTTGAGCTCCAGAACCTTTAACTTGTCATTGATTGCCTTTAGGTGTTACATGTCATACTGTAACTTTTTTGTCTTTTTCATCTAAAGCAGCCATAATTCTCCTTTATTTAATTTTATTTATATTTTAATTTTATCATAAAGTGTTTAATTACAATGTGTATAGTGCAATTTAGGCAAAAATAAAATCCAGTTAAACTGGACTATTCTTAACATTAAAGCTTTTACCTCAATGTCGGCTCAAAAATAATTCTACTACGAAACATTAAAGTTGCTAATAAAATTATTTTTTATTTTCTTTTGTTTCTTCTTTAACTTCTGAATTAGGATTATCATTTTCCGAATTTTCTTGTTTTATAGATGAATCAGTATTTTCAGAGTCTTTAAATTCATATTCTAAAAATGTATGATCTTCTTTAGACTCTTCAGGTTTATATTCTTCAAAAATAAATGAACTAGCTGTAGATTTAACTTCTTCTTTTGGTTTTTCTTCATCTATGAAAATTTTGTTAGCTTGTTCAGCTTGAGTTTCAATTTGTTCTTTAATTGAATAATACATATTTAATAAGTATTTTTCTCTATCTTCTTCAGTATCTTGAGTTAAAACTAAAGTACTTAAAAGTTGGCTAAAGATTGGGTCAGATCTAACTTCTCTAGGTATTAAGCTTGGAATTCCAAGTCTATCGCTGAAGATTTTCTTAGTTACATCATAAGCAATATTTCTAAGCATTTCTTCAAATTTCTTGCTTCCTTCTTGTGTATAAACTTGGTAAGGGTTCTTTTGAGCATATTGTACTAAGTTGGTATTAGAACGCAATTTATCCATTGTATCAATATGGTTTTGTCAATATGAATCAACGATTTCAAGCACAATTCTCTTTTCATATCATCTAGCATATTCTAAGTCAGTTTGGTCAATTACAGTGTCTCTTCATTTCTTGTATTCTTCAAGTAAATAATCTTGTAAGAATTGAGCAATTTCTGAATCATGAACATCTTTAACTATATTAAAATCAAGCTTGCCTCTTCATAATTTTCCTAGTAATTCATTATTTACATAATTTACAAAGTCTTGATATTTAAATGTATTACTTTTGTCTTTAAAACGAGGCATATTAGCGACATTATTTGCAGTATTAATAATCATTCTTTTAATAATATATTCAATATCATTATTAACCAAAATTAAGTCTCTTTGAGCATAGAATAAATCTCTTTGTTGACGAATAACGTCATCATAGTGAAGCACGCTTTTACGGCTATCATAGTTAAATCCTTCTATTTTCTTTTGAGCTTGGTTAAAACCATGAGTTAATGATCTACTTGTAATTTCTTTATCGCCTTCGTTTTTGAATTGTTCTTTAAACTCTTCATAGTTTGAAAAACGTTGCATTAATTGGTCATCAATAGAAATATAGAACTTAGACATTCCAGGGTCACCTTGACGTCCACTACGACCACGTAACTGGTTATCAATTCTTCTACTTTCAGCTTTATCAGTACCTAAAACAAATAATCCGCCTAATTCTAAAGCTTCCTTAGTTGGCTTAATATCGGTACCACGACCAGCCATATTAGTAGCAATTGTTACTGATTTAACTTCACCAGCATGTGAAATAATTTCAGCTTCTGAAGCATTTTGCTTAGCATTTAAAACTGTATGAGGAATTTCAGCTTTAACTAAAAGTTCGCGCACAATTTCTGAATCTTCAATTTGAGCTGTACCAACTAAAACTGGTTGTCCTTTTTCATATAATTCTTTAATTTTTTCAACAACAGCATTTCATTTTGCTGGATATGAAGCGAAAATAGCATCTGGTAAATCTTTTCTTATAACAGGTTTATTAGTAGGAACAACATTAACACGCATGTTGTAAATATCAATAAATTCTTGTTCTTCAGTTTTAGCTGTACCGGTCATACCACAAAGCTTATCAAACATACGAAAAAAGTTTTGGTAAGTAATAGTTGCTAATGTTTTAGTTTCAGGTTCTATTTCAACCATTTCTTTAGCTTGGATAGCTTGTTGTAAACCTTCTGAATAAGCTCTACCTTCCATAATACGTCCGGTAAAGGCATCAACTAATTCAATTTTATTATCTCTAACAATGTATTCAACATTAAGTTTCATAACTTTGTGAGCTCTTAATGCATTTTGAATTCTATGAACCATTTCTGAGTTTTTAATATCATATAAGTTTTCGAAGTTGAAAAATTTATTAGCTTTTTGAACACCATTATAAGTTAATGAAATTGCTTTTGATTCTTCATCAATTTCATAATCGTTAGTATCTAAGGTTCTAACAAATTGGTCGGCAGCCATGTATGTATTAGTATCTTCACCTTCACCACCAGAGATAATTAAAGGTGTTTTAGCTTCGTCAATTAAAATAGAATCGGCTTCGTCAATTAAACAAAAGTGTAAACCACGTTGCACTTTCTTTTCAACACTTTCAGCCATATTATCTCTTAAGTAATCAAAACCTAGTTCTGAGTGAACTGAATAAGTAATATCACATGCATAAGCTTGTCTTTTTAATTCTGGATCCATTTGAGCTTTATTAACTCCAACTGTTAAACCAAGGAAATTAAATACTCGACCCATTTCTTCAGCGTCCCGTTCAGAAAGATATTCGTTAACAGTTGAAACAATTGCTCCTTTACCACTCAATGCGTTTAAATACACTGGAGCAATCGAGGTAATTGTTTTACCTTCCCCAGTTTTCATTTCAGCAATACTACTTAAATCAAGAAGAACTCCACCAATCATTTGTACATCGTAAGGTCTTTTACCTAAAATTCTTTTAGTTGCTTCACGACAAACAGCAAAAGCTTCAGCTCTAATTTTGTCTAAAGTTTCACGATTTGCTAACCTAGCTCTAAATTGATTAGTTTTATTTTTTAAATCCTCGTCACTAAGTTTTTCAATAAGTGGTTCAAATTGATTTATTTTCTTTAATGCTTTTTCAGCAATTCTCATTTCAGTCGACTTAAATAAATTCATATTATTATAATTTTATACTATATTATGAATCTAAGCTTAAATTAATTAAGATGTTTTTGAATAAAAAATAGTCAAAATTTTAGTCAAATTTTAAAGTATAAATTTGACTAATTTAACTATAAAACAGATAAAAAATAATAAGACGAATATCTTATTATTCTAAATTGTTATTTACTTGTTCTGTTGTAACTTCTTGATTATCTTTTTTAAATAAAACATAATATGAAGATATTATTTTAAGAACAGCTCAAAGCATAATTAATATTGTGAAAATCATAAAGAATACAGCTACTGGTGGATAGTAAAACATAAATTCAACACAGAATTGTACAATTCCAAATGGGAGAGCAAGTTGCGGAATTAGAAATAGAATTTCTGATACAAATAATCCTTTATGAATTTTCTTAATTAAGCAAATCATACTAACTCAAAATACAAAAGAAGCTCCAAAGCATGCTCCAGCAATTCCTAAAGCTACATAGTGCCATACCGAATGCCATTGATACTTTTGTGTGTTTTTTGGAGGAATGACTCTTGCACAAAATATATAATTCATTAAGATTCCAATAACAATTAAAGTAGAAATTAAAAATAGTAAAAACTGTATTAAGGAATAATTGATGTATTTCTTTTTATTAGTGTTCTTCATAATTAACTAGGGTTTTGAGGTCCGCACAATCTTGGGTGAAATGCATAATTTCAGACATGACCGGTTCAATTAAGAACCAAAAATAAAGCAGCACATACAATTATTCCTACAATAAGTCAAATGATCATTTTTTTACTCATAATTTTTATAAGGTTTTAGGCAATTCGTTTGCCGAAACCATTTCTCCTTTATAATTCTAATATTTTTAGTTTTCTATTTTTTTGTTGAACCATCTAAATAAGACTTTCACTTGTAAGTTTAGATAATTTAGTAATAATAATTACTTACAAATTTACTAAAACCACTAAAGCGAAGACAGCTTTTAAAATCAAAAAATAGATTAAAAATTTTAGGATAATTTTAATGTTGAATTCGTCTAACTTTTTTCGCTTTTTCTTTTTTGATATTAGTTTTTTTACTTCTTACAAAGTGTAAAAATAAAGCTTATTTAAATGTTCAATATATTAAATTCTTTTCTTTACAAACCTCCTGTCTATATTATAATTTTTTTTTTTTTTAGATCGGCGAATAATATTCATGCTCTACTTTTTACGTATATCCCTATTTTATAGTCAAAAAACACAACACATCTAACGTGTTGCATCCTTTTAAGATATATGAATATTATTCTATTCATTTGTTTTCTTGGTTTTATTGTATTTTACAAAACGTCTTTTCTTTTGCTTGCCTTCTATGCTTCTTGTGTATCTACATTTAGGGAAGTTTTCACAACCTACAAATTTTTCACCTTTTCAGTTTCTTCTAATGATTAAAGCGCCATTATCTACTGGACAAGGTTCATTTAATACTTCAGGTTGAATTGATGTATGTTCAAGTGTAGCAGTTGCAGCATTAAAACTATTTTGGAACTTACTATAAAAGTCACTCATAACTGGTTCAACAGCAATTTTATTTTGAGCAATTAAGTCTAATTCGCCTTCAACTTGTGCTGTATAACCTTCGTTGATAATGTTTGGGAAACCAGTAATTAATTTAGTTAAAACTAAAATACCATATTCTGTTGGATATAAAGCTCCATTTTTGTTTTCAACATATTCTCTTTGTAAAATAATTTTTACAGTTGAGGCAAAAGTTGATGGTCTACCTACTTTAATTTCATCTAATTTTTCAATTAAAGCACCTTCAGAATATCTAGCAGGTGGTTTGGTTTCATGATTACTGATGTCATAATTAAGAACTTTAACTTCTTGATTTTCTTTAAAATCAGGATCCTTAACTTCTACTTTATCACCTTTAATTATGTAATATCCGTCAAAAACAATTGAACTCACTGTACTTCTAAATACTAATGTATGTTTTTTAAAAGTATAAGTTTTTGCTTTTCTAATAGGTGGAGTAATCAAACATTGAAGAGTGTGTTCATATATTAATTTATATATTTGGTAATCGTAATTATTTAAATTATATTTAGCTTTAGCAGCTTCTGGTTTTAAAGTAATATCGGTTGGTCTAATAGCTTCGTGGGCATCTTGATCACCTTTAAAACCTTTAACTTCAGATAAAACATATTCTTTACCATATGTTTTTTCAATATAGTTATGTGCTTGGTCAATGAAATGTTGGCTTAATCTAGTACTATCAGTACGTGGGTAGCTAATTAAACCACCTTCGCCATAACCTTCATATAATCTTTGAGCACTAGCTTGTGTAATACCAGATGAAAATGGGCTCCTTTTATATAAAACAGCTTGTTTAAGAGGAGTTAATTTTCCAACGCTCTTAGTAGTTTCTTTAATATTTTGAACTACAAAAGTATTAGTAGGTTCTTTATCAAGAACTTTTTTAACATTTTCTAATTCTTCTGGATAAACTCAAGTTTTTTCGTCAGCAACATGCTTATCCATATAAATAGAAGCAGTTGCATCTTTTTCCAATTTAGCTTCAATTAAGTGGTATCCGCGAGGTACGAAATTTAAAATTTCTCTTTCACGATCTACTACTAATTTTAAAGCAATTGATTGAACTCTACCAGCTGATGGATTAGTTGGTGAGTTTGAAAGCTTTTGCTTCATAAGTTTGCTTAATCTAAAACCAATAATTCTATCAAGCATTCTTCTAGCTTTTTGAGCATTAATTAAGTTTTGATCTAATTTACCTGGATGTTCAATAGCATTTAAAATTGCTTCTTTTGTAATTTCGTTATATTTAATTCTTGCGCATTTATCTTTAATTTTTAACACATCGACTAAATGATCGCCAATTGCTTCCCCTTCACGGTCGGGGTCAGTTGCGATATAAACAAATGAAGAATTTTTAACTGCTGCTTTAAGTTTTTTAATAACATCTTTTTTCTCTGGATCAATAACATAATTAGGTTCTCAGGTTTGTAAATTAATACCTAAACCCATTTCGCCAGATGTGCTTAATTTGGTTATGTGACCAACTGAAGCCATAACATCATAACCTGGTCCTAAATATTTTTTAATTGTTTCTACCTTATTTGGTGATTCCACAATAACTAATTTGTTCTCAATGTTTGTATTCATATTATGAATTTTATACTATAAATTTTTAATTATTATGATTATTTTGCTTTTCGTTACCTTTATATAATAATATAAAAATATTTACGAGCAATCCAGCCTCCTGAATATAAAGATTAAATTTATTTAGGTGAAAATAAAACTTAAAGTTTTATATTATGCTGGCATTTAGCACAAAGCTTTCTTTTTAACATTTTCAATAATAAATCAATTTTTTTGAAACTTGAATGGACTAGCTACAATTTTAAAAGGTTATTAAAACTGGATTTTGAATTTTAAAGCTATCTATTTACTTCGTAATAATTTAAACTTTTTAAACAATTTTATTTATGAAAACTAGGACTTTTAAAATTGGAATTTATAATTTTTCGTTAATCTATTATTTTTATAGCAATTGTTTATAATATTTAAGAAAATATAAACACAACAACCTGACATTAAATTCTTTAAAGGGAAGTGATGGTAATAATATGAATGAGAAACAAAAAAGAGTTTATGAGCTTTTAAAAGAATTCATTGAAATTGCAAATAAACATAACTTAGATTATATGGTTTTTTATGGCACACTTTTAGGTGTTATAAGACATGGCGGATTTATTCCATGAGATGATGATATCGATTTAGTAGTAACAAAAGAAACTCTTGATTTTTTAGTTGCTAATTATCCTGAAAAAGTAAAAGTTAATGAAAACAGTGATAATTTTTTATTAATTCCTAAATTTACAAATGATGATGAATGAGATGAAGACGCAGTCTTTTTAGATTTATTTGTTGCTGCTCCAACTACACCTGAAAGAGTAAAAAAATTCTTATCTACCAAAACCAAAATTAGATACTTGCACAGTTATACACATAGAAGAATTTCACCACGTCAATGAGGAATGAAACTTGCAAAATTCTTTTTATGTTGAACATGAGGTACAAATAGATACTTATTAAAAGATGCTTGAAATGATTTATATGATCCAAATGGCACAGAAGTAGCAGTTATTTGCTGACCTTTTAAAAAAGTAACTATGAGTAATGTTTTTGACGAATTGGACTTTAAAACAACGGAAATGAAACAATTTGAAGATCTTTCTGTTAAAGTTCCTAAAAATTGAGAATCTATTTTAGTTAAAAACTACGGTCCAAAATGATACATCCCTAAAAAAATTAAAATGTCTGAACATTTAGGTTTATATGATATTGAAATTTATACACACAAGAAAAAGAAACCTTCAAAAAAGGAAACAGAAAAAGAATAATTCGTTTCATTAAATACATTTTGAAATTTATGATGTTTTCAAATTGAGAACATCTTTTTTTATTACTTTTTGCTTTGCCTAAATATAGGTTTTATCCTGTTTTATTTTTTTATACCCTTACATTATTATGGTTTAATGCTATCATTTAAAAGTTAGAGAACTATTCATAATTAGTAATTTTATTAACTTAAAAATAACTAAAAATAGTAGTTAGAGTATTGAACCAATAATTTGTTTTGATCATAAAAAATGCAACTCAAAACTAATGTTTTAACGTTAAAAAATTATTCAATTAATATTCTTACTTTCGAATCTTTTCAATCTAAATTATATTTTTTTAAAATTGAATTTATTGCCACTTCTAATTAAAACTATTTATTAAGTTATATTTAATTTTTATATAAAATTAAGTTATGGGATTTTTTAGTTATTTAAAAGAAAAATTATTTGGTCGCAAGAAAACCAAAGAAGAAAAAGTTGCACAAAAAGAAGCCGAATTAGAAAAACAACAAGAACAAGAGTTAATTAAATCACAAAAATTAGAAAAATATAGTACCGGTTTAAGTAAATCTAGTTCGCTTGGTTCTAAATTATTAACTCTTCAAAATAAACACAAGCAAATTGATGAGGAATATTTTGATGAACTTGAAGAAATTTTAATTATGGCTGACATTAGTGCAAAATTAGTTAATGCGATTATTACTCACATTAAAAATGAAGTTAAAATTAGGGATTTAAAGAATCCAAAAGATATTGGTGAATTAATTGCTGACCAAATGTTTGTTATTTATACAAACAAGAGTGTAGTTGATACAACATTAAATGTTGAAGATGGTAGACTCAACGTTTTAATTTTTATTGGTGTTAACGGCAGTGGAAAAACAACAAGTATCGCCAAAATAGCTCATAAATATATAAAAGAAGGTAAAAAAGTTTTAATTGCAGCGGCTGATACTTTTAGAGCTGGTGCAGTTGATCAATTAAGCGTTTGAGCTAATAGAGTAGGCACTGATATAGTAAAACCAGTTAAGGAAAATGCCGATCCTGCTAGTGTTGTTTATGAAGCTTTAGACAAAGCTAAAAAAGAAAACTATGACTTATTATTAATAGATACAGCAGGTAGATTACAAAATAAAGTTAACTTAATGAAAGAGCTTGAAAAAATGTATCAAATTATTCATAAATTTGATGAAAATGCTCCTCATGAATGTTTATTGGTTTTAGATGCAACTACTGGTCAAAATGGTGTTAGTCAAGCTAAAGCATTTAGCGAAGTAGCAAAAACAACAGGTATTATTCTTACAAAAATGGATGGTACATCTAAAGGTGGTATTGTTCTTTCAATTAAAGATGAATTTGGTATTAATGTAAAATACATTGGACTTGGTGAAGGTTTAGAAGATTTACAAGAATTTGATTTAGATAATTTCATCTATGAAATGACAAAAGATTTAATGGATAGAAATGAATAAAGATATTAAAGACATCGAAAACATTGAGCATTTATGTGAGTTATTCGAAAAATACGAATCATTTCTAACTCAAACACAAGGTCAAGCTTTTAGATTATATTTTCATGAAAATTTAAGCTATTCTGAAATTGCTGAAATTACTGCAACAACTCGCAGTGCAGCTTATGACAGTGTAAATAAAGCTATTAAAAAATTAATTCAAATTGATAATAAAATGAAATAGGCACTTAACTAAAAGTGCTTTTTTATAGCCTTTTTAGAAAACAACTTACAAAATAATGTTATGAAAAAAATTATGAAAACTAATTTTTATCCTGAGTTTCCAAGTTGGAGCTCTTTTTTATTACTTTTTTCAGTGTTATTTATATATAAATAAAAAAAGTTATTTTTTTACATAATTACATTGTAATTTGTGGTATAATAAAGATATGAAAAAAGACAAATGACTATTAATTTCAAGAAAAAATAAGAACTCTACTTACTTATCTTTAGCACTTTCAGGAGGATTTGGCAAAGGTTATAAGAAATCTATCGGTATCGGTACAGTTGAAAAATGAGAAAAATATTGTTCTGATCCAGTAGAAAAAAATAAAAAACTATCTCAAAACTACAATACTGATTGAGATAGAAATATGATAATTAGACAATTAGAGTTAGATATAAGCAGGGTTAAAATTGAAACAAAACAGTTCAATTATGGATATGATTTGTTATACAGTTTCTTAGAAAAATTAAATCCTTTTAAAGATGCTAAAGTATCAAAATCCAAGTATTTAAATGATTTATTAAAATATATGATTTCAAATAGAATTGTAAATCCGGGTAGCATGCTTTCATCCTTTAAAAATAAAGACAAATTCAATATAAATTTAGAAGTTGAAAAGACGACATTTTATAATACTTTAGACTATTTAGCTGAAAATAAAAATAACATTTTAAAGAGTGTTAACGATACATTGATCAAAGATAAAAATAGAAAAATAGATATTATTTGATACGACTCTTCAACGGTATATTTTGAAAGTTTTGTAAGAGAAGGATTGAGATATCCAGGTTATTCTAAAGATGGAAAATTCAAAGAAGATCAAATTGTTTTAGGTTTAGCAACAGATGAAAACGGCATTCCAATTCACTATAAATTATTCAAAGGGAACACTGCTGATGCATCAACATTTATTAATTTTATTTTGAATATAAAATCACAATATGAATTAAACAAAGTAACACTCATTGCTGATAGAGGAATGAGTACAAATAGAAACATAAGATTCTTAGAAGATAACGATATTGATTACATTTTATCTTATAGATTAAAAGCGGCTTCAAATGACCGAAAGACCTTTGCAATAGATGAATCCGGCTATTTTGGAGACAATAATTTTGAATATAAAGAAACTACTTTTTATTCGTTTTGAAAGAATAGAAGAGCAAACGGACACAAGAGAAGATTGGTAGTAACATATAGTAAAAAAAGAGCATTAAAAGATAAAAATGATAGACAAATTTTAATCGATAATTTTATTAAAAGACAAGATAAAGACGGACTAGTTCATGTTCAAGTAATGTTCGGTCAAAAGAAGTTTAAATTCTTCGAAAAAGTTGGTGGTAAAGGTTATTACAAACTTAACTATGACAAAATTATCGAAGATGAAAAGTTTGACGGATATTATGCTTATGAAACCTCTAGATTTGATTTATCACCTGAAGAAATTGTGAATTTATATTCAAAACAATGACAAATAGAATCAAACTTTAGAGCTTTAAAAAGTGCTTTAGCTGTAAGACCTATTTATGTATGAAGTGAAAAGCATATTGAAGGTCATTTCGTACTTTGCTTCTTATCTCTTGTTTTATTAAATTTTGTTATTTATTATTTAAACAAAGGTTTGAAAGAACTCGGTGTTGTAGATGAAAAAATCACAATCAAAAAATTACAAGATGTAATAAAAGAAACAATCAAAACATGCAAGATTATTGACGGAAAAATTGAAAGTGAAGAATATATTATTAACGACAACAATAATCAAGCAATTCAAGATTATCAAACATATTTAAGAATTTTAAATGAATTAAAATTTTAAATTATTAAAAACAGCTCATCAAACAGATGAGTTGTTAAAAATTACATTGTAAAAGTTGGAAACTCGGGTAGGCACTTAACTAAAAGTGCTTTTTTATAGCCTTTTTAGAAAACAACTTACAAAATAATGTTATGAAAAAAATTATGAAAACTAATTTTTATATATAAAAAACTTTTTATATTTTGCCTTTAAATTAAAATAAAATTATGGAAACAAATGATAAAAAACGTAAAAATACAAATTATATACATCAACAAGAATTTAAAGGCGAAGAAGGATTTATTAATAAACTAAAAAATAAAATTATTAGTAATGATAGTATAATCATTGCCTTAATTGGACAAAATGGATCTAAAAAGCAACAATATTAGAGAAACTTTGTGAAATTGTTAGCAAAGATGAACGGGGTATTAACCTAGCAATCATGAAACTAAAAAAACATGAAGAGGAATATTTTGAATGCATCAAAAATTATATTGGTAATAATTTAAAAAATTTTATTAAATCTCTTATTAGTAGCATAACAAATGAAAAAAAGATAATTCAATGTGAAAAATTTTTAAACGCATTTAAACTTGAATGTGAAAAACAAAAGGATGAATATTTCCTTGAAGAAGACTTTGATTTATTTATAAAATCTAACGATGAAAATTATATTAATTTAAACGATAAAACAATTCGCAGGATTATCAAGAATAATCAATCGACTTATATTTTCTTATGTCTATTGGTAGCATTTGTTAATACTTGTTTAAAATTGAAGAAGAATTATGAGTTTGTTAAAAATATCATGATTTTAGAATATCCAACTATTTATTGTCGCGCTTCTTTAACAAAGAGAATTGCTAACAAAATAAATGTTTTACAAATGAAGAACTTTTGTTCTTTTGTGTTTTCAACACATTCGTCACAATTGTTTTTTGAAATTGCGAATTCGTTAAGACTAAGCTATACTAAAGATGATTTTAATAATAAATTCTTAATAGCGCAAGGTTTAAAAATTAATGAAAAATTAAAATATCGTTTAATTGAAAACAATTTTACACAAGAGGGAATTAATTCAAGAAACTTAGAAATTATTATAAATTGTTGTTTTTCTGAAAACGTTATATTGGTTGAGGGTCTAAAAGACTATGAGCTAGCAAATCAAATTATCAAAAACAATAATCAATTAAACGATTATCTTTGTGATGTTTATGATTGCAACTCAAAAGGTGAAGTCATAAAAGTTTATACTTATTTATGGCAACACAAAATAATTGAGCCTTTTGCTTTTGTAGATATAGACAACGACCCACCAGATTCCCTCAAAGCAAAGTTTACAATTAACAACAAAGAATCTTTCTTTTATGCTTTCGATACTACATTGGAAGAGGAAACTAAGGATAGTAATCCATCTTCTAAAAATAATTTAAAATGATACACATTCCAAAATATACAAAAATGCCAACATATAAAAATATCATTAATGCAGTTTATGAATATTTTAATCGAATAAGACCTGACAAAAATAATTAAAACTTCTTATGCCGGTTTAAAAATCTATTTAAAATATTTTTGTTTATTTTTATTAATTATATTGTTTTATAGAGCTTTTGCTTTATGAAGAATATAGAAATTAAAAAATGAATCTTTTGTTTTTGCGGCTTAAGATTCATTTTTTAAATTAATTTAGTTTGGATAAATTTCGTTTATGTTTACACCTTTAGCATAAATGCCTAATTTATTATCTATAGCATGTTGTTTGCATTTTTGTAAGTAATTATAATATTCTATATTTCCACTATAATATTTATTCCTTTTTTTGTTGGAAATATAATTAACCCTTGCTTTCCCGAATCATGCTATCTGACCACATAAGTTGTAATATTTATTTAAATTATTTTTGTAATAAATGATAGCTACAATTCTTCCATATGGATCACAAATATCCCTAGGAACTCTGTTTTTTGTTGAATTACCTTTATTTGTTTTTTGAGGAACAACATAAATTTCTACAGGTCTACCATCTATATTGCTGTTTTTATATAAATTAATATCAGCATATTTTTTAGTATATTTCTCAGCAATTTTACCATATTCATATTGTATGCCTGTTGTATCAATGAAATACCCATTTGAATCTTTTTTGTGTGTTTCAGGTGTATCTATTCCGTTAAAACGAAATTTATATCCGTTTTGTTTTATTGTGAAAGTATCGCCATCGGCGAATGTTAACACATCAACTTTATAAGCAGTTCCAATTCTAAGAGTATCTTTTTGTATATCTCCTAAACTATAATTAAATTCAGCAGGTGCAAATCCTTCAGGTACAATTGATTCATTTGTTGATACAATTGGCTTATTTGTTTCGTTTGGTTTATTAGTTTCGTTTGGCTTGTTTGTTTCATTTGGAACACTTGTTACATTGTTATTTTTATCATTTGTTTCATTTAAAACACAAGTTGATGAAATTGCTGGAGAAATAAATACAACCGATGTACTTAAAGTTCCTAAAAATAATAATTTTTTGTTTTTCTTCATAGTGTATAAATTATATTCTTTTTTTATAATTAATTACTTGCCTAAAAAGTTAATGATTATGAATGTGAAGTGAACTTCAAAAATACGATACTTATAATAACTTCAAAAATAACGAATTTTTAACTTTTTGGTATCTTTATTTATGCTATGAAAAAAATTGAAAAAATAAATTGTTCTAATTATGAACTTAGAAATGAGTACAGATTAGAATTTATAGCAAAAAATATGAATAAATCCATCACTTGAATTAGTAAATATTTGCAAATTAATTGGCATACAGCAAAGAAACTTAGAGATAAAGTGTTAAACAATTGCTTAATTATTTCTCATAAAAATAAAGGTAATCAACACCATAGAAAAATTAGCACTAATAGGATTGATGAGTTGATTAATGAATATCTCACTTTTATTGATGATGTATATGACCGAAAATGCGATTGTTCTGTTTCATTAATATTTTTTTATGATTATTGCTTAAAAGATTTTGACAAGAACAATATGACTTATAGATTATTCATAAAGAATCTGGTTGCTAAGGGTTTTTATTCAAAAAATATGACCAAGAAAACAAAGAAAAAAGCAAGAGAAAATTTAAGAAAACTTAAAGAAAATAATGGAGATGTAATAGCAATAAAAAGATTAATTAAATATAATGAAACTATGGAAACGACAATGTTTAAAGCAAGAAAATGTAGAGATAATAACCTTGATTTTGGTGAAATAGTTGAACTTGATGCTTGTGAACATCGTTGAATGAATGGCGAAAAATCTAATATTTATGTAGCTGTAGATTCATCAACTTCAAGAGTTTTAGCAGTACATATTGAACAAGGAGAGACTAATCTAGGCTATATGAAATTATTGGAAGATCTATTTAGAAATTATGGTAAACCAAAAATAATTAGAACTGATAAAAGAAGAACTTTTTGAGGTACTGATTATTCGGATACGCCTTTAAAACAGTATTTAAATTCAAAAGGTATAGAACTCCAAAGCTCTAGTATTGCCATTTTTAAACCTCATGTTGAAAGAGCAAATAATTCTCTACAACAATTCTTACCTCCATATTTACATTTAAAGAAAATAAAAACATTTGAAGATTTTATTCACAATAAAGAAGAAATCATTCAAGCTTATAATAAAAGAAATAAAAAAGATTATGAGCACAAGAAAAATATATTTTCGAAAATGGATGAAAGTCAATGTAGTGTCTACTTAACAATAAAAAGAAAGATATACGCATCAACTGTACAATTTCAAAATAAGTTTTATGTTGCTGTTAATGAAGAAAACAAAAGGCAATTTATTTCGCCTGATGACGATGCTGCATTTATTATTAAAAGTGATGGAAGTTTATGTTTCTCAATAAACCAAAAAGAATACAAAACTGAAATTTTAAAAGACAAGGAGCTAAATGATTTTCAGCAATTTTGTATTCACTTTAAATTTGATTCTAGTCAGTCATATTCGAAAGAAATATATCAATGATCTAAAAGAGGCTATTCTTTTTATAGAATGCTTGATGACTTAGTTTTTAAGCTTAAAGATGCTTTAATTAAGTTTGATCCAGATGATGAAACATTAAAGAATATTGTTGTTCAAAACGATGAAATTCTAGAGTTTTTCCATAAATGACTTTTAGAAATAGAATCAAAAAATCTCGACGTCATTTAAACGCAAAGATTTTAAAATTTTAAAACTATAATCTACCCAAGATGATTATAGTTTTTTTCTTTTAAAAAAGAAGAATTTTAATGTTTTTCCAATAATTAATTTGTTTTAAAAAAATCGTTATTTTTGAAGTTCAGTTCACATAATTAATTACTTGCCTAAAAAGTTAATGATTATGAAATTATATTTGTTTCAAAAATATTAAATTAGAATAAATTTTTGTCTTTTTTAATCAATAAATTTAATGACTTTTTAATATAAAAATAACAAAAATGATAATTTTAAAAATTAAGATATTTTAAATATAATTTTACGTATTAGCCTATAAAACAGGCAAAATAAAAAAGCACATACGTGCCTTTTAACTTCTAGCATTAACTTCAGCAGTATCAATTAATACTTCTCTACTTAATACTTGTTCTCATTCTTTAGTGTTCTCATCGAATGCTTTAACTGGTTTAGTATTACGAGGAATATCATAAGAATCTTTTACTATTAATTTATAACTTAAAAGCATTTTAATTTCTTTTTGTTCAAGTTGTTGATGTTCTAAATTGGTTTCATCATTATCGCTATTATCATCTAAAACAATTGTAGTTGCAGTATCTTCATCAACTAATGCTGGTGAATATTCTTCATTAGTTTTTGTTGCTTGTTCAATTTCAATTTCTTTGGTTTGAACTTTTGCTTGTTCTAAATTATTTTCTAAAATTGAAATATCATCTTCAAGATATGAATTTTCATTA
This sequence comes from Mycoplasmopsis adleri, assembly GCF_045276205.1. Taxonomy (NCBI): domain Bacteria; kingdom Bacillati; phylum Mycoplasmatota; order Mycoplasmoidales; family Metamycoplasmataceae; genus Mycoplasmopsis; species Mycoplasmopsis adleri. Next base: position 848,411 of record NZ_CP174162.1, read on the forward strand.
GCAACAACTTCCGAATTATCATCCATGGCTTCAAGTTGAGAACTTAAAATTTCTTTAGTGTCATCATTTAAGTTATATTCTGATGTACTTTCATAAGCGTTGATTAATGCTAAAATCTCATCTTTTTTAGCTTCTCAAGCTACTCTATCTAATTTATAAACTGTATATTTTTTGCTTCTTATAAAATTACATAAATCCTTAAGCATTACATATTCTTCAGGATTATTAGCATATTTGTAATCATCGACTACAAAACATAAAGCAGGTTTATTATCTTTCTTAAGAACATAATTAACTTCTAATGTACCAATTGATTCATTTTTAGCTAATTCTAAAAATGGTTTATCTTTAATAGCATTAGCTAGAGTTTGTTCAACTTCTAAGCTAAGATCAGATTGTTCTAGTTCAACTTTTTCTTTATCTAAAGCTAAGAAACTTTGTTTTTGTTTGTCACTTAATTCGAGGAACTCTAATCAACGTTTAAAAATAATTGCATCTTCATTATTTGTTAAAACGTTAATGTCTTCAGCTTTAATCGATTTAATAACAATCATTTTGTCTTTAGCTCTTGAAACCGTAACATTAAGAGCATTCATACCACCAGGACGTCCAACATAAGTTGAATGAATTGCGGTATTAGCATCGTAAGCTACTGACATAATAACTAAATCAGCTTCATCACCTTGAATGTTTTCAATGTTTCTTAATAATAATGTTTGACCATTAATAGCTTTTTCTAAATCAGGATGGTTTTTGAAAATATTGGCTGTAATGAAATCTTGTTGTTTAGCATTAAAACATAAAATAATTATCTTATTATATTTATATAAGTTTTGCTTACATAAATTAATAGCATATTCAGCTTCAACTACATTTTGATTATTTTCTCAAGCTCCATTTACTTCATAAACTTCAATTGGTTTAAAGTCAACATCGGTTTGAGCTGAGTCAATAACATCTAATGTACTATCATAAAAGTATTTACTACTAAAAGTCATTAATGAAGCATAATTAGAACGATAGTTTTTATCTAGTAAAACACTATACATACCTAAACTACGAGCAAAGTCTAATAATGAATCAACCTTGCCATAAATACTTTCTTCATCACTAACTCTAACACCAAATCAGTTACTTGGTTTCATTTGTTTGTCATCACCGGCTAAAATTTTGATCTTAGCTAAGTATAAAACTGGCAAGCCTTTTTCTAAGAAAATTTGGCTTGATTCATCAAGGATTGAATAATCAAATTCTTCCTTTTGTCATGCACTTAAATCAGCATCAGGTGTAACAATAACAATTGGAAAAATTTTCTTAATCATCTTAGCATAACGCTTAATAAATTTATATGGTTCAAGCGATGCTAATCTAACGGTTGCCGCGAATTCAGTGTACTCAGATTTTTCCTCAATATCAAATTTAGAAATACGTTTGATAATGTTTTTAGCAATGAATTTTTTAAGTTCATTTTCATCGCTAATTTGTTTTTCATCAGCATTAGGCAAAATGTTGAATAAGCTTGTTAAATAGTCATAATCGTCAATTTTAAATGTTTTAATTTCTTTTAAAATTTCATTTAAATTGCCTTGGAAATATTTGAAATCGTTAAATAAAGTTTTTGAAATTTTCTTAATTGTTCAATTCATTTTTTTATGAATTTTAAAACGCATATGATTTTTTCTAAGCATGTAATTACATAATTGTTTAGAATCATCAAAATTAAATACTTCAGGATAAATAATGCCTCTTGGAAGTGATACAACTTTAGCTCAAAATTCTTTTGTGAATGATGCTCAATAAAGATGAATTTTAGCTAGAATTTTGCAAGCTTCGATAAAGCGAGGATCTTGAGAAATTGGCTCAATATTATTAACAAAGTTAATATCTTTTGTGCTAATTATTCTAAGAGGTTTTAAATTATCTTGTTCATCAAAGTTTTCTAAATATGATAAATATTCTTTGATAGGTTTATAAAAACTTTTCTTATTCATGTTCTTTGAATTAAGCATAAATAAACAGAAAGTTTTAAGCTCACCCATTCTATTTCTAATAACTTCAAGAGCCGCTTTCTTTTGGCTACATACTAAAGAATTTTTGCCATAAACTAGTAAATTAGTCAAGATGTTTACAATGGTTTGACTCTTACCAGTACCTGGTGGACCTCAAATAATTGTGTTTTGGTTGAGTGAGCTAGCAATAGCTTTATCTTGTGAAAAGTTGGTTGGAGTAATTTTAAAAATACTTGTTTTAGGATTAAAGATTGTTTCTTTAACTCTATTTTTATAGATGTTTTTGTTAAATTCAACTTGAATGATTTTATTAAGTTCATTGTTTTCAATAATTTCAAGCATCCTATTTCTAACATATCCACCTGAAGGATGGAATAATCCTAAGACCACCCCAGGAGCAAATTCAAGTGATTGATTAGTAATTGATTCAGCATCAATATTAGTAAAGCTTTCATTAATGTTAATATCCATTTGGTAAATTTCGCCCCAAACTGAGTGTAAATATTTAATTAATTCTTTAATGGTTCAGTCACCAAAGTTTTCATTAACTTCTAAATCAAAACCGGCATTATTTAATAAGAATAATAATTTTTCATTAATCTTAATATCGCCATTAGATACTAAAAAAGGACGGGCATTACGAATTTCTAAATAAACTTCTTTGAAAAATAAAGGAGCATAAATACTTTTACCTTCAATTGAAGTTTTCACAAATAAAAAGCCTAAATGCATAGGTCAGATGTTAGTTTCAGTGTTTATTTCATTTGCTTTATTTAAAAATAGTTTTCATTTTAATGATTGCTTTTGGAAACTAGCTTTTAATTCTGAAATGATTTTATCACGTGTATTTGCAAAATCTTTTTTAAGCATAATTGTACGGTTCATGCTTACTTCAACATTGTTTTCAGCTAGAATAGTTAAAACTTCTTCAGCATCTTTAGTTTCTTCAAGCAATTGACACATGTTAATTAAATTAAGCTCTAAAATCGGAATATCAAAAGTTTTATTTGAATAAATAAAATCAAAAGCTTTAGGGCCAAATAATGAGTAAAAATCAAAACTATTTTTATTATTCACTCTTGTAAAAACCGCAGTATCTGTTGGACTAACATCTAAAAGATTATTTAAAATACTTTGATATTGTTTGTTTTTATTTGCTTCGTTCATAATGCCTCCTATAATAATCTAAATCATATATATTAATTATAATGATATTTAAATAGTTGATAGAATTTATATAAAAAAATGTAGGCAAATGCTACATTGTTAGTTAAAAAGGTTCATTAAATATAATAATCACTTTGTGTGTCTTCATTATGAAGTTTGCTTAAATAATCATTATCATATGTATAGTTTGTTGAGGTTTGTTCTCATTGCAAGGAATTACGAGAATTTGTAATTTTTGCTGTAATTTTAATGATGATTATTAAAACGAATTGACCTATTAATAAGCCTAATACGGTTCAATAAATACCTTTATTTATAAAAGAATCAAGCTTAATTTTAAGTCCAAAAATTCATAAAGCAATTAATGCTGCATAAGCTAAAGTACAGAAAAGATTGATTAAACCTAAGACCATTAGCTTTTTGCCTTTACCTAAAAGCACAAAACTATATTGAATAATTGAATCTAACACTCATAAAGCTGAAAAAACAATAAATAATTGTTCGCAAATAAAGGCAAAAATCATAATGCTGCTTTTTCCATATAAGCCTGTTTGATAGATGTTTTGTACAGATTTATAAAACTCTTCAAGCCCTCTAGAATCACTGAAGTTATATAAAATGAATGCTTTGAAAAAACCTACAAAATTTATTTGATTTTTGTTTTGTGAAGCAAGAGCTGATAAATATAAATTAAGATTATTATATTGTTGTATTGAAGCATTTAAAGTATTTTGAAAAATTGAAATCATATAAGGCAAGCTTAACAAAATTAATATGAAAATGAATATCATAGCAGCTGCTATCGATACCTTAACTTTCTTCTTAATTTTGATTTTATGTTTCATTTTTAGCTCCAAAAATTTGTAAAAACAAAAAGCAAGCTTTTAATAAGGCTTAATTATGTTTTCTATTATATTAGGAATTTTATTCTCCTCTTAATTCTATTAATTCTTTGTTCAATTCGTACATTCTTTTTTCATAATAAGTTGTATCAAATGGCAAAGTAGTTTGAGAATGAGCTCAAAGTACAACTAGATAATTAACTAAAATTTTGTGTCTAATTAAATAAACTGGATCGTAATCTTCATATTCATCTAGCACTCATTTTTCTTGTTCTTTATTTAATTGAGCGCTTTCAATAAAGTATGCTAATTCAAAGTTAACATCGCCTAAAGTTGCATATTCTCAGTCGCAAAAGTAAATTTTACCTTCTTTAGTTTGTACTAAATTTCTAAGTCACATGTCATTATGTAAAGGTTTAGTTTTATCCATTTTACTTAAGGTTTGGTTCACGCTTCTGTAAAAATCGTTTAGGGCTGGAATATTAATATTCTTTTCTTTTAAAATAGCTCTATAACCTTTAACTCTCGCGGCATGATTAGATGGAGGAAAAGGTAGTTTTGAATTATGTAAGATTTTTAAATCTTTAACAATTTGGATTAAGTTTTCTTTTGAAGCGCTTGGTTCATGACCTTCGATAAATTCTCAAGTGTTTACATCTTTAGTTTCTTTAATTAATTTTGGAACAAAATCGAATTGTTTTAGAAGGCTGTAATTAATTTTATGATTAAAGCCAGTTAATTTCTTTTCTTGGACAAAATAGCCATTTTCAATATATGAAATATTAGTAAAACCAGTTTTTATTATTTGTTTGCTCATGTTACCTCTCAAATTCTTTTTAATTATATAACATAAATGGTTTTTTAGACTTTTAGATTAAGAAAAGTTCATTTTTTGGTATATTTTATACATAAAATATATAGGAGAGATATGGATAAATCAAAAATTAGAAACTTTTCAATTATTGCCCACATTGACCATGGTAAAAGCACACTAGCTGATAGAATTTTAGAACTTACTAATACAGTTAGCTCACATGATATGGATGATCAATTCCTTGATCAAATGGACCTTGAACGTGAAAGAGGAATCACAATTAAATTAAATGCAGTTCAAATTAAATACAAGGACTATATTTTTCATTTAATTGACACTCCAGGGCATGTGGACTTTACCTATGAAGTTTCTAGATCGCTTGCTGCTACAGAAGGTGCTTTATTACTTGTTGATGCAACACAAGGGATTGAAGCCCAAACCTTAGCAAATATTTATCTAGCTCTTGAAAATAATTTAACTATTATTCCTATTATTAATAAAATTGATTTACCTAGCGCTGATATTGAAAGAACAAAAGAAGAAATTGAAAATGTAATCGGCTTGCCTTGTGATGATGCAATCTGCATAAGTGCTAAAACTGGTTTAAATTGTGAAGCAGTTTTAGATGCTATTGTAAAATACATTCCAGCACCAAAAGATGCTGATGACAATAAACCTCTTAAAGCTTTAATTTTTGATTCATACTTTGATGAATACCGTGGCGTTGTTATGCTTATTAGAATTTTTAATGGTACATTAAAGGTAGGCGATAGGTTTAAGTTTATGTCTAATGGTGCTGAATATCACGTGATTGAACTTGGTGTTAGAAACCCAAAAGAAACTAAAAAACAAATGCTTGAAGCTGGTGAAGTTGGTTATGTCGCTGCTACAATTCGTGATGCAAAAGAAGTTCATGTCGGTGATACAATCACGCTAGTTGATAATCCGGCTAAAGAAGCATTGCCTGGTTATAAGAAAAAGCAACCTGTATTATTCACCGGTTTTTATCCAATTGATACAAGAGACTATATGGAACTTAAAGAAAGTTTGGAAAAGATTTCTTTAAGTGATAGTTCAATTACTTGAGAACAAGAAACCTCAAAGGCTTTAGGTTTTGGTTTTGGAGTTGGTTTCTTAGGTATGCTACACATGGAAATTATTCAAGAAAGATTAAGTAGAGAATATAAAATTGGAATTATTGCTACTAGTCCAACAGTTGAATATAAAGTATTCATGACTAATAAAAGTATTGAAATGATTTCAAACCCTAGTTTATTGCCTGATAGAAACTATATCGATCATATTGAAGAACCTTATATCGAAGCAACCATCTTATTGCCTAATGAATATATTGGAAATATTATGGAACTTTGTCAAAATAAAAGAGGGGTTTATAAATCACTTAATTATATAGATTCAGCTAGAAGCAAATTGGTTTATGAATTGCCTTTAGCAGAAATAGTGTTTGATTTCTTTGATAGAATGAAGAGTTTAAGTAAGGGCTATGCATCATTTGAATATGACTTAATTGGCTATAAAACAAGTGAATTGGTAAAAGTTGATATTCTTTTAAATGGTGATAAGATTGATGCTTTCAGTATTATTACTCATAAAGATTCAGCTTACGAAAAAGCTAGAGATTTATGTATTAGATTAAAAGAAGCTATCCCTAGACAAAATTTTGAAGTGCCTGTACAAGCTGTAATTGGTGGTAAAGTTATTGCAAGAGAAACAATTAAAGCATATCGTAAGGATGTTACTCATAAATTACACGCTTCTGACTTAAGTAGATATAAAAAATTACTCGAAAAGCAAAAAGCTGGTAAGAAAAAAATGAAGATGCTAGGTACAGTTGAAGTGCCTCAGGAAGCTTTTTTAAATATTCTTAAAACTAATATTGATGATAAGAAATAATCGATGTGTTCAAATGAATACATCATTTTTTGTGCTTTTTTAGGGCAAACAAAAAAGACATTCTAAGTAAAGAATGTCTCAATGTATTTTTGATTTATTAGCCTATTAAATAAGCAAATTAGGCTTGAGAAGATTTAAATTATTCGAGGATTTTTTCAATGCCTTTTTTCTTCTTTTCTTCTTCAAGAGCTTCTAGAACAACTGGATCAACGAAGAGTTCATAAGCCATGTTTTCATCTTCTAAACGTTCCATTGGTGAGTTAGCAGCACTTTTATTAAACATATAAAAGACAACTATCACAATTCCACCAACTATAAATGCGTCAGCAAAATTAAACACGCCAGCACTTCTTCCTAATCATTTATCAAAAAATGGACTATAAATAATATCTTTAACAGTGTTGTCATTAGCCATACGGTCAATAAAGTTACCCATATCACCAGCAGCAATACCCGCTAGAACTATTACAATAAAGTAATCATTAATAAATAATGGAGTTAGAAGTAAAACCATAAAAAGCACTACACTTAAAATATGAATAAAGATAAAACTAGTTTCTTTATTTATTTTAAATAAAGTAACACCATGGTGATTTAAAGGCGTAAAACCTATAATTCCATAATTATAATCTAGGTTTCTGCGCAATAAATCATCTGAAAAAGCTTCTTTTGGAAAAATATAATTTTTGGTAACTTGGTCAATGATTAATAAAATTGTAAATACTCCAAGAAAGATTATGTATTTAAAAAGGATATTTTTTCAATCGCGCATTATCCTTTGTCAAAAAAGAGCGAATCTGTCTTTAAAAGGTAATTTTATTTTTTCTCTTTCCATATTCCTCCTTATTGTGTTTCTTTATGTTCTTGTTCATACTTAGTAACAATTTTATTACATAATAAACAAAGATTGTCTTTAACTTGTGATGGAGCAAAATGGTTTCAGCATCTTAAACATTTAACTGAATCAAATAATTCAACTTTAGTTTCATTACCAAACTCAACTGAACCTACCATTAATAATTGTTTTAAGTCTAAACTCATAATAAATTCACTAGGATCTTTAATTTGAATTTTAGCTTCGTTGGTACGTTTGATAACATCATCTTTAATTGCTTTTTCTAAAGCTAAATTAATTTCATCTCTTAATGTAAAGAATTCATCTCATTTAGCAAGTAAATCTTTATCATATCCACTTGGATATTCGATTGTTTCTAGATGTACACTTTCTTGTTTATTTGCTTTATTAAAGTATCTATAAGCATCTTCAGCAGTAGTTGGTAAAATTGGTGCTATAGCTTTAATTAGAAAGTCTGTAATTTCGTAAAAGTTCATTAAAGTCATTAAACGTCTTTTTGAATCTAGTTCATCGATGTAAAGTACATCTTTTGAAATATTAAGATAAAAACTTGAAAGTTCAACTACATAATTATTAATTAATTTTATAGCGTTCGAGAACTTATATTCATCGTAAGCTTGATAAACTTGTTCTTTAACTTGTTCAAGTTGGTTTTTAATAAATTCATGAACGCCTGTTCTCTTTAAGTCTGTTTTATAGGTATAACCGTTTAAATTGCCTAAAAGGAATTTGATAGTATTTCTTATTTTACGATATGTTTCGCTGTTTTGATTAATGATATCATCACTAATTGTAATATCGTTTGTATATTCTGAATTAGCTACTCATAAACGTAAAATATCAGCACCTGATTTTTTAATAATTTTAAGCGGATCAACTGTATTACCTTTTGATTTAGACATCTTTTCACCTTTTGAATCAAGTACAAAGCCGTGTGAAACAATTTGCTTGTAAGGAGCATGAGATGTATAAGCTACTGAGTTAATTAATGATGAATTAAATCAACCACGATATTGGTCACTACCTTCAAGATATAAATCATATGGACTATGAACTTTTGGATCAATTTCAACTGCGATGCTGGTTGAACCAGAGTCAAATCATACATCCATAATGTCCATTTCTTTAGTGTAACCTAAGTTTCTAAATTCTTTTGGAAGTAATTCATCAGCTTCTTTTTCTCATCAAATGTCGGCGCCGTATTTTTCAACTAAATCTATTACATAGTCAAAGATTTGAGCATTAATAATTGGTTTTTTATCTTTATCATAAAAGACAATAATTGGAACACCTCAAGTTCTTTGACGACTAATTGTTCAGTCAGTACGTTCACTAATCATAATTGAAAGACGTTTTTTAGCTCATTCCGGATAAGTTGAAATGCCATTTAATTCATTTAAAAGTTCTACTTTAATTTTGTCAATTGAAACAAATCATTGTGGAGTACCTCTAAATAAAATTGGCTTATGAGTTCTTCAATCATGCGGATATGAGTGTTTTATAGAGCTTTTAGATAAAAGTAAATCTTTAGCAAGTAAGTCTGAACAAATTAATTCATTAGCTTTTTCATAAAATTCGCCTTGGTATTTGCCACCTTTATCATTAAGAACTCCATCATCTTCAACGTGCATAATCATTTCAAGTGAGTTCTTAGTTCCGATTTGAAAGTCATCTTCACCAAATAAAGGTGCAATATGAACTAAACCACTACCTGAATCTAAATTAACATGGTACCCAAATACAACAGGACAAATATTACTATTTAAAACACTACGATATTTCATGTTTAATAACTCGTGTGCTTTAAATTCGCTAGTAATAGTTGCTTCAGTCATATGACAAGCTTCGGTAACTTGTTCAAATAAATCACGAGCTACAATATAACCTTTATTTTTATATTCAAAGCGGCAGTAATTAAACTTTTCTCCAACTGCTATACCAGCGTTTGCTAATAAAGTTCAAGGAGTAGTTGTTCAAATAATTAAATTGTCACCTTTTTTAACTTTTTGAGAATCATTATTATCAGTAATTGGAAAAGCAACAAAGATTGAAGGAGATTCAATGTCTTTATATTCAACTTCAGCTTCAGCTAAAGCAGTTTGACTTGATGGTGATCAATAAACTGGCTTTAATCCTTTATAAATCAAGCCTTCTAAAATCATTTTCTTGAATAATCTAAGTTGAGCTGCTTCAAATTTAGGATCTTTAGTTACATAAATTTTCTTAAAGTCAGTAAGCATTTGTAATTGTTCAAATTGACTAATTTGGTGTGCTACTTGTTCATCAGCATAAGCACTAGCTTTTTTTCTAAGTTCAATTTTGCTTAAATTTTTGTAATTTAATTTAGCTTCTGTAAGCATTTTGTGTTCAATAGGTAAACCGTGTGTATCTCAGACAGGTACATAAGGGCTATAAAAACCACGTAATGATTTATAACGAACAATAATGTCTTTTAAAATCTTGTTTAAAGCATGCCCAATATGAATATTACCATTTGCATATGGAGGTCCATCATGTAAAACAAATGGTGTATTTTGAGCATTCTTTTTTAAGACTTTTCCGTATAAACCAATTTCGTTTCAATGCTTTCTAAATTCAGGTTCTTTAGTAACTAAATTTGCGCGCATGTCGAAATCGGTTTTAGGCATATTTAAAGTTTTCTTCAATTCTTCTGCGTTCATAAATATCTCCTTTTTAGATTGTGGTTTTTATTTTTAAACAAGTTTGAATAAATTTATCAAATAGTGGGTTAGAGGTTAAAACTCTTGTATCAAATTCAGGATGGTAAGCCACACTAAGATAAAATGGATGATTTTTTATTTCCAAACTTTGTGCTATTTTTTGCTTGCTATCGTATGAAGATAATATAAAGTTATCATCTTCTAAAAGACTATTAAATAGTGGATTTAGTCAATTTTTAGAATAATATCTTGGATTAATTTGTGGACTATTTTTATAAATGTCTGCTATTAAGCTTTTCTTGCTAATAGGCACAACTAAATGCGAGCCAACTTTTGGTTTAAGTAAATCAACCTTAATTAATGATTCATTAATTTTAGTTTCAAATGGTTTGAATGGATTAGTATCAAAACTTAAAAGTTTTTTGCTTACAGCCTGCATAAATAGGACATTAAGCATAGCATCATCATATGCTAATGTAGGTATTTTTAAATCTTTTAAAATGTTTGCTAGTTTGCTTTTTATAATAAATGATTTATTAAAGTCTGTATTGCCAGGTAATAAAAGTACGCCATCAATTTTATTTGTTAGTATGTAGTTCTTAAAATCTTCATTTTCAAAAAAGGTAGGATGTTTGAAAATGAGATTAGCTTTGCTCTTAAAATGAGTTGCAGCAATTTTTAAAGAAGCAATCGTTGATAAATAAGCATCTTCCAAAACAACATTTTACCAATTAATAATAAGTTGAGTTGAGTACTATCTAAATTATTATATTTATTTACAAATGATTTTCATTTAGTTAAAGCTTTAGGATTAATAGGACTAGTTAATTGAAAATGTTTATAAATTTTGTCTAGAAGTTTATTGCTATATAAATATAATGGAATTTCATAAATATTTGACGTATCAGGTACTGAAATAACATTTTCAGGATTTAAAAATGATGTTTTAGCAACCTTTGAAACAATACTTTTATCAATTTCACCAGATGATCTTAATAATAATAAATTAGGATTAATACCAAATGATCTAAGCTCAGCAATTGAAAATTGTGATGGTTTCGATTTATATTCTTTCGAGGCAGTTAAATAAGGTACAAAGGCTATATGAACAAATAAAACTTGTCCGGGATGTTCTAAAGCAAATTGACTAATAGCATAAATATGTGCTCTACTTTCAATATCTCCAACTGTACCACCAATTTCAGTTAGAATGAAATCAGGCTTATTTTCTTTAGCAGTATTTTCAAGTATTTCAATAATATGATTTGTAACATGTGGCACGATTTGAATTGTTGAACCATGAAAATCGCCATTTTGTTCTTTTTGAAATAAATCTTGAAAAATTCTACCGCTTGAATAATTGCTGTTCTTATTTAGTTCTGCGTCAATGAATCTTTCATAATGACCTAAATCTAAATCACACTTTCAGCCGTCTTTAGTAATGAAAGTTTCACCATGTTCAATTGGTGATAATAAACCGGGGTCTAAATTTAAATATGGATCCAACTTTAATGGATAAACTGAAAACCCTTGGCTTTTTAAGAGATTACCAATACTTGCTGATGTAACTCCTTTGCCTAACCCAGAAATTACTCCTCCAGTTATAAATATATATTTAGTCATTTTGCTTCCTCAATTCAACTTATTTAAAATATATTTAATTTTAAATTTATTTAAAATTATTTACCATTATATTTTAACATTTCTAGAATATTTTCTTTGTTTTTTTCAATAATCCCAATAGTTAAGTGATTATGATCTTTAGGAATTTCTTTAAGAAACTTAGCTTCAAAATATCCCACATTTGCAGGCTTCGAGGAATTATTTAAAACAATATTTCTATTTAAATTTGGTATATCATCATTTTGAAATTTAAAAGTTAAATAAAACTCAGAAAAATTTTGTAAATTATGATTAACATCTATTAATTTAATTGAATAAGGCTTATCAAAATTACTCTTAATTTTAATTAACCCTCTTCCTCATAAATAGTCAAATATAAAATTATCAAGTTGAGGTTTTAAATCCTTAATTCAAGGATAATCTGCTTCTTTTGAAAGTGATTTAATTTTTTTAACTTCTTCTTCTAGCTCTTTTTGATTAGGAAAAACTAGACAGTAATTTCATTTTTTTAATGTTTTATTTTCGCCATTAATGATATAACCATCAAATTTTAATTCTTTGTTAACAAGAATAAATTCTTCTTTAGCATTTGGATCTACACAAGAAATAGTTAAACAAGATAAGCTAATTGTTGATATTGTTGATGAAAAAATAATATTTTTTGTTTTAATCATAATAGTGTTATTTTATCAAAATAATCACATAAAAAAAATAAAAACTTCCTTAGAAGTTTTATCATGGTGGCTCCGGCAGGAATCGAACCAGCGACACACGGAGCTTCAGTCCGTTGCTCTACCAACTGAGCTACAGAGCCAAATGGCGGTCCAGACGGGAATTGAACCCGCGATCTTCTCCGTGACAGGGAGACGTATTAAACCACTTTACCACTGGACCAAAATGGTGGCGGAGACTGGACTCGAACCAGTGATCTCAAGGTTATGAGCCTTGCGAGATGCCAACTTCTCCACTCCGCGATATGAGATAAATTGGTGTTCGTAAGAACAAATGGCGGGTGATGAGGGATTCGAACCCCCGCGGGCCGTGAAGCCCCTGCTAGTTTTCAAGACTAGTCCCTTCAGCCAGGCTTGGGTAATCACCCGTGGTGGACCTAACTGGATTCGAACCAGTAGCCAACCGGTTATGAGCCGGTTGCTCTAACCGTTGAGCTATAGGTCCTTCAGTTAGATTTATCCATATAAATGGTAGCGTCGAAGAGAGTCGAACTCTTGACCTTTCGGGTATGAACCGAACGCTCTAACCAACTGAGCTACAACGCCATAAATGGTGGAGGATATGGGATTCGAACCCACCACCTCCTGCGTGCAAGGCAGGCGCTCTAGCCAAATGAGCTAATCCCCCATAAATGGTGAAGAAGACAGGATTTGAACCTGCGACCACTACGTCCCAAACGTAGCGCTCTGCCAAGCTGAGCTACTTCTCCTGTTAAGCTTAAAAAAGCATATTTATTATACAATATAAATTAGTAATCAAAAGTTTTTTTATAAATATTTTTTTCTCACTAATATGCCTATAAAACAGTGCTTTTAGTCATTTTTTCAAAGAATAAAAAAACGCCTCAATGGCGATTTGTTCTCTGAAAACTGAATAGTAATTTATGTTTCATTGAAATGTTTTAAAATCACATCTCTACTTTTAAACCTATCAATTTATTAGTACTGGTCAGCTCAACACATTGCTGTGCTTACACATCCAGCCTATCAACCTCATAGTCTATAAGGAATTTCAAGGGAATACTCATCTCTGAGGAGGCTTCCCACTTAGATGCTTTCAGCGGTTATCCTTTCCATACTTAGCTACCCAGCTATGCTCCTGGCGGAACAACTGGACACCAGCGGTATGTCCACTCCGGTCCTCTCGTACTAAGAGCGGCTCTCATCAATATTCCAACGCCCACATCAGATAGGGACCAAACTGTCTCACGACGTTTTGAACCCAGCTCGCGTACCGCTTTAATGGGCGAACAGCCCAACCCTTGGAACCGACTCCAGCTCCAGGATGCGATGAGCCGACATCGAGGTGCCAAACCTTGCCGTCGATGTAATCTCTGGGCAAGATTAGCCTGTTATCCCCAGGGTAACTTTTATCCGTTGAGCGACTGCCATTCCACAATGTACAGCCGGATCACTAAGTCCTGCTTTCGCACCTGCTCGACTTGTAAGTCTCACAGTTAAGCACACTTCTACCTTTGCGCTCTACATACGGTTTCTGACCGTACTGAGTGTACCTTTGAACGCCTCCGTTACTCTTTAGGAGGCGACCGCCCCAGTCAAACTACCCACCACGCACTGTCCTCCCACCTGATGATGATGGCAAGTTAGAAACTCAACATAACAAGGGTGGTATTTCAAGGATGACTCCACCGTTACTAGCGTCCCGGTTTCACAGTCTCCCACCTATCCTACACATGTTAGGCCAAATTTCAATACGAAGTTGTAGTAAAGCTCCATGGGGTCTTTTCGTCTTGATGCGGGTACCCAGCGTTTTCACTGGGACCATAATTTCACCGAGTCTAGTGTTGAGACAGTTGAGAGATTATTATGCCTTTCGTGCAGGTCAGTATTTAGCCGACAAGGAATTTCGCTACCTTAGGACCGTTATAGTTACGGCCGCCGTTCACCCGGGCTTCATTTCAACGCTTCGCATAAGCTAACGCATCCACTTAACCTTCGGGCACTGGGCAGGCTTCGCCCCCTATACATCACCTTGCGGTTTAGCAGAGAGTTGTGTTTTTGATAAACAGTTGCCCCTCATAATTTACTGTGACCTATGTGTTACCATAGGTACCCCTTCTTGCGAACTTACGGGGTCATTTTGCAGAGTTCCTTAACACTAGTTTTCTCGCTCGCCTTAGAATACTCATCTAGGGGACGTGTGTCCGTTCTCGGTACAGGTTTCCATATGCTTAAGTTTAGAAGCTTTTCTAGGAAGTGTGAAATCATCAAATTCAATCTTGCGATCTATGCATCATAACTCCCAGTTATAGGTTGCGGATTTGCCTACAACCACCAGTCGTTACTTACCCCTGAATCCAATAACAGGTATGACTGTCCTCCTCCGTCACTCCATCACACATATAGAAAGTACAGGAATATTAACCTGTTGCCCATCGGCTACGCTTTTCAGCCTCGTCTTAGGTCCTGACTAACCCTGGGTGGACGAACCTTGCCCAGGAAACCTTCCCCAATAGGCGTCGTAGATTCTCACTACGAATCGTTACTCATACCGGCATTCTCACTTCTTAGCACTCCACCAGTCCTCACGGTCTGACTTCTTTGTCCTAAGAACGCTCCTCTAACGTACAAATGTACCCGTAGCTTCGGTATCGTGTTTTACTCCCGTTACATTGTGGGCGCAAGATCTCTTGACTAGTGAGCTATTACGCACTCTTTAAAAGATGGCTGCTTCTGAGCCAACTTCCTAGTTGTTTATGAAATCTCACAACCTTTCTGACTTAACACGATTTTGGGACCTTAGCTGACGATCTGGGTTGTTACCCTCGCGAGCCGGGACGTTAGCACCCCGGTTCCGACTGCATAGTAATACATAGTGGTATTCAGAGTTTGATTATAGTCAGTACCCCTAGGCGAGGCCATCCCATATTCAGTGCTTTACCACCACTACTTAACACTACACGCTAGCCCTAAAGCTATTTCGAGGAGAACCAGCTATCTCCAAGTTCGATTGGAATTTCTCCGCTATTCACAAGTCATCCGGGCACTTTTCAGCGTACTGCGGTTCGGCCCTCCACTTGGGGTTAACCAAGCTTCAGCCTGCTCATGAATAGGTCACATGGTTTCGGGTGTACTTCAACATACTAATTCGCCCTATTAAGACTCGATTTCTCTATGGCTCCGCTTTTCTCCGCTTAACCTCGCATGTTAAAGTAACTCGCCGGTCCATACTGCAAGATGTACGCCATCACCCATTAACGGGCTCTGACTAATTGTAAGTAAGTGGTTTCAGAATCTATTTCACTCCCCTCTCGGGGTTCTTTTCACCTTTCCCTCACGGTACTAGTTCACTATCGGTGTCTGGTTAGTATTTAGCCTTACCGGGTGGTCCCGGCAGATTCAGACAGGGTTTCACGTGCCCCGCCCTACTCAGGATACAGTCAAGAGATTTAATAATTTCACTTACGGGGGTATCACCCTCTATGCCGCTTCTTCCCAAAAGCTTCTGCTATCATTAAATTTTGTCACTCTATGTAGACTGTCCTACAACCCCATTTTAAATGGTTTGGGCTCTTTCTCGTTCGCTCGCCGCTACTGAAGAAATCATTATTTATTTTCTCTTCCTCTTGCTACTAAGATGTTTCAGTTCACAAGGTGTCTCGCTAATATGTCCTATGAATTCAGACATATGCAACTAGGCATTACCCTAGCTAGGTTTCCCCATTCGGAAATCCCCGTTTCAATGCGCATTTCCAGCTCCACGAGGCTTATCGCAGGTAATCACGTCCTTCATCGACTTCCAGACCCAAGGCATCCACCACAAACTCTTCCTTATTTAAAAGTAGTATTTTCCTATTGTTATGTTTAGATGTGTATTTTAAGACATTTCAATGAATCATAATATTTCTTTATGATTACTCGATGAATCAAAACAAATTAACCAAATTAATTTATTTGATGTCGTTGTAAATATCGAAAAATATTTTACTATTCAGTTTTCAAAGAACAATTGAGAGATGTTCTCTCAAAACTAGATATAAGACTCCGACCATAATAAAAGTCACATGACAAAATTGTTTAAAAGGTCTAGTAAAAAAGGTTAATAAGTCAATTATTTTGACTTTATGTACTCCGTAGAAAGGAGGTAATCCATCCCCACGTTCTCGTAGGGATACCTTGTTACGACTTAACCCCAGTCACCAGTCCTGCCTTAGGCAGTTTCTTTATAAACCGACTTCGGGCATTACCAGCTCCCATGGTTTGACGGGCGGTGTGTACAAGACCCGAGAACGTATTCACCGTAGCGTAGCTGATCTACGATTACTAGCGATTCCGACTTCATGAAGTCGAGTTGCAGACTTCAATCCGAACTGAGACCGGTTTTTTGAGGTTTGCTCCCAGTCGCCTGTTTGCTTCTCTTTGTACCGGCCATTGTAGCACGTGTGTAGCCCCACTCGTAAGAGGCATGATGATTTGACGTCGTCCCCACCTTCCTCCCGATTACTCGGGCAGTCTCCTTAGAGTCCTCAACTAAATGGTAGTAACTAAGGATAAGGGTTGCGCTCGTTGCAGGACTTAACCGAACATCTCACGACACGAGCTGACGACAACCATGCACCATCTGTCATTCTGTTAACCTCCACTATATCTCTATAGCTTTGCAGAAGATGTCAAGAGTGGGTAAGGTTCTACGCGTATCTTCAAATTAAACCACATGCTCCACCGCTTGTGCGGATCCCCGTCAATTCCTTTAAGTTTTATTCTTGCGAACGTACTACTCAGGCGGATCATTTAATGCGTTAGCTGCGCCGATGAGTTCCCCATCAGCTAATGATCATCGTTTAGGGCGTGGACTACCAGGGTATCTAATCCTGTTCGCTCCCCACGCTTTCGTCTCTCAGTGTCAGTGTATGTCCAGTTAGCTGCCTTCGCCATGTTGGTGTTCTTCCTTATATCTACGCATTTCACCGCTTCACAAGGAATTCCGCTAACCTCTACATAACTCTAGTTTGCCAGTATCCAACGCGGTTTGGGGTTGAGCCCCAAAATTTGACGCCAGACTTAACAAACAACCTACAGACGCTTTACGCCCAATAATTCCGGATAACGCTTGCAACCTATGTATTACCGCGGCTGCTGGCACATAGTTAGCCGTTGCTTTCTAATAAGGTACCGTCAAGATAATGTCATTTCCTACACTATTTTTTCTTCCCTTACCACAGCAGTTTACAATCCATAGGACCTTCATCCTGCACGCTGTGTCGCTCCATCAAGCTTTCGCTCATTGTGGAATATTCCCTACTGCTGCCTCCCGTAGGAGTCTGGGCCGTATCTCAGTCCCAGTGTGGCGGTTTAGTCTCTCAACCCCGCTAAACATCATCGCCTTGGTGGGCCGTTACCTCACCAACTAGCTAATGTTGCGCACCCCGATCTTTCAGTGAAGCAAACGCTCCTTTTATATAAAAATCATGCGATTAATATAAGTATTCGATATTGTCGAACGTTTCCGCTCGCTATCTCGATCTGAAAGGTACGTTGAGTACGTGTTACTCACCCATTCGCCGCTATGGTATTGCTACCATCGCTCGACATGCATGTATTAGGCACACAGCCAGCGTTCATCCTGAGCCAGGATCAAACTCTCGAAAAAATTGACTGTCATGTTTATATATCTAGTTTTCAAAGAACATTTTGCTAAAAAATAATTAGCTTTTATATTATAGATTAAAACTAATAAAACAAAAGAAAAATTTTATTTTTTCTAATATTTTAAAAAAACTAACTATTTTTACTATCGTTGCTTGGTTTGAATAACGATAATAATCATTATAATATAAAACTTTATATATACAAAAAAATATTTTTTAATTTCATTTTTGATTAAAAATTTTCACTGAATTTGGGGTGTTAATTAATTTTATGTCAAATTTTAGACTTGGTTCAACTATTCTAGAAACATTATGAATTCTAAAATTAATATGTCAATTATTATTCATTTTTAATTCTATTGTGTCCAAAGAATTTTGTTTGAATTTAAAACTTAAAATTTTTGTAGGAAATTTCGATAACTTGATTCTTGAATATTGATTATTTTGACTTAATTCATTATGGAGATTGAAGCATTTAATTTTTGTATTATGATCCGAGTCAAAAGAAATTATTTGATAAAAATCTCGTTTGCCGACAATATATTCAATTAAATTTTTAATAATTGATTTATTCCCATAATAACGAGTTAAAAATTCCTTGCTAAAAGCAGACAATAATGGTAAATAAATTGTTTCTTGTTTATTTTGCAAGCTTTTTCACTCAACTTGTTTTTCTTGTTCTTTCTCTAAATTTGCAAAAATTGGCCGAATATCATTTCAATAATTTTCAGAACAATTAATCCCATATCATCTTTGTCCAAAATCTATTTTATTAGATAGCCTACTATGTTTGAATGAAACATTATTCTTTTTTAAATTAAATCCGATTTCTCATTTTGTATTTTCAAATTTTAAAATTACATCTCTTGAGTCACCTTCTTCACCTTTTTTATCTTCATTTATATAAATATTAAGAATGTCATCTAAATTGTTTTTAAGGTTTGGTTCTAATTCTAAAATTAAATCAATCGTTTTGCGTAAACTTTGACGATAAGCTATTTGCTGAAATTTTGGCAAAGTAAATCATTCTTTTTGGGCAAAGCAAAAAGGATTATTCTTAATTATTTTAATTTTTCTAAATTTTTCAATTGCTTCGCTAAGTTCTAATAGAAAAGCGAATTCAAAACTTCTTCCGATTGTGTTGTGGTTCATGTTTTACTTCCAGCATATTATTTCTGTTAAATAAAGAGGAGCAGCTAAAAAAGAACAAAAATGGGAAAAGACTAAGCTTTTTCCCAAAATTTTATGTTTCTATTATATTTATATAAGGTATATTAATCAATAATAATTTCTGTGATTGAATGTTCCAAAAGATCTTTTTCTAATTCTGGAAGTTCTTTTAATTCACTTTCATAAAGTAATGCTTTATCTAAAACAGGTCTAGTAACAGGTTGTTTTGGCGCAAATAATTCACAGGTTTCATTTGCTTTAGTAATTGATAAGTCGTATGTACCAATTTCTTTTGCTAATTTAATTGTTTCGACTTTATCATTAGACATTAAAGGTCTTAAAACTAATAAATCTGTAGCAGCATTAATTGTATATAAGCTTTCGAGTGTTTGACTGGCTACTTGACCTAAATTTTCGCCATTTGAAATAGCATAAATTCTACGATTTTTAGCAAATTCGCTAGCTATTCTATAAAAACTACGACGCATTAGGTTTATTCTATAAGCTTCATTTGGTGTGAAAGTTAAATAATTAAGTATCTTAGAATAATTAGCAATATAAATTGAACTATGCATTTGATATTGACTTAAAATTTTTACAAGTTCAATCATCTTGTCAATAGTTTTTTGATCAGTTTGAGGTGGCGAGACAAATGATAAAAAGATAACATTTAGTCCCCTTTTCATTAGTTCGAAAGCTGCTACCGGGCTATCTATACCGCCTGACATAAGATGCACAACTGAACCACTAATGCCAACTGGTAAGCCACCTAAAGCTGGAAGAACTTTATCAAAAACATATGCTGCTTTTTGTCTAATTTCCACATAAATTGTGATATCTGGATTATGAACATCTACTGTTAAGTTTTGTGGATACCTTTTTAATATAAAAGCACCAGTAATTTGATTGATATCAGCACTATAATATTCAAAATTTTTATTGCTTCTGCGCGCTGAAACTTTAAAAGTTTGCACATCATCATCTATTAATGATAGGGCTGCGTAATTAATTCTAGTTATATCGTTTTCACAAATAATAATAGGACTATAACTAACAATTCCAAAAACATATTGCAACTTTTCCATATTTTTTTCTGAATAAGATAAATACATACGGTCATGTTCAATTAATGGGTATTCATTAGTTATTTTTTTAATATTGTTTGCTAGGGTTTGAATAAAGTTTTCACGGTTCTTACCTTTTAAAGTTAATTCACCATATCTTATGAGGATCTTGCTATACATATTTTCATTTTCCTTTTCTATCGATTAAGCAACCAATTAATAATTCATATGCTTCTTGAAATTTATAAGCTAGGATGTGACTATTACATAAGCGGACAATTTCATTTAATTCTTTGTTGTCAGTGTTGCGGTTGTTATTAATTTGTTCAAGCATTTTTTCAGCCATTTGTTTATAAATAAATCTTGTAAGGGTTAATTCATATAATTCTTGTAATAAGTTAATTCATTTAATTCAATGCTCATTATTATAATCTATATATTTATTTAATTGAATATCTTTGTCAACTTGTAATTTGAGCTGGATTAAATCTTTGAATTTGGATTCATTTTCACTTGAATCTTCGATTAAATCTTTTTTATCTAGCACATTGTAGTATCAAAAGTTGCACATGTGTAAATAGAACTTGTCATAGTTCATTTTGTTGATTCAATTATTGCGCTTTTGAATAACATCATTGATTTCATTGAGCAATTCACTGAACGAATCAACAAAAATGCGGAAGGTTAAAAAGCCTATATCACGGTTTTTTCATAAAGATAGCTTGATAGCATCATAATTAGAAGCGACGTTTGCGAAATTGAATTTTAAGGTTTCGAGTTTACTTTTATCATAGTTTAATACATGTTTAAGTGGAATTAACTCTTGAATATTTTTATGAAGCAGTAAAAATTGTTCATCAAAATAGTTAATAATTTTGACATTATTAGCTCTTAAATATTCATTGAAGGCAAGATTGTTTTCATATTCTTTTGTTAGAAGATGATATTGATAATAAATTTTTCTGGTTTTATCAAGTTGTTTTTGATATGGCGTTTCAGTAAAACTAGCTTGTAAGTTTTTAACTTCTTCAATTAGCTTTTTAATCTTAGTATCACGCGGATACATTTTGCTAAATTCTTCTAGTTTAATAGGCAATTGGTCAAAAATTGCTGCTTCTAAATTAACGATATGATCCACCTTTTTAATAAAGGATGAAATTCTTTTTTCATGCTCGTTAATTTCTAAAGTAACGTTTTCGATTTTGTCGGCTATTTTTCTAGCTTCTAGTTCATTAACTTGAACTAATAATCTGTTAGCTTCATTTTTTAATTCTTGATATGAATGTTGCAATTTATCTTTGTGGCTATCTAAATACTCAATAATTATTTTTAAGTTTTCAATTGAATATGTAGCTAAGCGATCAATAATTTGTCAGTGCTTGTTTAGTGTACTTGAGATACTGATGAACTCATTTTTAGCATCAAGAAAAGATTGCATAATAGATTCATATGTTTCAAATTCTTGCTCTACTAATTTAAGTTTATATTGCTTGATGTATTCTTCAATTTGTTGTTTGTAATAAAGTAAAGTATCTTGATTTTCACTCATTTTATCATCAAGACTTTTAAGTTTTTTAAGATCTCTTAAGTACTCACTTTTATTATTAGCTAGCATTCTAAAACGCAAAATGGTGCTTGAACGATTGCTATTAAATTTATTGATTTCGCTGAAGGACGTTTTGAGTTTTTCAGCATATTGTTTAAGCTTGCGGTTTCTAAATAAAACATAAATCAAAAAACCAGTAATTGTAATTGCAATTACTAAAAGAATAATTAAGCCAACTAATGATACTTTTTGAAGTGTAGTCATATTATTTTAATTATAATGAATTCTTCACAGCTTTGTTTTTTATTTATAAAATAAAAAAATGTAGCTAAGAGCCACATTAAATTATTCAGCACGTAAGTCTAAGCTTTTGTAACCTTCAACTTTTTTGCCATTATAGAAACCACAGTGTTCACAAACGTGGTGTTGTTGGATTAAGTTTGTACAGTTTTTGCATGCAACAAGGTTTTGAACTGTTAAAGCATCATGAGTACGTCTTTTGTGTTTACGTTGTTTAGATGTTTTACGTTTTGGAACTATAGCCATGAGTCCTCCTTAAGATATTTTTTTAACGCGTTTATAAAATAATATAACTATTATAATGCAAAAGTAGAAAAAATATATTTTTTTACAAAAATATTTTGCACCCATTATTTTAGGTTGTTAAAACTTAGTTTTAATATACTTTGATATCTTGATAGTAAGTTATTCCTTCATCATTAAGTGGTTTAACATAGAAATATTGTACTAGCAATTTTTCATAATCATTTACAAATAAATACGAAGTTTCATTTTGTCTGATCATTAATAAATCATCGGTAGCTCTTAATAAATCATATTGCATTGATTTTGAAAAGTTAGTGTTTATGTAATTGATGAATTTTTTACTGAATGTTAATTCGTCTAGATTGTATTCTTTTAATAATTCATCTAAAAGATTGCTTGAATTTTTATCTTTTAGTGAAGAAATTTTTTGTAAATAATTAGAGCCTAGAGTGCTTTTTAAAGCAGCACTAATTTTTTCAATCAGACTATAAAACTGTGGTTTTTGTATAAAATTATCAAATGCATTTAAGCATAATCAGATGTTAATTAATAATGATGAATCGAGTTTGATTAATGAATATAAATGTGAAGCAAAGCTGTTATCAATTGTGTGAAAAGTTTGATATTTATAAATATAATTTTGAGCTTCTGAACTAGCAAATTCATAGTTTGCATTGATGCGAGAATCGACTTCATTGATTATTTTAATTAATCTGTCATAATAATTGGTCAAATTATAAGTTTTTTCAGCGAAAACCGGGATTGTTCATTCAATTTTAGATTGGTTAAACTTAGGATTTTGTTCATAGAAAGTGTCCAAAATCTTTTTAATATTATTTTTATATAAATCAAAATGTGACGATTTAAGTTGCTTATTTAAATCTAGTATTTTATCCCCGATATAAGCTGAATCTATTAATCCATTTTTATCGCCTATTTTAGCAAAATCAATTGTTTCATAGTTATATTGGTCATTTTCCGTGTAATATTCTAGATGAATTCTATTGATATTGTCTTTTAAAGTGTACATCTTATCTTTTTCATTGTAAGGTGTATCAAAATAAGCTAGTTGAGAAATATATGAGTTTCAGTAAGTATCATAACCTAAGATTTTATTCCCAATATATTGGTTTTGCAAGTTGTTGATTAGATTTAAAAATGAAAATGAATTTTTATTATAAAAATTGTGATCAAATCCTTTTAACTCTAGAAGTTCTTTACCGTAAACTAATTTGCTAAAAGCATTGTTAAATTTATAGTTTTGATTGCTATTAAAATTTAAATTATAAAAATATTTATTAACGTTTTCATTGCTTGCGTTTGTGAATGTAAAAGTTAAACCATAAATTTTTGAATACTCTTCAATTTCTTGTTTTTGAGTTTCATTAAATAAATTAAAAGGAGCTTCTGAAACTAAATTTTGTCTAAAAGCGTTAAACATTTGTAATCTATAAGTAGCTTCATCAATTGCAACTGGGTTAAATTTTAAGATAACTTTTGATAAATATTCTGAGTTATTGTTGAAACTTTCATCTCAAGAATTATTATTTTTAAGATATGTGGCTTGATTTAAATTAAATGAATTGAGAACATATTTTGAAACAAATAACATGTTATTGCTTGTTGCTTCTTTATCATATAAAGGATTAAAAAGTGGATTATTTGTAATTTCTTTAGTTAAAAATAATGATAAATTTTTCGAATTTTGCACCGTTGAAATAAATTCAAGTGGCTTGCTTAAATCTATTTTTTTGAGGTCATATCTAAGCAATAAATTATTTAAATCAGCAAG
Organism: Mycoplasmopsis adleri; assembly: GCF_045276205.1. Lineage (NCBI taxonomy): Bacteria > Bacillati > Mycoplasmatota > Mycoplasmoidales > Metamycoplasmataceae > Mycoplasmopsis > Mycoplasmopsis adleri. The sequence continues at coordinate 872,775 of NZ_CP174162.1, forward strand.
GTTTTCTTGATATTGATATGAGTTAGCATAATCACTTTCTTGTAAAATTCTTTCTTGCTTAACCCCATTTTTATCAACATAATTAATGTTGTCTTTTAAAATCAATTTAACTTTTTTAGCATTTTTTAAATTGTTAAAAAAGTGATTACTATTAATGTTATTACTTTCATCGTTAATAATTTGTACAATTCCGCTTAAACTAGAAGCATTATGAAGTTCAACATCATCTTTATCATAAATAAACTTTTGATCTTCTCATGTTGTGATTTCAATTACTTTGGCTAATTCTAACTTTAAAAACTTGCTTGTAACTTTTGAAAAATTATGATTTATTTTGTCATATTTAGGGGTGCCGGCATAGTTTCATCTTATTAATGGACTTGATAATAAGGCTTGATTATCATTTTGAACATATGAATTTTGATTAATTATGCTTGACTTAATATAATTAGGTGAATTAAATGATTTTATGTACTCATCTTTACTTCTAGCTTCTCTTAAGTTGCAGCCAGCAGAAGCTAAAATAAATGAAGATGAAATTGCAATTGGAACTAAAAACTTTCATTTCGTTTTCATAATAACTCCTTACTTTACAAGATAAGCTTGATATAAAGCTAAACTTAAGAATTTAGATAAGAGTACATATAAACTAGTCAAAATAATAACGTATAAAAGATATGAAACATTTGATAAATCATTAATTAAATCTTGAAAAACATTACCAATATTTAGTGAGCTAGTAATACCTTTTACATTGAAAAATGCTAATGATGCTAAAACAAGTAAATCTAGTGCTAAATTATCAGCAATTAGTGAAAGGTTCATTCAACAATTTTCTAGCATAATTATTTTTCAAATAATTTGCTTATTAGACATACCTAAAACTTTGTAAGCTGTTATAAATTCAGCATTTTTAATATTAATTGTATTAGCATATGAGGTATAAAAGAAGCCAATTGAGCCAAATAAACCTAAAATTCATATAGCATTCCAAAATGAATAATTGATTATTTTAAAAAGCAAGATACTGATAATTAAAAATGGAAGAACATTAATAATATTAATGAGATGGAAACTCATTTTACTGCTGGTTTTATTTGAATAAAATCCAAGGATTGAACCTAATAATGAACCTAAAAATAATTGAATACTTATAGCAATTAAAGTAATAAGAACACTTATTCCCATAGCATGATTAAAGAAACTAAAACGATCAATTTTTTGATAATTAGTGCCAAATAATAAAATGTATTTTTGCCCGCTAAGTGCATAAATAAGTTGATATGGGTTATAATCAACTAAAAAGACATCACCAATTTGTTTATAATTTGAAACAATTTTTAAGTTAGAAAACTTTTTATTCGTTTCTAAAATTAATTTTAAAAATGGGCTATCTGGATTAAAGGTTCTTTCAACATTTGCATCATAATAATTAGGCAAATTAATTGCAATTTCACTATCTAAAACTGGTTTTGTTGGCGAATATTTATAAATTGTTGATGCTAATATTAAATAAAGCATAAATCCGAGAAATAAAGCTAGTCATAGATAATTAATTTTGTTTGAAAAGAATCTTTTTCAAAATAATGATCAGCTTGAATGATAACCAGCAAAGTTAGCATTTAGTCTTTTTTGAGACGCAAAAAGGAAATCATTTTTTGGCAAATTCATTTGTTTGATAGGGGAATTATTCATTTTGAACCCCCTTTTCTAACAAGGCATGTTTTTTAAAAACATTACCAAAATTAATTGTGTAATAAAGATTTAAACCATTATCAACTTGTAAAATGTCACTAGTTACTTCAAAAATTAAGCCTAGTGTAAATAATAAAAGTGCTTTGTAAAAGATTAAACACATTAAAACATTAATTTCACCATTTTCAAAAGCTGTAGTTAAGATTAAACTTTGTCCTGGAATTTGAAAAATTCTTTCAAGAATTAAACTGAAACTAATAATGATGATAATCATTGATAGAACTTGGTTAATTGTAGCTGCTATTAAATTTTTGAATACACCTTTAAAAAAGATACTTGTGGAACTTTGACCGCTTGTTTTAAGTACAGTTATATATTCTTGTTTTAGAATTTTTAATGTTGCATTCTTAATGATAATAGCATAATATGAAATTGCACTAATTGATAATAAAGCAACTGGTAAAAGCGATGATAATAAAGTAAAACCAAAGTTAGCATTGCTTGGAAGAATAAAATTAACTGGTAAATCAATTGCTTCAGCAAGGATCAAAATTAGTGGCGCTAAAATAAATGTTGGAATAGCTGCTAATAAGAAAATTATGAAGTTAACAATAACTTCAGAAAGTTTTTTATTTTTATAAGCTAGGAAAATTCCTATTAAAAATCCAATGATAATTGAGAAAAAGAAAGTTAAACCTTCAAATAATAGGCTCCATTTATAATAGTAGAAAAAGTATTCACTAGCATTAGAAAAACTGCTACTATGATAAACCTGCCCAAATGAATGAAAAATAGAACCAAGAAACTTAAAATATTGGTTCATTATAGGTTGATTAATTAATGATGCGTTATTAATAAAAGGAAAAATTACAACATATGACAATGATGTAATGAGAAACAAACCTAATAATACTAATAATACTTTTTTGAATAAATATTTGAAAAAGTTCATCAATTAACTTTCTACGGAATTAGTCAATAATGTTATTTGCTTTAAGTGCTTTTAAAACACCATCGCAAGCCGCTTCTTCATCTTCTCCAATAAATTTAATGGTTACGATATCATTCTTTTTAATTCCTAATGTAAGAATGTTCATAATTGATTTTAAGTTACCTACTCTACCTGTTTTGTTGTGAGTAAGTAAGATTTCGCTTTTGTATTTTGAAGCTTCGTTAGCAACAAAACTAGCAGGACGAGCGTGAAGTCCGATTGGATCAGCAATGGTGATTGTTAGTTCTTTCATATTGTTCTCCTATAATAATCTAAATACTAATAATAATTAGTTATGTTAATTATACCAAAATGTTCACTAGCTTTATTTAAAAGAACGCATTTTAGTCTTAAAAATTGGATTTGCGGGGCTTAGGATAATTATTAGTTATTTAACTTATCCAAGTTGCTTAAGTTGTGCTGAAATTTTTGCATGATTTAAAAATTTAGGAGAGCTAGGTTTTTATTGATTTATGGGCCGGGAAAAGTTTGAATTATGGTGAAGATGTTTAATAATTAAACTAGCAAATTTAAAATTTTGAATTTTCTTTAATTGCCTATAAAACAGTTAAATAATAAAATTTTGTTGCGGGTTTTTATTTGGCTTTCTTGGATTAACATTCTCAAATTTTCACATAATTTTTGCGTTGCTTCTTGCTTAAAAATTTATCTAATTAATCAGTCTCAAATATTGTTTTAAACTAGTTTTTTAAAAAATCTGCCCTAGCACATTAATATTAGATATTAAAAATTCAATATAAGGTATAATTTATACATTATGGATAAATTAGAATTAAAAGAAAAATTATTAAAAACCTTACAATCAATTGGAAAACAATTAGGTTTAGAAAAGGAGGTTTTATTAATTGAACCTAAAGGACATGCTGACCTTACAACCAATATGGCGATGGGTAACAAAGGCATGAATCCACTTGAATTAGCTAAGAAAATTGTAGGGATGATCGACAAAAAAGCTTTTAACCTTCAATCAATCGAAATTGCTGGTCCAGGTTTTATTAACTTTAACATTGCAAACGCATCATTAGTTGATGCTATTAATGAAATCGTTAAAAAAGGCAAGGATTATGGACGTGGAAATAAAAAGGGTGATTTAAATATTGAGTTCGTTTCAGCTAACCCTACTGGATACTTACACGTTGGTCACGCTAGAAATGCAGCTATTGGTAGTACAGTTGCTAACATTGTAGAATTTTCTGGAGTTAAAGTAACTCGTGAATACTACATCAATGATGCTGGTAACCAAATTAACATGCTAGCTAATAGTGTATTTGCTAGATACCAACAATTATTTGATAAATCATTCCCTATGCCTGAAGAAGCTTACAAAGGAACAGATATCATCTGATGTGCTAAAGAATTTAAGAAAAAATATGGCGATAAATTTAAAGGTGTGGCTTTAAAAGGTAAAGTTTTAGAAACCTTCAAAAATGAAGCAGTCGACTTATTTATGGAACAAGTTAAAAAAGACTGTAAAAAGTTTGGTGTATGATTTGATATCTTCTTTAGTGAAAAATCATTATATGACAACAACCGTGAAAAAATTAATGAAGCAATTAAACAATTAGGTAATACATACGAAAAAGATGGTGCTACTTGATTAAAAACTACTGTTCATGGTGATGACAAAGACCGTGTGCTTATTAAAAGTGATGGCACATTAACATACTTTGCACCAGATATTGCTTACCACAGAATTAAATATGCTAGAACAGGTAAAGACCCAGTTATTATGAATGTTTGAGGTGCTGATCACTCTGGTTATATCAAGAGAATGAAATGTGCTATGCAAGATTTAGGTTTAAATTCAGATAACTTAATCGTGTTATGCATGCAACTTGTAAGATTAATTAAAAACGGTGAAGAATTTAAGATGTCTAAAAGACGTGGTACAAGTTTCTACTTAAGAAACTTTGTTAAATTAGTTGGTAAAGATTCTGCTAGATTTATTCTTTTAGATAGAACCTACAACTCAAAATTAGACTTTGATATTGATGTTGCTACAAGTAAAACTAACGATAACCCAGTTATTTTAGTTCAATATGCTAATGCTAGAGCATATTCATTACTTAAAAAATCACAATTAAATTCAAACAAAATTAAAGCTACAGTAATTGACGAAGAAAGAGATGGAAAGTTAATTTCAACCTTGCTCGAATTCCCTGAAATTATTGAAAAATCAGCGGAAAAATACTTAACTCACTTACTTACTCAATACTTAATTAAGTTAGCTAAAGAATTTAACTCATGATATTCTAATAGTCCAAAACTTATTGGAAATGAAAATGAAGAAAGCATGTTAGCTCTTGTAAAAGCAGTTAATATCACCTTAGAAAATGGTCTTAAACTTTTAGAAGTTTCAACTCCACACAAAATGTAATAATAAAACTTGATAGGCTTAAATGCCTATCTTTTTTTGTGCCCTTAATTTGCTTACTAGGCTATTTAATAGTCTAATTAGGCAAATATTGCGAAAAAAATTAACACCTTTAAAGTGTTAATAATTTAATTAAATTTGATATTCTTTTCTGATTGCTTTAGCAAGGTTCTTGAATAATCATATAACTGTTAATGGACCAACTCCACCAGGTACAGGTGTATAACCTGCTGTTAATTCATAGTGACCTTCTAAGTTAGAATCTCCAACAAAAACTGATCTGTCTTCTTTTTTAACTAGTGTAATTCCAGCATCAATTAAATAGACACCTCTTTTAATATTATTTGGAGTAACTAAGTTAGGTTCGCCGGCTGCTGAGATTAAAATGTCAGCGTTTTCGATTCCTTTAATACCTGTATTACGGTTATAAGTTGAAACAATTCCACCTTCTTTTTTAAGTAAGAATGCTGTAGGTTTTCCAACTAAATATGAACGACCAATTACAGAAACTTTTTTGTCTTTTACATCAATATTGTAATAATGAATTATATCTAGAATAGCAGCGGCAGTTGCTGGGATAAAATATAATTCCTCTGTTTTATCATTGTAAAAGTTAAAAATACTTTTTTCACATAATCCATCAATATCTTTTCCTGAGTTTCCAAGTTGGAGCTCTTTTTTATTACTTTTTTCAGTGTTATTTATATATAAATAAAAAAAGTTATTTTTTTACATAATTACATTGTAATTTGTGGTATAATAAAGATATGAAAAAAGACAAATGACTATTAATTTCAAGAAAAAATAAGAACTCTACTTACTTATCTTTAGCACTTTCAGGAGGATTTGGCAAAGGTTATAAGAAATCTATCGGTATCGGTACAGTTGAAAAATGAGAAAAATATTGTTCTGATCCAGTAGAAAAAATTAAAAAACTATCTCAAAACTACAATACTGATTGAGATAGAAATATGATAATTAGACAATTAGAGTTAGATATAAGCAAGGTTAAAATTGAAACAAAACAGTTCAATTATGGATATGATTTGTTATACAGTTTCTTAGAAAAATTAAATCCTTTTAAAGATGCTAAAGTATCAAAATCCAAGTATTTAAATGATTTATTAAAATATATGATTTCAAATAGAATTGTAAATCCGGGTAGCATGCTTTCATCCTTTAAAAATAAAGACAAATTCAATATAAATTTAGAAGTTGAAAAGACGACATTTTATAATACTTTAGACTATTTAGCTGAAAATAAAAATAACATTTTAAAGAGTGTTAACGATACATTGATCAAAGATAAAAATAGAAAAATAGATATTATTTGATACGACTCTTCAACGGTATATTTTGAAAGTTTTGTAAGAGAAGGATTGAGATATCCAGGTTATTCTAAAGATGGAAAATTCAAAGAAGATCAAATTGTTTTAGGTTTAGCAACAGATGAAAACGGCATTCCAATTCACTATAAATTATTCAAAGGGAACACTGCTGATGCATCAACATTTATTAATTTTATTTTGGATATAAAATCACAATATGAATTAAACAAAGTAACACTCATTGCTGATAGAGGAATGAGTACAAATAGAAACATAAGATTCTTAGAAGATAACGATATTGATTACATTTTATCTTATAGATTAAAAGCGGCTTCAAATGACCGAAAGACCTTTGCAATAGATGAATCCGGCTATTTTGGAGACAATAATTTTAAATATAAAGAAACTACTTTTTATTCGTTTTGAAAGAATAGAAGAGCAAACGGACACAAGAGAAGATTGGTAGTAACATATAGTAAAAAAAGAGCATTAAAAGATAAAAATGATAGACAAATTTTAATCGATAATTTTATTAAAAGACAAGATAAAGACGGACTAGTTCATGATCAAGTAATGTTCGGTCAAAAGAAGTTTAAATTCTTCGAAAAAGTTGGTGGTAAAGGTTATTACAAACTTAACTATGACAAAATTATCGAAGATGAAAAGTTTGACGGATATTATGCTTATGAAACCTCTAGATTTGATTTATCACCTGAAGAAATTGTGAATTTATATTCAAAACAATGACAAATAGAATCAAACTTTAGAGCTTTAAAAAGTGCTTTAGCTGTAAGACCTATTTATGTATGAAGTGAAAAGCATATTGAAGGTCATTTCGTACTTTGCTTCTTATCTCTTGTTTTATTAAATTTTGTTATTAATTATTTAAACAAAGGTTTGAAAGAACTCGGTGTTGTAGATGAAAAAATCACAATCAAAAAATTACAAGATGTAATAAAAGAAACAATCAAAACATGCAAGATTATTGACGGAAAAATTGAAAGTGAAGAATATATTATTAACGACAACAATAATCAAGCAATTCAAGATTATCAAACATATTTAAGAATTTTAAATGAATTAAAATTTTAAATTATTAAAAACAGCTCATCAAACAGATGAGTTGTTAAAAATTACATTGTAAAAGTTGGAAACTGGGGCACATTAACATACTTTGCACCAGATATTGCTTACCACAGAATTAAATATGCTAGAACAGGTAAAGACCCAGTTATTATGAATGTTTGAGGTGCTGATCACTCTGGTTATATCAAGAGAATGAAATGTGCTATGCAAGATTTAGGTTTAAATTCAGATAACTTAATCGTGTTATGCATGCAACTTGTAAGATTAATTAAAAACGGTGAAGAATTTAAGATGTCTAAAAGACGTGGTACAAGTTTCTACTTAAGAAACTTTGTTAAATTAGTTGGTAAAGATTCTGCTAGATTTATTCTTTTAGATAGAACCTACAACTCAAAATTAGACTTTGATATTGATGTTGCTACAAGTAAAACTAACGATAACCCAGTTATTTTAGTTCAATATGCTAATGCTAGAGCATATTCATTACTTAAAAAATCACAATTAAATTCAAACAAAATTAAAGCTACAGTAATTGACGAAGAAAGAGATGGAAAGTTAATTTCAACCTTGCTCGAATTCCCTGAAATTATTGAAAAATCAGCGGAAAAATACTTAACTCACTTACTTACTCAATACTTAATTAAGTTAGCTAAAGAATTTAACTCATGATATTCTAATAGTCCAAAACTTATTGGAAATGAAAATGAAGAAAGCATGTTAGCTCTTGTAAAAGCAGTTAATATCACCTTAGAAAATGGTCTTAAACTTTTAGAAGTTTCAACTCCACACAAAATGTAATAATAAAACTTGATAGGCTTAAATGCCTATCTTTTTTGTGCCCTTAATTTGCTTACTAGGCTATTTAATAGTCTAATTAGGCAAATATTGCGAAAAAAATTAACACCTTTAAAGTGTTAATAATTTAATTAAATTTGATATTCTTTTCTGATTGCTTTAGCAAGGTTCTTGAATAATCATATAACTGTTAATGGACCAACTCCACCAGGTACAGGTGTATAACCTGCTGTTAATTCATAGTGACCTTCTAAGTTAGAATCTCCAACAAAAACTAATCTGTCTTCTTTTTTAACTAGTGTAATTCCAGCATCAATTAAATAGACACCTCTTTTAATATTATTTGGAGTAACTAAGTTAGGTTCGCCGGCTGCTGAGATTAAAATGTCAGCGTTTTCGATTCCTTTAATACCTGTATTACGGTTATAAGTTGAAACAATTCCACCTTCTTTTTTAAGTAAGAATGCTGTAGGTTTTCCAACTAAATATGAACGACCAATTACAGAAACTTTTTTGTCTTTTACATCAATATTGTAATAATGAATTATATCTAGAATAGCAGCGGCAGTTGCTGGGATAAAATATAATTCCTCTGTTTTATCATTGTAAAAGTTAAAAATACTTTTTTCACATAATCCATCAATATCTTTTTGTAATCTAATTCCATTCATAATAACTTTTGGAGAAATATGTTCTGGAAGTGGAAGTTGAATAACAATTCCATCTGAGTTTTCATTAATATCGTCTAATTTTTTTAGTAAGCTGTTTTGGCTAATGTTGTCTTCGTAATGGTAAAGTTTGACTTCAACACCTAATTCTGCAGCTTTTTTCATTTTATTTTTAATGTATAAAGTTGAAGCAGGATTATCACCTACTTGGATAATTGATAAGACTGGTTTTCTACCAATAATTTTTGAAATTTCTGAGAACTCTTGTTTAAGTTCTTCAGTTCTTTCTTTGGCTATTACATTTCCATCTAAGATCATTTTGCTACCTCACTTTCATACTCTTTAAGTTGTTTTTTATAACTTTCAAGTTTATCTTTTTCTAATTGAACTTTTTCTTTTGGTGCTTTATCGATAAAGTTTTTATTTGAAAGCATGCTTGAAGCTCGATTTATTTCAAATTGAATTTGAGCTATTTTTTCTTCAATTTCTTTTCTATATTTAGCTTTTTGCTCATTGCTTTCTTTGATATAAATCTTTAAAGTTCCATCTGTGAAAAGAGCATCACTATTTGGTTCTATTTCTGCTTTTGCTAATAATTTAATTGAATTAATTAATTCTGGGCTTTGCTTAATATTTAAATCATAATAAAGCGTTTCTTTCTTGCTAATGTTGTGATCTTCACGATACTTACGCAAGATTTTTACAATCTTAATAATGTTTTCAGTATTTTGAACACTAGCTGATTTTTTAACTTTTAGTTCCGGGGCTAATTCGTCCAAAAGCTCTGTTCCATAGGTTAAATTGAATAAATAATCAGTTATCATCGGCAAGAATGGATGAGCAATTAATAATAATGATTTTAAGTTTTCTAGAGCTGCTTTTTTACTTGGCATAATTCTAAGTAGCTCTACATATCATGAAGAAAATTCATTATAAATAAAGTTGCTTAATTCAACACCAATAGTTGTAAATTCATATTTAGACATTGCTTTTTTAATTTTGTTTTGCAATTGTGCTAAATGATTATTGATTCATAAATCGGCACTAGTTCATTTATCATTGCCATCATCTTCGAGACCTTGCATATATCTTGTAATGTTTCAAAGTTTATTGCATAAAGCTCAAGCACTTTTAACTTTTTTGGTTGAATAACGAAGGTCCATACCAGGAGTTGTATTTGTTACTAGGAAATATCTTAAAGCATCTGAACCATATTCATCAATCACTTTCATTGGATCAACACCGTTGTTAAGCGACTTAGACATCTTACGATTTTGTTCATCTCTAACTAATCCATGGGGCACAACTTCTTTAAATGGTTTTTCGTTCATGAATTCTAACCCAAAGAAATACATACGAGCAACTCAGAAGAAGATAATGTCATAACCCGTTACTAATAAATCGGTTGGATAATATCTTTTAAGCAATGTATCATCGCCAGGTCAACCTAAAAATGAAAACGTAGCTAGAGCACTACTAAATCAAGTATCAAGTACATCAGGATCTTGAACTCAACCTTCGCCTGGACACTCAACTTGAACTTTAGTTTCATCGCCTTTATATCAAGCTGGTATTCTATGACCTCATCATAATTGACGGCTGATAGTTCAATCATGAACATTTTCCATTCATCTTTTAATTACATTAGCAAATCTAGCAGGTGTAAATTTAACTCCATCTTTAGAGGCTAGATGTTTTAAAACATCTTTGCTAAATTTATCCATTTTAACAAATCATTGCGGCATAACTAATGTTTCAACTGGAGCCTTAGTTCTTTCCGAATAACCCACATTTGAAGTTGTTTTCTCTTTTTTAACTAGCAAGTTATTTTCTTCTAAATACTTGCCAATTGCTTCTCTAGCTTCTACACGAGTCATTCCGTGGAAGATGCTATTTTCACAATTAATTTTGCCATCTCTATCAATTGTTTCTCTGATTTGTAAGCCATGTTTTTTAATAATATCAATATCAACTTCAGCATGAGCTGAAAGTTTCATTAAACCAGAACCAAACTTTTTATCTACATATTCATCAGCAATTAAAGGAATTTCTTCTTTAGTTAATGGGTGAATAATTACAGCATCTTTTAAATGTTTATATCTTTTATCACTAGGATTATAAACTACGGCAACATCACTAAGCATCGTTTCAGTTCTAACGGTTGCAACTGTTAAAAACTCATTAGAATTTTTAATTGGATACTTAATGTAATACATTATTTGTTCAGTAGGCTCATTAATAACTTCAATATTACTTAAAGCTGTTTTAAGAATTGGGTCTCAGTTAATAGCTTTTTCGCCTTTGTAAATTAAGCCACGGTTATAAAGTTCTATAAAAGCCTTATTAACAGCATCATTTGATTTTTGATCTAATGTAAAACGTTGTCTTTCTAAGTCTAAAGCTAATCCTAAAGCTTTCCATTGATTTTGAAAACGATTAGCATAATCATCTTTTCAGTCTCAGATTTTTTGAAGGAATTTTTCGCGACCTAAATCATATTTAGTCAATTTTTCTTGTTCATATAATATTCTTTCAACTTTGCTTTGTGTAGCAATTCCAGCATGATCCATACCTGCTATTCAAAATACATCATAGCCTTCTAGTTTCTTATATCTTATGATTGTGTCCTGGATATATTCGTCTAGAGCATGACCAATATGAAGTATCCCAGTTACATTTGGAGGAGGTAATAGGATGGTAAATGGTCTTTTAGTTTCATCATGCTTACTAAAAACCTTGTTATCAATTCACTTCTGTGAGATTGCTGATTCGAATGATTTTGGGTTATATAATTTGTCAATTTGTCTCATAAAATACCTTCATTTACACTAATATTTATATATATTATTTAATATATAAATTATATCATAAAGCGGCTAATTTTTCATTCTAGCAAATTCATTAAAGTGCCATTTTTTTATAAAAAGTGCATTTAAAGTGTGAAAAATCATTGTTTTTAGCTTAAATTATTAATTTTTGCGAGTTCATAACCCATATGCTTTTTTGCTACAAAATTATGAATTATTAAAATTAATAAGGTAAAATAATTTGTATGAAAAAATTCACATTCCAACAAGAAGATACACAAAGTGTAACTAAATTAGAAGATATCCAAGAAATTAAATTTTTAACTGCTGAAGAAATTAAAAATTTGACTCCAGCTGAACGAAAGGAACTTCTTAAAGATTCTGAAACTGATATTACCGAAGCAGATCGTAAAAAATATTTAGCTAATCGTAAGAAGATGATAACTTCTTTAATTATTGTGCTTTCACTTTTTGTTTTGATTGTGGTTTTAATTATTCTTGCTGTTTTTATAATCGTTAAAAATTATTAATTAATAAAAAAATTCTTCCAATTAGGAAGAATCATTATTATTTGTTTTATTATTGAGCGCTTGCTAAAATACCTTTGTGTTTTAAAGTCTTAATTGTCTTAGCACTTACTCTTAATGTTGTAGGTCTACCATCGCTATTTACAATTGTAATTTTTTGTAAGTTAACATTAAACTTTCTTTTTGTTGCGTTTAAAGCGTGAGAACGAATGTTACCTACCATTGGTCCTTTGCCACTTAATTGATCTCTTCTTGACATGGTTGCGCTCCTTTCTTGACTAATGTAAATTTGTTTTAATTATACATTATAATTGCCTTTTACTTAATTAAAAAAATATAAATATTTTTGTGTCGCCTGAGCATACATTTTAGCAGTCTTAAACTGCTTTTTATTTTATGCCTTTATCTTAATCAGTCTATTTTATAGATTGATTAGCAAAAGGATGTTTTATAAATTAGATTAAACTAGTTAGTTTTCTGTTCAAAAGCTTGTTAATTTAAAATGATTAAATTTGTTATGCTTAGCTAAATTAATTTAGTTCTCAAAACAGAAAATAAATTAGATCAATATAAATAGTTTTCTTAACTAAATAAAAGAGAAAATAGCAAAACTTAATTTGCTATTCCTCGCATACGTAAATGATAATTCTTTTTCAATTATCGATATTATTATATATCTTTTTTAAAAATTAAAAAATTTATAAATTCCAATTTTAAAAGTCCTAATTTTGCGTAAAATCAAAAATGTTACAAAAATTATAAATTATTACCAAGAAAAGCTTTAAAATCCTAAAAAAATTTAAACGAAAATACCAAGTTTTGTAAAAAACTTGAGTTTTTTGCTTACTTTTTTCCAAAAAAGTAAGTGCCTTTTTGTCAAACTTTTTAGCACATAAAAAGTTTGGATTAGAAGCGAATGCTTCTCTTGTAATTATTTATAAAATCCATAACAGGAGTCAAATCTTGACCGTAGTAAGGGTCTATAGACTTGCCTTTTTTAAAATACCGTCTTAATAACCTGTGGCAGTTTTCGATAGAGCCTTTTTCTCCCGAACAATATGGGTGACATTTATATATTTGCTTAATACCTGGCACTTCATCTAGTTTCGCATTTTCACTACCATTATCTATGGTTAGCGAATCTATTGTCAAGTTATATTTTTGCATTAGGTATATCAGCCCATCTCTAACACCAGTGCTAGTCCGCCGTACCATATGAAAATAGAAGCGTCTAGTCTTTCTATTAATTAGCGTTACGAAACAACATTGATCAGTTTTTGAACCAATAACAGTATCTAATTCATAATCATTATCTCTAAGTCTTTCATTGATTTCTGTGCTGCGTTGATCAATGCTAACTCCAATCTTTTTAAGCTTTCGACTGTCTCTTTTTGGGGGTCGTTTTTGTTTAATTCCTTTGGTGGATAAATTGACCAAAATGCCTATTTCAAGGTCTTTAAAGACTCTTTGTGATATCAAATTATATACCATAGATTTTGAAGGTTTATAGCTGTTTGGATACTTTTCTTCAAATCTTCTTAATATTTCGTTAGCGCTTAGCTTAGGCGTTCTTTTTGCTAAATCTTTATTATTTCTATTTTGGGTATAATCATCAAAAAGCTCTGTTCAAAAATTTCTAAAATCTTGATATTGTTCTATTTTCTTTTTTGAATATGCTATTCTTTTACTTTTATCAAAATTAGCAACATTTATCATAAATTCATCAAGATTTAAATAACGAACTTTTTTAATTTTAGCATCACAACAATCACAGGTTTTTCTATCGCCTTTGCCTAAATATATTCCTTTTGAATATTTAAATAAAAACCTTTTAATCGCTTTAGTCGATATTTCAATATTTTGAGATATTTCTTTTAAAGATTGAAAATTTAGTAATCCATATATTATCTGAAACACTTCTGCAAAACCGATATGGTTTTTGTGTGTCGAGTAGTTTTTCGAGCGGCTTAAAATTTCAGAGTAATTCTTATCAACAGCGAAATGAATTTGTGAAGTTTGAATTTTGTTATGCACATTTTTACTTCTAACCAAAGTACAGAAAATTTTTTTATCGTTTTTCATATATAATTATGTTGTCCTTTCTTTTTATCATTTTTATTTTACCAAAAGGACAGAAAAATCCCGACATTTTCAAATGTTGGGACTTTTATTTCTGGAATGAATAAAAATTAAAAAATTTTACAAACTTTTTCATGAAAATAATGCATTTTTTCCGTTTATCTTGCTAAATTAGGTCGGTATTAAAAATATAAAAATATAATATTTAAGCAACGAATTATTTTAAGGGGAAAAATATGAAATCAATTAAATTACCTGCAAAAATGAAAGCATTAGTTTTCAAAGAAAAAGAAAAGATCGAAATTGTAACTAAACCAGTTCCAAAAGTAGGTCCAAATGACTTATTAATCAAAGTAACAACAACCACAATTTGTGGAACAGACATTCACATTAAAAAAGGTGAATATCCTGTTAAACCAAACTTAACAATTGGTCACGAAGCTGTTGGTACAGTTGCAGCTTATGGTGACTGTGTAACAGGTTTTACATTAGGCGAAAGAGTTTTAGCTGGTGCTATTACTCCTTCAGGATACACAGCTGCTTGCCAATACGGACAAGGTTCACAAGATGGTGAAGGTGGAGTATATGGTTACAAAGCTACAGCTGGATGAAAATTTGGTAACATCGAAGATGGTTGTCAAGCTGAATATGTTTTAGTTAGAAATGCAATGACTAACGTAGCTAAAATCCCAAGACAATTAACAGATGAACAAGTTATTTTATGTCCAGATATCTTATCAACTGGTATTAAAGGTTCTGAAAACGCAAACATCGTTTTAGGTGATACAGTTCTTTTAGTAGCACAAGGTCCTATTGGTTTATGTGCAACTATCGGTGCTAAATTACTTGGTGCTTCAACTATTATTACAGTAGATAGCAACGAAGATAGACTTAAGATGTCTAAAGAATTTGGTGCAACACACACAATTAATTACATGAAAGAAAATGTTCTTGACGCAATTAACAAGATTACAAATGGTCGTATGTGTGATGGTTCAGTTGAATGTTTAGGTCTTAACTCAACATTCCAAACTGCGCTTAAAGCATTACGTCCTGGTGGTACACTTTCATCAATCGGTGTTTACTCACATGATATAACAATTCCTATGGATAACTTTGCAGCTGGATTAGGTGATCATACTATTAGAACATCATTATGTCCTGGTGGTTCTGAAAGAATGCGTCGTTTAATGCAACTTATTTTAGATAAGAGAATTGACGTTTCAAAACTAGTTACACATAGATTTAAATTTGATGATATTCTTAAAGCATATGACTTATTTGAAAGTCATGCAGATGGTGTATTAAAAGTAGCTATTACATTCGATTAATTTTTTGACTATGAATAGCCTAAATATGATAAAATAAGTACATCGTATTATAATCAATATAACACGAGTTGGAGCAATCCAACTCTTTATTATTTAAATAAGGAGAAAAATGGACTGAAGAAAATCTTTACTTGAAAAATTTAAAGATGATATTATGGATGCAAAGCTCATCAATGAAGATGGCTTAATTAATCTAGATATCACTATAAAACAAACGGATACGGAAAATTTAGACTGTTTAAATTTAGCGATTAACGAATATATAGACCAATTTGAAAAAGACATTAATTTTGATTGCGTTGTGATACATTCACCTGGCTTTGATACTAATTACGCTATTGATGAATTAGCAAATCATATTGGTGAAACAATCGACATCAAACTTAAAAAGAGTGTTAACAAACAAGATTTTTATATCGGTAAGTTGCTTGAAGCAAATGAAACTAGCATAAAAATTAAATGAAACTGCAAAGGACAATTTAGAGATATTGAAATTCCTTTAGATGCTATTAGCAAAGTTTCATTACATATAGATTTTTAATTTAAGGAGACTACTATGAAAAAGAAAAAGATTGAAAAAGAAGCACAAGTTTCTGATACTAAAAAATGATATTTAATTATCAAAGGTTTAAATGAAAAAGAAAAATATCCTCTTGATAAATTATTAACAATTTTTCAAGATGAAGTATCAAGATTAATTCAAAAGAATATCGACCCTGATACTGAAATTGTTTTTGAATTAGATGAACCAAATGAAGAAATCAAATTATTTAATAACAATACTTCTATTGTAAGTGATGAGGAATTTAAAGAGTTATTTGAAGTAGATCCAGTACATAAATTAATTTTTATTTCTGAAAGTGAAGCTAAAAAAATTGATCCAAAACATGCTCATGCTGGTGACACTATTAAAGCTGAAATTGATTTATCAGTTATGACAAAATCAAAAGATCCTAAAACAATACAAACTTTAAAAGCAATTGACTCGTCAATTAAACAATCAATTAAACAATTACAAAAGAATATGATTTATGAAAAATTCTCAAGTAAAGTTGGTGAACCAATTCAAGTTGTCTTTTCATCACGTAATGGTAATGGATCTTGAAATGTACAAATTGTTGGTGAAGGTATCCCTGCATTCTTACCTAGTCAATTAATCAGTGCTAAAAGACATATTAACCCCGGTTCAACACATACAGTAATCATTGAACATGTTGATCAAGAATCAAAATTAAGTCAAATTACCGTTTCATTAGATTCACCTAAAATTGTTGAAAACATCATTAGAAACAATATACCTGAAGTAGCTAATGGTCAAATTGAACTTTTACAAACTGAAAGAATTCCTGGCGAAAGAACTAAAGTATTAGCTAAAAGTGCTGGTATTTTAAATGATGATGAAGTTTATGGCGCATTATTAGGAACAGATTCAGCAAGAATTCGTCCAATTTTAGAAGAATTAAATAAAGAAAACAACTATGAAAAAGACGATTTCGAAAAACTTGACTTTATTATTGCCCCTCAAGATCCAAACGACAAAGTTGAATTAATTAAAAGAGCTATGTCGCCCGCTTCAGTGGTTGATGTTGTTTTATTCAAAGACAAATATTATGTAATTGTTCTAAAAGAAGACTTATCACTTGCTATCGGTAAAAGAGGTTCAAACTCAACTTTAGCATCTAAACTTGCTAATACATATTTAAATGTAATTACAACTGATAAAGCTGATGAAATGCAACTTGCTTACGATAAAAGCAGAATTGATTTGATTAGATCAAGTGCTAGAGATAATGCAAACAGATACAATAGTTTAAAAACAAATAAAAGAAATTCAAACACATTACATAATCCTAAACCTATGACAAAACTTGTTGATAATGTTAAATTAAATCTTGCTGGTTTTGATGAAGATGTTAGATGATATGAAGAACATGAACAAGGTTTATTTGGTTCAAACCAATCAGCTGGTGATGATTTTGATGAATTATTAATGAAACATGCTGGTGATGATGAAAACTGAGATGATGAATACTCAGACGATGATGAAGATGACTTCTACAGTGAAGATGATAATAAACATGATGAAAATCAAAAACTTGATATTGAAGATTATCAAAAAGCAAAAGCATCTTTAAAAGACTTCAAAGTTGATGACGAATTAAGCTCATTCGGTTTAACTGATGATATCGATTTTGGAGAATTCCAAGATGAAGATGACTGAGACGCAAAATAAAAATTTTTCAAGAAAATGCATTGCTACAGGTTTATTAAAACCTGAAGATGAATTAATAAGATTTGATTATAATAAAAGAGAGAGCTTAGTTAGACTAGACTTAAAAAGAAATCTCAAGGGTCGTGGTGCTTATTTCATACCTACTTTAGAAAATTGAAAACTCATTCTTAAACGTAGAATTTTGAATAAAGTATTCAGAACTCAAATTGACCAAAAAGTCTATGAAACAATAGAAAAAGAATTAAAGGAGGCAAAATGTCTAAAAGAAATAGAGTAAGTAATACTGACGAAGTTAAGAGGCAACTTTCAGATATTAAAACTGAAATTGTAGATGGTACATTCATTTTTACAAATAGGTTACCTCTTGGTGAATTTGCTGAAAAAATTAAAGCAAATCCAAATGAAATCATTAAAAACTTTTTCATGAAAGGCAAATATTACACAATTAACCACATTCTTGAAGAAGAAGAAATTGCTGAAATTTGTTTAGAAAAAGGTTTAGATTTCAAAAAAGAAAATAACATTGATGCTGGTAACTTCCTTAATGAAGTCGTTTTCCATGACGACCCAAAGGCATTAATTAAAAGACCTCCTATTATTACTGTTATGGGGCATGTCGATCATGGTAAAACTTCATTAATTGATTACATCAGAAAAACAAAAGTTGCTGAAACCGAAAGCTCAGGCATTACCCAACATACTGGTGCATATCAAATCACTTATAACAATAATAAAATTACTTTTATCGATACCCCTGGTCATAAAGCTTTCAGTGAAATGAGAGCTCGTGGAGCAAAAGTAACTGATATTATTGTGCTTGTTGTAGCTGCTGATGATGGTGTTATGCCTCAAACAATTGAAGCTATTAACCATGCTAAAGCTGCTAACGTTCCAATTATTGTTTTCGTTAACAAAATGGATAAACAACAAAAAGACTTGGACAGAATTAAAAGAGAATTACTTGAAGCTAATGTTGTAATTGAAGAATATGGTGGCGATGCTCAAATCGTTTACGGTTCTGCGGTTACAGGTCAAGGAATTGAAAAATTATTTGATGCTATTTTATTATTAGCTGATATTCTTGATTTAAAAGCTAATCCAGACAGATACCCTTTAGGTACTGTTATCGAAAGCAAAATTGATAAAGGTATTGGTAATGTTTCAACAGTGATTGTTGAAAATGGTACATTATGTAAATCAGATTACATTGTGGCTGGCGCATGTTCAGGTAAAGTTAGAACTTTAAAAGATACTTTAGGAAATAATATTGAACAAGCTGGTCCTGGTACACCTGTTATTATTTCAGGTTTAAATAATTCACCGCTTGCTGGAGATAAATTCATCGGTTTCGAAGATGAAAAATATGCTAAAAAATTAGCAAACCAAAAAGCTCAAATTGATAAAAGCAATGATTTATACGAAAGAACTCAACAAATTGCTATCGAAGATGGTAAAAAAGTGTTCAACGTTATCATTCGTTCTGATGTACAAGGTACAGCAGAAGCTATTAAAAATACTGTTTCAACAATGGAAAATGAAGAAGCTGCTATTAGAGTTATAGCTGCTCAAGCTGGTCAAGTTGTAAGTAATGACTTATTACTTGCTCAAGCTTCAAATGCGATTATTATTGCCTTCAATATTAAAGTTTCACCAAATATTAAGCAAACTGCTAAAGAATTAGGTGTTAAAATCCTTAACTATGAAGTAATTTACAAAATTACTGAAGACTTACAAAAAATGCTTGATGGCGAAAAACCAGTTGTTTATGAAGAAAAGAAAATTGGATCAGCCCATGTTATCAAAACATTCTTTTATTCAAAAGTTGGCACAATTGCCGGTTGTTTGGTAGATGACGGTGTTGTAAAAGCAAATTGTAAAGTTAAAATCTTTAGAAATAGAAAAATGATTCACGAAGGCGTTCTTGAAACTCTTAAAAGAGAAATGAATGATGCTAAAGAAGTTGAAAAAGGTAAAGACTTCGGTACACACATTAAAAAATTCAATGATATTAAAAAAGATGATACGCTTGAATTCTTTGAAGATGTGCCTGTAACAGCTTAATTTAAGGATAAAATATGAAAAATATTGATTTAAAAGCACACATTAGAGATGTTCATAATTTCCCTAAAAATGGAATAATCTTCAAAGATATTTCACCTCTTTTAGCTGACGGTGAAGCATTAAATTACACTATTAATTTAATGGCTAATTATGCTAAAGATGTTGACGTTATTGTCGGACCTGATGCTAGAGGTTTCTTATTCGGAACACCAACAGCTGCCTTTTTGAAAAAGCCTTTTATAATGGTTCGTAAACCTGGAAAATTACCTGGTGCAGTTATTTCAAGAGCATACGACCTTGAATATGGTAATAATGTTTTACAAATTCAAAAAGGTTTTATAAAGCCTGGTCAAACTGTTGCAATTGTTGATGATGTTTTAGCAACAGGTGGAACAACTAGAGCTATTGTTAAGTTATTACAAGAGCAAGGAGCTATTGTTAAGAAAGTAATTCTATTGCTTGAATTAGAAGACTTAAACGGTAGAGCATCACTTGAAAAAGATGGTATTGAAGTTATATCATTATTAAAATATTAATGAATATTATGACCTTTATTAAACGAGGTCATTTTATTTTTTCGTCTGTTTTATAGGCATAAAGAAAAACCCCTTTAGGAAAAGGGGATTTGAAATGAATGCTATAAATCTAATACGAATACTTGTTCGCCTTTGTCGTTAGTTGTTTTTTCTCAAATTGTATCGAAGTAGAATACCAAGTTCTTAAATACAGCATTTAGTTGTTTGTCCTGAGTTTCCAAGTTGGAGCTCTTTTTTTATTACTTTTTTCAGTGTTATTTATATATAAATAAAAAAAAGTTATTTTTTTACATAATTACATTGTAATTTGTGGTATAATAAAGATATGAAAAAAGACAAATGACTATTAATTTCAAGAAAAAATAAGAACTCTACTTACTTATCTTTAGCACTTTCAGGAGGATTTGGCAAAGGTTATAAGAAATCTATCGGTATCGGTACAGTTGAAAAATGAGAAAAATATTGTTCTGATCCAGTAGAAAAAATTAAAAAACTATCTCAAAACTACAATACTGATTGAGATAGAAATATGATAATTAGACAATTAGAGTTAGATATAAGCAAGGTTAAAATTGAAACAAAACAGTTCAATTATGGATATGATTTGTTATACAGTTTCTTAGAAAAATTAAATCCTTTTAAAGATGCTAAAGTATCAAAATCCAAGTATTTAAATGATTTATTAAAATATATGATTTCAAATAGAATTGTAAATCCGGGTAGCATGCTTTCATCCTTTAAAAATAAAGACAAATTCAATATAAATTTAGAAGTTGAAAAGACGACATTTTATAATACTTTAGACTATTTAGCTGAAAATAAAAATAACATTTTAAAGAGTGTTAACGATACATTGATCAAAGATAAAAATAGAAAAATAGATATTATTTGATACGACTCTTCAACGGTATATTTTGAAAGTTTTGTAAGAGAAGGATTGAGATATCCAGGTTATTCTAAAGATGGAAAATTCAAAGAAGATCAAATTGTTTTAGGTTTAGCAACAGATGAAAACGGCATTCCAATTCACTATAAATTATTCAAAGGGAACACTGCTGATGCATCAACATTTATTAATTTTATTTTGGATTTAAAATCACAATATGAATTAAACAAAGTAACACTCATTGCTGATAGAGGAATGAGTACAAATAGAAACATAAGATTCTTAGAAGATAACGATATTGATTACATTTTATCTTATAGATTAAAAGCGGCTTCAAATGACCGAAAGACCTTTGCAATAGATGAATCCGGCTATTTTGGAGACAATAATTTTAAATATAAAGAAACTACTTTTTATTCGTTTTGAAAGAATAGAAGAGCAAACGGACACAAGAGAAGATTGGTAGTAACATATAGTAAAAAAAGAGCATTAAAAGATAAAAATGATAGACAAATTTTAATCGATAATTTTATTAAAAGACAAGATAAAGACGGACTAGTTCATGATCAAGTAATGTTCGGTCAAAAGAAATTTAAATTCTTCGAAAAAGTTGGTGGTAAAGGTTATTACAAACTTAACTATGACAAAATTATCGAAGATGAAAAGTTTGACGGATATTATGCTTATGAAACCTCTAGATTTGATTTATCACCTGAAGAAATTGTGAATTTATATTCAAAACAATGACAAATAGAATCAAACTTTAGAGCTTTAAAAAGTGCTTTAGCTGTAAGACCTATTTATGTATGAAGTGAAAAGCATATTGAAGGTCATTTCGTACTTTGCTTCTTATCTCTTGTTTTATTAAATTTTGTTATTTATTATTTAAACAAAGGTTTGAAAGAACTCGGTGTTGTAGATGAAAAAATCACAATCAAAAAATTACAAGATGTAATAAAAGAAACAATCAAAACATGCAAGATTATTGACGGAAAAATTGAAAGTGAAGAATATATTATTAACGACAACAATAATCAAGCAATTCAAGATTATCAAACATATTTAAGAATTTTAAATGAATTAAAATTTTAAATTATTAAAAACAGCTCATCAAACAGATGAGTTGTTAAAAATTACATTGTAAAAGTTGGAAACTCGGGAGTAGAATACCAAGTTCTTAAATACAGCATTTAGTTGTTTGTAGATTAATGGGTATCTATTCTTGTCAACTCAATCTAAACGGTCAAAGTGACTGTGTCAAATATCACCGGCAATAAGAATGTCATCTAATTTCATGCCTTCTGGTAAATCGTAAAGTGTTAATTCTGAACCATTTTTGTGTACTGGTACTAAATCAACATTATCACCTTTTTTAGTTACTCAAGCTTTAGGATCTTTTGTTTGTGCATAACCATCATAAGCTGCTTCTTTTGAATAAACATTGAAGTTTGTTGATTCGATGTAAGCAATAGGTAATTTAGCGATTAAGTAGAATGGGGCGTGGTCTGATCAATCACCTGTTTCACCTGCTTTGAAGTCATCTTTGTAGAATTGTGGGTGGATTTCTAAAATACCATCATAATTCTTTTCGGTTTTAGCTATAGTTGTTGATAATGCGTTTAATTGATCTCTAATGTGTGTTGAAGTGTTACCATCAGCTGGAGTATTTGGTGAGTGAACATAAAGTTTATCACCACCAGCAACAGTATCTAAGTTAATCATACCTACACTGTTTGCTAACAATTCATTAGTTTCTTTACCTGATGCATCAGGTGCAGGTGTTAAGAATTGACGCACAAATGCATTTGTACCAAGAACACCAACTTCTTCAGCATCAGCGAAGATAATGTGTAATCTTACACCTAATTTCTTTTTATTTTCAGCTTTAGAGTAGTGTTGTAATAATGATAAACTAGTTGCTACACCAGTACCATTATCAGTTGCACCTCAAGAAGTTTTCTTGTGACCTTCACCAAGCATAACTGTTGAATCGTAGTGTGAAACAATTCAGAAATCTTTAACATCTTCAGGTTTCATACCTTCTACGCCTGGTTCAATTGTTACAATAAGGTTTGAACCTACATTGTTTAATGCATAAACACCATTTGCTCTATCTGGACCTCTTCATAAGAAACCTTAGGTTACAACACCTTGTGTTTTTAATAATGGTGTAAGAGTGACTTTAACACTATCTAAATAGTAAACTCCTCTTTCAGTAGCTTTATCACCTTTAGTTTTTGCATATGTTGTACCAGTTTTTGGTGTTGTTTCATAAAATGTGATGTCATTGCCTTCTTTGTCTTTTTCAGTTTTTTTAGTTACTTCAGCTTGACCTGGATACATAATTTTTGTATCTTTGTTAGCATATCCCATGCTTGTAACTTCATTTTTAAGTCATAAGTATGCATGATAGCTACCGTAGTTTGGAACATCTGGGTTAATTTTTTCACTTAATGGGTGAAGTGGTTGAAGTTGACTTTGTTCAAAGCTATCACCAGTAATATCTTTTAATCCTGTATTGTCTTCTTTAACATTTTTGAAATTGCTGATATTACCAGCCCACCTACCTTGAACACCTCTTAAGTATTTTTTAAAGTTTTTAGTTGTTTCCATGTTTTCAACATCTTCTGTTTGAGTACATCCTGCTGAAATCGCTACAACAGGAATCATTGATGCTATTGGAGCAAGCAATAATAAACCTTTTTTATCTCATTTATACCTCCAAAAATGAACAAAAATATGTCCATTTCTACCTAAATTATCTCATATATATATATATATATAGTATTTCAGGGGTTTTGTGTAAAATATTCCACATTGACTTTTTAGGACAAAATTATTAAAAATTAAGCGGTTTTCAGCAATTTTATTAGCAAAATTTTGATAATAAATGATTGAGCCCATTAATTAACGGTGTTTGTTTTTGACTTTTTTGTATTAAACAAATGTGCGTGTTTTTCATTTAACAAAGAACTGCTGTTTTAAAAATTTTAAATTAGTATAAATTTACAAATAATACTATAAAACAGCGTAAAACAATATTTTAGAGTATTCAAATATATTTGATTTTCTTTTGTGTTTTTAATGATGTTGCTATTGATCTTCATCTTAAAATGAAAGTTTTTAAAACTAATGTTTTATAATTGATATACATTATTATTTTTTAAAAAGAAATTAGGACTTTAAAATTGTTGATTTTAGATTAAAGGCAATTTTAATCACTATTTGTATGCAAAGGGAAAAACGAAATGAACGATAAAATACTTAAGCAAAAGAAAACCACAACAATAGGTTATCTATGTGTTTGTTTACTTGGTATATTAATGATTAATATTACATCAGGTTTAGTTGTCAAAACCATGTTATACTCTACCTCGTTGTCTTTCGGAACGTTCTTATTCTTTTGAATATTTTTAACTATTGGTTTTTTTTATGGATTATTAGTAAGTAGTTTTTACTTAGATTATCTTTTAAATGTTAAGCATAATGAAGCTAAAGCTATAAGAAGCTTAAATAATTTTTATACTTTAATTTTCTCAACTAAGAAAATTGTGAAAATTGAAAAGGTTAAAAAGGAAACGGTTTCGAATATTAAAACCTTTAGTAAATCAAATTTAGTTATTCAAGATAGAGCAGCCATTCAATATAAATATAAACATCGCTATGATAATTTAGATACATTAACTTTTTATCCATCTAAAAACATTAATGTTTCACAAGTTGTGAAAGAGCATTTAGCCAATTTACAAGATTTAGAAGAAAAAGCAAATACATGTAGCTTTATTTATAAAAATGAAAATATAGAACTTAAGGTCTATAACTTAATTCCTGAAACTCATCTTGAACATTTAAACAAAGGTGTTTTAGTGCCTGATAATGAATGATTATTAATGTCTAAATTCAGTCAAATTTTTAGATTGTGTCGTAATTATAGTGAATCAGAACAAGATGAAAAAACAATTAAACAATTAGATGATGATCTGAAAGATTTTAATTTTGTATTATCTAATACAAAAAACACAAAACTTGAATATTCAAAATTAAAAAGTGCTTTAATCAGTTATGAAATTAATTATGGTTTTGAAAAAATCTATGAACGTCATGTTAATAATGTAGTAAGTTACTATAACCCATATTTTTTAAAAGACTTCAACTATATGATGAATGACTACATATTGCATAATAATTCTCATAAGAAAGCTTACGAATTTATTATGAACTTTAGTAAGCAATTACAAGAAGATCAAGACTTCAAAAATATTTACGAAATTATATATTCATTAACTGACAGATGAGAATCAACTATTTGTGGTTTAACTTTTGAAAATGTTATCGATATTCATAATTCAACTAATAATGAGTTTAAAATTAACATTCAAACATTTAATAGAAACTATGAACAAGCAAGAGGATATCATAAATATACTGAACTTGACGATTTCCTAAAAGTATTACCAACAAGTACTGAAGACAAAATTGAAGCCCGTAAATTATTAATACTAGAAATTAAAAGATCATTAATTTGAAATGAAAATAAATAAAAAATAAGGATGTAATAATATGAAAATTTTATTAGCAGGAACACCAAATTTTGCAGTACCTATTTTTGAAGAAATAATTAAACATTTTGATGTTGTAGGTATTGTAAGTCAACCAGATAAGCCAAGCCTTAGAGGGCATAAAACTCAACCAACTCCTACCAAATTATTAGCAGAAAAATATGGTATTAAATGTTTTCAACCTGAAAAAATTGGACAAATTAAGGATGAATTAAAAGCGTTAGATTATGATTATTTAATAACAGCAGCTTTTGGTCAATTTATTCCTGATTCAGTTTTAGCAATTGCTAAAAAATTAAATTTAAATATTCATGGATCATTACTTCCTAAATATCGTGGTGCCGCTCCTATTCAATATGCATTATTAAATAATGATAAAGAAACTGGTATATCATTAATGGAAATGGTACATGAAATGGATGCTGGCGATGTTTTTGCTACCGCTAAATATGAAATTAAACCAACTGATGCTGCTTCAACTTTATTTAATGAGTTATCTGACTTAGCAAAAAATAATATCGTTGAATGAATTAAAAAAATAGATAATAATGAGCTAAAAAGAGTAAAACAAGATTCATCATTAGTAACACTAAGTCCTAAATTAAATAAAGAAGATGCTTTTCTAAAACCTTCTTTAACATGCCAAGAAGCCATTAATATTATTCGCGCTTTTGAAATGAATCCAGGTGCTTATACAATCATTAATGATAAACGTGTTAAAATCTTTTTTGCCACAAAAGATGTAGTTAAAAATGGTATTAAAATACATTTTAGTGATGGTGATATTTATGCCACTGATTATCAATTCGAAAGTAAGAAAAGAGTTGTTTTCCCGAGTTTCCAACTTTTACAATGTAATTTTTAACAACTCATCTGTTTGATGAGCTGTTTTTAATAATTTAAAATTTTAATTCATTTAAAATTCTTAAATATGTTTGGTAATCTTGAATTGCTTGATTATTGTTGTCGTTAATAATATATTCTTCACTTTCAATTTTTCCGTCAATAATCTTTCATGTTTTGATTGTTTCTTTTATTACATCTTGTAATTTTTTGATTGTGATTTTTTCATCTACAACACCGAGTTCTTTCAAACCTTTGTTTAAATAATAAATAACAAAATTTAATAAAACAAGAGATAAGAAGCAAAGTACGAAATGACCTTCAATATGCTTTTCACTTCATACATAAATAGGTCTTACAGCTAAAGCACTTTTTAAAGCTCTAAAGTTTGATTCTATTTGTCATTGTTTTGAATATAAATTCACAATTTCTTCAGGTGATAAATCAAATCTAGAGGTTTCATAAGCATAATATCCGTCAAACTTTTCATCTTCGATAATTTTGTCATAGTTAAGTTTGTAATAACCTTTACCACCAACTTTTTCGAAGAATTTAAATTTCTTTTGACCGAACATTACTTGATCATGAACTAGTCCGTCTTTATCTTGTCTTTTAATAAAATTATCGATTAAAATTTGTCTATCATTTTTATCTTTTAATGCTCTTTTTTTACTATATGTTACTACCAATCTTCTCTTGTGTCCGTTTGCTCTTCTATTCTTTCAAAACGAATAAAAAGTAGTTTCTTTATATTTAAAATTATTGTCTCCAAAATAGCCGGATTCATCTATTGCAAAGGTCTTTCGGTCATTTGAAGCCGCTTTTAATCTATAAGATAAAATGTAATCAATATCGTTATCTTCTAAGAATCTTATGTTTCTATTTGTACTCATTCCTCTATCAGCAATGAGTGTTACTTTGTTTAATTCATATTGTGATTTTATATTCAAAATAAAATTAATAAATGTTGATGCATCAGCAGTGTTCCCTTTGAATAATTTATAGTGAATTGGAATGCCGTTTTCATCTGTTGCTAAACCTAAAACAATTTGATCTTCTTTGAATTTTCCATCTTTAGAATAACCTGGATATCTCAATCCTTCTCTTACAAAACTTTCAAAATATACCGTTGAAGAGTCGTATCAAATAATATCTATTTTTCTATTTTTATCTTTGATCAATGTATCGTTAACACTCTTTAAAATGTTATTTTTATTTTCAGCTAAATAGTCTAAAGTATTATAAAATGTCGTCTTTTCAACTTCTAAATTTATATTGAATTTGTCTTTATTTTTAAAGGATGAAAGCATGCTACCCGGATTTACAATTCTATTTGAAATCATATATTTTAATAAATCATTTAAATACTTGGATTTTGATACTTTAGCATCTTTAAAAGGATTTAATTTTTCTAAGAAACTGTATAACAAATCATATCCATAATTGAACTGTTTTGTTTCAATTTTAACCTTGCTTATATCTAACTCTAATTGTCTAATTATCATATTTCTATCTCAATCAGTATTGTAGTTTTGAGATAGTTTTTTAATTTTTTCTACTGGATCAGAACAATATTTTTCTCATTTTTCAACTGTACCGATACCGATAGATTTCTTATAACCTTTGCCAAATCCTCCTGAAAGTGCTAAAGATAAGTAAGTAGAGTTCTTATTTTTTCTTGAAATTAATAGTCATTTGTCTTTTTTCATATCTTTATTATACCACAAATTACAATGTAATTATGTAAAAAAATAACTTTTTTTTGTTTATATATAAATAACACTGAAAAAAGTAATAAAAAAAGAGCTCCAACTTGGAAACTCAGGAGTTGTTTTATAGTATTATTAGGAAATTAAAGAAAATTTAAGTTTTGTTGCAAATAACTGAAAATTTTAGAGGAAAAATCAAAATGACACTCGTTTATAAAGTGTCATTTTCATTATCGAATTTTAATACTTGAGTGTATTTAAAGCATCGTAGTAAAGACCTGCAAGTGCTTCTCCACGTTCAAAACCATAATGATAGAATAACTTTTGAAGTATTGCATCTTCTCATAATTGTGTTTCGCCATCGTAATCTTCTTTTATCGTTCAAAGTGTTTTTATAAATTGACCGAATATTTGTTCACAATAATGAGTAAAGATATTTGAATACAATTTAATCATTTCTTCTTTTGATTTAACTTTTTCGCCTTCTTTCATAAGAACTTTAAAAGTTTCAAAGAAAATATAAGCCATTGTATCTTCATAAAGATTTTCTCGAGTAGCATTTATATTATAATCTTGAACAATCTCAAGTAGGATGCTAGATAATTCAGGATCTTTAAAAATGAAATAGATAGGGCTATAGATACCTAATAAGTAATTAAGTAATTCATTTGATCCAGCTAAAACTGCTGTAGCTTGTCCAAAATTAATTGCCTTCTTAGTTTGCGTATGTTTTTTAGGGTTTATTAAAGTATCTAAGGTATATGCAAAATCAATTTTAATGTAGTCTAAATTGAATTTTCCAAAAATGCCTAAAAAAGATTGTACAGCCATTGCTAGTTCTACATTATCCATTGTGTTATTAAATGGTCATTTTTGAATGTCTAATTTGTTTCAAGGTGCTTTTAAATATATATCCGTAAGAATCATTTCATTTGCTCCTTTTAAAAAAGGAACATACAATTCTCTTTTAGATATAATAAATTTTTTATTGATTTTTTGCACATCTTTAATATAGTTTGTATAAATTGTTTTAGCGTTATTAAGACGATTCATAAATTTTTCTTTATTTTGAATATCACTTAATTTTGCAGTTGATTCATTCTTAATTAATTCAAAAGTTTCATCTAATGATTTCAAATAATAACTAGTTAAAGATTCATTTATTTTATCTATATAAGCTAAAAGATCACTTTTATTTTTGCCGTGCGAACACTTATCAATACTTTCCCTTACAATATCTCAAAATATTTTATTTTCTTTTTGTCATTCCATAGTAAAAATATTATACTTAAGCGTTTTTAAAATACTAATTATTTTATGAATTAATTTTAAAATTTTCTGCGAATAATAATGAGCTCATTCATACAATTGCCCTATAAAACAGCATAATAAAACAAAGTCACCATTGTGACTTTGCATTTTGTTATTTTCAAGGTTTGCCGATTTCTGATGATAAGTAAGCGGTTGTATCAAAACTTAAATTATTAGAAGCTAATTCTTCTTTTGTTGAATAGAATAATTTGTAATTTGGTTCATTGATGTTTTTATTTTCTTTAAGAGCTAGAAAATCTTTAACAGGATCAAATAAATATAACTTATTGTTTATTGAATATTGAACCAAAAATCTAGTATTAACAGTTGAACCAGCATTATGTTTAAATTGCAAAATTTGAACATTTTTAGGTACTTGATAATAAATTAAGTATGCTACAAAATATGCTAAACCAAATTTACCAACTTTGCCACCGTTTTTAACTGCTTTTTCAAATTCTTCTTGTCAATCAGCATTTTTTAATCACACTTTACTTACATATCCTTTTGCAGTCATTTCTTCAACAAATTTTTTAGGATCTTTAGTAAATTCTTCAAGTGCATTTTTTGGCAATTTATCGTATTTGCCTTTAAATGTAGATGTTTCACCAGCATTTGTAACTGTATAAGTGCTTGTTAAGTAACCCTTAGGACTTCTAGTTAGATAATAAAGTGGGGCAAATGATTGTTGAATTGTGTGTTCGTGTTCAGCATCATATTCATTAATAAACTTGCTTAATGTTTGCATTATATTTTTATAATACGTTAATAAGTTAGCTTCATTATTATCTTTTCTTAATGAAAGATCTTCAAAAAGGTTATTTAAAGCAATTTTAGGTAAAATACCTTGAATTTCAACTTCATTGTCGTCTGTGAAGTTACTAAATTGGAAATCAATTCTTTCTTCAACAGCATCTGGATTAAGAAGCTTTTCATATGCTTCTTTATGTGTAGAACTTAAAAAACGATGTTGATATGGTGTATCTTCAAAAAGGTATAAAAGATAAGCCTCAATCATATCCTTGTTAAGATTTGCTCTAACAGTTTTATGAGTTTTTGGATCGTTATATTTAATGTAAATTGGAATTGATATATCAAGGAATTGGTAATAGAATTCTTCTAAAGAAATAAAATCTTGATGTGTAAAGTCTCTAAATGATTTTTCGAAAACTTTTTTAATGCCTTCATATTTAGGTTCTTTGCCTCATTTAGGAGCTAAAATTTTGCTTTCAAATTCAGCGAATGATTTACCTTGGAAAATATTGTTATTTAACGAGAAGTATTTAGCATCTTTAATTCCTTGTTCTTCTTTAAAGGGGTTAATACATGAAACTAAGGCAACTGGCGCAACTAATGTTGAAGCAGTAGCTGGTAAAAGTAATTTATTTAATTTGAATTTCATAATTACTCCTATAAAGTAGCATTATAGTTTCAAGATCTAAAACCGAGATAACTAATTGCTGAACCTAGAATTAAAACGATGATGCTAAATGATAAAACCCCAATTGCATAAGCTTTTCAAGCTTGATATTCTTGTAAAAGAGTAGTTTGAATTTTTACGTTCTTAATTGATTCAATAGCTGTAACTTTATGGATAATAACTGAACAAATAATGATTAAAACCAACGCTATAACAGATAAAATTAATCAGACAATTGTGTTTTTCTTAATATTAATTTTTTTCATATTCTATCCTTTAATTGTGCTACCTTGACGGCTAATAGCAGCCATAATTCTCTTTCTAAATAAGAAGTAGAATACAAACATTGGAAGGATAACAAGAATTGCACCAGCCATTCTAATGTTATCGAACACACGTTCGTCTTGTGTTGTTGTATCTCTACCTACACCGAATAATCAAACTGACATAACTCTATAATCTGTACCAGCAACTAAGCTTGGTCATAAATATGAGTTTCATGAAGCAAGGGTTGTTAAAATAACAATTGTTAAGGTTGTTGGAGAAACCATAGGAATTGCAATTTTGAATAAGTATTTGTAACCTACAACACCATCAATCATAGCAACTTCCTTGATTCTACCAGGAATAGCTTCGAATGCATTTCTATACATTAAAGCATTAAATACTGAAGCGATGAATGGAACAGCGATAACGAATAATTGATAGAAGAATAAGCTACCACCATCTTTAGGTTTTAAGGCACTATTCATCTGTACAACTACTCATTGTTGACCGGCTAATAAGGCAACTTCAGGTAGGATTAATAAAGCCATTAAAATTGATCAGATAAATTCTTTACCATATCATTTTTTAAGGCTAAATGCATAACCTAAAAGTAATGTAACAAAGATTTTTAAAGCAATCGAAATAAGAACATTACAGAAAGTTAATAAGAATGAGAAAACATAACCTTGTTGTCAATCTTTTTCTCATGGTCATATACCTGAGTTATTTGGATTAGCGGCTGCTATAATATTTTCACCGAATCTTCATTCTTTTGGTCAAATTCCCGCTTGACCGTTTTTAAGCATATCTGCTTGGTTATTATTCATAATAGCCAATAAAATCATATATGCAAATGGGATTAAAATAATGAGTCCGAAAAAGCATAATAATAAAATTTTGAAAAAGGATTTAGTAAATAGAGCGGTAAGAGAACTATCTTGGACTTGTTGAGTAACTAAATCTCTCTTCTTTTTTAGAATAGAATTCGCGTATCTCTCTTGAATCTTTAATTTTGTTTCAAACATCAGATTCTCCTTTGTTTAATGATGCTAATGTAAGGACTCTAAAACCTCCACGAATAACTGTTGAATATGTTACCCCAATAATGAATAAGATTAATGAAGCAGCACCAGCTAAAGCATAGTTGTTTTGTTTAACATAGTAGTAAATATATAACATAAGGGTTGAGGCACCGGCTTGCGTTGCAAGTCCAGGTTTGTTGTTGAACAATGCAAGTGGGAATACTTTGATACCGTTAATAATACCCATTGTCATAATAAATGTTATTGTACTTTTTATTGATGGTAAGGTAATTGTAAAGAATTGTTTAATTCCTGATGCACCATCAATTGAAGCAGATCTATATAAGTTTTTATCAACTGATAACATCGCAGTTGTAAAAAGTAAAACGTTGAATGCTAAGCTGTTTCATACACCATTGATAAGCATAACGAGCATTGATTTAAAGGCAAAGGCACCTTCTTTGGTTTTCTTTAATCAGTCGGTTTGTCCTTCTAAACCAAATGCTCTTAACATCATGTTAAATTGACCGTTTTTATCAAAAATTTGGATAAAAGCTAAAGAAACAGCAACAGCGTTAGTAACATAAGGAAGGAAGAAGATGGTTTGTCAAAAACCTCTTAAACCTTTTCTTAACACACTAGCTACTAGTGAAGAAATAAGTAATGAAATTATCATGGTAATTGGTAAAACCAACAGACCATAGATAAAGGAGTTTCTAACACCAACAGCAAAGTATGGATCTTTAAACAGTGTTTCTAAATTTTCTGTTCCAGCAAATTTAGTAGTATCGCCACCTAAATCAGTGGTGAAAGCACTTTTAATATTGAAAATAAATGGGACAACTGTAAATGTAATTAATACTGCTAAAGCAGGAATAATTAACACAAACGCGAAAAAGAAGTTTGTTCTTTTATCAACAACTGAAATTGCGATTGAATCCGCATTTGTTTTAGTTTGTTTACTTAAAGAATATTCTAATAAGGCTTGATTGTTAGTCTTGGCACTTATATTACGGTAGAAATTATTCGACATTATATTCTACTCTCTCTTCAGTTACAGCGTCAAAGATATGTAATCTATCAGCTGGCATACTGAAGTGAATTGTGTCCCCTACTTTAAAGTCATATTTGTTGTTAACTAAGAAGTTTAATCTAACTTTATCTTGAGTTTCAACAATTAATTTAGATTCTTTACCGAAGTTTTCAACTGCTTTGATAAGACCTGAGAAATTAGCTCCTTTCGCAGTTGTTTTAATAATATAGTCTTCGGCACGAACACCAACTTTAACTTGTGCGTGGTCAATGTTTGGTATAGTAATACCTTTGATTTCAACACCGGCTACAGTTAATTTACCGTCGGTATATTCACCAAGCATTAATCCCATTTCAGGCATACCAATGAAACGAGCAACGAATTCATTAACTGGTTTGTTATAAAGTTCAAGTGGTGAACCCATTTGTTGAACTCTTGAAGTTGACATACAGATAACAATGTCACTAATTGACATAGCTTCTTCTTGGTCGTGGGTAACAAACACTGTGGTAATACCTAAGCTTTGTTGAATTTCGCGTATTCATTGTCTTGTGTTAATTCTTAATTTAGCATCTAAG
Organism: Mycoplasmopsis adleri; assembly: GCF_045276205.1. Taxonomy (NCBI): domain Bacteria; kingdom Bacillati; phylum Mycoplasmatota; order Mycoplasmoidales; family Metamycoplasmataceae; genus Mycoplasmopsis; species Mycoplasmopsis adleri. The sequence goes on from NZ_CP174162.1 coordinate 906,935, forward strand.
TTTGATAATGGTTCGTCCATTAATAAAATCTTAGGTTTTTTAACAATCGCACGAGCAATAGATACACGTTGTTGTTGACCACCAGATAAACGGGTTGGTTTCTTTTGTAAAATTGGAAGAATGTCAACACGTTTTGCAACTTCAAGAACTGATTTATGAATAGCTTCTTTAATTGTAAGAATATCTTCTGACAATTTAGCAATTTTTTCTCTTTGTTCTTCGCTTAAGTTAGCTGTATGCAATTTAGCATCTTCACGCATAATAGCTTTGAAGTTGTATTTTGCATCTAATTGTTTTTCAATGCTTGCATGTTCTTTTTCAAGAATTACTGGAACGATTGAAAGATTTCTTTTGAGTCTCTTAAGTTTGTCGTCTTTGACTTTTTTAATGTCTTTTTGGGCAATTTTGTACTCTTCTTTTAGAGTAGCAACTTTGTCTTTATTGTCTCTTTCAATTTCAATAACTTTCATGCAATATCTGCAAATCATTGAATTTTTAAGAATTCTTTTTTCAAGTTTAACTAATTGAAGCGCATCTTTTAATTCAAATGATAATTTATCGTATTGAGTAATTTTATCAATTAAAGTTTTGTATTTAGCTTCAAGTTCTTTTAATTCTTCATACCTATTTTCACCTTTAGGTTGTTTGAATTTTAATAGACCTGATTCTTTGATTTCGTTGATGATATCACATTTAGCATATTCTTTTTGAATGTTGTTAGCCTTAACGATTGAATCTTCAATAGTTAAGTTCTTTGTGATTTTCTTGTAATCATCTTTTAATTCATCAAAATATTTCAATGTCTTTTTAGCTAAAATGCTATAAGCTGATTCATAACGGTTTTTAGCTAAGTTGTAAGCACTTTGGCTTCTAACATAGTTTTGTCTAAGATTTGAGTATTCTTTTGAATTCATTCTTTCCATTTCGTCAAGAATTTCTCTTGTGTAAACTACTGTTTCTAAGTATTGTTCACATTCTTCATCTGTAGCACCTAAATGTTTAAGATAAATAATGTTGATCTTAGTTTGAGCAATAATTCTTTTTGAAATGATTGAGTTTTGTCAATCTGCATCATTTTTTAACGGGAATGCAATGTTACCGTAAACACTCATGTGAGGATATAAGGCATAGTTTTGGAAAACGAAACCTAATTTTCTTTTTTGAGGGGTTAAGTTTGTAACATCTTTACCGTAAAATAATACATTACCACTACTAATAGTAAGTAAACCTGAAATAGCATTCAAGGTTGTTGTCTTACCACTACCTGATGGCCCTAATAATGTAACTAACTTTCCTTCTGGAATTGAAAAGCTTACATTATCAACAGCTAAAGTTTCACCGAAGTCGATGAACACATTTTTAAGCTCAATTGCTGGAATTGACTTGTCAATTTTGTTATCTTTAACTCTTTTGACAAGCATCTTATATTGTTCATAGTCTTCCGGAGTTGGTTTTGCTGTTGCTTTTTTAATAAGTTTAAAAAGTCTTTTTAAAAGCATATTTTCCTTAATAATATTAAATTTTATAATTGTATCAATTCTAAATTATATAGTATGTAATATATTCGCATAAGTTTAAAACTTAAATTTCCTAAAATAATTAAAGTATAGTGAGAAAACTATTTCTTGACTAGTTTACCTTTTTCAAAAACTTCGCCATTAGCGTAAACCACTTTAATTGGTTGATATCCGCTTTTGGCATAATCATATACAGAAGAGCCTTTATAATCTGGATCCCCTCCTGCATCTTTAACAAATGGTCTTCAGCCTTCACCAATTGGTTTTATTAAATAAGCTGTCTTAGATATTTTTTCATAAGGGTTCGATGCATGTCTAATTGATCATTGGCTAAAGAAACCTTGATTATTATCTCTTGCATATTTTAATGCTAAAGCCATTAAATAATATGTTCAATATTGTAAATGAATTGGATGCCTCATAGCAGAAATTTCTCTACCGAGCGGCAATGTATAACCGGCTTTTAAAATTTCTACTGAGTATGACCTATCAACATCAGTAATCTTAGATACCTTGTCTTTTTCATAAGAGAAGAAGATATCAGCAGTAATTCTGCCAAAGGTATCTTTTGTTCCTCCCGAGGTTAAAAATAAATAAACTTCTTTCCCATTTTTAAGAGTTTTTTCTGCATAAGCAGATGATTGAAGAGCAAATTGTAATTCTTGTTTTGAAGCTTTTCTTACATTTGCACCATCGCCTACTGCTTTTTCAGGTGTATCAATACCAGCAATTCTGACTTTAACTGGTTGATTTGCATGAATACCAGCAGAACCATTATCTTCTAAAGGAGTTACGGTAACAGTATCGCCGTCAGCGCCTTTTAAGATTCTAGCTCTGACCATTTCATCACTTACTTTTTCAGGATCAAGAATAATCCTTGTATCTAATTCAACAATTTTGGGTCCATCTTCAAATTTATTGCAACTAATAGTCGCAACAGAAGCAATCGGAGCAACAATTCCTACTAAAGAACCTAATAAAATTTTTTTATTCATGTTCTACCTTTTCCTAGATCTTATTAATAATAAAATAGATAGAAACATCAAACCACCAGTTTATTGGTAGGTTTAATGTTTTTTTATATAGATATTAATAAAAATTATTTAAAAGCATTAATTTTAGGTGTTAATGGTTCTACAATTTCTTTTTCAAATGTGAAACCAGCTAATTCACTTGGTTTTGCTTTTCTTATTAAATCAGTAAGTGATTTATATACAGCGTTAAATTCATCTCTATATGCATTTGAGTAAATACTTGATGGTTCTTCATATAATTTAATGTCTTTAGATGATAAGGCATCAAATGCAATTTTAAGATATGGATTTTTCTTAAGTTCTTTATCTAATGCTTTATCTTGTCCAAAGTCTTTAAATGGAACTATGTAGCTTGCAACTCTAGCAATGTGGTCGAAGTTAGTTTCTTCAGTTACTACATTTTTGGCATCTGTGAATTTGTGTTTAGTAGTTGATGTTAAGTATTTTACAAATTTAACAGTTGCTAAGTTTAATTTTTCATTCTTATAAATTGCATATAAGTTAGGTCCTTGTAAAAATGCTGTTTGTGTTTTTGAATCAGCAGCATATCTTGTAGGTGGAATAAATACAACTAGTTCATCTTGACCTAAAGTAGATTCCTTAGTTGGGATAATAATTTTGATTGTATCGCCATATGGTGTGTCTACTGATGGAACTGTTTTAACAATATAAATTGCATAATTTGTTCCTTTTTGTGAGAAAATACCAATTTTTTCGAAATTTGTTGTTTCTTTATCAAGAGCCGCAATATCTTCTTTTAGATTTTCTGGTACAGTGATAATTAACATACCTTTTTGAATCTTTGCAATGTTAGCATCATATTTTGCATCTACTGCAACATAGTCATATTGTCCAGCTTTTGAACCAGCTTTCAATAATGGGTTAGCATATTTACCAACTCCTAATTTTCCATCTTTTTCTTCAATTTTTAAAATATTACTAAGTTTAACCTTGTTTTTACCTTGAACATATGGAGTAACTGTTTTAATGTAGTTGTGTGAATAACCAGCAGTTGAACCAAAGTTAGAACCTAATTTATGGTTAACTTCGTCAGCAGATGCATATGCACCACCTCCATAAATTTTTAAAGCACCTTTAGCAATTGCTTCTTTAATTTTGTCGTACATTTCTTTTTCAATCTTAGTTGTACTGTTATTAGGGTCAAGAATTGATTTGAAATCAACTGTTATAATGCCTTCATCGTTTTGTGTAACTTTCATTGGCATTTTTCCATCATTAGCATCAAGTTTTGAATATAAGAATGTATTTAATGAACCAGATGCATCATCAATACCTAAAAGAGCAACTGATGAGGTTTTGCCTTTTGGAGCTTTTTTGTCTTTATTAGCAGTTTCTGATTTAACAGATGTTTTAAACATTTGAATTGCTTTTGTAATAAAATCAAGATATTGTGTAAAGCTACCAAAAACATTACTTTTTGTAAATTCAGGAACAGCAGCTGTATCACCAAATATACTTATAATTTCATTTGTTGGTCTAGCTGCACCAAAGTAATCTTCTCCAGCAATAATTTGGAGGTCTTTATCTCAATCTGCAGCATCTAATTTAAATATTGTTTTAAGTTCATCGTTAACTTTGTAACCAGCGTTTTGTAATGTCTTAAACACATATTTAAAGATAGGTCCGTTAATACCGAAAGCGATTGATGATTTTAAAAGTGGCAATGCATAGTTCCCACCAGCAGCAACACCTTGAATCTTGTCATTAAATGATGAGAATTTTTCATCAAAAACATCTGCGCTAACAGCATAGTCTTTAAATTTTTCATCAGCAAAGTTAATTTGTCTTTTAGCTTTAACAATTTCAGCAATGGTTGTACCATAGTTAACAGTTAAGCTTGGGGTGTCAGTTGATTTGTTTTTCATACCTGAAACAACAAACTCATTACCAGCTATATAACCTGAACCTATATTTTTAAGTTTAACTGGCATATAGTCTGGTTGGTCTTTTGCTTCTTTATTATAGTTATCAATAATATCACTAACAGCATTTCATTGTTCTTTACCTTGAGTAAAAGTTACACCGAAAATAACTGTGTCACCTTTAATTTCTCAACCACAACTTACAGTTGCGGCAACTGGTAAGATTGTTAATGCTGATCCTGCTACACCAGCAAGAATCTTTTTAAATTTATTGTTTTTCATAAATTCCTTTCATCATAGCAAAGAATAGTCTAATAAATCATTAGAAAATCACTATAACTTTAATTAATTTAAAAAAATCATTTACGTATGGCTGTCCTATTTATATAATAAATATAAATATCAGCTTTAATATTATGATATAAAATATTTTTTTAAGCCTGTAATCTTAAAATATTTTAAGAAAAAGTGGAAATATCCACATTTAAGACACTTTTTAATCGATTTTTTGAAAACAGTCTGAAATTGTTATATAATTATTTTTTAAATATTGTTTATAGATGGTTAACTTAAAACCTTAATTCAAATGGATTATTAATCTTATTTCAAAGCATTTTTAATTACTATTTCTCTTAGTATAATTTTGAATAGAAAGAAACATGAAATCAAAAATTAAAAAAATATTACTATCGTCTTCAATTATTCCATTAACCGTGATTGCTTCATCAGGGTTATCTATTTCATGTTCTAGCAAAAAATCTATACAAGTTTTTAACGAATATATTCAAACTATTGAAAAAGTAAACAGCACTCAAGAAATGTATAAAACTAAAGAACCAAAAGATGAAAACACTAAAATTGCTTTAAATTTGATTAATCAATTTTATGTTCAAGACTTTTTTGATGCTAAAAAAGCATTAGATTCCCAAAATAATAATGAAATTCTTTTCTATTTGAACGAGCACTTAAATGAAGGTTTAGAAATTAGTAAGCAAATTGTTGAAGCATATAAACCTGATTTTGAAGCAAGTGATGATCTAAAACAAATTAATGAAAAATTTAAAACTTTAAGAGATAAACTTTGATCTTTTCAAACTAATAAGGATTCAATAACGCCTGATGAAAAAAATAAAAATAAGAGCTCTTTAAATAATTTGAAAATTGTTTTAAATGAATTTGTTAATTATTTTTCATATGACATTTTGCAAACGCGTAATATTGTTGCTATTGAAACAATTTATAAAAAACTAGATTTGATTAAAGAACAATTAATCAATTTAATAAACTGAAATATAAATAATATTGATAATACAAATGACTCAAATATTAAGAAAAATAGAATTCAAAAAGCATATGATGATGCCTTAAAAAGAAATGACGAATTTAAGAAAAATAGTAATCCTTTTGTTTATAAAAATGAACTTTTATTATCTAATGTTCTAAATTCTTGTTTTGTTTCATTGCAACAATCAACAATCAAAAAAGACTCTAATGAATACTGAGATAATCAAGAGAAAAATTTTTATCGTTTGTGATTTATAAATTCTTTATTTGACTATAAAACAGAAGAATACAACAAAATAATTAAGAAAGTTGAACCCTCTCAAATAGCATCAATTAAAGATGAATTTAGATCAACAATTAAAAAAGCAGAAACTTTCTATAAACCAAATTATATTGGTGAATATGTTTATTTTAATAAAGTATATGATGACTTTGCAAAATTAGTAAATTATATTTGAATGTTGGGTCCTAAAGATTCAAAAGATTCACTATTTATTGTTTCTGTTTATGAAGGATGAATCAACAACTTTAATGCATCATTAAAATCATTTGAACAATGAAGCAAATTAATTGATAATTTTGAACCTATTACTATCCATAATAATTTTCTAGATAATCTTGATTTCCCATCATTTATGCATCATTATAATATTTACACAGTTTCATATAATGCTCTTTATTCAAATCAAAATAATAGAGGAAGTTAAAAATGAGCTGCGTTTTCTAAGCAATTTAATCTTAGAATTCATAGTTCATTTTTTGTATTAAAAAAAATAAAAAAGTTAATGATTACATTAACTCATTAATTGGCGGGAGTTAAAGGAATCGAACCCTTACAAGCAGTTTTGGAGACTGCGGTACTGCCATTATACTAAACTCCCTTTTTGCTTATTTATTATATAACAATAATGTGACTTTCTCGGTTTTTAAAAATGAAAATTGAACCTTAGTCCTTTAATACTTTTCTTGTTTAAATTATTTAATACTTTTATTAAATGCCCTATAAAACAGTTAAATTAAGCAAATAAAGGTAATAAAAAACGAGCCTTGCTCGCTAATTTACACAATTCCGTGTTGATGGAAAGAAAGAATAAATGCACAAATAATAATACCTAGCATAAATAATAAAATAGTTCATTTCCTGAGTTTCCAGGTTGGAGCTCTTTTTTATTACTTTTTTCAGTGTTATTTATATATAAATAAAAAAAAGTTATTTTTTTACATAATTACATTGTAATTTGTGGTATAATAAAGATATGAAAAAAGACAAATGACTATTAATTTCAAGAAAAAATAAGAACTCTACTTACTTATCTTTAGCACTTTCAGGAGGATTTGGCAAAGGTTATAAGAAATCTATCGGTATCGGTACAGTTGAAAAATGAGAAAAATATTGTTCTGATCCAGTAGAAAAAATTAAAAAACTATCTCAAAACTACAATACTGATTGAGATAGAAATATGATAATTAGACAATTAGAGTTAGATATAAGCAAGGTTAAAATTGAAACAAAACAGTTCAATTATGGATATGATTTGTTATACAGTTTCTTAGAAAAATTAAATCCTTTTAAAGATGCTAAAGTATCAAAATCCAAGTATTTAAATGATTTATTAAAATATATGATTTCAAATAGAATTGTAAATCCGGGTAGCATGCTTTCATCCTTTAAAAATAAAGACAAATTCAATATAAATTTAGAAGTTGAAAAGACGACATTTTATAATACTTTAGACTATTTAGCTGAAAATAAAAATAACATTTTAAAGAGTGTTAACGATACATTGATCAAAGATAAAAATAGAAAAATAGATATTATTTGATACGACTCTTCAACGGTATATTTTGAAAGTTTTGTAAGAGAAGGATTGAGATATCCAGGTTATTCTAAAGATGGAAAATTCAAAGAAGATTAAATTGTTTTAGGTTTAGCAACAGATGAAAACGGCATTCCAATTCACTATAAATTATTCAAAGGGAACACTGCTGATGCATCAACATTTATTAATTTTATTTTGAATATAAAATCACAATATGAATTAAACAAAGTAACACTCATTGCTGATAGAGGAATGAGTACAAATAGAAACATAAGATTCTTAGAAGATAACGATATTGATTACATTTTATCTTATAGATTAAAAGCGGCTTCAAATGACCGAAAGACCTTTGCAATAGATGAATCCGGCTATTTTGGAGACAATAATTTTAAATATAAAGAAACTACTTTTTATTCGTTTTGAAAGAATAGAAGAGCAAACGGACACAAGAGAAGATTGGTAGTAACATATAGTAAAAAAAGAGCATTAAAAGATAAAAATGATAGACAAATTTTAATCGATAATTTTATTAAAAGACAAGATAAAGACGGACTAGTTCATGATCAAGTAATGTTCGGTCAAAAGAAATTTAAATTCTTCGAAAAAGTTGGTGGTAAAGGTTATTACAAACTTAACTATGACAAAATTATCGAAGATGAAAAGTTTGACGGATATTATGCTTATGAAACCTCTAGATTTGATTTATCACCTGAAGAAATTGTGAATTTATATTCAAAACAATGACAAATAGAATCAAACTTTAGAGCTTTAAAAAAGTGCTTTAGCTGTAAGACCTATTTATGTATGAAGTGAAAAGCATATTGAAGGTCATTTCGTACTTTGCTTCTTATCTCTTGTTTTATTAAATTTTGTTATTTATTATTTAAACAAAGGTTTGAAAGAACTCGGTGTTGTAGATGAAAAAATCACAATCAAAAAATTACAAGATGTAATAAAAGAAACAATCAAAACATGCAAGATTATTGACGGAAAAATTGAAAGTGAAGAATATATTATTAACGACAACAATAATCAAGCAATTCAAGATTATCAAACATATTTAAGAATTTTAAATGAATTAAAATTTTAAATTATTAAAAACAGCTCATCAAACAGATGAGTTGTTAAAAATTACATTGTAAAAGTTGGAAACTCGGGAAAACAGTTAAATTAAGCAAATAAAGGTAATAAAAAACGAGCCTTGCTCGCTAATTTACACAATTCCGTGTTGATGGAAAGAAAGAATAAATGCACAAATAATAATACCTAGCATAAATAATAAAATAGTTCATTTGAATACTTTTTTGTCATGGTGTGCGTGATAGAATTCAGGTAAGAATTCAACAATCGATGTAAAGATAAATACACCACCAACAAATGATTGAACAATTGCTCTAAGTTGTCAAACATCACAAATGTATTTACCAACTCAAGCACCTAAAACCATAAATGGAATAAAGATTAATAATGAAGCAGATGAAGTTCATAAAGCATATGCTCTAGATTTACCTATTTCTCTTAATCTATAATAAAACACTAATTGTTCTGGTATTAAGTGTAAGACAGCAGAAATTCAGAAAGCAATTGAAACTGTTGTAATAACATGAGTACCTTGTCCCATGATACTAATAATATAACCAATTAAAAAGCTTTCGGGTATTCTGTGAACTAATAATAAAAGAATAGCTACTAATTTATATGAAGGATGATTTTCACTTTTTTCTTCTGTTTTAATTTCTTCTAAGTGGGTTGGCGCAATTTGATGATCATGATGGTCATCGCCATGATCATGAGCTAAATCATGTGTATGAATAAATACACTAGCTTCTTTATCTTTTGAAATCTTTTTCTTAGCAGCATAACGAATTAAGCTTCTTATACCTCAAGCAAATAATAATCCAAAAGATAATCCACCAACAACAACCAGAATGTTTCATCCATAAGTTATTCATTTATTATCGCTAGCTCCATAAATTGAACTTATTTCTAAGGATTCTTTTAAAAATCCAAACGTCGCCATGGTTAGAAAGAAACCACAAATAAATGAATAAAGGTAAATATTACTTTTGGTACTTAGTTTTTCTTTGCTTAAAGCAAAGATAACTGTAACTAAAAAGGGAATTAATGTTAATCCAAAAAAGCCTATGATGATAAAAATCAAATAGGTTACATCTTGATTATATGTTAATTCATAAATTGGTGTTCAAATGTCAATTTGTTTCATTTAAATAATTCATTTCTACATAGAATTATTCAGTAAATTCTATATTGTGAAATACTTCTTGTACGTCATCGTCATCTTCAAGTTTTGCGATAAATTCTTGAATTTTTTGTGACTTTTCAGCATCGAAGGTTACATATGAATTTGGAATATATGTAATTTCACATTGCATAAATTCTGTAATGTTTAAATCTTTTTCGATAGCTGTTTTACATTGGTTGAAGTTTTCAACACTTGTTGTAATGATGTATGAATCATCAGTAACTTCAATATCTTCAGCTCCATTTTCAATAGCTGTTAAAGTTAAAGTGTCTTCATCAATTAATGATTTAGAGATTTCTAAAACACCTTTGTGATCAAATTGGAATGGTACAGTACCAGTTTTACCTAATTTAGCATTTTGCCTATTAAATAAAGCTTGAATACTACTTGTTGTTCTGTTGATGTTATCACTTAAAGTTGTAACTAAGAAAGTAGCACCTCCGCTAATTGTAGCGTTGTATAAGGTTTCAACGAATTTAGCTCCTTCTTTAGCTCCACCTTTGGCTTTTTCTAAAGCTCTTTCAATGTTAGCTTTAGGCATACTTTTAGCTTTAGCTTTAGCAATAGCTAATCTTAATGCTGGGTTTGAATCTGGATCTGGTCCACCTAATTCAGTAGCCGCAACATAAATTTCTTTAAACATTTTTTGAAAAATCTTTCCTCTAGCAGCATCATTAGCACCTTTCTTGTGCTTAATTCCGGCTCAGTGTGAGTGTCCTGACATGTCTGTTCCTCTTTCTATCTTTTTTTATATTAATGAATGTAATTAAAATAATAAATATTTTAATATTATAATACTGATTTAATTTGATTTGAAATATTTTTCAATGCTAAGTGGTTTGGGTGGGCTTAAACGTTTATGTTTACTAATTGAATGCATTCTTTTAATTTTAGCTAATTTATCTTTATCGATTTCGCTTGTGTTATTAATTAAATAATTATCTAAATCATCGTATGAAAAACCTAGCTCTTTTTCATCACTTTGACCATCTCATAAACCTGCTGATGGTGTTTTATTGATTATACTTTGTGGGATGTTTAAATGCTTAGCAAGTGCTCTAACTTCTGATTTTAATAATTGAGAAATTGGTAATAAATCAACTCCTCCATCACCATATTTTGTAAAGTAGCCAATAAAATATTCATCTTCATTATCGGTACCTAAAACTAAATAATTGTTTTGTTGCGCATAAGCATATAATGTGGTCATTCTTAATCTTGGTTTGATATTACTTAAAGACATTAAATTAGTAATTTCATCATCGCAAGCTTTTTGAATTTCTAAAAAAGTATTTTTTAAATTAACTTCTTTAAATTCTAAATCTAGTGCACCACTTAATAAATTAATGTCATTAGCATCATGGCTCATATTATCAATAGGCATTACAATTCCTAAAGTATTATTAGGAAAAGCTTTCTTACTTAAAGCGCATACTAAAGCACTATCAATACCACCGCTTATACCTACAACGCAGCCTTTACATTTAGCAGCAAGTGTTTTTTCTTTAATTCAATTAACTAAATAATTTGCATATTCTTCAACTTTATTTTCATCAAAAGGACTATTTAAATCATTTTGATATCTTAAGCCTTTTCTTTCTTTGTTTTTCATTAACACCTCAAATCACTTCTTTTATATTTTTAATATAAAAGGCAATAAAATTTTACTATATTTAACTTGCTTTATATGAAAACTAATATTAAGTTGTTAGAAAATGTTGCATCAAGCGAACATATTACAAGCTAAAATAATAAAAAATATAGCGCTTTTAATTTTCTAAAAGCACTATAAAACAGTTAAATAATGAAATTTTTGTTTTTTATAAATCGCAATTATTCAGAACTAGAATTGTTTTGTTCAGCATATTTATTTTCGAGGATATTATTTTTTAATTCATCTTCATCACGACTAATTTGAATAATTTCACGTTGTTTTAAAGCTTTAAAAAGATTTGAATTTGGATTTGATTGATTAAACACATTTGCTCTAATTTTCATGTATTTAGGTTCAACTGAATTTAATTTTTCTCAAGCTGATTCACTTAGTTCAACTAGCGATTCTAATGCTTCTTCATCAGTATCTAAATCAGGCATAACAAGGAATTCTTTGAAGTTTGAATTTTTAAAAGTTTCAAGTTCTCTTTCAACTTGTTTTCAATCATCAATATGATTAAAATGATCAAATAATTCAGCACCATATTTAACTCTTAATTCATATTTATCAGTGTCAACTATTGTGGTATTAGCATGATAATATTCTTCATTTTTTCTAATAGTATCTTCGATAAATCAAAGAAAAGTTTCGATTTTATAATCACGAAATATGTTCGCTAAAACCATGCTCGATTCTTTCACTTTATCAAAAATTTGGATAGTGTCATTAGCTGAATAAACATCTCTTTTTTTAGTTAAAACAGCATAAATCTTTTTTGTGTCTTCATTCTTAAACGCAAATGAAAAATTAGCTCTTTTAGAATCGATTATTGTTTCATCGTTTTCGGTACGACTTGTTGAATAAATTAATTTATCTTTATCAATAAATTCATAATTATAACTAGCAAAAAGCGCCATAGATGTATTAGTTATAAATTTATAATATTTGTTTTCTTGAGTTCTTAAAAATGATTGATAAAGTTTAGTTTTAAAATCAAAGGGATTGAGTAATGATTCATATCTATAAGGCGCATCGATTAGTTTTAAGATAAGTTTTTTAGCATTATTATTTAATAATGCATCTTTTAATTGTTGTTGAAAAAGTGAAAAGTCCATTATTCTCCTTGTTGTGTTGTGTCGTTAATTAATTCTTTTAATTCTTTAGCTTCTTTAATATCTTCTGAATTATCACTTGGTTTAATATCGATTGTTTTCTTGCTAAAAGTTACAAAACGAGTAAATCAAAATCTCTTTTTGGTTGGAATTAAATGATTTAAAAAGTTATTCATAGCACTTGGCACAGTATATAGTGGCGAATGAGTTGTTCCGATTTTCATAGCTGGTCTATTTAATTCTTCAGCATATTTTAAAAAGGCTTCTGTACCTATTACTCCGTCTTTATCACCTATTACAAAAACTAATTTTTCAGCAGCTTCATGATATTTCTTGTCTAGATTTTTCATAAATTCAGGATTAAGAACATAATTTGCTAATAAGTTATATCATCTGCCTTTGCGACTAAACGAATCAAGTAATCTTCTGCCTTTTTTAGTGAATTTAGCTCCAAACATAATTAATTGACCTAAAAATGAAGGTTTTTGAGTTTCAAAATCACCGATTACACTTTTTAATGTTTTATAACCTTTTGTATATTGCATTGATGGATTAATAGTTGAAAGCATAACAATTTTCTTAACTCTTTTATCGCTTGCTAGTTCTACTGCTACTCCACCAGCCATTGAGTGAGCAACTATTACAATCTTTTTACTTTTAATATTTTTTAAAACGATTTTGGCAACTTCGATTCAATCTTCAAGTTTAATTTCTTCCGGTTTAAGTTCTTTTCAATAAATGCTTCCAGGGAAATTTAATGCAACAACATTAAAATTATGTGGCATTTCTTTGATTAAATTAATAAAGTCACTACTTGAATTTAAGCCATGTAAAAATAAAAAGGTTGTGTCCTTTTTGTTATCTTGTAAATAAATTGGAATGATGTCATCTTTATATTTTAAATAGTTAAATTTCATATATTAATTTTACAACATATAAAAGTAATTGTTCTAAGCCTTTTTTCTTAAAATTGCAACAACTTCAATGTGATGAGTTTGGCTGAACATATCACAAGGTCTTAGGTAAACTAGCTCATAACCTTCCTTAATTAAAAGGTCACAGTCTCTACAAAGTGTATGATAGTTACAACTAATATAGCCAACTTCATTTGGACTGATTTCAACTATTTTTTTAAGGAAGTTTGGATGTAATCCTTCACGTGGCGGATCAACAATAATTTTGGTTAATTTTTGATCGATTTTATCAATGGTTTTTAAGACATCGCTAGCATAAAATGTTACATTATTAACGTTGTTTAATTTAGCATTTTCTATAGCATCTCTAGTTGCTTCCTTAACAATTTCTAAACCATAAACTCACTTCACTCTGTTTGCTATCATGATTGAAATTGTGCCTATTCCTGAATAAGCATCAAGTACAATATCATCTTTAGAAAGCTTCATGTTATCAAATAATAAATTGTATAAATTATTTGATTGATATGGATTAATTTGGAAAAAGCTATTGTAGTTTACTTTAAAAGTAAAATTGCCGATTTTGTCTATTAAACAAGTGTTTTGGGAAATATATTGATTAATAATTTTATCTTTATAAACAATTAAAATGCTTAATAATTTTGGGAAAGCATTATGAACATCTTCAATAAATTTCTTAGGTAATTGGAATGGTTTTTGAGCATTAAAAACTAAAAGCATTTCATCGTTTAGCGAAGAACATTTAACTAAAATTTGGTTAAATGAATTGCCTTCTTTAATGATTTCTGGATAATTATTTATATTATTTTGAATTCAAATTAAAAGGTCATTAATTGGATTTAAAGCTAAATCATATGACTTTTGAGGAATTAAATTATGTGTCTTTTTTTCATATAAACCGAGTTCAATTTTATTGTTTAATAGCTCGGTAAAAACAGCAAGTTTATTACGATAATTTCAGATTTTACTTGAAGGTAAAATGGGCAAAATATTTGAATAATGAATGTTCCGATTAAATAAATATTTGACATTGTTTCCTTTAAAAGCTAGCTGATCTTCATACTTTAAATTTGCTAATGCAGTTGAACCACTTTTCATTAATTCTTCATTATCTATATCAACTCTAATTGGTGACTTATTGTAAAGTTTAATTACCTTAGCATCAGCATATTTTGAGTTAACATTTTTAACTAAAATATCAGCAGTTTCGCCAGGTAATAAGTTTTCTACAAAGACTGGAAAATTATTAATTTTAACGGTTCCTAAACCTTGATATGAATGTTCAATAGCTTGTACTTTTTCATAAACTTGTAAATTCACTTTTTTCATAGTTTTATTTTACATTAAATTAAAAAAATATATCTTTTAAAGATATAAAAGATATACTAAAAGTCTATTCAATCATTAACACAATATTCATCTTTCTTTTGTTTAATTTCATAAACTAAAGATTCTGCTGAATATTTTTGTTTAGGAGTTTTAGCTTCCGCTAAATAACTTTCTTCAAGTTCTTTTCAATTAAGTGGGGAAGCTATAATAGTTAATTTATTATTTTCATTTCTGGTTTTGAAAATTGATGAAAGCACTTCATATCTAAATCAGTCGTTAGCTTTTTCTAAACCCAAGTCATCAACAATTAAAAGCGAAACATTTTGTAAGTCAGAAATAATTTCGTTGTATGACTCACGATTATCATTTAATTTCTTAGTTAAAAAGGTAAATAACTCACGACTTTTTACATAAACAGTAGAAATACCTCTAGTTGCAAAAGTATTTGCAATAGCGCTACAGATATAAGTTTTACCTGAAGCTCTTTTGCCATAAAGGTACATACTCTTTAAAAATTCAACTGATTTGTTTTGTTCTAAAGCGTCTCTTAAGATTTTAATCTTAGCTACAATATTTTTTCTTTCGTTAGTGGTTTGCTTAATCTTGCTTACTTTATCATCAATGTTTGGATTACTAATTTGCGTATAAAGCAAGTTAATTGCTCTAGTTATGTTTTTAGAATAATTATTTTTAGCAGCTAACCTTTTAAAAACAAGCACACCATTAACACGTGATATATTATAAATTCATGGATACACTTGAGGAAAGTCTAAAGAATCCTTCATATTAAGAAATTCAACTAAATTATCGACTATTTCATCGTTTGTGATTGCGTAAGTTGCAATCATTTTCTTTGAAATTTTGTGGTTAGTAATCAATTTTAAAGCTTTATCAATCACTTGTTCTTGAGTTTTGCCTAATAATTGAATGTTTAAATCAACTTGTGGAACTTTCATCTTAACCTCTTTATTATTTTACATAATCATTTAAATTTTTAATGTGTTGAATATAAGTAGATTTATATAAATCTTTCTTAGAAACATAACTCTTGTTTTTGAATTTAGCTAATTGATCTAATTGACGTTCAATAACATCGAATGAAAATTCATCCTTTTTAATGTAATCACATATGATTTTCTTTACATAATTGTAGTTAATTCTATTATTAACTTCATATGCATAGTAAAAGATTAAGTTAATACATGCATCAGGCATACCAGCTAATCTAGCATCTTTAATTAAATCAACAATTGAATTACTTGGAATTTTTTTAGTTAATTGTGAATAAAATAATCTTGAATCAGATGAAATAATACCTTCATACGGGTTGAAAGCATCATATTCACCAAATTTAATACCATCTTCAATAGCTAGATAAACTTCTTGTGTATCTTGTTGATTATTATTATGATGTTCTAAATTTAATGAATAATTTTCAAACACTTGATTCATTTCAAATACTTCTTCAAAGGTCGCTGAAACATCTTGCTTGTAATTTTCGTTAGCAAAATAAATTTTCTTATCTTTTCCAACTAAATTTTGGAAGTTTTGTTCACCTAATATATTAGTAAGCATATTAGCTAATAAAACATTATTTTTAAGTTTTGTTTTATCTAATGGTTTTTCAATAATAAATAAGGTACGACTATTTTCAGTATCGATTAAAGTCGAAATTAAAGATACTGATTCAAGCTTAATTCTTGCATCATTTAATTCCTTTTTTGTCATTTTTAATAAATAAACTAAAGAATCATAATCATTAAAAGTAGACGGGTTTGAGGGTTCAAAAGCTAAGTCTCTTAAATATTCATATAAAAGAATAGAATTACTACCTAAAATTGGGGCGTAAAACTTACGCAAGTTTTTAAGATCTTCCCCGTTAATAACGTTAGGAACTTGAACTTGGAAATATGGAAATTGCAAACTTGCTATCATGGTCTACGCCTCCTTGTAAATGAGTAATTTTTTTAATTGTATATCTCTATTTTAATCATTTAAAGAAAGCAAAGATAAAAAAAGATCAATTATTTCATCATTTTCGCAGTTATACTCATAGATATTCACAATGGTTTTCCTACCAAAAAGTTGCTTTTTCATATAAAAAGGGTCGTTTTCTGCACTTATTTTATTTTTTAGAAAGTTATCCACACCCCTACTTTTTCATTTTTTTTGCTCTTTTTCTGTGGAATTCTCTATGCAAATAATGCCGCTGAACAGATTTGAAAAGTCACAATATTTACTAATTATTTTAGGTATTTCAACAAAATCAAAATGATGATTTTTCAAATATTCATAAAGAATTGGATATGTGTATTTTTCTAATAAGCCTAGGTGACTTTTGTTTTGGTTAATTCAACTTTTTATTTTTTCTTTATTTATACCAAAATCATCGTTTAAAAAATCTCCAATTTTTTCGTTAATTGCGTTATAAAAAAGACCATTTTTTAAATAGTTTTTTTCATAAAATTCATCACAATTAAATGTGGAAAAGTGTCGATTGTGCAAATTTTTGCATAAAGTTGTCTTTCCTGAGGCTATTCTTCCAATAATTGCTATCATATCTTCCTTCAATCTAAATTATAGTAAATTCATCATTAAAATTAAACATAGCTTGTTTAACTTTTAAAATTTAGATATCTTATTATATATAAGGTTAACTATTTTATTATTCTTATTTATTCTTTGTATTTAGTCATGCATCGATTGCTAAATTAGCTGACTTGCGATAAGCTTTTTGAAGACCTCCAAAACCTAGTTCGATACCGCCGAAGTATCTAACTACAAAAACTACAATGTTTTTTAAGTTGCGAATTTTAATTAAATTTTGAATAGGTCTTCCTGCTGATCCGCTAGGTTCTTTATTATCATCAAAACCAGAAGCTTCATAATTATCATCTTTTAATAAATAAGCTGAACAAATATGATTAGCTTTAGGATGCTCTTTTTTAAGTATTGTAAATAACTCTTTAATTTGTTCTTTGTTATCAATTTCAAATAGATAACTATAAAACTTTGATTTTTTGACTTCGTATAATTGAGGTTCTAACATACTTTATATTATAAATATAAATAAGGAAAATAAAAAGCCTTCTAAACGAAGGCATAAATAATGCTGGTTAAAAGAACTGCGAATGAAATACTATCGAAACGGTCAAGCAAACCACCATGACCAGCTAAAATTTTTGAATAATCTTTAACATCATTTAAACGTTTTAAATGCGAGTAATACAAATCACCGGCAGTAGCAGCAAAAGGAATTAATAAGAATAATAAAACTTGAGCCCAAATTTTTCCTTCTATCATATTTAATCCGAAGATCATACCGCCGCAGAAAATTCAGCCAGCTAAAATTCCAAAGATAAATCCTTCTCATGTTTTTTTAGGCGAAACATTAGGAGCAAATGGTTTATTAATTCATTTTTTACCAAATAGTTTGCCACCGAAGAAGGCTCCAATATCTGTTACAGATGGGGCAGCAATTAAGAAAATTGCTAAATATCAACAATAATATAATGAAATTTGAATAAATTTAATTGAAACAATTAAAGCGTAAAGTGAGAACCACATTAAGCAAAGTCTAATAACTCTATCACCTCAAGACATATTAACTAATGTGTTAAGTTCAATCAAGAAAAATGATAAAGAAACGACAGAAATAATAATTAAGGTTTCTCATGAAAATAATGCCCGTTTTAAAAAGATAAGATATTTTGAAGGAACAATATTTAAATCGGGTGAAGAGAGAGCGACGAGATTATCAATAGGCATAAAAATTGAAATAATGCTTATTGTGGTTAAAACCGTTGCATAATATCATTTCAATTTAAATGAAGTGAATAATTCATAAAGTAAAACTGAAAGCATAACGAAGGCATAAACATAACCATAAATTCTAGCTTGATAATGCTCGTTAGCAAAAATAGCTATCGGTACAATAAACACCGGCATAACAATAATTAAAATAAACGCTGGTAAAATTCTCTCTTTAAATAATTTCATAATCTATATTATTATAAATAAATATTGAAATATTAATAATTAAAAATATATTGGATTTTTTGACTTATTACATTGTTTTATAGTTAAAAAAGAAAAAAAGTTCAAGCGCCTTGAACTCATTTAGTAGCAGATTTTTATATTATCTAAATATTTTCTTTTAACTTTTAATAACACTGGATAAAGAGCAGACATTAATAATGCTCCAAAAATTGGTTCAGCAACAACATTAATAACATGTGTTGCTAATCAAATATGAATAGGTGGAACACCTTTGCCAACAATTGAACCCGCAATGCTTTCACGTATATATTGAGCTGTTAAAACTAAATATTGATTAAGCATAACTGCAAAAATACTTAAAAGCATTAATTTTCATAACTTTGGTTTTTTAAAAGCATTAAAAATATAGAATAACAGAAGGACGATTAAAGCCATCTCAACTCTTGGCAATACTGCAAGATCGAATAATTGATATTTTGGAATTCCATAAATAAAAGCGGCAATTCAGGATGATAATCCAAAAGCTAAACCGGTTACAATATTACCTAAAATTCCTAAATGGAATGTAGCCATTACAACAATTGCAGCTAAATATGTAATTTGTGTATTACCAATTGGAATATAGCCAACATAAATTGCAACAGTTGAAAGTCCAAATCATGCAACATAAACACTTAAAACGGCAATCGTTTGTACTAGGTTGCCTTTTTGCTTGAAGCTCCTAAATCTTAACGCTTGCAAAAATTTTTTAATTAATTTATTTCTTCTTGAAGCATTAATTCCTTCAGTCTGATTTTTCATATATAAAATAATAACAAAAAAGCACTTAAATTAAGAATGAAAAAGAAAAGAAGCTAACGCTTTATGAATTAGCCTCTTCTACATTAATTTTATTTTTCTCGTTTTCGTTATTTATTTTAAAAGTATATTTTTTAGCTTGTTCTTTGTTTCCAAAAACAATTTTGAATTTTAAAACAAGTGTTGTTTTATCAATAAATTTATAATCAAACTTAACTTCTTTATCATAATCGTTAATATTTGTTAATACATCTTTTACGATTGCTGAAACAATGCAATCATCAAAATATGCTTTTCCTTCATCGTTAATTCTAATAAATTGGTAATAATCTTTTGTGTTTAAAAATGGGAATGTACTGAAGCTTGACTTAGATGTATTATTACCATTATTAACTTTTTCGGCTTTCGCACTATTTATTTTCTTAGCAGAAACTAAAGCAACTGGTGCAATAATTGAAGCTGCAACTACTGTTCCCAAAATTGGAAATAAAATAAGTTTAGTTTTCTTAGTCATTTATTTTATAATCCTCAAACATTTTACTTGGATGATATGAATCATTTTTAATAAATCATTCAATTTGTTCTTTTGTAAATAAGTATTCATATTCATCATCATTTTCAGGAATTTCTTCTTTTAAATTCAACTTATAAATTCCTGAATATGGATCAAGTAGTTGATTTTCAATATTTTGTGTGTTATTAACAAGAATATTTGTAAAGTTATTTATATTATTTTTACCTTCACCATCAAAGAAGAATTTAAACTGTGTTGCATATAATCCTTTATAGTTATATGGAACGATTAATCCCTTTTGATTAGCCTCAGGTGTATTTTCTAATTGCCCTGTTTTATAGTTATATTCTACATAATTGTTGTAGAAAATTTCTTTTTCTTCTTCACCACTTTCGTAAACACTTTTTATTAGGTTGGTATGTAATCTGGTATCAATATTCGGTGTTACTTTATTTGAAAATGATGTTACTCCATAATTAGAAAGCGATTGATTTTTTAAAAAGTTGTGATCAGTTTTTACTAATTTATAATAAGTTTCAGATATTTCTTTTGGAGGAACTTCTAAATAATGCAATGCTTGATTATAATCCTTTATTGAGAATTGATTATAGTCAAAACTTTTTGCTTTAATTGAAATTAGTTTCGAAACTTTATTTACTTGACTGATTGGTGTAAAGTTTAAATTAAAATCAAAATTCCCTTGGAATGTATCATATATATTTCCTCATTCATCAAATTCATAACGATAATATTCTGGCACTGAAATAATTACTTTATTATCTTTCGCGTTTACTATGTAACTATTACGAGATAAATGTTCTTTTTTAATTTGTCAAAAATCTGGATCACTAAATGATGATTTATTAGCAAAACTAATTGTTAAGTTTTGAAAATCATTAAATTTTAAACCTAATTGTTGAGATGTTAATGTACATGAGAGAACATATGATTTAGTGAAAAATCTACGTTCTCCCTTTGCATCAACTTGGTCGCTAAAATCAAGCACATCTGAATAACCAAAGAATCCATTGTAACTTTGTGTAGCAAATTTGTTGTAATATAATCCTCCAACTAAACTTCTAGAAATAATTGCTGGATCAACAATTTTGTTATTAATTGTTCAAGTCATTCCTTTATATACTTCTTTATAAATAAACTCGGGAATAAATATTGTTGCTCTGATAACAAAGTTATCATCATTGAAAAATCTTCTTATATCTATGAATCCTCTTTTTAAAAAGAGACTAAAAATCCTACCTAAGTTTACATACGATTCAGGATCAAGATTTGATACTTTCTTAACTCCTGTCTCACTTCTCGAACTAAATTTATGTTCATCTAATACAACTTGATTAACAACTTGATTAGATTGATTGGGTTGATTATACATTAAGGTAATAATACAAAAACTCCTCTATAACTTTTTTTCTAGCTCGATAGTATGTGGATTTAGACATATTAAGATCATCATAATTTTCTTTCTTATTTCTACCTAAAAAACATTTTTTAAAAAGGTCGGCAGATTCTGGAGACATGATAGCAAGAATGCTATCAATTTTAGTTTTTGTTAATAAATTTTGCTTAGCATAATGATTTAAACCAAGCAAAGCATATCTATTAACTTCATTCTCCCTAGCTTTTTTATTAGCAATTTCTAATTTACATAATGATTTAATGGCTTCCATTTGCTCTTTAGCACTCAAAGCATCATTAAAATAATTTCGATATGTATAATTCATTTTCTCCTTTCACACTTTTATGACTTTAAGGGTATATGAGCCATAAAAAGTGGAAAAAAATAGGAAAAAACGCTGTTTTTTCTCTATAGTTATTGCAAAAGCATATGTTTTGTGTTAAAAATTCTGAAATTTTCTTATATAAAATATAATTTTTGTAACATTTTTGATTTTACGCAAAATTAGGACTTTTAAAATTGGAATTTATAATTGTAAAAATTTTTAATTATTTATTTTGTTATTATCAAAAATGGTTTAATATATATATCAGTGGTTATAGCAAAGGGGATCACCTGAATCCATTCCGAACTCAGTAGTTAAGCCCTTTAGTGCCGAAGGTACCAGAGATGGGAGAATAGGGAGCCGCATTTTTTTATTCTTTTTTTGAATGCATGATAATACAATTGAATAATGAATTAACTTGTTCTCGGAAGTTTAAATCGAGAACTATTTTTTATTCTCTGGAATTTAGGATTATGTTTTTGCTAGAAAGCGAGATTATTTAAAAATTTCAAAATAAAAATGCAATGATGTTTTACGAGATATATCAAAGCAATTTTAATTACTTATGGTTTTATTTTAAATAATTAGATTATTAACTATTTATTAGATTGTTATTGAATTTCTGAGAATAAAAATCTTTAAATTAAAATCACTAAACGGATGTTAATGCAAAATAATATTTAGTCATCTCTTTTAATTCTCTTTTGATAATTTAGCTATAAAACAGTGTTATATGGAAAATTACTGAGCTTTTTTAGAATGATTATTTGTGTCGTATTCGGCATAAAATATGCTTCATTTTTGAACTAAAAAGAATAAAAAAATATTTCTTTTATTGAATCTTACAAGTATAAATAATGAGCAATGAACATCATTTTTATAGGGGAAGCAGAATCAAAAATAAGTAATATAATTTAGATATAAATAATTATATCTAAATATTCGAGAGGAATTGATTATGAAAAACAAGAAAAAACTTTTATTAACTCTTAATACTTTGTCATTTTTAGCTATACCTTTTATTTCGGCAGGTTGCAAAACTTCGAAGGATAATTCAAATCCATTAGATGGTAAAAACTCTAGCACTGAAAATCCAAACAATAACAAAACTCCTGGAAAAGATGTTGAAAATAAGAAACCAGATCCTATAACACCTGTTGATCCCGTTACTCCTGTTGATCCTCCTGCAGATCCTTCAAATCCAACGACCGACCCAGAAAATCCAGATCCTAAACCTGAAGATAAATTCGACAAAGAAAAATGAATAAATAAACTTCAAGATTTAGAGAATTCGATTAGTGATTTAGCTAAAGAATACGAAAAAGATGCTGTTAATATCATTCTAAAAGATATTAACAATCTTAAAAATGCAATAAATAAATCACATCCTTCTGAAAAAATACTTGAACAAAAATGCAATGAATTACAAATTCAAATAAATAATTTAAACATTAAGAGCAAGGAAAAAGCTGACAAAATTAATGCAGATAAAATTAAAGTTGAAACTCGTTTGAAAGAAGTTGATGCATTACTTGCAACTTTAAATTCAAAGAAATCTGAATATGAAAAATATGAAAATGTTAAATCAGATTATGAATCAGCATTAAAAGAATTTTCAAAAGTTAGAAAAATTGTTGAAGATACTCCAAGCTTAAATGATGATGGGTTTAAGTATTACATTAATCAACTTAAAAATATAATTAAAGAATTAGACGGTAAATTACAAACTGAAGAAGCTAAAAGTAAAAATGATAAAGATAAAATTTATCAAAGTTTAATTGATAGATTAAATGCATTAGAGGAAAGATTAAAAGCAATAAGACCATTGGATTCAGATAATAGTCAATTCAGTTCGCTTTTACGCAACTACATCGATGTTTCTAAGGATCCTTCTTACAAAAATATCGAAAAAAATATTGCTGATCTTTTAAGCCAACTTCAAAACCAAAGTATCGAACCTAAAGATTTTGAAAATTCCTTCAAAGATATTTCGAATAATATTAAAAAATTAGAAGACAAAATTCATGATGTTTCAACAAAGTATAGTATGGTAGACTCATTTAATGAATTAATTAAAAATCTTGTTTCTCCGGCTAGAATCAAATTAATAGAATCTGATGCTGACTATATTAAATTCCTTGAAGAAAAAAATAAAATATCATCAATGATTACTGATGATAATGTTTCAATTAATACTCTTGAAGCCAAAATTAATGCTTTAAATAAAACATATATTGAAATTAATAAAAAATATGATAAAGATGAAGCCATAAGAGAACTTAAAGCAAAACGTGAAGAATTAATTCAAAAATTAGAATCTGTTATTACTATCAATAAGATAGAAGAAAAAGAAGAATCTTTTAAAGATAAATATAGTGATAAGTATCCATCAATTTATAGAAGATTAAATAGCTTTTGCTTTAACCTAAAATCATTATTTAATAGACTTAAAGATAAAATTAATACTGATACTTTTATTCTAAATAATGAAAATATTCAACCAGAATTAGATCATTTATCATCATTATGAAATGAATTGCAACAAGATGAACGCCAAGTCGATGAAGACATTAAAAACCAAGGTAATTTTAACCCTTCAACACCAGTTGAAAATAATGATATTAAAAATAAATTGGAACGATTGAACAGTCTTGTTATTTCAAGCGATTGAGCTGAAATTTCAATTTATTATCAATATTGTGTAGATCATCGCGGGAATAAGGCTTATAAAGATAATTATAATGATTTAGTTAAAACTATTAATCAAACGAAACAAAAAGTTATCGAAAATACAATTGATGATAACAACTTTAAAAATACATTTAAGGAGAGCGAAGCAAATATTCAAACATTAAAACAAGAAATTCAAAATAATTATTCAACTATTGGCGGATGATTCTATACGTCCAATGGTGGTAAGAACATAGAAAAATTCAACAGAATTCATCAAGTGGATCCTTCTTTAGTTGTAGATTTGATTTTTAGATATTGAAACTATTTTGATACTCTTTTAGCAAAAATCAATGAAAAAATAAATAAATTAGATGAAGAAGTTAACATAAAGCCCGACTCAAGATTTTATGCCTTTCAACAAAATAAAGCATATTCATCGTTGGCAAGAATCTTAAGTTTCGAAAAACTGCTTAGAATAGCTTATTTCAATCACGATTCTTATGGTACTATTTTAAAGGATCTGAAGACTTTCATTAAAGTTGTGGACAATCATCAAGGAGTCAACAATTTTGAAAATTATAAAAAGAACATTAATAATAATTATAACGATCTTAAAACTGTGATTGACAATGCATATAAACAAGCTACTACAGAGTATGAAAATTTATTAAAGTCCAATGATCCAAAAATTCAACTTTATAATCAAAAAAACAATTTTCTTAAAACTTTAAGTCTTGAATTAAATGAAAATATAATTTGATATTTTATTGGCGGTCAATATGAAAAATTAGCTGAGTCTAAATTGTTCAAACAAGATTTGTTCAATATAAGCTTAGAGGAATTTGAAAATATTGTAACGGAATTTTCTTTACTTGTACAAAATTGTTCAGAGCAATTAATACAATCTCAAATTAAGTTCGACTTAGATCACATTACAAAAAATGCTACACCTGAAAATTATACAGACTACAATATTTACGTACATTTTATAACTAAAATCTTACCTGATAGGCAACCAAAATATTCGTGATTAAATTTATTGGCTTTTTATAAGAATTTTTGCCCAGAAAGATATACTCTTCTCAAAAATACATTATTACTTTATTATGTAAATTATTTCTCGGACAATTTTGAAACAATTTATAATAATCTCCACAAAGTAGACTATCTTTTTAATTGTTATACCTATTCTACTACGGGTAGCCCATATGCAATTACACCGGACAATTTCGTTAATAATCATTTTACTATCTACGAAGACATTAAGAATTTTGTTGAAAATGCAGACACTATAAATATTGCTAAAAATGATTTAAAACTCAAAAATCTTTTAGATACTTTAAAAACCAAAAATAATAATATTAAAGAACAAATAGTTGAAAAATTCAATGATATTACTAACAACGGAATCAATAATAATAATAATTGTTTGGATGAAATTCGAGAGTTCGCAAACTTAATTTCTCGAAAAACTTATGAATTAGAACAATTACGAAAAGAATGCAATGAACGCATTGAATCAATTAAGAAAATTTCAAATATAACAAATGATGATATTGCTTTAAAAATAGACGGTTATATTAATGAATTAAACAAAATTTACGATAACATATTTGATTTCGATTTTCTTGAATATGAACAACTATGTTCAAAAATTAAAAACAAATGATCATCTTGAACATATGAAGAAAAAATAACTTATTATAGAAAACTTGAACAAACTACAGAATACTTAAGAAACAAATCTCATAAAACTAATATTGATAATAGTTTTAATCCTAATAAAGCAATCACTGGCTTTAGTCAATTGATTAATTATAAGGATATTGAACTAGATTACTTTATCAACTATAATAAATACTTTGAAGATATCACAAAATTAAATTCAGCCTTTTATTCAAAATTGCAATATGAATCTACAACAAAGAGTTTTGGTGATATGTACAACAAACTAATAATTGCTGGAGTTAACTCAAATCTTATAAATAAGATTAATGGTTTGAATTGATTTGATGTAAATAAAGTAAATTCAGCGAGTGAAAACTTACTTACATACAATGAAGCTAAAGAATTACAAGCAAGCATTAATACCTTGCTAGATTGAATTCAAAATAATCCAAAGAATTACTATGATTGAGTAAAAGAAACAGATAATATAGCTAATGACTTTGTTCTTATTAATAAAAATCAAAAAGATAACGAACAATATAAAGCAATTCCTGATTTTATTAAAGAAGCATATATTAATTTAGTTAACATTCATAGATTACAATCTGTTAATGATAAATCTAAATACGGCTCATTAGAATCACATATTAACCAATGAAACAGTGAAATTAGTAAATTGTTAGAACTTTTAAAAGATACTAATCATTATAAAGTTCAACGCATAAAAGCATCTATTGAAACATACAGAAAGATTATGCAATTAAAAGCTGATAATGCAAATACGCCATTATATAATTCAAAAGTTTCATTATTAAAAGCTCAAACAACTGCAGTACTTTATAACACATTAATTGATAGTAATTTAATTGATGACTTCCTAAGCTCATGAACTGAAGGAGCAAATAAATTCTTAAGTTCACTTGAAGAATTTAAGACACTTGAAGCTAAAGAAGTAAAAAATGCTGCATCCGTTAAACCACTTAAAGATGCTTGCGACAAATTCTTTGAACAATTTGATATCAACTTATTCCAATTAATAAATAATAGTAAGCTTCTTGATGAACCAGCATTGAATGAAAATAGTTTATTTAAAAATAATGAATTTGAAAAATTCTATTATGGATTAGTTCCTTCAAATCACCAAAGATTACTTTTAGCTAAAATAGCTGATAAAATCCAAATTATAATTATGAAAATTGATCGTGGTGAAATAACAGATGAAACAACATTATCAACCTACTTAAAGGATACATTCAAAGATGTCGTTGGACTTCAATCAACAGCTAGAGTTTTAATTACAAAGAAACTATGTTACTTTAACACTTTAGATGTTCAATATAAAGATATACTTCCTGGTTATCAAAAAGTTAAAGATAAAATCACAAGTGTTCTTGCTATATTAAATAACCGAGTATCAAAATTAGATGAAACAACATGCAAAACAATTAATGAACTTACACGCTTTATTGAATATTCATATAATTACTTGATTAGTAATATAGATAAATTCTTTAATAGTCTTAATGATTTAATTAAAGCTGAGAAAGATAAAAATATAAAAACACAATTAGAAAAAATTCAAAAGACATATTTACCTATATGAAACAAAGATTCAAATAACTTAAAACAACTAGAAGATAAATTATTTAAAGAAGAAAACTTAAAGGTATTTATTGACAAGTTAAATCAATTTAAAGATGTAACACAATATTTTGCATTAGTAATCTAAATTTACGAGTACATCGAATGATGTACTTTTTTTATTGCATCAAGTCCGCATTAATAGAGTTTCACAAAATTAAGGAATAATATATCGTGATGATCTTAATGAAGAAAATACTAATAAGTAGTTAACTAATTAAATAATAATTTATTGAGACTAATTTTAATTATTTGAAGTATCTATTAAATCCTTTAGTTTATGCATCTAAAAAATAAATTTGCACCTAAAATAAATGTATTGAATTTATGCCTAAAATTTTCCAAAAGTTCTTTTTTATAATGGTTTCCGGTTGCTCATTTTTTATAAAAAATGTTACCGTTATTTTATTAAATAAGAGTTATAATAAGTCTGTTACTTTTTTGTAACCATTCTAAACAGGTAACTAAGAATTATTTAGAATAAATAATCACCTTAAAGATGAGCCACAAATTCAGGAGGTAATGCTATGTTAGCAATTATCGAAACTGGAGGCAAACAAATTTTAGTTAAAGAAGGCGAAACAATTTTTATTGAAAAAGTTGAAGGAGCTGAAAACTCAAAAATCGTTTTTGATAAAGTTCTTTTAGTTGGTAAAAAAATTGGTAAACCTTATGTAAAAAGTGCAAAAGTTACTGGTATTATCCAAAAACAAGGTAAAGCAAAGAAAATCGTTGTTTACCGTCACAACGCTAAGTCTACACACAAACGTAAACTTGGACACCGTCAACCTTACACACGTGTTTTAATTGAAAAGATCGAAGGATAATTAAGATATGGCACACACCAAAGCCGGTGGCTCATCACGTAATGGACGTGATAGCCGTGGACAAAGACTTGGTATTAAATTAGGTGACGGTCAATTCTGTACAGCTGGATCAATCATCTTCCGTCAAAGAGGAACAAAGATTTTCCCAGGTACAAACGTTGGACGTGGTAATGACGATACTTTATATGCACTTATTACAGGATATGTAAAATTTGAACACATAAGAAATAGAACATATGCCTCAGTATACCCAGAAAGAAGAGTTCAAAGCAACGCTGTTGACGAAATTCTTATTGTAACAAAGAAAACAACTAAGAAAGATGTTGAAGCTGCTTTTGGTAAAAAGCCTGTTGCTAAAAAAACTACTTCTAAATCAACAAAATCAACAAAAACAACGAAATAATTTATTATATAGTTGTATAAACTAGTTAGCACAATATGTGCTAATTTTTTATTATAATTTTATTATTCTTATAATTAGAGTTCAATTTATACAAAAAGAGTTTATATGTCAATTTTAATTAAAAATGCAACTGTTTTAACAATGGATAAAAAAGATGAAATCTTAGAAAATGCTTGTGTTTATATCGAAGATAAATACATTAAGTATGTAGGTAAAGAAAATAAAACATTAAAAGCAGATAAAATAATTGATGCTAAAGGTAATTTAGTCATGCCGGGTTTAATTAATGCTCATACGCATGTTTCTATGGTTTTATTAAGAAACTATGCTGATGATATGAACCTTGAAGATTGATTATTTAAACATATATTTCCTCTTGAAGATAAATTAGAACCTAAAGATATTTATGATGGGGCAATGCTTGGTATAGCCGAAATGATAGCTTCAGGTACGACCTCATTTATTGATATGTACTTTTATGAAGAAGAAGTTGCTAAAGCAGCAATACAATCTAACGTTCGCGCTATGCTAGGTTGTGGCTTGCAAAGCAATAAAATTGATGAACGTATAAATAATATAAAAAGCCTACAAAACAGATATAACGGTAAAAATGATGGATGTATTAAAACAGTTGTTTCGCCACATTCAGTTTATACAAATACAACCAGTTCTTTATTAACTTTTAAAGAATATATTAAAGAAAATAATAACGCTTTTAATATTCACTTAAATGAATCTGAAACCGAAGTTAATAATTGTTTAAAAGAACATAAACTAACTCCAATTGAATATTTAAATTCTTTAGGTTATTTTGAACATCATGGAATTATTGCTCATGCTGATGTTTTGACTGATAAAGAAATTGAACTTCTTAAAAACAAAGATTTAACATTAGTGCATAATCCTTGTTCTAATTTAAAACTAGCATCAGGTATGATGTCTGTCCAAAAATTATTAGATAATAATATCAATGTAGCATTAGGAACAGACGGGGCTGCTTCGAATAATAATTTAGATATGTTTGAAGAAATGAAATTTGCTTCATTACTAGCAAAAATCGTAACTAAAAATCCTGAAGCATTAAATGCTTATGATACTTTAAAGTTAGCTACTGTAAATGGAGCTAAAGCTTTAGGCTTGGAAAATGAATTAGGTAAAATCAAAGAAAACTATTTAGCTGATTTAATCCTAATTGATTTAAATACTTTACATAATACACCAAGAACTAATTTAATTAGTGCTTTGGTTTATTCAATTAAATCTAGTGATGTTTATACATCTATTATTAATGGTAAGATAGTTTATGAAAACAGAAAATTTGTTTTTGTAGATCCAAAGCAAATCATCCTTGAAGCACAAAAGTCATTCAATAAAATTGCAAAATAAAAAAACTTGATTGCTCAAGTTTCGGTAATTAAAATTATATGGTCCCCAAGACAAGACTTGAACTTGCACGGATTTCTCCAGTGGATTTTGAGTCCACAGCGTCTACCATTCCACCACTTGGGGTTATATAAGCATTAATATTTTATATTAATTTTAGTATTTTAGCAAAACAAAAATAACATCTTCCGGGGAAGATGCTTTTTATTAAAACTTTTTGTTTTTACGATTTGAATTCATTTGATTTTTATAATCTCTATCTGCTGCCTCATCTTCTTTATATATTTCATACATATCGATTTTGGCATATCTTTTTAAAAAGACAAATTTAACAAGCATAGCAAAATTAATAATTAATCCAGTTTGTCCGAAAACTATCATAACAATTGCTTGAATATATGCAGCACTTCATTTAGGATTGTCTAACAACATTTTAATAGTTTCGCACATATATCATGGATATAATGCTAAGGTTGAAACTACTACTGCAGAACATAAAATGCTGATGTTTTTATAATAAAGCCCTTTTTCATTTTTCTTAAAGTATTGTTCTTTTGAACGTAGTGTGTATCAATAATAAATTTTAATAATGATGCACACTAATGCAAAAGCACCAATAAATGAAAAGCTAATATATTGTCTTGTTGTTAAATTCATTATGTTTATATAATATCTTATTTAATTTGAAATAATAAAATATTTTTGGATTCTTAAGGCAAAATTAAGTATAAAAAATATAAGTTTTTACACTTATATTCTCATTCAAAAATTTTCTAAAAGTTCTATAAAACAATATTATTCATTCTTTTGAGCTATATTGTTTTCATCTTGTTTTGCTTCTTCTTTTTTAGCTTGTTTCATTTGTTGTAAGTCGTAATTTGAAATCATATTTTGCATTTTGTTATTCTTGAATTGAATTGCTCCGTTAATAAATGGAACACCACATTTATCTGTAAAGCCTTGTACTAATGCGTAGAAGAATGGAGCTAAAAAGTCACCAACCATCATAGCAGCAGTAGCTGAATATAAATCAGCATATCTTTGTGGAACACCATGAAGGTGGCTTAAATCAGCTTGTATAGAAGCTGATGAACCTTCTTTAATTCCAAAGAATAAATCAGGAACTTGTTGAGCTAAACCACGAGCTGGATTAATAGCTGCTGAACCTTGTAAAATACCCATTCAAACTGATAATGAGATAATGAATAAAATCATTAAATCTCTATATTTAGCTTCGAATCTTGGTGAGAAAATTGGGAATAAAAGAATTGCTGTCATAACCATTTCACCAAAGAAGATTCATAATGATCCACCAATTATTGCTTGCTTACCAGCGTTATTAAATTCTAAGAAGTCTTTGTTGGCTGAAGCAGCAGCACTAATTGCTAAGTTTGAAGCTCGTCATTCAGCGCCATTATTTGTAGCATAACCAATGCCATAAATAATTAAACCAGCTAAAATACCACCAATCATTTGCATAATGATTTTTAAAATGGCATATAGGCTAGTATTTGTACCATTAATTCATCAATAGATGGTAACTGATGGATTTAAGTCACAGCTTCATCTAGCAAAAATAAATAAACAAGAACCAACAATAATAAAACCAGCAAAAAATCCAACTATAACATTGCTTAATAAAAACTTGCTTTCGAGAGCTTTACCGTTAATTAAAATTGATAAACCAGCTAAGCCTAGTGAAATTCAAATAGTACCAATTAATTCACTAAACATATGAGCTGTTCATGTCTTAGCATTTTTTGGTTGCTCCGCATGTTCTCTTTTTGCTTTTGTAAATTTAAAATAATTAAACATTTTTAACCGTTTAAAACCTTTCCATTATCTAATAATTTTAAAGCTTTTGAAAAATCACCTTTTTGAGCCATATCAGCGTTATCTAAAGTTATTCTTGCAATTTCTTCTAAAGCAATATCAGTTAAGAAAGCTTGGTGTGAAGTTACAATTACACGATTATTAATAATCAATTCTTTTCATTCTGGATCATTTTTAATATATTCTCTAGCATGTGCTGAGATATCTGAATAGAAACGACCTTCTTCTCTATCAAGCACATCACAACCTAATCCACGAATGATTTTTTGATCTAAACCATATAAAGCAGCAGGGATATCAATTAATTCACCTCTAGCTGTGTTAATGATAATTACACCTTTTTTCATTAAATCAACTGCATCTTTATCAATGATGTATTTTGTTGAAGGCAATAATGGAGCATGCAAAGAAATAAAATCACTTTCTTTTATTAATTTAGTAAAAGGTACAAATTCAAAACCCATTTCTTTTGCTAATTGTGGATTATGTGTTTCACAATAAGTATCAAAAACTAAGATTTTAGCTCCCATACCTTTCATAATCTTAATAAAGCATTGACCAATTTTACCTGAACCAATAACTCCAACTGTTGAACCATAAATTGCTTTTCCTTCAAGACCATCTAATGAGAAATTATAATTTTTAACTCTTTCAATAGCTTGTGGAATACATCTATTTAAAGTCATTAATAAAGTAGCAGCAAATTCAGCTACACTTTCGGCTGAATAATTTGGAACTCTAAAGACATGAATTCCTAATTCTTCCGCTTTAGCTAAATCGACTTTATTGTAACCCATTGATCTTTGCAATCAAACTTTCACATTGTTTTTAGCTAATAATTCAAGAATATACTTTTCGCCATATGTATTAACAAAACCACAAACTGCATCAAAACCTTTAGTTTTATCAACATTATTAATGTTGAGGTTTTCACTAAAATAAGTTATTTCATGACGATTGTGATTAAATTTATCGAAATACTTTTTATCATATTCTTTTGCGTCAAAAAAAGCTATTTTCATATTTTATCCTTTCATATCATAACTATAATTAAAGTTAATATAAATTATATTTATATGTAGGTAGTATGTTAATTTATATTGCGTATATTTTTATATTTAATGTAAATATTTACATATTAAAAGTATTTTTTAACTTTATAATGCAATACAACTAAATACATTTATAATATTATTTATTAATAATATAATAATTGAATTGTTATTAAGGAGAATTATGGGTTTTCGTGAATGATTAGCAAATAGAAAAAAACAAAAAGAAGCTAAAAAGCAAAAAAATGCGCCTGCTCAAGTTAGTGATAGAGTAAGGAATCTAGTTGATGCTTTTGGTGGAATTAATAATATTACCGGTTTTAATAACTGTGCAGCTAGATTAAGATATGATGTAAGAAACACAGCTTTAGTTAATGAACAAAAGCTTAAAAACTTAGGAACTAGTGAAATCATTTTTATTGGTAAAAAACATGTTCAAGCTAAATTTGGACCTGAAGCTGAACAACTTAACCTTGAAATTAAAGCTGCAGCTGATGCTTTAAAAGCTGAAAGCACAAACAATATTGAAAATAATAATGTAACTTTTGTTGATGACATTAAAGATAAGGAAGAACCAAAAGAAGATGCTTCAATTATTTATGCTCCTTGTCCTGGCTTAAGAATTCCTTTAAATGAATTAAGTTCAAAAGCTTTCGAACTTCTTGGATCGGGTTATGCAATTAGATTAGAAAAATCTACTGGTAAAATGAACATCTATTCACCTATTAGTGGAAAAGTAATTGTAACCTTCCCAACTAAACATGCTTTTGGAATTGTTTCGCCAGAAGGCTTAGAAGTTCTAGTACATATTGGTGTAGATACTGTTAAAATGAATGGACTTGGTTTTACTTCAACTATTAAGCAAAATGAAGAAGTAAAACACGGACAACTTTTAGCAACTATTGATCTTAAGAAAATTAAAGAAGCTAATGCAACTAGCGACATAATTGTTGTTGTTACAGATAGCGTAAATAAGAACAAAGAACTTAAATTACTACAACCAATTGAAATCAAACATGAAAACACTCCATGATTTAAAATCGTTGATTAATAATTATGTATAACATTATAAAACAGGCATTTTAGTCAAAATTGCTTGTTTTTTATTTTTATTCATTCCAGAAATAAAAGTCCCAACATTTGAAAATGTCGGGATTTTTCTGTCCTTTTGGTAAAATAAAAATGATAAAAAGAAAGGACAACATAATTATATATGAAAAACGATAAAAAAATTTTCTGTACTTTGGTTAGAAGTAAAAATGTGCATAACAAAATTCAAACTCCTGAGTTTCCAAGTTGGAGCTCTTTTTTATTACTTTTTTCAGTGTTATTTATATATAAATAAAAAAAAGTTATTTTTTTACATAATTACATTGTAATTTGTGGTATAATAAAGATATGAAAAAAGACAAATGACTATTAATTTCAAGAAAAAATAAGAACTCTACTTACTTATCTTTAGCACTTTCAGGAGGATTTGGCAAAGGTTATAAGAAATCTATCGGTATCGGTACAGTTGAAAAATGAGAAAAATATTGTTCTGATCCAGTAGAAAAAATTAAAAAACTATCTCAAAACTACAATACTGATTGAGATAGAAATATGATAATTAGACAATTAGAGTTAGATATAAGCAAGGTTAAAATTGAAACAAAACAGTTCAATTATGGATATGATTTGTTATACAGTTTCTTAGAAAAATTAAATCCTTTTAAAGATGCTAAAGTATCAAAATCCAAGTATTTAAATGATTTATTAAAATATATGATTTCAAATAGAATTGTAAATCCGGGTAGCATGCTTTCATCCTTTAAAAATAAAGACAAATTCAATATAAATTTAGAAGTTGAAAAGACGACATTTTATAATACTTTAGACTATTTAGCTGAAAATAAAAATAACATTTTAAAGAGTGTTAACGATACATTGATCAAAGATAAAAATAGAAAAATAGATATTATTTGATACGACTCTTCAACGGTATATTTTGAAAGTTTTGTAAGAGAAGGATTGAGATATCCAGGTTATTCTAAAGATGGAAAATTCAAAGAAGATCAAATTGTTTTAGGTTTAGCAACAGATGAAAACGGCATTCCAATTCACTATAAATTATTCAAAGGGAACACTGCTGATGCATCAACATTTATTAATTTTATTTTGAATATAAAATCACAATATGAATTAAACAAAGTAACACTCATTGCTGATAGAGGAATGAGTACAAATAGAAACATAAGATTCTTAGAAGATAACGATATTGATTACATTTTATCTTATAGATTAAAAGCGGCTTCAAATGACCGAAAGACCTTTGCAATAGATGAATCCGGCTATTTTGGAGACAATAATTTTAAATATAAAGAAACTACTTTTTATTCGTTTTGAAAGAATAGAAGAGCAAACGGACACAAGAGAAGATTGGTAGTGACATATAGTAAAAAAAGAGCATTAAAAGATAAAAATGATAGACAAATTTTAATCGATAATTTTATTAAAAGACAAGATAAAGACGGACTAGTTCATGATCAAGTAATGTTCGGTCAAAAGAAATTTAAATTCTTCGAAAAAGTTGGTGGTAAAGGTTATTACAAACTTAACTATGACAAAATTATCGAAGATGAAAAGTTTGACGGATATTATGCTTATGAAACCTCTAGATTTGATTTATCACCTGAAGAAATTGTGAATTTATATTCAAAACAATGACAAATAGAATCAAACTTTAGAGCTTTAAAAAGTGCTTTAGCTGTAAGACCTATTTATGTATGAAGTGAAAAGCATATTGAAGGTCATTTCGTACTTTGCTTCTTATCTCTTGTTTTATTAAATTTTGTTATTTATTATTTAAACAAAGGTTTGAAAGAACTCGGTGTTGTAGATGAAAAAATCACAATCAAAAAATTACAAGATGTAATAAAAGAAACAATCAAAACATGCAAGATTATTGACGGAAAAATTGAAAGTGAAGAATATATTATTAACGACAACAATAATCAAGCAATTCAAGATTATCAAACATATTTAAGAATTTTAAATGAATTAAAATTTTAAATTATTAAAAACAGCTCATCAAACAGATGAGTTGTTAAAAATTACATTGTAAAAGTTGGAAACTCGGGATAAAAATGATAAAAAGAAAGGACAACATAATTATATATGAAAAACGATAAAAAAATTTTCTGTACTTTGGTTAGAAGTAAAAATGTGCATAACAAAATTCAAACTTCACAAATTCATTTCGCTGTTGATAAGAATTACTCTGAAATTTTAAGCCGCTCGAAAAACTACTCGACACACAAAAACCATATCGGTTTTGCAGAAGTGTTTCAGATAATATATGGATTACTAAATTTTCAATCTTTAAAAGAAATATCTCAAAATATTGAAATATCGACTAAAGCGATTAAAAGGTTTTTATTTAAATATTCAAAAGGAATATATTTAGGCAAAGGCGATAGAAAAACCTGTGATTGTTGTGATGCTAAAATTAAAAAAGTTCGTTATTTAAATCTTGATGAATTTATGATAAATGTTGCTAATTTTGATAAAAGTAAAAGAATAGCATATTCAAAAAAGAAAATAGAACAATATCAAGATTTTAGAAATTTTTGAACAGAGCTTTTTGATGATTATACCCAAAATAGAAATAATAAAGATTTAGCAAAAAGAACGCCTAAGCTAAGCGCTAACGAAATATTAAGAAGATTTGAAGAAAAGTATCCAAACAGCTATAAACCTTCAAAATCTATGGTATATAATTTGATATCACAAAGAGTCTTTAAAGACCTTGAAATAGGCATTTTGGTCAATTTATCCACCAAAGGAATTAAACAAAAACGACCCCCAAAAAGAGACAGTCGAAAGCTTAAAAAGATTGGAGTTAGCATTGATCAACGCAGCACAGAAATCAATGAAAGACTTAGAGATAATGATTATGAATTAGATACTGTTATTGGTTCAAAAACTGATCAATGCTGTTTCGTAACGCTAATTAATAGAAAGACTAGACGCTTCTATTTTCATATGGTACGGCGGACTAGCACTGGTGTTAGAGATGGGCTGATATACCTAATGCAAAAATATAACTTGACAATAGATTCGCTAACCATAGATAATGGTAGTGAAAATGCGAAACTAGATGAAGTGCCAGGTATTAAGCAAATATATAAATGTCACCCATATTGTTCGGGAGAAAAAGGCTCTATCGAAAACTGCCACAGGTTATTAAGACGGTATTTTAAAAAAGGCAAGTCTATAGACCCTTACTACGGTCAAGATTTGACTCCTGTTATGGATTTTATAAATAATTACAAGAGAAGCATTCGCTTCTAATCCAAACTTTTTATGTGCTAAAAAGTTTGACAAAAAGGCACTTACTTTTTTGGAAAAAAAGTAAGCAAAAACTCAAGTTTTTTACAAAACTTGGTATTTTCGTTTAAATTTTTTTAGGATTTTAAAGCTTTTCTTGGTAATAATTTATAATTTTTGTAACATTTTTGATTTTACGCAAAATTAGGACTTTTAAAATTGGAATTTATATTTACCTAATCTTTAGGTTAATCATTCAAACATAGTATAATTTATTTATAAAATCATGTAATTTCTTGATTTTATATTTAGTAATATTTTTACAAAAGTGAAAGGTTCTAATTTTATGAATACAATGGCGACTAAAATTAGCAATATCTACAGAAAATTTCATCAGCTAAGAAATAAACAAAACTATACATTTTTAATCACTTCAATTGTATTAGCATCTATTTGCTTTGCATTATTATTAATTGCTTTTATTTATCCATTAGCTGTATCAGCTGATAAAGCGTTAGTAGGTTTTGTTTCAACAACTCTTACCTTTATAATTGTTTATATTATCTCATCATATGTTATGAGCGTCTTCTTCCATATAATGTCAAAGATGCTTCCTGATTTTGATAATGATAATTTTCCAAAGACCAATAAATATCTCACAATAGCAACAGCAATTATCTTTATTTTTTTCTTTACAATCGGAATTGCTGAACCTATTTTAAGCATAAACTTTAAATTGTCTTTCGGTTTATGAAGTAGTTTCTTATTTATTGAATATTGTTTAATTCAAGGTCTTACAATTTACTTTATTCATCTTGCTAGAAGAAGACTACAAGGTGAAAGTGAATTTAATGCTTTCTATAACGGTTTTAACTCCATAATGCTTGTTGTTCTTAATTTATTCGTATTAATTTGATATCTTGTAAACTTTCCATTTTCTGCTTTTGTTTACAATGGCAATAAAACAAGTTGAATTGTTGGTATATCACTTTTAACTTCTTTATTCATTATTATATGATATGTAGCAAGAGTTCTTATTGCTTACTTCTACATTAAGAAAATTCTTAATATGCAACTTTCTAAAAAATGAGAGGCTATTTTAATTTACTCACCATTTTGATTTACATATCATTAATAAACAAATTAGATGGTTATATGCCATCTTTTTTTATTACCTTTTTTTATAAGAAACAAAAAATGCTCTTGGTAGAGCATTCGGTGTATTTAAACAAATGGAGCAAATGACGGGAATCGAACCCGCATGACCAGCTTGGAAGGCTGGAGTTCTACCATTGAACTACATTTGCATTTAATGTGATTATTATACTCAAAAAAGTTTAAAATCGAAAAAATATTTTTTTATTCGTTCCAGAAGTAAAAGTCCCAACTTGGATCAAAAAATAAGATATTGTAATAAGCACTGATCTTTTAGAATCAAAAAAGAAAACACATTTTATAGACTAGATTCAAAATATCTATTTTTGTGTTTTCTTATTTAATTGTTATATATGGAAAAATTGATTGTTTATTTATTTAAGAATTTATTTTTATTATTGTTTTATAGTGTTATTCATCTTTTTTAAAATCTAAAAGTAAATCTCTATAATACTTAAATTGTTTGCTTCTGAGCCCAATTTCTGTTGGTAATCCAGAATTAATTTCTTGAGAGTATTCTGATAATTTTTCAAGAATTGAAACTATTTTCTTTTGTGTTTCTAGAGGAGGGATTGGGATAATTATTTTTGCCATTTTACTTTTAGATAAATTAAATCTAGTTACACCGTTTATGCATTTTAGAAGTTTCTCTCTAAAACTTTTACAATTGAAGAAATATTTAGAAAATTTCGGAAGAAATAAATTATTATCGTGAAAACGAAAAACAAATGAAAAACTATTTAAATACACTTGTTCTTGGCTTTGAACAGTATAAACAGAAGCATAACCAGTTTCTTCAAAGTTTTCAGAAGATCCGCAAAAAATAACATCTCCATATTGCAAAATATTTTGATTTTCATCATCATATATTTTTACAAAATTATTTGGTAAATATGATATTTCTCTGTTATTAAAAACATCTAAATATGAAACATATCTCTTATTGCCGTCTATAAAACTATTTTTATTTTTAGATTTCAAGCCAGAGATAAAAGAACCGAGTGATAAAATATCTTTTTTATCATCATTTGAAAAATTATTAAAATCTAATAATTTGTCTGCTCAATACTTAAATTGCTTCCTTCTTGCTTCCAACTCCGCTTTCAGCTCCGCTTCTAGTATACGAAATCTCTCCAAGATTTCGACAATTTTTTCTTGAATTTTTAAAGGAATTAAAGGTATTTTAATATTTTCTATATGTTTTCTGGTTAATTGTGGAATACCCGATTTTGACGAAGGACTTATATTCAAGTTTTTCAAAAAATAATAAATAAATTTACTATTATGTCAAGTTGGATGAATTGCCAGAAGTCTAATAATTGGGTAAAAAGGTTCATTTTGGTATTCACAATAGCCTATTGTTCCTCTTGCAGAAATTGTTATTGAATTACCAGGCACTACATAGGAATCGGTATATCCTTTAATATTATTTCCAAAAGATCCATTAGTTAAAATTTTTACATTGAAATTTTCATTTTTTGTTTCTGAAAAAGATTTTTTTGGTAAATCTCCGCCTACATAAATTTTAGTAATATCTTTTAGATCCTTCCACTCATATCCGTCAGGACAATACTTATTTATCAATTTTTCTAAATAAGTCATATTAATCCTCAATTTCCTTGATTATTTTATCTATTTCTTTTCTTAAAATGTCTATTTTATGGGTTAATTCTTTTAATTGAGCATTAACTTCAACAATATTTATTTTTTCTGAAGTATCTTCTGGTTTTACATAAGTAGAAACTGATAAACTATAATCATTTTCTTTAACTTCTTCATAAGGAACGTTTCTTGAGATGAATTCCTTGTCTTCTTTAAAACAATAAATATCTAAAATATTTTTAATATTTTTGTCACTTAATTTATTAGTATTCTTTTCTTTAACAAATTCATTTGAAGCATTAACAAAGAAAATGTTGTTGTCTCTTTTGTTCTTTCTTAAAATGATAATACATGTTGCAATTGAAGTTCCGAAGAATAAGTTTGGAGGTAATTGAATAATAGCATCGACATAATTATTATCTATTAAGTATTGTCTGATTTTTTGTTCTGCACCACCACGGTAAAGAACACCAGGGAATTCAACTATAGCAGCTGATCCTTTAGAACTTAATAGATATAAAATATGCATAACAAATGCTAAGTCAGCTTTAGATTTAGGAGCTAATACACCTGCTGGTGCAAATCTTGGATCATTAATTAAAGTAGGATTGTTGTCGCCATCTCATTTGATTGAATAAGGAGGATTAGATACTATTGCTTCGAAAGGAGCAACATTTTCAAAATAGCATGGATTATTTAACGTATCTCCGTGTTTAATAGAGAAATCGGCAAAATTAATACCGTGTAAAAACATATTGATTCTAGCTAAGTTGTAAGTAGTTAAGTTAATTTCTTGTCCGAAGAAACCTTTTGTAACATTTTCTTTACCTAAGATTTTTGCATACTTAAGTAATAAAGAACCCGAACCACAAGCTGGGTCGTAAACACTTTCAACTTCTTTTTTCAATTCTTTTTTGTCGTTGCT
Source organism: Mycoplasmopsis adleri (assembly GCF_045276205.1). NCBI lineage: Bacteria > Bacillati > Mycoplasmatota > Mycoplasmoidales > Metamycoplasmataceae > Mycoplasmopsis > Mycoplasmopsis adleri. Next base: position 948,286 of record NZ_CP174162.1, read on the forward strand.
AAAATCTACTAAAGTTAAAGATGCTAAAAGTTCACTAACTTCTTGAGGTGTAAAGAATTCACCATCGCTTTTGCCGGCGTTAGCTGCATACATGGTCATTAAGTATTCGTAAGCATCACCGAAAGCATCAATGTTATGATCATGAAAAGCACCTAATTGCATTTCGTTAATGGCTTCTAAAATGCCACGTAATCTTTTGTTTCTTTCGATGACAGTATTACCTAATTTATCATTATTTACATTAACGTCATTAAATAAACCTTTAATATCATTTTCACTTGGTGTACCAACAGCTGAAGCTTCAATACTTTTGAAAATTTTATCTAATGTTTCATTTAGATTAGAATCATTACGACAATTTTTAGCGACATTTTTAAATAAATTACTTGGAGCAATGTAAAAACCTTTTTCTTGAATTAAAACGTTTTTTACTTTTTCAGCTTCTTCATCACTTAACTCTGCATAATCAAAATTTTTATCTCCCGCTTTTCATTCATTTGAATTAACATAGTTTGTTAAATTCTCAGAAATATAACGGTAGAATAAAAACCCTAAAACATATTGTTTAAAGTCTCATCCATCAACTGAACCACGTAAATCATTAGCTATTTTTCAAATAGTTTTATGTAATTCTGTTCTTTGGGCTTCTTTTGAACTATTTTTATTTGTTGCCATCTTTACTCCTTTTTTCTTATATGTTAGATTATTCATTTTTTTATTTTTTTGAAAGAATATCCTATTTTAATTTTGGTCGTATTTTGGATATCTTTCAATCTTATTATATACCATTTTTCTAACTGTTATAATTTTTTTAGAACGAAAAATATTTTTTCAGGTTTTGATTTTATCTCTATATGAAAATAATATATTAATTATAAATTAATGCTAATAATATAGATAACTTTAAACCAATTAATTAAATACCAAGTTCTATAGAACTTATATATATAAAAATTCATAATTTTCGTGCAAAAAACAAAAACCCAGCATTTTTCATGCTGGGAATTTGCTTGTAAAATAAAATATTTAAATTTAATTATTTCAATTTTGTTGGATCTAATAAATTATCAACAAATTTGCAGTCTTCCATAAGTTTGTATTTATAGAAAAACTTAATTGCATCTGCTTTGTTTTTTTCTTGCAAATTATCTTCAGGTTTTGAATCTTCGTCCATGAATTTATCAATTAAATAATGTTTTGGAAGAGGGAAGTTTTTAGGATTTACAACTTTTTCAGCAATTTCATTATTCGAACCAGATTCTTCGTAAACAAACATAAAAGTGGTTTGAGTAATTGTTGAGGTAGGAACTAATCCAAAGATTTGGAAATCTTCAAATAGGTTGTGATCTTTTTTAAATAATAAGTTTGCTTTTTGAGGATCTTTCTTAAATTTCATTAATTCACTAGTCATAATTGATTCTCAACCGTAACTACCTGTTAAAAGATTAATATCATTTTCTTTTAAAGCACCATCAGAAATTAAGTCAATATATTCAATGTTGTAATCTTTTTTGAATCTAGGGTGCATTTTGAAAATAATGTTATATTCTTTTGGATCATATTTTTGTAAAAATGCTTTAAAGATTTTTCTCTTTTCTGCTAAAACGTTTGGCATTTTTAACAATCTTGTATGAGGTTTTTTATCAGGACCAAGTTCACCTGGAAATTCTCTAAAAAACGAGTCTCCCATAAAGAAAGCATTTTTCTTATTAGGATCGAAATTAGGTGATTTCAATTCAAATAATTCTGTATTTTCATCAATTGTAACAATTGATTCAATTATAGGTTTAGCTTCTTCGTTTCAGTTAGCATATTCTCCTATGAAAATTGGTTGATATTCGGCTTTAGGAATACTTAAATTATTTAATTTATATGCTGGACTTTCTAAATAACTAACATCATAGTTTAAAAGAGAAATGAAAGGAGTATCATTAACATTCTTATCTAAATATAATCACATTAATTTATCATCTTTTTCAAATTCTTGATATGCCATGTTAAGTTGTTTAGGCGATTTTGTAGCTTTTTTATATTTTATATATTTATCTCTTATTTCTTTTTGAGTAAGGTTTTGTAAGAAATCTTTGCTTTTATCGAACATCTTATTAAATGTTGATGATTGAGCTGCACCATCAGAAATTAAATAAATTTTTCTTACGTTAAATAAAATGTCAAATAACATTCTGGTTTTGTCAGGTGTAGGGTTTTGAATGTAAAAAGCATAAAATTCTCATAATGTAATTGATAAATCAACTTCATCAGGATGTTCTTTAATGAATTGAGACATTTTTTTGTGATGAAAGTAAGAGCTTTCCAAAGCGTTAGATGGAACAACATAAATATTGCTTTTACCATTAGTTGATTCTTTAAATGATGAAGTATTTTCAAATTTAACAAAGTTATATTTTTTATCTAAAGGAGCATGATTATATCCTTTAATTTCATTTCATTTATCTGGGGTATTTAAAAATTGATTAGCAAAAAACATAATTTGTTTATTTTGTCCTTTGCTTTGTTTATCTAAATAAACTGATGTAGCAATTTCATGAGGGGCTGGGTATCCACCATGTTGCATATATAAAATTGTGTATTTAGCATTTTTAGCTGATTCTTCATAATTTTTCTTTATATCTTTATCAGTAAAAGTACTTGGTACAGAAGTTATATTAATTAATTCTTGATTACTATTACTGTTACTGTTGCTGTTGTTTTTGCCACATCCAGCAGATAATGCAACTGGCATCAAACAAAATGTTGAAGTAATTAAAGAATTACGAACAAATTTTTTAAGTTTCATTTCTTCTCCTTAATATTAAATATGTATTGATTATATCACAAAAAATTTTTGCATTTCTTTAAGATAAAAGGCACATTTTGAAGCATATATTATCCATTGATTTTCTCCATAATAGGCTGTTTTATAGATAAAAAAGACACTTTCTTTCGAAAATGTCTATGTCTTTTATTAAGGTTAATTAATTTTAGTATTCTTGGATCTTTCTTTTGGTGTATTAACGAATTTCATATTCATATGCTTTTGAGCATAAATAGAAATAGGAACATTTAAAAAGATAAAAATTGGATATGCGAATAAAGCTTTAATTTTACTCTTAACACTAATTCTTTTTAATTTCTTATGTTGCCGAATTAACACGAAAAGACCCATAAATCACGTCATGAAATAATATGATAGAAATACACATGGTAATGCTAAAATACCAAAAATTATAGATACCTGAGGTCCAAGATAAGCAACTAAGATACTATTTAATACTGTTGTTCCAAGGTTTAAAATAATCAATACTATAAATCATACTCATGCAGGGGTAAGGGTTGCAATAAAATCTAAATAATTAAATTTCTTTTGTGGCGCTTCGAATTTAAAGAATAAATTTTTTCAAAGAATCTTTTTAATATCTCTATTTAATTTGTAATTCCCAACTCATCATCTTGTTCTTTGTTTTCAAGAAACATCTCATTTGGTAGGTTGTAAATCGTAAAACTTAGCAGCATCTACATATACACCTTTATAACCATTAACTAATGCGTCAAATGAAAATTCTGTATCGTGAACCATTGAAGTATATTTTCCTCAATAGTCATTTTTTTCTAGAATATTTCATCTAACCATAAAGCCAGTTCCACCAACCATGTGTGGATTTTTGAATAATGATCTAACTGTAGCAACTTGTGATACTAATCTATAAAATTCAATTGAGTAACTTGCTGAGATTCAGTTATCATCAAAGTTTTGAGTATCTCTAAATGAAGTGAAATAATCATATTTTTTTAGGATCATTGAACGCATCATTCATTTTTGATAATCAATCAGGATCGACAATATTATCGGTATCAAATCATGAGAATGAATCGAATGGTCCGAATTCATCTTTAATTTTTAATAATGTTTTATGAACTGCAAAGTTTGGTCCAATTAATTCTTTATTGAATCTTTCATAAACTTTATCAGCTCCAGCTTCTCTAGCAACTTGAGCAGTATTATCCGTACAGTTATCAGCAACTACAAAAACTTTAAATTTATCTGCAGGATAATTCATTGCTTTTAGTGATCTAATCAAATCACCAACAATGTGTTCCTCGTTGTGTGCTGGAATAACAATGCAATGATTATTGCAAACATCGGATTTTTTAAATTTTTTATTTGGTACAAAAACAGCAAAAAATGTTGAAAAAATTTGTAAAAAGAACACTAGAAGGAACAACATCGAAATGGCAAATACTACTCAGCCATAAATCATTGTTCCATATACCAATTTGTCTATTGTTTCTGGTTTCATTGTTCTCCTATAATCAACAAAATATAAAATATTTTGTGTTTATCATCTATTATTGAAATAAATTAATAATAGAATTTTACTCTATATATTTGTTTTAAATAACATTTTTTAAATTTATAAATTCCTTATAAATTCCAATTGTGGAGTTTATATTTTTAATGTTGCAAGTTTAGCATTTGATATGTATAATTATTAAAAATATAATTAATATTATATAAATGGAGGTAAGAATGAATTATTTATTAATTGGTGGTGCTGGATATATTGGCAGCCATGTTGCTGAAGTTGTTAATAAAAATAAAGAAGATAATGTAATTATTTATGACAATCTTTCAACAGGATTTATAGAATTTGTTGAAAAAAGAAGCAAATTTATAAAAGGTGATATTTTAGATATTGAAACATTAGATAAAACATTTAAAGAAAATAAAATTGATGTTGTTACTTATTTAGCTGGATTAATTAAAGTTGGCGAAAGTGTTCAAAAACCATTAGACTATTATCAAACTAACATTCAAGGTTTAGTAAATGTTTTAAGAACAATGAAAAAATACAATGTTAATAATTTTGTATTTTCATCATCAGCAGCTGTGTATGGCAATAACTCAAGACATAATGGTTATTTCTTTGAAGAAGATCCAAAAGAACCATGCAGCCCATATGGTAGAACCAAATATTTCGGAGAAGAAATTATTAAAGATTTTGCAGTTGCAAACCCAGACTTTAGATATACCTTTTTAAGATACTTTAATGTTACTGGTGCATCAAAAAGTAAAAGAATTGGTTATTTAACAAAAAATGGTGCTGCACCTACACACTTAATTCCAGCTATTAGTTATTATGCTTTTGGTTTAACAAAAGAATTTCAAATCTTTGGAGATGATTATAAAACTGAAGACGGAACCTGTGTAAGAGATTACATTTATGTTTATGAATTGGCTGAATTACATGTTTTAACAGCACAAAAAATGATTAAAGAAAATAGATCTTTATACTACAACATTGGTAGTTCAAAAGGTTTTTCAAACTTAGAAATTGTTAAACAATTTGAAAAGACTTTAGGTATAGACTTAAATGTAAAAATCGGACCTAGAAGAAGTGGTGACCCAGATATGTTAGTTGCTTCAAATAAAAAATTATGTGAAGAACTAAATTATGAAATTAAGACAAATATTAAAGAAATTGTTGAAAGTGAAATTGCTTTTAGAAAAGAACATTTAAAGAATAAATAAAAAAGCATTTTTGCTTTATTTAACTATAAAACAATAGAATTAGTAAATTATTAAAGAGGTAAAAGATGAAAATTATTAAAAAGTTTCCGGCTGATATTAATAAATATGATTATGTTTTTATTGGTGCTGGTTTAAGTACAGCAGTTGTTATAAGTCAACTTCCTGCTAATAAAAAAATCTTAGTTGTTGAAAAAAGAAATACAATTGCCGGAAACATTTATGATTATTCAAAAAACAATATTTTAGTTCATTTATATGGCCCACATATTTTTCACACTAGTGATGAAGAAGTATATAAATTTTTAAAACAATATACAGATTTTAATTCATATAGAAATGTTGTTGAAGCAAACATTGATGGCACATTAATTCCACTTCCAATTAATATTAATTCAATTAAATTATTATTCCCAAATGAAGCTGATGAATTCATTAAATATTTAAAAAATAGATTCCCTAATCAAGAAAAAATTACAATTTTAGAACTATCTCAAATTGATAAATTTAGACACATTTATAAAGATATTTACAATAAAGTTTTTGTAAGCTACACTGTTAAAATGTGAGACAAAAAAGTTGAAGATCTTGATGTTTCAGTCTTTTCAAGAGTTCCTATTTACATGAGTGAAAGAAATACATACTTCACAGACCCATATGAAGGCTTGCCTACAAAAGGTTACACAACTATGGTTGAAAACATGTTAAAAGGTAAAGACGTTGATGTGCTATTAAACACAAATATTAAAGAATGCTTACAAATCAAAGACTCAAAAATTTACATTAACAAGCAAGAGTATAATAAACCTGTAATTAACTGTGCTCCAATTGATGAAATTTTTGATTATAAATATGGTAAGTTGCCTTATAGATCATTAAACATTAAATTCGAAGAATTAAATGTTCCTCATTTCCAAAAAACTGCTGTTGTGAACTATCCTCAAGACCCAACCATGACTAGAATTAGTGAATATAAAAACTTTTACCCAGAATTAAAAAACGAAGAAAATACAATCATTTCAAAAGAATACCCTGGAGCATTTAATGAAAATGATGCTGTATTCAATGAAAGATATTATCCAATTCCAAATGATACCTCTAGAGAACAATATAACAATTATGTTGAAGAAAGTAAAAAAGTTAAGAACTTATACAACTTAGGTAGACTTGCAACATATCAATATATTAATATGGATCAAGCTGTTAGAAAAGCTCTAGATTTCGTTAAAGAATTAAACAAATAATAAAAAAGCTGGCTTTGAATAGCTGGCTTTTAATTATCTCTTTTACAAATAGTAGTTTCTTCTTTGGTGAAAACAACTGATTTGTTTTTTATTGACAACTTAATACGATTTTTGAAAATCATTTTGAAGAAGTGAGAAGAGCATTTTATGACTTTTTTATAGTCGTTTTCGTTAATTTTTAAAACTAAATTTGCTTTGCTTAAGCCTGGTAAATAACCTGGCAATAATACTCTAGCAGCAAACAAGAAATCATTGCCTTGTTTTCTAAGTTGATCTAATAAAATCAATTCTTGTGATAATCTTTTTTCACCTCATGGTTTAGTCATTGTGTTTCCAGGTCTTGAATATCAATATAAACCTAGAACTCTTGAAATTAATTTAGTCTTTTTAGATCTTGAAAGCATATCACAGAACATTGGGTAATCTTGATATGAAACTCCTTCAACTAAATCATTTGATTCAAGCAGTAATTTAGTTTTGAAAACTATTGAACAAGGTATTAAAACAGGCACAAAAGGTTTTTCTTGATTTTTTGTAAATCATTTTGGGTTAATGATTACCGATAATTTTTTATAGTAATAAATTCTGGTGTTAAAGACAGCAATATCAATATCTTGTTTTTGAACAATATCAACTAACATTTTTGAAAACTTTCTCGAAATCGTATCATCAGCATCTAAAATCATTGTGTATTCCGAATTCAAAACATTATTATGCTTTGCATAATTGATTACTGATCCTCAGTTATTATTTTCTTTATTTATTAAATAGATACCTTCATGTTCTGAAGCCATTTTTTCAACTACTTTTTGTGTATTATCTGTTGAACCATCATTAATAACAACAATATTTATATATTTAGCATAATCCTTGTTAGCAATAACTGAAAATAAAGTTCTCTTAATGAATTTTTCCATATTATAAGCTGGAATTATAATTGTGCAAACTTTCTTTGGAAACATAATATTACCTACCCGTTTTCTTTTTCCTATCTATTATTATTTTAAACTATTGCTTTTAATTTTAAAATCCTAGTTCAAGTAAAAATAAAAATGTTTTCAAAATTATAATCCTTTGTTTATAAAAGTGGCGCTTTTAACAAATTCCCTGGGTAAATTTGCTCTTTTACAACCTAAAAATTTAAAAAACCACTCATTTTATCAACTTTCTTCTATATAAATATATATAAATAATATGCGAGCATTTACCTTATATATTAATAATAAGGTGCCCAAAAAAATTTAGCACTTTTGTTATGCGAGTGCTAAAAGTTATGATAAAATAAGATTATTAAGACATAAAAAATCTAGAATGTGAGAATAAAAAAGGAGAAATATTATGGCTAAAGAAATTATTTTAGGTATTGACCTTGGTACAACAAACTCTGTTGTTTCTATCGTTGATAATGGAACACCTGTTGTTCTAGAAAACTTAAATGGTAAAAGAACTACACCTAGTGTTGTAAGTTTTAAAGATGGTGAAATTATTGTTGGTGATAACGCTAAAAACCAAATTGAAACTAACCCAGATACAGTTGCTTCTATTAAAAGATTAATGGGTACAAGCAAAACTGTTCATGTAAATGGTAAAGATTACAAACCAGAAGAAATTTCAGCTATTATTCTTGAACACTTAAAGAATTACGCTGAAGAAAAAATCGGACACAAAGTATCAAAAGCTGTTATTACAGTTCCTGCATACTTCGATAACGCACAACGTGAAGCTACAAAAATCGCTGGTAAAATTGCTGGATTAGATGTTTTGCGTATTATTAACGAACCTACCGCTGCTGCTTTAGCATTCGGTTTAGACAAGATTGAAAAAGAACAAAAAGTTCTTGTATTCGACCTTGGTGGTGGTACATTTGACGTTTCAATCCTTGACTTAGCGGGTGGTACATTCGAAGTATTATCAACCGCTGGTGATAACAAACTTGGTGGTGACGATTGAGATAATGAAATAGTTAAATGATTAGTTGCAAAAATCAAGAAAGAACACAACATTGATGTTACAACAAACAAAATGGCAATGGCTCGTCTAAAAGCTGCTGCTGAAAAAGCTAAAATTGACTTATCAAGCTCAATGACAGCTACAATTATGCTTCCATTCTTAGTGTTAGTTAACGGAAATGAACCTATTAACGTTGAAGCTACATTAAAGAGAAGTGAATTTGAAAAAATGACTGCTGGCTTAGTAGAACGTTGCAAGAAACCTATTGAACGTGCTCTTGCTGACGCTAAACTTAAACCATCAGATCTTGACGAAATCTTATTAGTTGGTGGTTCAACACGTATTCCGGCTGTTCAAGAATTAGTTGAAAAAGTTTTAGGTAAAAAACCTAACCGTTCAGTAAACCCTGACGAAGTTGTTGCTATGGGTGCTGCAATTCAAGGCGCTGTTTTAGCAGGTGATATTGATGACATCTTACTTGTTGACGTTACACCTTTAACTTTAGGTATTGAAACAGCAGGTGGTATTAGTACACCTCTTATCCCAAGAAACACACGTATTCCTATTACAAAGAGTGAAATCTTCACAACATTTGAAGACAACCAAACAGATGTTACAATTAGAGTTGTTCAAGGTGAAAGACCATTAGCAGCTGAAAACAAGACTCTTGGTCAATTCAACTTAACAGGTATTAGACCAGCTCGTAGAGGTGTTCCTCAAATCGAAGTAAGCTTTAAAATAGACGCAAACGGTATTACAACTGTTTCTGCTAAAGATAAAGACACAAACAAAGTTCAAAGTATTACAATCCAAAACTCATCAAAATTAAGTGATGCTGAAATTGAAAGAATGATCAAAGAAGCTGAAGAAAACCGTGAAGCAGATAACAAACGTAAAGAAGATATTACAGTTATTGTTAACGCTGATTCATTAGTAGGTAAAATTGAAAGTCAATTAAATGACGAATCACTTAAATTAACAGATGAACAAAAAGCACCTATTCTTAAATACATCGAAGAATTAAAAGAAATGATTGCTAAGAAAGATGCTGAAGGATTAAAGACAAAGATGCAAGAAATGCAACAAGCATTCGAAACTCTTCAACAAGCACAACAAAACCAAGGCGAAGGCGATGGTGATGGCGATGGCGGAGAAGAACCACTTCTTGATGAAGATGTTGTAGATGCAACACCTCAAAATGGTGACGAAGTTCCAGAAGATGATGTAGAAACATTTGAATAAGAGAATTATTTTGAAAGACGAAATCAGTAAAATGGTTTCGTTTTTTATTATTTTGTGCAATTTTTATCATAGATAAAGGGCACTATTTAAGAAATTTTGGGAATTTTTGAAAATTATTCAAAAATAAATTCATTTTTGAATTAAAATAGTATTATGAAGAATCTAGCTAATCAATTAAGACCGCAAAATCTTGATGATATTATTGGTCAAAAAAATGTTATTGATCTATTAAAAACTGTAGTCAAAAACCATATTCTTTCTAGCTTTATCTTTTTTGGAGAAGCAGGAACTGGTAAAACATCAACTGCTAATGCATTAGCAAATGAACTAGAACTAAAGCATGCAACTTTTAATGCAAGTGTTGGTTCTAAAAATGAGTTAGTAAAACTTTTACAAGAAAACGATGTTGTGATTATTGATGAAATTCATAGACTAAACATTGATAAACAAGATATTTTGCTTTCATATTTAGAGTATGACAAAGTTATAGTTTATGCAACTACTACTGAAAATCCTTACTTTAGAGTTAATCCAGCTTTAAGAAGTAGAATGCAAATCTTGCAATTTACAAAACTAAGCGAAGAAGATCTGTTTAAAGGCATCAAAATGAATATCACAAAGCATTTTCCGGATTTGATTATAGATGATGATACTATTAAGCAATTTGTGAAAATTTCTAATGGTGATTATCGTTCTTGTCTTAACAATTTACAGATGCTAGCATTAATTCATAAAAAGGACAAAGTCACTTTAGAAGATATCAAAAAGATATTGCCTAACATGACTTTCTATAGCGATTTTAACTCAAGTGCCCATTACAATAACCTTTCTGCTTTCCATAAATCTTTAAGAGGTTCAGATGTAGATGCAGCTTTATATTACGGATCATTAATTACAAAAACTGGAGATTTCCAAGGATTATTTAGAAGATTATTATGCTGTGCTTATGAAGATGTTGGACTAGCTGATCCAACACTACCACAAAAAATTCATATCGCTTTAGAAGATGTAGAAAGACTAGGATTTCCAGAAGCTAACCTGCCTATTACATATGCAATTATTATGGTGGCTTTAGCGAAGAAAAGCAACACAGTTTATAAATCATTAACAAATGTTAGCTCATTTATAGACCAAGGAAATGTTTATGAAGTACCTAAACATTTAAGAGATTCTCATTATAGTTCAGCTGCAAAATTAGGCGATGGAATAAATTATAAATACCCACACGATTATCCTTATTCCATTGTAAAACAGAACTATTTGCCAAAAGTAATACAAAATAAAAAGTTCTTTAATTATTCAGATAATGATAATCGTAAGTTTATTGATTATTATCTACAATTACAAGAAATCAAAGGAGACAAAGATGAGTAAAATAGATATCGATTGAGATGCAATTAAAACTTTTGAAGAATTTAAACTCGTTAAAAATAAGATATATTCAAAAGATAGTGAATTTGCACAATTACAAAATCAAATTAGAACAGCTTCGCCAGAAGAAAGAAAAGCAATCGGTCAAAAAATGACTGAAATCAAAAATTATTATGAATCAAAATTAAAAGAAGTTGAACACAGACTTGAAAGAATGAAAGTTGATGAATTAATCAACAAAGAATTTATTGATGTAACTAAACCTGTTAAAAATATTGGTTCATTACACCCTATCTCATTAATCGAACAAAGATTAAGAGAATGATTTACTCAAAATGGATATTTTGAAAGTTTTGGTGGTGAAATTGTTGATGATGAATACAACTTTACACGTTTAAACATTCCAGAAAGTCACCCAGCTAGAGCAATGCATGATTCATTATATATAAATAGTAAATTATTGCTTAGAACACATAACACTGGTATAACTGCTGTTGAATTAGAAAAAAATGCTAATATGCCTATGAACAACTTCGCTATTGGTAAAGTATATAGAAATGATGAAGATGATGCTACTCACTCACACCAATTTACACAATTAGATTTTGTTAGTGTTCGAAAAGTTAGCTTCCCAAACTTAATTTGAACTTTAAAATCACTTCTCTCATATGTTTTTGAAGAAGACTTAGATTTAAGATTAAGACCAAGTTATTTCCCATTTACTGAACCTAGTGTTGAAGTAGATATTAACTATAAAGGTAAATGAATTGAAGTATTAGGAGCTGGTATGCTTCACCCTGAAGTTATGAAGAGAGCTGGTTATAATACTAAGAAATTTAATGGATTTGCTGCCGGTATTGGTATTGAACGTTTAACAATGATTAAGTACGGAATTAAAGACATTAGAGAACTTTACAAAAATGATCTAAGAACTCTTACACAATTTAAAAATGAAAACTAAATTTTTTAATTTTATAGAAGCAGAAAAACAAAAACCTTACTTTCAAGAATTAATTTCAAAAATTAAACACGAAAGTATGAACCATTTAGTTTTGCCTGCTGAAGATAAAGTTTTTGAATGTTTTAAATATTTTGAACCTGAAGAAACAAAAGTTATTATCATTAGTCAAGACCCATATGCAACTAAAGGTGTAGCTGATGGCTTAGCATTTAGTACTCAAAAGACAATTTGCCCAAAAAGCCTACAAAACATTATTAAAGAGATAAAAAGAGATTATCCAAATGCCAAGGTTAAAACAAATAGTTTAGTATCTTGAGCTAAGCAAAAAGTGTTATTGCTTAATACAACTTTAACAGTTAATGAAAATCAACCTAATAGTCATAAAACTTTCGGTTGAAAAATCTTTGTTAATAATGTTTTGGATTATATAGCTACTAATAACCAAAAATTTATATTGGTATTATGAGGCAATGAAGCATTAAATAATATGAAATCTTTCATTAAAAGAAATCATATTTCTGAAGAAAGAATCATTTATGCTTCACATCCTTCGCCTTTAGCAAATATAAAAATCAATGATAAGTCATTTGTAGGTTCACATATGTTTAAAAGAATAAATGATTTATTAGACGAAAAAATTAATTTCGATCTAAGAAAGGAATAAACATGTTAATTTCATTAAGAGAATTAAATAAACTTATACCTAATAGAACACTTGATGTTTCAATTGAAAAAGACATCAATAATTTAGGCTATGAAGTTGAATCAGTAACTAAGTTTTCAAATGTGCAAGGTGTTAAATTTGGAAAAATTGTTGATGTTCAAAAAAATCCTAATAGTAAAACATTAAACATTGTAACTTTACAAACTAATAAAGGTATTAAAACCATCCAAACAACAGCCTCTAATCCATGTGTGGGTTATTATACTGTTTACTTCCCTGTGGGTTCAACAATTGGTGATATTACAATTGGCGAAAAAGAAATGGCTGGCGTTGTTTCTGAAGGCATGATGGCTGGTTTTAGTGAATTAGGTTTCAACCCAGATTGCTTACCTTTTGATCCCGATGGCATTGTTTTATTGAACGATCCGAAAATTGCGCTAGATTTAGATCCAATGGAATTCTTAGGTTTAAACGACTACATTATTGATATTACTTTACCAGCAAATAGACCTGATGCAAATAGTTATTATGTACTTGCTAGAGAACTAGCTGCATTCTATAAAACTAAATTCCAATGACCAAATTATAATTCGGACATTAACAGCTTACACTTTAAGAGTAAACTTAAAGTTGCTAGAAAAGACGCTACTGAATTAGCTTTCCTTGAAAGTAAAATTACAAATAATGAAACTTCAATTCAAGATATTTTATTCTTAGCTAAACATAATTATTCAGCTAAAGGTATTTATTCAATCGATATTACAAACTATGTTTTAATTATGACTGGTACTCCAGCACACGTTTATGATAAAAGCACTTTTGACGGTCACATCTCATGTTCAACATATACTGGTGAAGTTAAACTTTTAGGTAATAAAGTTGTACATGTTGAAAATGTGCTAGCTATTAAAGATTTAAGAAAAGTGCTTTCATTAGCATGTGTAATGGGTTGTGAAGATACTTCGGTAACTAAAGATACTATTAACGTTGCTTTTGAAATTGGTGTATTTGATCCACTTAAAATTAAAAGTGCTGCTAAACAAATTAAAATTGATTCAAACTCGTCAATTCAAGGTGCAAAAGGTGTTAAAGATTACATGTGTTATAATGCTATCTTATTCCTTAAACACAAATTGAGTGAAGATAACCAATTAACAAGTCAAATTATTAATTTACCTAAACCTAAAAAAGGAACCTCAGTTCTTAAAAACCGTAGAAAACTTGCAATTTATGCTAACTATGAATTAAAGGACTTAAAACTATTCAAAGATACTGAAGCAGCTCTTACTGCCTTAGGTTTTAAAATTAATAAAAATAGAATTATTGCTCCAGAATATAGAAGTGATATTAAAACATATGAAGATGTAATTGAAGAATACTTCAGATTTTATGGTTATTCAAAATTCAAACCAGTTGCTCCATTCTTAGAACCATTTAAAATTAATCACCAAGGTAATAACAAAAATTGATTTAAAGCAATGGGCTACAATGAAATTAGAACATTCACTTTAGTAAGTCATGAAAATAACTTATTAAATCCATTTAATTTTGCTTCATCAGTTGCTCTTCAAACATTCGTTTCAAAAGAAAGAGAAGTAGTTAGAAACTCAATAATTACTTCAATGCTTGAAAGTGCTGAATACAACCTTAAGAGAAAAATGAACACAATCAATTTCTTTGAAACTGGTATGATTAACAACAACAATTTCGTATATGGTTTAGTTTCAAATACTAAAACATTTGATGAAATGAAACAAGACATTTGCAACTTCTTAAGTGATTTAGAATTAACCTTTGTGCCATTTAAAGACAATGAAAATGTACATCCAAATGTATCTGCTAAAATTTACTGAAAAGACAATTTTATAGGTTGATTAGGAAAAGTACACCCATCAATTTCTAAACTAGATTTATGAGTAGCTGAATTCGTAAATGTTCATGAAAATCATTTTATTCAATTCACTCCTTATGATCCAAGTCCATTAAAAACTATTGACTTGACATTTGAATTAAATGCTAAAGAAAATATCCAAGTTAAAATTCTAGAAATAAATAAAGTTAGTGAAACATTTGAAATTAAACAAATTGACGAATTCAAACATGATGATAAAAGAAATGTTACATTACGTATTACTGGAACTAATGAACAAATCAATTTAATTAACGAACACTTTAATAAATAGTTGAGGTAATAATTATGTACAAAAAAATTAAATTAGATGATATTGAAATCCAAAATGCTATTAATGCCGAAGTAGATAGACAAAATACTCACATTGAATTAATCGCATCTGAAAACTATGTTAGTGAAGATGCGCTTAAAGCAACTGGTAGCATTCTTACTAATAAATATGGAGAAGGCTATCCATATAAAAGATATTATGGTGGTTGCGAAAATGTTGATGTTATAGAAACCTTAGCAATTGAAAGACTTAAAAAATTATTTGGTGTTAAGTTCGCTAATGTTCAACCATATTCAGGCTCAGTTGCTAACGCTGCCGCTCTTGCTTCAGTTGCAAAAGCTGGAGACAAAATTATGGGTTTAAGTTTATCAAGTGGCGGTCACTTAACTCATGGTTTTAAAATTAGCTTTAGTGGAATCTTTTATAACTCAGTATCATATGATGTTGATGAAAATGGATTTTTAGATTATGAAGCTATTAAAGAATTAGCTATTAAAGAAAAACCAAAAGTTATCATTTGCGGTTATTCTGCTTATCCAAGAATTGTTGATTTTGCTAAATTTAGAGAAATAGCTGATGCTTGTGGAGCAATTTTGATGGCTGATATAGCTCACATTTCAGGTTTAATTATTGGTGGTGTTCACCCTTCACCAGTTGGTTATGCTGATATTATTACATCTACAACTCATAAAACATTAAGAGGTGCTCGTGGTGGGGTTATTATGACTAATGATCCTGAAATCGCTAAAAAAGTTGATAGATGAGTATTTCCGGGATATCAAGGCGGACCATTATTCCATGTAATAGCTGGTAAAGCAGTAGCTTTTGGTGAAGCTTTAAAACCAAGCTTCAAAAAATATGCTGCCCAAATAATTAAAAACGCTAAAGTATTTGCTAAAGCATTTTTAGATAGAGGCTGTTCAATTGTAACTGGTGGTACTGATAACCATTTATTTACAATTGATGTTAATAAAACTTATGGCATTACTGGATTAGAAGCTGAAAAATTACTAGGTGAATTTAATATTACTGTTAATAAAAATACAGTTCCATTTGATACACTTAGTCCTTCAATTACATCAGGTATTAGAATTGGTGTTCCAGCCATGACTTCAAGAAACTTTACAAAATGAGAAGAACTAGCTGAAATTATTCATACCATTTTAACTAATTACCATAGATTTGCTAATAAAGAAAAAGAAGCAAAAAAAGAAATTAGCGAACTTAAAAAACAAGTTAAAAATCTTTCAAAAGAATTTCCAATTATTGCAAAATACTAAGGAAAGGAGATGATATGAGTAATGAATACTTTAAATATTTATATCCAGAAATAACACCTTATGAAACTGGTTATCTTACAACTAAAGATAATTTACACAAAATTTATTATGAAGTTTGTGGAAATCCAAATGGTGAACCTGTACTATATGTACATGGTGGACCTGGTGGTGGAATTAGTGAACCATGCAGACGTTATTTTGACCCAAAGTTCTATAAAATAGTATTATTTGACCAAAGGGGATGCGGAAAAAGTACTCCATCAATGTCGCTTGAAAATAATGAAACTATGTTTCTTGTTCAAGATATGGAGCAACTTAGAGAACATTTAAAAATTAAAAAATGAACACTCTTTGGAGGTTCATGAGGTTCATCATTATCATTAATTTATGCTATTAATCATCCTGATAGAGTTAATAATTTAGTATTAAGAGGTGTATTTTTAGTAAGAAAACAAGATATTGATTGACTTTATCAAGATGGATCTAATTATTTCAACCCAATTGACTTTGAAAGATACCAAAGCATTGTACCAGTTGAAAAACGTAATAACATGGTGGCTGCTTACCATGAACTTATGCACTCAAAAGATGAAAAAATTAGATCAAGAGCTTTAATTGAATGATGTAGATGAGAAGCAATTAATGTTCAATTAAAAGATAATCATTTTGACGAAAACGACGATTTAAAAGGCACATACGAAATCGCCTTAATAGAAAATCATTACTTCTTTAATAATAGTTTTATTGAAGAAAATTACATTTTAAATAATGTAGATAAAATTACAAACATTCCAACATTTATTGTACATGGTAGATATGATTTGATTTGCTGGCCTATTGATGCTTACTTATTACATAAAGCATTAAATAAATCAGAACTCTACTATATTCAAGATGCTGGGCATACACAAAGGGAAGTAGGTACAACAAAACAATTAGTTGAAATTACAAATCAAATTAGAGATAAGATTTTAGCTAAATAGTTTTGCAAAATTAACATGAAAAACATTAGAAAAGATTTCAATCTAGCAAATAAAATTACATATTTGGATAACGCTGCATTAGTTTTAAAACCTAATGTAGCTATTGAAGCGTCTAATGATTTTTATATGAATTATTCAGTAAGCACAAGAACATCTGATTCACCATTAGGCATTAAAATGGCTCAAACAATTGATGAAGTTAGAAATAAGATTGCTAAATTAGTTGATGCTAAAGAAGATGAAGTTCTATTCACTTCAGGCACAACCGATTCATTAAATAAAATTGCCTTAATGCTTAAGCCATTAATAAATAAGGATGATGAAATCTTATTAAGTGCTTATAATCACTCATCTAATTTTGCTCCATGAATTGAAATTGCAAATGAATGTGGAGCTAAAATTGTAGTTGCTGAAGACTTAATAAGCAAAATTAATTCAAAAACTAAAATTGTAGCTTACGCACAAATGAATAATTCATTCAATGTTAAAATTGACCCTAACCTTTTATATAAAACAGCTAAGAAATTTGACGCAATTGTAATTAATGATGCCGCTCAAGCTATTTCATATGAAAAAGTATCATTAACTAATTGCGATGTTATAGCTTTTAGTGCTAACAAACTATATGGACCAACTGGATTAGGTGCTTTAGTTATTAAAGATTCATTATTAAAACAACTTAAGCCTTCAACGTTTGGTGGTGGAGCAGTTGCTGAAATTAATAATCAAAATCACTTAACCTTACAGTGTGGAATTAAAATGTTCGAGCCCGGCACTCAAAACTTAGCTGGTATTTATATGTTTAATAAATCTTTAGATTATTTTATGAATGAGTTAAATTATGCTGATATTCAAGCATATTTAAAATCATTAAGCAATTATGCTTACAAAGAATTATCTAAAGTTCCAAACATTAAAATTTATTCAGAACCTAATGATCACATCATTTTGTTCAATATCAAAAATATAAATTCACAAGATGTGGCTCATTATTTAGGCATGCATGATGTCTATGTAAGAGCTGGTGTATTTTGTGCTCAATATCTTAAGAACTTTAAGAATGATTATTCATTCGTTAGAATATCATTAGCTCCTTATAATAATAAGGAAGATATTGATAAATTAACTAAATTACTTAAAGAAGGAGGTGATTTCCTTGTCTTATAATAACATGCAAAAAAGAGATATTATTATGTCTCACTATCTAAATCCTTCCTTCAAAAAAGAAGAGATTGAAAACAAAATAGTTAAGCATGGTGAAACATGTGCTGACTATTTAGAATTTGAATATGAAGTTAAAGATAATAAAATTGCAAACATCCATTTTAATGGAAAAGGTTGTGCATTTTTCATAGCTTCAACTGACATATTATGTTCATATTTGGAAGGTATGAAAATTGATGAATTGCCTT
Source organism: Mycoplasmopsis adleri (assembly GCF_045276205.1). NCBI lineage: Bacteria > Bacillati > Mycoplasmatota > Mycoplasmoidales > Metamycoplasmataceae > Mycoplasmopsis > Mycoplasmopsis adleri. Next base: position 967,103 of record NZ_CP174162.1, read on the forward strand.
GTTTTATAGAAAAATATGAAAAATTACTTAATGGTGAAATTACTGATCAAAAAGAACTGGAAGAACTTGGTGAGTTGGCTGTTTTTGATAATGTTAAACAGCATTATAATCGTTTGAATTGTGCTTTAATGTTAATTAAATCTCTTAAAGAAAGAACTCAAAATGAAAAATAGAAAGCTAATATTTCATATTGATTTTGACTCATATTTTGTAAGTGCTCATCGTTCTACTAATATTTTTCTAAAGCATAAACCAGTAGCTGTTTCGCACAAGCCATCTAACTCGATTGTTTCAAGTATTTCTTATGAGTTAAAAAATAAAAAAGTTAAAGTAGGTACTCCAAAATATTTAGTTGAAAGAGTTGAACCAGATACTATTTTTGTTGAACCGGATTTTAATTTATACATCACGCTTTCAAATAAAATTTTTGAATACATAGCAAAAGTGTTTAGTAAAAACATTGAAGTTTATTCAATTGATGAATGTTGGTTAGATGTAACCGAAGAAACAAAAGATCTTAATGTATTTGCTTTCGCCCGTGAAATTCAACAAAAAATTTTATTCGAATATGATATTCCGGTTTCAATTGGTATTTCGCATACCAAATGATTAGCTAAAATGGCAACAGGACTTAAAAAACCTTTTGGGATTAATTATATTGATACTTTTGAAGATGTGAAAAATACAATTTATCCTTTACCAATTGAAGAATATTTTGGAATTGGCAAATCACTTGCTGCAAAACTTAAAAAAGTTGGTATAAATACAATTGGAGATTTAGCAACATCAAGCTTAACAAATCCAGATTTATATAAAATTTTTCGTTCTAGATTAAAAAGCTATATTGATGATCCTAATGGCGAAGGTTCAGATAAATTAACTTATGAACATAACGAGTTAAAAGGTATTGGTAATGAAGTTACATTTTCAGCAGGCGCTCTAGATAATAGACATGATATCTATGCAACATTAAAAATGCTTGCAAATAAAGTTGCGTTAAGAGCACAAAATAGAACCAAAGTTGCTAAAACTATTTCAATAGTTGTAAGAAGCGTTGAAAAAGCTTGAAAAAGTAAACAACATATTTTAGAAATGCCCACAAATGATGAAGCAGTTTTTTATGACAAAGCTGTTGATTTATTTGAAAGTGTTTGAAAAGAAGAACCTATAAAAGGAATAGGCATTAGACTTACAAATTTAATTAGTGAATTTGATGTCTTTAGACAATTAACAATATTTGAAGATGATTTGCCACAACAACCAAGCAAAAATAAAGTTGACAACATCATCGATAAAGTAAATAAAAAATTACATAAAAAAGCATTAAAAACAGGGTACCAAGTTTTAAGAGAAAATACAGCAAAAGGTATCCAAAGTCGATATATTCAAGATGACCTTAAAAAGTCATAGAAGAGGTAAATATGAGAATTGGTTTGTTTGGTGGATCATTTAATCCAGTACATAATGGGCACATTAAAATTGCTGAATATGCCTATAAAACACTTAAATTAGATAAAATATATTTTATTCCGGCGGCAAAAAATCCATTCAAAAAAGATGATAAGATAGCATCAAGTGAACATAGACTTGATATGTTAAATCTTGCTCTTAAAAATTTTAATGGTAATGCTGAAGTATCATTATTTGAAATTAAAAGAGGGGGAGTAAGTTATACATTTGAAACAATTAGATATTTCAAACAACAATTCCCTAATGATGAATTATTCTTTATAATGGGTTCTGATCTACTTCCAAAATTTAATAAATGAGAATATGCTGATGAAATTACACAAACAGCAAAATTTGTGGTTTATAAAAGAAGTCAAAATATCAACAAGCTTAATGCAAAAAAATACAATATGATGATTATAAATAATCCATTATATGAAGAATCTTCAACTGCGATAAGAGAAGGGAACCTCTCATATACTCCAGAAAGTGTGAATGAATATATTGGCAAAAACTTTTTATATGCTAAAGAAATCATACATTCATTATTAAGTGCTAAAAGAGCAAAACATTGCGTGGCCGCTGGTGAATTTGCTGCAGAATTAGCAAAAACCGTGAAATATGATGCAAAAGTTGCTTATTATGTCGGTTTATTCCATGATGTATGTAAAGAATTAAGTGAAGAAGACTCAAGAGCGTTTATAGCTCAATTTGACAAAAATGCCTATAATAAAGTAATATTCCCAAAACATAAACTTCATCAAATTTGTGGCGCTTTATGAGTTAAATATATTTATATGAATAATAACGATGATATCTATCATGCTATAAAAGTTCATACAACATTAGATTTAGAACTTAATACATTAGATAAAATAATCTTTATTGCTGATAAAATATGCGATGGAAGAGCATTTGAAGGGGTTCAAAAGCTAAGAAAACTAGTTTTAGAGGACTTTAATGAAGGATTTAAAGCGGTTGTTAAAAGAGCTTATGACTTTAATATTAATAAAGGAGTCACTTTTGATAAAGAACAAGAAGAAATTTATCAAAAATGAATGAAATAATGAATGAAAAAATAAGATTACAAAAACTAATTTCAATGGTGGGTTTTTGTTCTAGAAGAAGAGCAGAAGAATTGATAAGTCAAGGCAGAGTTTTGCTCAATAAAAACGTTGCAAAATTAGGTGATAAAGCAGATCAAAATGATGAAATTAAAATTGATGGAAAACTCATAAATTTAACTAAACCAAATTTCCTTTATTACCTATTAAACAAGCCTAAACAAACAATTTCGACTGTCAAGGATCCATTAAAAAGAACCACTGTTGTAGACCTTATTGACACCAATGAAAAGATAGTTCCAGTAGGTAGATTAGACTACAATACAACAGGCGTTTTATTACTCACAAATGATAATGAATTAGTTAATAAATTAACTCATCCAAAGTATGAAATTGAAAGAACTTATCGTGTTAGAATAGATGAACCATTAACTTTAAAAGAATTTAAAGAAATTAATAAGCCTGTATTAGTAAATGGTAAGTATTCTAACCAAATTGTTGATCAAGTTGACACAAAAAGTTACTTAGTTACACTACATGTGGGCTCATATCACCATGTTAAAGAACTTTTTAAGGTATTTAATAGAAAAGTTTTAGGCTTGAAAAGAATTTCATATGCAAATCTAACGGTTGAAAAGCTTCCTGAAGGTGCATATCGTGAATTAACTTTAAAAGAATTAAAAGATTTGAAAACAATTATTGCTAAAAATGAAGCAAAAATCAAACAAAATAATGAATAAATTGATGCTTTTTCGATAAAAGCATTTTTTTATAATTTTGCTGTTTTGTAGTGAAATTTGGAGAACTTTAATAATTGCAAGCAGATTGACTGTAAAACGGAAAAAGTGAGTTTTTGCACAAAAAACGTTAAAAAATAAACTTTTTAATTATTTTGTATCAAAATAAAAACATGTATAATTAAATTGATATTCAAATGAATATCAGAAAAAACGACTTATGATATGTGTGGTGGTATAGCCAAAAATAATGATTGAATAATCTAGTGGTTCTCTTTTTTAATTTTCTTCCATCCCTTTTCTGAAAAATCTAATAATCTAAAGGACTTTTATAATATTTGTTCCTTTCAGTTCACTTATATATCTATCTCTCTTGGTTTCTCTTTTAGAAATTATTTAGGTTATGCCCCTTTTATCGTCTTAAATGTTACGAAATCCTCGCTACTGGTTACGAGGATTTCTTTTTAATACAAATAAAATTGATAAAATAAAATAGTAAAGTAGATCGAGTAAATATTCGCATGAAATTAAACAAGAAACAAATAATCATAGCTTGTGGTACTATTACACCACTTTTACTTCCAGTTATTTCTTCAAGTTGTCATTGAGGAAGTTTTTATAATACTAAAAAAGTTTATGAAGCTAATTATGTTAAAGATTTAAAAGAAGCATATAACAACTATCTTGCTTCATATAATAAAATGTATGCTTTTGTTTCTACTCCTGATGATTATAAGAAGTTTTATTATCAAAATTATTTATATGTTAATGAAGCTAGTATAAAATGAAATGAACTTTTTAAGGAACTTGATAAATATTTAAATGCGGGTAAAGACAATAAACCTGAACATGAAATTTTATTTGGTTATAAAAACTCCTTGAATGAATTCGTCAAAATGAATAATGGTGATTATCTTGACAATAATCCAATAAACTTATATGAAGAATTAAAACCTAATAGTAAAAATCCAAATATTAGGACACAAATTAAATTTATCACATCGCTTAACAATGAAATTAATTCAATCTTAAATGATTACATAAATGAATTAGCTGATCAAAATCGTTCACCTTATTATGACTTTTTAAAAATTTTTAATTTATATGAACAATGACCTTTATTTGAAAATTCAAAAAATGTTAAAGAATTAAAGGCATTATTTGCTGAAGACCTAAGACAACAATATAAACAATTACAAATTAATTACAATCGAAAATATTATGATCCAAGCAGAATTAATATTGATTATAACAACTTAACAACTTCTAACCCTGAAGATGCTAACTATCATACACACGCTATTTATAATTTATGACAAGAATGAAATACCATTATTATTCCTCATGATTCAAGAGAAAAAAACCGTTTACAAAAAGTGGCTGACTTTTTCGAAACAATCTATAAAACAAATGAAAAAGTAAAATCAAAGTATAATTCTGAAATCTGAATTAAAGTAGGTGATTCATTTTTCAAAAGTTTCGACGAGTTATTTATGCCATCAATAAAAGTTCTTTTTAAAAATGAAAAAACTTTTGAATTAAAAGTTACTTATAATGTTGAAAATAACCCAGCTGTTTTTGGTGACTTTTGAAAAGATAGATTAAATAATTTGGTATTAAAAGCTAAGAATATTGTAGACGTTGTTGATGAATATAACGAATAATTTTCAAAAAGAAATATGAGCACAAAAAATTGTGCTTTTTTATTCTTAAAATTTTGTTAAGCAAATTAATTAAAAGTATTTCTTAGTTCTATATTATATTTATACCTAAGTTTAATATTCTTATTTAAAATTAAAGATTTAATATAATAATTACACTACTAGAGATTAAACGAAAGGAAAGAATGGCTGTAAATCCAATATACGATAAGTGAAGTAAAAAATCATCTTGGGATGTTTCATTTACCGAGAAACTTTTAACATTTGGTAAAAATAATTCTGAAGAAGAAATTGATAAAGCTTTTTCCGGAAATATTAAATTCATTGATAACAAATTAATCTCTTCAATTGGTGTTGGTACCAACTTAATTAACGAATATACAATCACTGCTTTAGCTTATGCTTTTACTAGTTTTATGAAAACTCAAAAAGAAAATGGTGCCCGTGTATTTATTTCAATCGATAATTCTTTTAATGCAAATTTATATATGAATATTTTTGCTCGTGTTTTAACCGAAAGCAACTATCAAACAGTTATATATGAAAATTCTGCTGAAATTCCTAGAGTGTATAAAACGTTAGCAGTTCAATCATCAAATTGCGATTGAATTGTATCGCTAGAGCATTTTAATAATGATCCTAAATTAATGAAAATAAGTTTTAATTGAGGCGATGGAGCTCCTTTAAATCATGAAGAAATGGCTAGAATTTCTTGAAGTTTAAAATCAACTGATTACTTAACAATTGAAATTCCAACTAAATCCGTTAGTTTTGAATATGACAATTCTTTTAAACAATATCAAAAAGAAATAATGACTAGATATTCAAAATCTCCATATCTTAATAAAGATAGCATCTTTTGTGGATTAGATATAAGCGATCCTTTACTTAAAAGTTTCTACCTTAACAATTTAACACGTATGCAAATTCCCCATTTCTCAATTTTAAGAACTAAGTTAAAAACTTTATATGATGCTAGTGATCAAAAAAATCTTTCTAGAGTTTATTGAGAATCATTAAGTAGAAAATCTAAAATTAATTTTGATATTAATAATGATGGAACAGGAATTAACTTTAATGTTAAATATAAACATATTTATAAATACTTTAAGCCTGATGAAATAGCTGCCTTATATTTAAACTTTTTATTAAATGATGATGAAACTTTTAACCGCGAAGATATGACTAAATGCTTCATTGGAAAAACAGTTCAAATAGGTACATTAACACAACAAATTGCCTTGAAACATAACATTGAAGTGCGTTCATTTAATAACCGCTCAGGTGTATGAAAAGAGCTACAAAATAGTGATAAGGACTACTTTTTGCTTACACTCAAAACAATGAATATGTGCCATATAAACGTTTGTTTAATGGATATGATGCTAATCATTTCATGTATGAAATTATTAGAATGGCTACATATTATATGAATGTCAAAAAGAAAACTTTATTTGAAGTTTTACAAGATATTTTTGAAGAATATGGATGTCATCAAAGCACGATTAAATCATATGCAATTGAACCTGAAATTGCTTCAAGATTTTTCCAAAGAATTATGAACGCTGAAAAAATTAATAATAAATATAAAGTAGTCAGAGTTCAGGAAATTAGCAAAAGCGGATCTTTAAATCAGAAAATTATTTATAAAGTTTACTTTGAACACGGTGAAAACGTTGTTTTACAATATTCACAAATTACAAACCAGCTTGTTATTTATTGCGAAACAATGGAACAGAAAAATGAAGATAGAAAAGAATTAATGATGGTGGTTAGAAACCGTGAAATTTTCGATGGTATTTTAGACTTAAAAGAAGATACTAGGGTTTCTAAAGTAACCTTCTGGTCATTCTTTAAATACTTCTTCTATTTTGCACTTTTAGTTGGAATTATCGTATTCTTATTCTATTCAGTTTATAAACTTAAAATTGATGGAGTAGAAAGTACTCCAAAAGAAGTTTTTAAAGCTTTTGGCAGAAAACTTTATACTGAATATGATGTTGTAGGACACAAAAGATCAATATCAACAGGTTATGCAGTCCGGTCTGCGTTTCTGTTAATGGTATTTTCAATGTTTATATATTGTGGTTTACAAGCTATGTTATTCAAGCGAGCTATCTCACTTCAAGGGCATAAGGCTAAATGAGGCGACTTATATATAGGTTGCATCATTGGATATGTTATTCAAACTATTACGCCTAAATCAATTGGTGGCGATATTGGAACTTATTGATATTTAAGAAGAAGGGGCTTGCCTCGTCCAGTATTATTCTCAGCAATTATTGTTAATACTTTCTTATGACAAGCATGTAATGTTTTATTAACAATTTGTTTTGTTCCAGCAGGTATTTATATTTTTAAATCATTCTTTGCTGAAAAATCTGCATCTTCAATTATATTCATTGTTATGCTTGTTTTAGGTTTGATTTTTGATAGTGGATTTTCAGTTTTATTAGTAATGGTTGCTTTGAACAAAAAACTCCAAAAAGCCTTAATTAAAAGCACTTTGGCAATTATTGAATGAACTCCATTTATTAGATCATATGATTCATTTAGCATTAAAGCTAAATACGAATATGAGATATATAGCTTAAATGCTAGCTTAAAAACATGCTTTAAAAATGGCTGAACTTTTGCAGCATTATTCTTATATAAATTAATTCCTGCTTTCATTACAACAACTGCTATTTTTGGTAAAGCAATTAATATTATTCAACCAGATGTAAAAGCTGGTTACTACATGAACCTTACAATCCAAAATACGATGATTAGAATTTCAAATGCTATAAGCTTGACGCCTGGTGGTACTGGTACCGCTGACTACTTATACAAAAACCTTATTAATCAATCATTACAAAGTACATCGTATGATGGTTTAAGCCAAATTAACAATGCTTCAATCTTTACAGCTTTAGGAACCTTTGGAACTATTATTATTCCATCAGCAATTTCAGCCATCTTACTAGTAATAGTTTATATTGGTGAAAAACGTGTTGATTACTACCAAAGAAAAAATAAAAACTTAAACTTAGTAAATAACAACAATATTTCAAAGCAAGTTAAAACAAAGACTAAATATTATAAAATTACTTATCCAATATTCTTCTTAACTTTACTTGCTGGCGGATTAGCATTTATCTTTATTCATTAATTTACACTACACATTTTAATCTTAAGATGTGTAGTTTTACCTGAGTTTCCAAGTTGGAGCTCTTTTTTTATTACTTTTTTCAGTGTTATTTATATATAAATAAAAAAAGTTATTTTTTTACATAATTACATTGTAATTTGTGGTATAATAAAGATATGAAAAAAGACAAATGACTATTAATTTCAAGAAAAAATAAGAACTCTACTTACTTATCTTTAGCACTTTCAGGAGGATTTGGCAAAGGTTATAAGAAATCTATCGGTATCGGTACAGTTGAAAAATGAGAAAAATATTGTTCTGATCCAGTAGAAAAAATTAAAAAACTATCTCAAAACTACAATACTGATTGAGATAGAAATATGATAATTAGACAATTAGAGTTAGATATAAGCAAGGTTAAAATTGAAACAAAACAGTTCAATTATGGATATGATTTGTTATACAGTTTCTTAGAAAAATTAAATCCTTTTAAAGATGCTAAAGTATCAAAATCCAAGTGTTTAAATGATTTATTAAAATATATGATTTCAAATAGAATTGTAAATCCGGGTAGCATGCTTTCATCCTTTAAAAATAAAGACAAATTCAATATAAATTTAGAAGTTGAAAAGACGACATTTTATAATACTTTAGACTATTTAGCTGAAAATAAAAATAACATTTTAAAGAGTGTTAACGATACGTTAATCAAAGATAAAAATAGAAAAATAGATATTATTTGATACGACTCTTCAACGGTATATTTTGAAAGTTTTGTAAGAGAAGGATTGAGATATCCAGGTTATTCTAAAGATGGAAAATTCAAAGAAGATTCAAATTTTTTAGGTTTAGCAACAGATGAAAACGGCATTCCAATTCACTATAAATTATTCAAAGGGAACACTGCTGATGCATCAACATTTATTAATTTTATTTTGAATATAAAATCGCAATATGAATTAAACAAAGTAACACTCATTGCTGATAGAGGAATGAGTACAAATAGAAACATAAGATTCTTAGAAGATAACGATATTGATTACATTTTATCTTATAGATTAAAAGCGGCTTCAAATGACCGAAAGACCTTTGCAATAGATGAATCCGGCTATTTTGGAGACAATAATTTTAAATATAAAGAAACTACTTTTTATTCGTTTTGAAAGAATAGAAGAGCAAACGGACACAAGAGAAGATTGGTAGTAACATATAGTAAAAAAAGAGCATTAAAAGATAAAAATGATAGACAAATTTTAATCGATAATTTTATTAAAAGACAAGATAAAGACGGACTAGTTCATGATCAAGTAATGTTCGGTCAAAAGAAGTTTAAATTCTTCGAAAAAGTTGGTGGTAAAGGTTATTACAAACTTAACTATGACAAAATTATCGAAGATGAAAAGTTTGACGGATATTATGCTTATGAAACCTCTAGATTTGATTTATCACCTGAAGAAATTGTGAATTTATATTCAAAACAATGACAAATAGAATCAAACTTTAGAGCTTTAAAAAGTGCTTTAGCTGTAAGACCTATTTATGTATGAAGTGAAAAGCATATTGAAGGTCATTTCGTACTTTGCTTCTTATCTCTTGTTTTATTAAATTTTGTTATTTATTATTTAAACAAAGGTTTGAAAGAACTCGGTGTTGTAGATGAAAAAATCACAATCAAAAAATTACAAGATGTAATAAAAGAAACAATCAAAACATGCAAGATTATTGACGGAAAAATTGAAAGTGAAGAATATATTATTAACGACAACAATAATCAAGCAATTCAAGATTATCAAACATATTTAAGAATTTTAAATGAATTAAAATTTTAAATTATTAAAAACAGCTCATCAAACAGATGAGTTGTTAAAAATTACATTGTAAAAGTTGGAAACTCGGGATTAATTTACACTACACATTTTAATCTTAAGATGTGTAGTTTTATTTGCGTAAAAAATGTACAGTTATTTAACTGTACAAATTTGATTAATCTGAAAATAATTTATAGCAACCAGTATCATCATCATTAATTTTCATCTTGAATGAAGACTTGCAAACCTCATTGATTAAATTTGGATCATTATTATGTTTATCAAAAAACTTTTTAGCAAATTCTTTAACTTTTTTGCTTGAACCAAATGGAAATTCAATGTGATATTTTTCATTCATTTCATCCATTAATGATAAGAACTCAGCACGTGCTAAAACACTTGCAGCTGCTACACTTGGACATACTGATTCAGCATTATGAGCCAGTAAAATTTCTGAATTAATTTCGGTTAATTTAGCTCAATTATTTGCGTAAATTAATTCTTCATAATATTTTTCTATGCTTGTTTTATTGGCGTATTGGTCAATAAAGACATAATCATAGGAGGTTAATTTTTTCTCTAAATTTGTAAATGAATTAAGATGTGTAAACATCTTTAAAACATTAGCATTATACTTTTTATTTAATGAGTTATATCCCTTAGGAGTTAAATGATGAATTGAATACATTATTAGTCCACTAGATTTTAATTTCTCAGCAATTTCTCTAACTGCTTTATCAGTTAATTTCTTGCTATCCTTAACACCTAGTGCGACAACTTTATTAACATTTTGATATGGAATTAAGACAGCAGCACTGCATAAAGGACCGAAATAGTCACCTACTCCGGCTTCGTCAATTCCAATAATGTTCTTTTCTTTTAAATTAATAGAAAAATTGTATTCAATAAACTTCATATTTTACTCTTCATCATCATCTTTATATTTGTTCATTTTTTCAGCAGAAGCTTTAGCTTTTGCTATTTCTTTTTCTGGGTTATCTAAGAATTTGTTGATGTATTCACCAACTGCGCCTTGTTGATTTGTTTTCTTAAGTTTAATTGTAGCGTGTTTTTTAACGGCATCTGAAGCATTACCAACAGCAACTGATACACAAGCAACCTTAAACATAGGAACATCGTTAAATCCGTCACCAAAAGCAACTGTGTGATCTAAATCAACACCGTAGTACCTTGTTAATAGTGAAAGTGCTCTACCTTTGTTAACAGTTACGTTTGTAATATCAAACACAGGTGTTAAGCCTTCACCTTTTGATCAATATGAGAATTCACCTAAGTCACCATATCTAGCTCTTAAGTATCTTCTAAGTTTTTCAACATCAGTTGTTGGTTTAACATCAAAAATAATACCTGTTGGTCTAAGTGGAAGTTTGTTAAAGTTTAATCCAACAACAAATTTGCTTGCTGAATTAAATCCAAAAACACCTTCTAAGTCTTCATCTCTATGTTGTAATTGAACTCATCCTGGTCCTTCAATAGCGATGTTTGAAATTTCTTTTTCAACAACTGGATCACCTAAAATATAAAGCATATCATTTAAGTTTAGGTATTTAATATATGGAATGAAGTTTTCATCTTTAGGGTGGTGAATTTGAGCACCGTTATAGTTACATACAACAGTGTCTAAACCTAAAGCTTCATAAATTGGTTTAGTACTTCTTCATGGTCTACCGGTGATAGCACACACATAGTGTCCTTCCCTTTGCGCTCTTTTTATAGCATCATAAGTAACATCATGAACTGTACCATGTTTGCTAGATGAAAGCATTGTTCCATCTAAGTCAATAGCGAATAAATATTTTGGTTTTGTTTCTTTGTTATCTGACATATGTAAATCCTTTTATTAAAATAATAAATAATAAATATAAATTTAAATCTGACTATAAAGTCATAGTTTTAAATAATATATTTCATATTTTACCAAATTTCTCACTAATTTCAATTAAGCAATAACTTGGGTCAGAATTAAGATTTTTATTACGACTAATAAAAGGCAATCCAGCTGATCCTGGATTAATTATGTATTTAGTTTTCCCATTTTTAGTTTCATCTATAAATAATTTTGCACAGTGTGAATGACCATATAAAATTAAATCAGCATCTATTTCTTTTGTTAATTCTTTCATTCTTTCTTCACTCATCAAATCACTATATGAACCTAATAAATGACCGTGTGTGATATAAACTTTTTTATTTAAAATATCAAAAGTTTTAAAGTCAGGGAGCTCGCTATCAAAGTCATTATTGCCTCTAATTGCATAATTAAAATTAGCATCTACTCATGCGTCGCTAAGTTCAGTGTCTCCTAAAGAAATAGCCAAATCATAATCTTCATTTTTTAAAATTTTTTCGGCTAGCATTTTATTTCTATGTATATCACTTAATACAATTATTTTCATATTTTAAATTATACTAACGCTTTAATTTATAAAGCCAAAAAACAAAAAGTATATGGAAAAACTTTTACATTTATTTCATGTTTATTTTTCTTTATTAGCCTGTTTTATAGTCCAATTAAGCAATTAACCTATGAAAAACAGAGCCTCATAAGAGACCCCTTGAAAAGTTTATAAAGAATAATTAATATAATATGAAAGGAATTCGTTTACAGCCTTTTTTCTTTTCTTGTAATAGGTTGTTTTTGAATAAAAATCTTCGTATCAAAAGTTATGTTTTGGCTTAATAAATTCCATAAAAATAATGTGCTTACTGTCATCAGAAAGGCACTCTAAAATGTTTTTAAATTTATCAGAAAGAAAAATATTTTCTTTATGAAAAGGCTGATTATCTAAAAGTGAAGAAGAACTGCTTCTGCTTTTAAAACCTTCTTTAGCATTAATTCTAGCTGATGCTTTTTCAAGTCTACATATTGCTTCAACAGCTCTATATTTTTCTAAGTCACTAATTTCGTAAGTATCAATTAGTCTCGCGAATTGTTCTAGGATCATACCACTCCTAAAAATAAAAAAGAAGCAACGAAAGTGCTTCTAGTAAGCTTTTGCAAATATTACATATCTATTTGTTTTTTGTTTACATTCGGGTCAAATACATTTGTGTTCGTCTAAAGGTTTATCCATTTTTTTAGGAATACATCTAGTAGATGCTCCTGTTTCTTCTTTTATTCTTTTTTCAACAGAATCTAAACAACAAAATGGGGCTATAACAAATTTATTTTGTTTAATGGCTTCTTTAAATTCATCATATGTATAAGCAAAAACAGTGTTAGAATTTAATCTTTCTTCAGCTTGTTTATATAAATTATTGTGGATATCATCAAGTAAAGATTGAATACAATCTTTTACTTTATCGACATTAACTTGTTGTTTTTCTAGTGTATCTCTACGTACTATTGTAACAACATTGTTTTCTAGATCTCTAGGACCAACTTCAATTCTTAAAGGGGTACCTTGAATTTCAGAATTAGATGCTTTAAATCCTGGTTGTTTATCTGAAGCATCAAGTCTTACTCTAAATTTTCTACCTAATTGTTTTTGAAGTTCAACGCAAAATTCATGAACTTTTGGATCTTTATTCGCAAAAAGCTCAAGAATATCGATTTGGTTAGGTGCTACGCGAGGTGGGATAATAATACCTCTGTTATCACCGTGAGTCATAATTAGTGCACCAATCAGTCTAGTAGTAACACCTCATGATGTTTGATAAACATAATCTTTTTGGTTATTTTCGTTAACAAAAGTGATTTCGTAAGTTTTTGAGAAGTTTTGAGCTAAGTAGTGACTTGTACCAGCTTGTAAAGCTCTACCATCTTTCATCATGGCTTCAATTGTGTATGTTGAACAAGCACCAGCAAATTTTTCATAAGGAGTTTTCTTACCAATAATAGTAGGGATAGCTAAATAATTCTTTAAAAACCTTGCATAAGTTGCAATCATTAATTTTGTAAATTTTCTAGCTTCAAGAGGATCTTTGTGGCATGTGTGACCTTCTTGTCATAAGAATTCTCTACTTCTTAAAAATGGGTTTGTTGTTTTTTCTCATCTTACAACATTAGCTCATTGGTTATAAATAACTGGTAAGTCCTTGTGAGATTCAATCATTGATTTAAATAAATCAGCAAATAAAACTTCACTTGTTGGTCTAACATAAATTGTTTCATCTAATGTTTTGTCACCTACCTTGGTGATTGTTGCTAATTCAGGATTAAAGCCAGCGACATGTTCTTTTTCTTTTGCAAATAATCTATCTGGAATAAAGAGTGGTAAATATACATTTTGAATACCTATTTCTCTGAAAACTTCATTCAAATTTTTTTGAATTAATTCTCATATTCCATAAGAATTTGGTTTAAAAATCATGGTACCTTTTACTGGTCCATAAGCCATTAATTCACCTTGCTTAACTACATCAGTATATCACTTAGCAAAATCCTGTTCTAGTGGTGTTATTTTTTCTAATTCTTTCATATCTTTATTATTATATATTAATGTCTAAAAATAAAAAATAAGTTAAAAAAATATTTAAAAATGAACGTTTTTTGCACTTTTTGATTTTTTCAGAGGTTTTTGGGGGTTTTTAAAAATAAATATTTTTGATGTAAATTAATGACTGAAATATCTGTTAGATTGTGTTAAAAATGAGTGATTTTGATGCTGTTTTTAACTTATTTTTAGTAATTTTATTAATATAGTGCTTTTTATGACAAATTCTAGAAAATATTAAGCATTTTTATGTATGTTCTTAATGTTCTTTTAAAGAATAAATATTTTGTTTTTAAAGAATTTTTGGATATCAAAAACATAATTTTAGAATTGCTGCTTTACTATTAAAATATCTGTAATTTCTCATTTTCTAATTTTCCATATTTGGCTATAAAACAAAAGAATTCTACAAATATATAGGTTTAATATTGATTGAGTTTTAATTTATCAAAACAAAAAAATAACACCTTTTTGTGAGTGTTATCTTTCATTATTTCTTGTTAATTAAATCATCATATTTAGCAAGTAAAGCATCTACATCTAAATCGAGAACATTGATTGTTTCTTCGGCTTTTTCAAAAATTGCTTCTTCTTTTTCAGAAACTTCAGAATAGGTAATTTTTGGAGACATGTTTTTATCACTAACTTGATAGATTCTTAATGAAGTATTAACTGCGTTAGGAACTTTAATTTTTGAAAATCCTTCATCATTTTTTGTGATTGGATAATTTGCAACTTTATCAAGAATAATTTCGTTTTGATCATTCGTTACAAAGATATCAGTTTGTGGTAAAACAGGATCACAATCTGATACAAGTATTTGTTTAGTTTTTAATTGTGGGAATAATGGTTTACCTAAATTCTTCTTAGATACTTTATTAATATTTGCAACTGCGATTCTTTTGATTAAATTACCGTTTGCTAATAATGCGATAGTTTCATTTGGTTCAACTAAAGCAAAAGACATAATTTCATCAATTGGAGGCATAAAACATGATTTTGTACCGTTTGATTTAGTCCCATAAATTTGAACTTCATTTTCTGAATATAATGAAGCCATACCTCTTTTTGTTACGAGAAGAACATCTTTATAACCATTTGATAATTTAGCACCAACTAATTCATCACCTTCTCTTAATTTCATTGCAACAAATGTTTTGCTTGTTCTAGATACTTCAAAGTCTTTAAGAACAACCCTTTTACCTTGACCTTGTTTACTGAAAAGACAAACATAGTTAAGTAAGTTAAAGTCAGTAACTTCAATAACTCCAACTACTTCTTCGCCTGAAGCTAGTTCAACAAATTCACTTAAATGACTTCCAAAATCTTTTCATTTCGAATCAGCAATTTTATAAACTGGAAGCACTGCATAATTACCTAAATTAGTGAACAATAACATGGTATTCAATGTGTTTGTTCTACTGAAAAACATGATTTTGTCTTGTTCTTTTAATCCGAAAGAAATGAAGTCATTTGAATCAACAACTCTTATTGATAAACGTTTTAAATAGCCAAATTTACTTACTGATAAAAATACTTCTTCCTCTTTAATTAAGTCGATTTCGTTAATTGACACTTTATATTGTTCATCTAAAATTTGGGTTCTTCTTTCACGCCCAAACATCTTTTTGATATCTTGTAAAGTTTCAATTAAGTACTTATTAAATTCTTCTTCATCGCTTAATAATAATTCACAATGATTAATAAGTTTTTCTAAATCACCTTTTTCAATTAAGAAGGCTTCTTTATCAGTTTTGCTTAATTTATAAAGTCTTAATTCAGCAATTGCTGTAGCTTGATTAATTGTAAATCCAAACACAGACATTAAGTTCTCAATAACACCTTGTTTTGAGTTTTCACTCTTACGAATTACTGCAATAACTTGGTCTGTTATTTCAGCGACCTTTAAGAAACCTTCAACAATTTCTAAACGAGCTTTATATTTAACTAAATCATATTGAAGTGTTGCTCTTTTTACATCTTTAACATGTGATAAGTAAGCATCTAAAAGTTGTGAGAGATTTAAAACTTTTGGTGTGTTATCTTGAATTACAACATTATTGTAGTTGTAATAAATTTGCATTTGGGTTTTTGATAAAAGATAATTTACAATAACTTCTTCATTTGCATCTTTAGCAAGTGTAATTAAAATGCTAATACCATTTCTATCTGATTGATCTTTAACTTCTAATAAGCCATTAACTTCTTCAGATTCAATAATTAAATCAATTTCACGAACTAAATCACTTTTTACAACACCATAAGGTATTTCACTAATTTCAATAAATTTATTTTTATTATCTTCAAATGTTTTGTATTTTGAAACTAATGTTAATTTACCTTTTCCTCTTTCAAATGCTTCTTGAATACCTTCAGTTCCATAGATTACACCACCAGTTGGAAAATCTGGTCCTTTAACAATTTTAAAAAGTCTTGAAAGTTGAATATCGGGGTTTTTAATTTTAGCGATTGTAGCATCCAAAACTTCATTTAAATTATGTGGAGGCATATTAGTTGCAAAACCACTAGCGATACCAACAGCCCCATTAATAAGCAAGTTTGGAATAATTGATGGCAATACTACTGGTTCTTTTTCCGAGTCATCAAAGTTAGGAGCAAACTTAACTGTATTCTTTTTAATATCGCCAATTATGTATTCTGAAATTTCAGATAAACGAACTTCAGTATAACGCATAGCAGCAGCTGGGTCATCATCAATCGAACCAACATTACCATGCATTTCTAAAAGTGTATGACCCATTTTTCAGTCTTGTGCCATACGCACCATAGCTTCATAAATTGATGAATCACCGTGTGGGTGATATTTACCAATAACATCACCAACAACACGTGCTGATTTTTTAAATGGTTTAGTGTGTTGTAAACCTAAATCAAACATAGAATATAAAATTCTTCTTTGAACTGGTTTAAGCCCATCACGAACATCAGGCAATGCCCGTTGTTGAATAATATATTTTGAATAACGACTAAATCTATCAGACATTATAGAGTCAAGATTTTCTTGAATAATTTTTGATAATAAGTCGTCTAATTTATTTTGATTATTCTTATTCATAAAATCCTTTCTCTATTTTTTGCTGATATCAAAATCATCTTCTAAGGTAAAGTCAACGTTTTTGTTAATTCAGTCTTTTCTTAATTCAATGTTTTCACCCATTAAAGTTGAAACTCTTCTTTCTGCTAAAGCAGCATCTTCGATCTTAACTTGAATTAGGGTTCTGGTTTCAGGATTCATGGTTGTTTCTCATAATTGATCAGCATTCATTTCACCTAAACCTTTATAACGTTGCACTTCAGCACCTTTATATTTATTAGCTAATAATTCTCTTAATTCTTCTTCATCTCAAGCATAAACAATTTCCTTTTTTGCCTTATTTGAAGTCAATTTGAACAAAGGAGGGAGGGCAATATAAACATTACCATTTTCAATTAACTTACGCATATGTCTAAAGAAGAAGGTTAATAATAATATTTGAATATGAGCACCATCGGTATCGGCATCTGTCATAATAATTACTTTGCCATATTGAGCTTTTGATAAATCAAAATCATTACCAATACCAGCACCAATTGTATTAATTATGGTTGCAATTTCTTCATTTTTAAGAATTTCAAAAAGTCTTGATTTTTCAGTGTTAATTACTTTACCACGTAATGGAAGAATAGCTTGATATCTTCTATCTCTGCCTGATTTTGCGCTACCACCAGCTGAGTCCCCTTCGACTAAGAATAGTTCTTTTTCTTTTGGATTTTTAGATTGAGCTGGAGTTAATTTACCACTTAAAATTTGTTTTTCTTTTAAAGCTGATTTAGTTTTACGAGCTTCTTGACGAGCTTTTCTAGCAGCTTCTCTTGAATCTGAAGCTTTCTTAATTTTTTCTAAAATCTTTTTAGCTAATGGTTTGTTTTCAGTAATTCATAATTTTAAATGTTTAGAAACAATTTCTTCAACTACACCTTTCGCTTCTGGAGTTCCTAATTTATCTTTTGTTTGACTAACAAATTCAAGATATTTTTCAGGAATTTTAACTGATAAAATGATTGTCAAACCTTCACGGATATCTTCACCATCAAAAGTATTTTTACCTTTTAACATTTTTTCATCTAAAGCAAAATCGTTGAATGTTTTAGTTAAAGCAGACTTAAGTCCAACTTCATGTGTACCACCATCTTTAGTTTTAACATTATTAACGAAAGATAAAATTGTTTCATTATAGCTATCTGTAAATTGAAAACCACATTCCACTTCAATATCACGTTTTGTTTCTTTAAAAGTTACAATATTCCCAATTGGAGTTTTAGTTTCATTAATAAAATGAACAAAGGCTTCAAGACCATTTTCATGAATAAATTGTTCTCTTTTGCCATTAATTTCATCGATTAATGTGATTGATAAACCGCCAATTAAGAAACTACTTTCTCTTAAACGTTCAGCAATAATTTCAAAACTTAATTTAGCTCTTTTGAAAATTTCATAGTTAGGTCAGAATCTAACAGTTGTTCCTCTTTTGTTAGTTGTTCCAATTTCTTTTGTTCTTTCTACAATGTTGTCACCATTTTCAAAAATTGTTTCATAGATCTTTTTATCACGGTAAACAGTACAAATTAATTTATTACTTAAGGCATTAACAACTGATGAACCCACACCATGTAAACCACCAGAAGTTTTATAAGCGCCTTCATTAAATTTACCACCAGCATGAAGTTCTGTGAAAACTAATTCAACAGCACTTTTACCACTAGGTGTCATACCAACTGGAATACCACGACCATTATCAGAAACAATAACTGAACCATCTTTATTTAAAACAACTATAATCTCGTTTGCATAACCTGCTAAAGCCTCATCAATTGAGTTATCAACTATTTCTCAAACTAAGTGATGAAGTCCATTAACATCAGTTGATCCGATGTACATACCAGGACGTTTTCGAACGGCTTCAAGACCTTTTAGTTGTTGTATACTACTTGCATCATAAATATTATTCATAATTGTAATTATATATTAAATTCAATATATGATAATGATTAGATGAAAAATTTACTAGATAATTTATGCTTTGTATTTTTCTTAAACAACTATAAAATAGGATAAAAATAAAAATAACAGCCATTATTTTTCGACTGTTATACATGCTGAAATAATTTTGTTTAAAACAACGTTAGTTTTATCAATTATTATTTTTTTCTTATCTTCACTTATATTATCCATTTGTTTAAGTTCATAGTCAATTGCTTCTACAATAATTTGTATAGCACTTTGTAAATAAGCATCAGATTTTAATTTTAACTGTTGCTCAGGCTTAATATTAACATCAATTAAATTAGCATTTTGAATAATAGAATCAGGTACATCATTGATGTAATTTACTAAGTTTTTGATTTCGGTTGAGTAATATAATGAATACAATTTTAAAATGATATTAAAGATGTCAAATGACTCTTTAGTTGTTCGGAAAAGAACAATTATGTTTCTAACATTTTCAACTAATTTATTTAAATTTTTAGCTTGGTATGTCTTATTTTCTACATCTTCTTTTGATAAACCATCAAGTGAAAAATAGAACATAATGTCATATTTGGGGCTAGTACCTTTAAAAATATTTAGGTCAATATTCTTGTTGTAAGTTACATATTGATTAGTTTCACGATTTACAACAATGTAATTTTTTGGGTTAACAAATTCTCTGAAATAATCAGAAATATCATCATTATAATTGGTTTTATTATCATCGCCTTTTAAGACATTCACACCAAGTTTTGCTGATGCAATTAAACCCGGAGTATAAAGCGAAGCACCTTTTGCTTTATTAAAACTAATTCATTCTAGCATTTTATCATTAGCATTAATAACACGGTTTTGGGTTGTAACAACTCCAGAAACATTAGCAACTAATATTGAACATGGGATAACTCCAACAGTGCCTATAACTGCACCAATTGAGCGATAACCAACTGTACTGATATGATTTTCTTTTCTTCTTTTAATTGGTTTATGAAGAACATTATGCAAAATCAAAATTAAGATTCCGCCAATAATTAAGAAAGGAATTTGAATTGCTAGCATCATTAAACCCATAAGAAACGGTTTAAGTTCTTCAACTGATCTAATTACTTCTTCTTTGTGCTCAAACTTAACATTTTTTATGATACTGCTTGCCAAAACAGGTGATAAAGCAAAGCCTATTAGTCATCCACCTACTCCAAAGCTTGCTGTTATAATTCCACCATATATACCACGCCTAATACCGCTAATAATGGCTGAACTAATTACAATAATTACTAAAACTATTGGAATAATCATCGACCATGGATTAAAAGCAAATTTTTGTCATTGTTCTATCATTTTATTTCTCTTTGTTACCTTTTATTTTTAAACTATAATTGCGTCTTTTTTAATTCAAGGATCATTTTTATTTATATAGTCAATAAATAATTTACCTTGTAAATGATCCAATTCATGTTGAGCAACAATTGCTGGATAGCCAGTAAAATCAAATCTCTTTCATTTCTTTTCAAAATATGAGTAAGCTTCAAAGACTATCCTATTTTTACGATAAACGTATCCCTCTTGATTTGGAATGTTATCGCCAACACTTAAGCAACCTTCACCTTCTTGGATAGCTACAAGTTTTTCGCTTGTGGCAATCACTTTAGGATTAATGAAGACATCTCTGACGTGTTTACTTTCAGGTCCAACATCTGAATTTATGTAAAACATGTTTTTTAAAATACCATATTGAACGGCAGCTACACCGACACCTGGTCTAAATTTTGAACCTGGTTTTTGACTATCATCAATATGATAAATCATTCTTTTAGCTAAATCCTCATCTTCTTTCGTCAAAGGAATAGGAACATCTTTTGATTTTTCTCTTAATACTTTATCAGGTAAGAATACTAATTTAACATTATATTTTTTCATATCGTAATTATATAATAAATAATATAATGATTAACAAAGAGGGATGATGTTACGAATAATTTCAGGAAAATATAGACATAGACAAATAGATCAACCTAACACAACAAACACAAGACCTACAATGGATAGAGTTAGAGAAGCTATTTTTTCATCAATTCATTTTCAAATTGAAGGCAAAATTGTGCTCGATTTATTTGCCGGAAGTGGTTCTTTTGGCATTGAAGCTATTAGCAATGGAGCTATGAAAAGCGTGCTAGTTGATAATAATGGAGATGCAATTAACACAATTAAAAATAATCTAAGCAAGCTAGAAATTCATAATGCTGAAGTATTCCAAAAGAATGCAATTGACTTTTTAACTAATATGACTGGCAGAGAATTTAATTTTATTTTTGTTGATCCGCCTTATGCTGAATATGATTTATTAAATCAAAGTTTAAACCTTATTTTACAAAATGGTTTTTTAGCAAAATATGGACAAATCATTGTTGAGACAGATAACCCGGATAAAATCATTTTGCCTAAAGGTTTAACCTATGCTAAAGAGAAAAAATACGGTCAAGTTTATGTTTTATTTATTGACCATATTAGATAGCAATAATTTTATAATAATGCTGTTTTATAGATTTATAGAGCAAAGCATTATTATTTTTTTATTGTACTTTTTAATAAAAACTCAATATAAAAAAGCACCAATAAATGATGCTTTGATACGATAAAATTATTTCAATAGATTGCTTGATTTTTCCATCATGCTTGTTACTAAGTAAGCATGATTTAAAAGGATAGCTGAAACATTTGGTGCTTTTGAAGCTTCAAAAAGTTTTGAAGATGTTTTAACTCAAATGTACATTTTCTTGGTTTCAAACATGTAATTAATACCAAAGTTTTTTGATGATAATGAATATTCTTTATAGAAATTGAATAAATCTTTTTTGGTTTCATCTTTAATTACATTAGCGGTTGCATAAAGTTCCATTTCTTCATCAACTTTAACAAATTGATTTGTTTCTTTTTTGCTTAATTGACTTCCTAGTTCACCTTGATAGAAAGCATAGAAACTTTGTTCTAAATCATTTGTGATTTCACCTTTAAAGAATAATGAGTATTCAGGTTTATCAGAACCTTCTTTTGTAACAGCAACTTCTCTAACAACTCATTTGTCATTTGTGTCCATATCTTTAAAAATATATGATTTACTTGTTTCTTCAAATTGGAGATTTTCTTCGTTTTCATAAAGATTTTTAACATACTTTTCTAAATCATAAATTGAATCATGATCAGATTTTTCGGTTTCAGTTGGGTCATTTACAAAATCAATATTAAAAGTTTTAAAAATATCAGGTAAAACTTTATGATAATCAATTTGTTTGTATGCTTCTTGTTTTACAAGTGATTTTTGCCCAATGTGTAAAGAGTATAAATATGAACCGACTAATAATAGCACAAGCATAGTTCCAAAAAGAGTTCAGTTAATTGGATTTACAACATTTGATGGAATTGTCTTGATTGAGTAAAGTATACTTAAAACAATAATACATACTGGAACTAATGATAATAAAACAAGCGATGAAACGAAAAATGCAAAGGCTTTTTTAGCAACTGGTAACTTTTTTTCTTTCATTAAATTTTTGTAATATTCTTTTGATTCTGCATCAAGATTTTTTTGAATAGCAGTGTATTCATCTGGATTAATAATTGCTTTCATGCAACCTCCTAAATATTTATTGATAATATTATAATTTTAACATTTAATATAAATATTATAATAATATTTTCAAACTACTAAGTTTTTGTATTATCTTATTTTATAGTTGTTTTAGTCAAAATACTTACTAGAAAAATCAATATGTTTATAATATAAAACTTCAAAATTGCATTAATTAAATGCATTAAAAATAAATAATGATCAATGAATAATTGTGTTTCCCACTTAGTAGCATAAAACGATTATTCCCGCTTAAGTATAAAAATTTGACAGTGATTCCAATTTTAAAAGTCCTAATATTCCACGGTTAAAAACCTTTCCCACTTAGTAGCATAATTTGGTTTGTTCCCACTTAAGTATAAAAATTTGAAAGCGAATTCCAATTTTAAAAGCCTTAATATTCCACAGTTAAAAACCTTTCCCACTTAGTAACATAAATTGAATCATTCCCACTTAAGTATAAAAATTTAATAGGTTGATATCTATAACTTAAAGGAAAAATAAAAAAACAGGAATATAGTTTTCCTGACTTATAAGTGTTGCCAAAATAAAGACCCAATATACTTAATAATATTCATAAGCTTAGAAAATAATTACTATCTGTTTCTTATATAGTCTAGAATGAGTTGAGAAAATCCATTGTTATTTAAGAAAAAGTTTTGAGGATTCATTTTTAAACTATCAATTAATGAAGTATGTTGTATTTTAGATTTTTCATTTTGTTGATTTAGTTTTCTAAAAACATTGCCTTGTAAACATGATACATAATGAACTTTTGGATTTATTTCTGAATGACTTATAAAGCGAATAATTTCATTAATTCCCGCGTTTTGTGTTCCACCTGAACCATTTGTTAATTTATGCTCAACTATAAATATTTCATCGCCAATTTTGATTAATAAATCTGGATTTTTATTTTCTCTTTCTTTTCTAAATTGAAATCTTATATTTTTATCTTTTAATATTTTGTCAAAAAGTTCTTTATCGCCTTTATCTGGCAATATATACATGAATTTATAATTATTAAATTCGTTTAATGAATTTGCTTTAATAAATGAATATGGTTCTAGAACGTTCAAAATTTGTTTAATTCCCGTTTTCCCTTTTCTTTTATTGGTTGCTAAATCAGCGTTTATTTGTAATGCTTGATTACTATAACCATGATAACAATAAATTGAATGTCTATTTTCAATGTAAAGTTGAACAATTCTTTTAAATAATTCTCTCTTGGTGTTTAGATTCATAGATTTTGAATCATTTATATAAGCATTATATGAATAATTTAGAACTTGAAAATAAACACAAAAAAGGAGAATAATTAATTCTATTAGTGGTTTCAACTAAATTTATTATTTTATCAATAACAGTATTTAATATTTTTTCGTTTTTTATGTAACTGCCTGATAAAGTCTTATAAGTTGCTATTAATTCAATTAATTGATCATTAGCATCCATTAATTCAGTCGCTGGCGAATTTATGTTTTCGCTTATGACTAGCACACCCATAGGATTTTTATCATTAATAATGTCTTCATAATTATTAGACAACTGACTGGTTAAAAAATAATACATATTATTTTTGTTATTGTACATTATTACCTCATCGTTTCGTTGTATGCTTTTTCCATAATTGCTCTTGCAAGTTTGAAATCTAATCTTCTTCTACGAGATCCATTTTTATCATTTCCTTTGAATGGGGTTAATAATAAATCATAAGATTTTTCTCTTATTTCTTTAAGTAATTTATTACATTCATTTATGAAAAAGATACGCTTTTCATCTGGTATCTCTAGATCGATTAATGAATAATGTCTTGATGATTCTTTGATTTTATTTTGTCAGTCATATTTAATGTTTTCTTTAAAATTAAACTCAATAACATCTTTAGTATTAGCTAAATCAATTGCTCTAAAACCTAATCAACCTTTTGTGTCGTTAAATGTTATGCTTATTTTCTTTGTTGATTCTAGTTTTACTTTATTAATGTTGTCTAATGTTCCTATAAAACTGTCGTTTTTGTAAATTAGAATATCTTTTTCTTTTTTAAATAACATTATCAAAGCAGACAACACAAACGGGGTTTTCGGTATCTTCAAAAGGATTTTCTTCCAATATTGTTATAGAATGGATTCTATCTTTTTGCTTGTATGATGAATTTAAAAATGATTCAGGAATAATAGCAACAACAAATTGTTGCGCTTCTAGCATTCTATCTAAAGCAATGAGATAAACATCATCATATATAGAATTCTTAAAATAATTAGATAAATCTATTTTCTTTTTTGAAGCAGATTGTTTAGCAATATATGGAGGATTTGTAATTATTATTGCATCATCAATATGTGGAATGAAGTTTAGTGAGTCATTTAATTCTCAGGTTAAAGAAGGATCAATATCTAATCCTTTAACTTTTTTGATATTTGAAATTGATTGAACAACATTTAATAAGTCGCCTCCACCAGCGAATGGATCGTAAGCAATTGAACAATTTGACTTTTTAATAAAATCAATAATTTGAGGCTTTAATCATATTGAGTCTTTAGTAAAAAATTGACCTAACTTAACTTTTTTGTTATTCATAAAACCTCCCATTATTCATTGTCCTTATTACTTAATATAATAATTATATTATTATAATGAACTAATTTGGCATAAACATTGCTAAAGTCTCATTTTTGAAACTCTTAATTAAAATTTTTGTGATTTGTTGAATTAAACCTTTCCCACTTAGTAGCATAATTTGGGTTGTTCCCACTTAAGTATAAAAATTTGATATTCGATTCCAATTTTAAAAGTCCTAATTTTTACAGTTAAAAACCTTTCCCACTTAGTAGCATAAAACAAAACGTTCTCACTTAAGTATAAAAAATTTGATAACGGATTCCATTTTAAAAGCCCTAATAATGAATGCAGTTTTTGTGTCCAAAAACCTTTCCCACTTAGTAGCATAAATTTGATCATTCCCACTTAAGTATAAAAATTTGATGACGAATTCCGATTTTAAAAGTCCTAATTTTTACAGTTAAAAACCTTTCCCACTTAGTAGCATAAATTGAATCATTCCCGCCTAAGTATAAAAATTTGAGAGGGAATTCCAATTTTAAAAGTCCTAATAATGAATGCAATTTTTACACTCGAAACCTTTCCCACTTAGTAGTATAAATTTAATCATTCCCACTTAAGTATAAAAATTTGACAGTGGATTCCAATTCTAAAAGTCCTAATTTTTACAGTTAAAAACCTTTCCCACTTAGTAGCATAAATTTAATCATTCCCACTTAAGTATAAAAATTCTGTTCAAAAACTTTATTACTAATTAGCAGTAAATTTATTACTCCTTAAATTACTATTCAACCTATAAAACAGCCCAATATGTTAAAAAGAGCATAAAAAATATGCTAATAACTAGCATAAATTTTATGATTATACTTGAACAAATGAAACTACAACAATCGGTTCCTTATTATATGATTTGAAGATTTTCTTACGAACTACTTGACGACATTGATTTTGAAGATCTTTAATTCCATCGAAGGTTTTTGATTCGATTAAATTAATAATCGTTGACTTAATTAAATTAGTAGCTTCTTTCTTTTCATCTTTATCAATTGAACCTACATAATTAACTTGCATTGATCCGATAAAACTTTTTGTTTTTGAATTATATCTAGCAATAATTAAAACAACACCTTCACGACCTAAAACTTCACGTTCATTAATAACTTCAGTGCTAATATCGCCAACACCAAAACCATCAATAATTACATCACCAATTTCTTTTACTTTGCCTTTATATGAAACAACTTTGCCATCAATTAAATGAACAACTTGTCCATTTTGAAGAACAAATATATTCTTTGGATTAACTGTTGATTCATTTCCTATATATTTTGAAGCATCCAAAAGGTATCTATATAAACCTTGAGCTGGAATAATATATTCTGGTTTTAAAATGTTAACTAATTTAACTAAATCTTCTCTAGCTGGTCTATGACGATATAATTCACTATTTGTAGCTTCAACAATTTTAGGTGTAATTCTAGCAATTTCATCTAAAGCAACTGCTTCTAAACTTTCTAATCCATTAATAGCAGGAGCTATCATAATTACTGTATCAGTAGGTTGTAATTTTAAATAAACGTCTTTGTTGTCTGTTATTCTTAAGAATCTAGCATGTAATCTTTCAGTAGTTCCAGTTACTAAAACAACTGCGTTTTTAGTTTTGTTAGCATATTGGTAATCAATAATTTGAGGTAATTTTAAATCAGGTTTAGCAAGCTTAATGATTTCAAGAACTTGACCATATGTTTTACCATAAGCAATAACTGGTCTTTTAGTTATATAAGCATATTGAAGAATTTGGCTAATTGCGTACATTTCTTCATCATAAGCTCCAACAATAATTCTTTGATCTGGCTTAGCAGTCATAAATGCTTCTTCAACTTGTCTTGGAAGTTGAATTTTATCAATAGCTCTACCATTATAGTTAGCTCTTCCTGAATCAACTACTAGCATTTTAACTTTACGTTTAGCAAATCTTGTTTTAGCTAATTCAGCAAAATCTAAATTACCATAAATTCCTAAATTACCTTCAACAAAGTTGAACATAAACACATAATCACCTTCTGGTGTTATAAAATCTAAACCAATATGACCTGGCATTGATCCAGCTAATTCAATTGGTTCAACAAATATAGGACCTACTTTAGTTGGTTGATCTAAAATGTTAATTTTAATTTTGGTTTCATTAAGTTTGTATTTACTTAATCTGTCTGCTACCAAAATTTTGTTAAATTTAGATGTGTAAATTGGAATATTAGGTAATTTCATAAGCAATCATGGAAGTGAACTAAATGATTCATTCTTAACATCGGTTATAAAAATACCAACAATTTTGTCTTTATGTTTAACTAAATAATCAAAATTTGGAATTAATGTATCAATACCATTATTTGAGTTGATAGGGATTTTTGTACCTGAGTTGATGATATAAATTTTTTCATCATATTCAAATACATAGCAGTTTTTACCGTTTTCGTCTAAACCACCTAATGCAAAAATATTAACATTACTCATTGTTTCTCCTTGAATATTATTATTAATAGAATATTTAATGATTATTGTTGGTTATATTATATATTAGTTCGCTTCTTTTGCATACTTATTAATCTTAATATTTTTTTCTTTATTAATTTTTACTACTAAAGTGTATTCACCTTTTTTGCTAGTTTCATTTAATTGATTGATGATTTCTTGTGGTGTTCCATAATAATGGCTTTCATGCATTTTGGTTAGTTCTCTAGCTAAAAACAAGGTTGCTTTATTGCCTCAAACTGCTTCAATATCATTAATTAGCAAGTCAAATTTATGCGGAGCCACATAAAAAATATGTGCGTTTTCATTATCCAAAGCTTCAATTTGTTTTCTTCTTTGTCCAGACTTTTCTTTTGGGAAGCCATGGAAAATAAAGGTGCTAGCTAAACCACTTAAGGCGAAAGCACTAATTGCTGCATTAACTCCTGGAATGAGTTCAATTTCAATATTATTATTACGAGCTTCTTTTACTAAATCAAAACCAGGATCACTAACTAAAGGCATACCGGCATCACTAACTAATGCTAGGTTTCAGTCATTTTTAATAATTAAATCAATCATACCTTTTGCGCTAGCTTTTTCATTAATTTTGTTGTAAGCATAAAGCTTTTTATTAATTTGAAAATGTTCTAATAATTTAGCAGTTACTCTTGTGTCTTCACAAGCAATTGCATCAACTATTTTTAAAGTATTTAGAGCTCTTAAAGTGATATCATCAAAATTACCAATTGGGGTTCCTACTATATATAATTTACTCATAACACTCCATAATTCTTACTAGCATTTTTTCAGTTTGTAAAAAGTAATTTTGATATGTATCAATACTGCTTAAATAGTCGGAAATAGCTATAAAACAATCTTTTATGTCAATTTTTGAGCCCTTAACCTTTTCAACAACTTTACTTATTTTAGCTTCTGGAATAGGGATATCAACAATACTTAAATACAAAAGAAATCTTAAGGCTTTAATTAAGAAAATCATTTTGTTTTTTGAATCTTTTTTGGTAAATTTAACCAAATATAAATAAAGTAAATAACGATTATTAAGGCTTTGTTGAAGAGCACTAGCAAGGTTTAAAACTAATTCATAATCAATGTCTTCTCTATACTTTTCAAACTCATTTTCATCAACAAAAATGTTGCTATAAAATCAAGCAGTTTTTTTGTCTAACTCATAATCATGAATTAATAATTCTTCTAAATCATTATTAGAAGGAGCAGTAATATTTATCACAATTGAACGTGATTTAATGGTACCTAATACTTTGTTTTTATTTGAAGTAGTTAAAATAAAACAAGTGTTGTCGCTTGGTTCTTCAATACTTTTGAGCAATGCATTTAAAGTTTCTTTTCTAGCAAATTCAATGTTTTTTAAAATAATAAATTTAGTTTCATTTAAATTAAAAGCAGAAAGTGTACTACTTTCTAATACTTCTACAATTTTTTCTTTTGCTAGATCATTTTCAAAAAATAGAACAGTAGGAGGAAGTTCTTCCGCTTTAAGAGTTTTTAACTCTGTATTATTTGTTTTATTAATGATGTATAGGATTGAATCATCAATATTTACTTTTGCTTCTGCATTTAATAAATAGCAGTGGCTTAATTTGTTTTGCTTTAAAGAATTATCAATAATCGTTTTAAGATTCTTATTTACCATTTGTTAAATCTTTTCCCAAAAAGCTTTAAATTTAGGATGTTTTAGAAGTTTTTCATAAACTTCGTTCAATACATCATCAATACTTTGTCATCCATTAACAACAATGAAACGATCAGGATCTTGTTTAATTAATTCTTTATAGCCGTTTATAACTTTTTTGTGAAATTCGATGCTTTCACTATCTAATCTATCAGGTACTACTCTTACAACATTTCTACGATATTCACTTTGTTCTTCAGTAATATCTAAATAAATAGTAATATCTGGATAAGTTTTATCAATTACTAGTTCTGTGATTTTTTTAACAAAATCAATTCCTAAATCTCGAGCATAACCTTGATAAGCATAGAAGCTATCAATATATCTATCACATACCACTAGTTTATTTTCTTTTAAGGCTGGTCAAATAATTCTTTCCAAGTGAATTCTACGACTAGCTGTATAAAGTAAGGCTTCAGACATAGCTGAAATGTTTGAACTTTTATCTAAAATAATTTCTCTAATCCTTTCAGCTTCTCTAATGTCTTTCCCACCAGGTTCTCTGGTTGAGATATACTGTAAATGTGGTTTTTGATTAAGTAGTTTAAGAATAAGCTCAACTATTAGGGTTGATTTTCCACTACCATCTGGTCCTTCAAAAGTTATAAACATATTAAATCCTACTTCCTATTTTGTTCTATTTTCTATTGATTGTTTAATTGTGTAAGAGTCTAAATATTCAATATTAGCACCCATTGGTAAACCAATTGCCGCTCTTGAAACTTTGAAATTATTTTCTTTTAATAATTTGCTTAAATGTTCATTTGTCATTGAACCTTCAAGAGTTGGACTGAGTACTAATACTACTTCATCAACTTTCTTTTCTTTAGCAAATTTAATTAAATTTGGATAGTTATAATCATCCTTTTTATCTATATCTAATAAATATGGAAGGATGTAAAAATAACCATCATAAAAATTCATATCAAAAATTTTCTTAGCGTTTTGAACACTTTCAACAACCATTAAAATGTTTCAAACATTGTCTCTATCACAGTTCAAACATTTTCCGTTTTCAACTATAAAACAACATTTTGGGCAAAATGTTATGTTATTTTTAAGGTCATTAATTTTACTAATTATTTCATCTGAAAATTCACGAGGTTGATTGAGTAAAAAGTTTGAAATCCTGTCAGCTTGTTTTTTGCTAACGCCTGGAATTTTGTTCAAAGTTTTATTCAATTCATCGATAGTTTTAATTTCCATGTTAGAAACCTAAACCTGGAATATTTGGCATTAATGCTTTTTGTTTTTCATCAATATCGTCAAACAATTCATTTAAAGCCAATTGTAAAATATCTTGTAAAATTTCAGGATCTTCTGGGTCTAATAAATCGTTGTCTTCAATTGTAATAGAAACAATTTGCTTGCTACCTTTAGCAACAATTGTTACACCGTGTTTTGTTATTGTAAATTCTTGTTCTAAAAATACTGCTGTTTTGTCTTCAAGTTCTTGTTGAAGTTTTTGCATTTTTCTAATCATATTTTGATCCATGTTCTATCTCCTTGTTATTTTGTTTCCCCATTAAGTAAATCAAATAATTGTTGGGTTGCATTTTTTTCTTTTTCAATTTTGACAGGCTCTAAAACAAAATCTTTGTTCAAAACGTTTGCACTTTGAGTACCATCTTCTAACCTTTTGGCTAAGCCATTAGCTAATTTCTTAAAATAGTCTGTTTCAAGAAGCACTAAGTTTTTGTATGAGCCAAAGTAATCTGATAAAAATTTTTGAACATTGCCTTTATTTTCATTGTTTTGTAAATAGTTAAGGGCGCCTAAGTCTCTTGATGTAAAAAGAATAAAATTTGTATTAGCTGCTTTAATTGTACAAGCTGATAATGCTTCAATTAATCCTTTATAATCTTCTTTTGGTGCAGCCTTAAGATAATTAAGTGAACTCTTGTATGAATTAATAACTCCTAAATCTGAACGAAGCAATAATTGAATTATAGTGTCATCTGAATATTTAGGAACAAATGATGTCATTTTCTTATATTTATTATCATATGGTTCAACTAAAGTAATTAATTTTGATGGTGTTTGTTCATCATCATCCATTAATTCAATTTCTCTTGAGTCGATTAAAACATCTTCATCTAGCACTATTGCTGAGTCAAATTCCCCTGTTAATATGCTGTTTTCGATTGTTTCATTAATAACATTATCAACGTTAGCTTCAAAAACTGCTTGTTTAGTTTCATTTATAATGTTGTTTAATTTTGTTTCACCAGTTGAAACTTGTTTTTTATCTTCAGGCATTGCGACCTCCTTTGTATCTATGTTGATTTGTAACTGAACCTTTGGTTGAGTTTCTTCAACACTGTTTGCTATTTTTATTAAAAATAGTTCAATTAATTGAAAAGCATTTTCTGTATAGTATAAATCTTTTTCTAGCTTGTAAAGTTGTTCATAAACTTTTAAAGCGTAATCAATATTAATTCTTAATAAGTTGATTTCATCAACTGAAAGCATTTCAATTGATTTGATGTCTTTGGTTTTATTGTAAATTAAGTAATCTTTAACTAAATCAATTAAGCCATTTACAAATTGTCTATAATCAATTCCAGCATTTTTTAAATTTGTGAATAATACTAAAGCTTCTTTAGTTTTGCCTTCATAAAGGAAGTTAATTAAATTAATTAAACTTTCATTAGAAGTAATTCCGAATGAATACATAACATCTTCAAGTTTTAATTCACCATTACCATAGGCATTAGCTTGATCCACAATTGAAAGTGCATCACGCATTCCTCCAGTTGCTAATCTAGCAATATAACCTAAAGTTGCTTCTTCATATTTAATATTTTCTTTTTGTAAAACTTCTCTAAGTTGTTGAATTAAAACTCCTGTTGAAATTTTTCTAAAATTAAATCTTTGAACTCTAGATAAAATAGTGGTTGGGATTTTTTGAGGATCCGTTGTTGCTAGAATAAATACAGCATGTGCAGGTGGTTCTTCTAATGTTTTTAAAAGAGCATTGAAAGCGCCTTTTGAAAGCATATGAACTTCATCGATAATGTATACTTTGTAATTTCCCATAGCTGGTAAATGCTGAATTTTTTCTCTTAATTCTCTTATTGAATCAACCCCATTATTTGAAGCAGCATCCATTTCAATTATGTCAATATTGTTATTAATTTGTTCTTCACACATCTTACATAAATGAGAAAAGTCATCTGCATTATGGTAGCAATTTATTAGACTTGCAAAAATTTTAGCAACTGAAGTTTTACCAACTCCACGAGGTCCGCTGAATAAATAAGCATGACTTATTTTGCGACTATTAATAATGTTTTTTAGCGTTTGAACGATATGATCCTGACCCTTAACATCATCAAAAGATTTCGGGCGATATTTCCGATATAAGGCTTTATACGACATCACTTCTCCTTATTATTTTTATTGATTATTATTTATACTATATATTTAATATTATTACATAAATATTTAATATTAAAATTAAATAATAGAATATATTATAAGAATGTGGTAAATACCATTTTTTAAGTTAAAAAATTATAAAAAATTAAAATTTATTTTATTTAAAAATTTACGAAAGCATTTATAAAACAGTGTTATTAGTAAATTTTATATTTTTTAATTTATGTTTTTAAATTAAAAAAGGAATTTTGATTTTTTAGATTTAAAAACTTGCTGATTTTATGTATGCTTTTTGAGCTTAAAAATGTTCCAAAATTAAGCCTTATTTTTGGTTATAAAAGTGCTTAATTATAGGGTTTTGTATTCACCAAAAAGTTATTATTTATAGTAAAATTATTTTGAAGGAATTTTATGGAATTTGGAACTTTTTTTCTTGGATTATTTATTTTACTTGCTACGCATACTTTAGCAATTATTTTCGTCGCAAGTAGCCGATCAAAACATTTTATTTCAAAAATATATTACGCTCGAACATATGTAATTAACAATCAATTAAAAGTAAGAAATATATTTTTTAATAAGCTTCTGAAAACATATCAAGTCTTTGTTCGGTATATAGCAATATTGTTATTTTTCAATCTTTCATTATATGTGTTGATGTCTTTATCGGCAGCAATCGATCCTAATACTGGAAAACTGCTTAATCCATTTAGATCAAAATTATTTATTATCTTTTTCGCAATTAATATCTTATTCTCAATTGCTGATTTTACGGGTCTAGCTTGAATCATTCTAACTAAAAGAAAAATCAAAGAATGAATTAAATTTAATAATTCAACTAAAGCAAAAGTACATTTCGAATCTTTATTAAATTTCAAAGAAACCAAAATTGTTTATGAACAAGTTGACCCAATTGCAAAAAACTATTTATTCCAATATGATAAGCTCTCTTTCAATAATACAATGGACTATTTAAAAGAAAAGAACCTCTCTAACTATATTTATTACTGATTAATCCAAGATTTTTCACATTTAAAAATTAATAATAAACAAGCTAACATCAATATGTTCTTATTTGCATATTCTAAATATGTTCGTAGTAATGATGATGATTATTAAAAAAATCAAAATTAAATTTATAAGTTTGTACGTTTAGTATTATTCGAAATTATTAAAATTTCGTAATTTGCAATTACTAAATGTTGCTAAATTTCTAAAAAAGTTTACTTTTATGACACTTTTGAGCCTTTTGTGTCATTTTTTTATATAAAAAGATAAGAATATAATAATTTATAACCATTTTGCTAAGCAAGAAATCAAACAATTTCAGCATTCTAAATTAATGTTTTTTCTGTTTTGTTTTTGTTTTTAGCGAGCTAAAACATCAAAAAACATAAAAATTTATTAAAAATTTATCTTTTTGTTATAATAAAAAGGATTTTTAAGTTAGCAAAAACTAACATATTTAAAAAGGGAGGCTTATTATGGCAAACATTAAATCAAAAATGAAGAGTATTGTTAAGCAAGAAGAATTCAGATTAAGAAATAATGCTATGAAAACACGTGTTAGAAAAGCAATTCGTGAAGCACGTGAAGCAGTTTTAGCTAAAGATCCTAAAGCATCTGAATTAGTTGCTAAAGCACACTCATTAATTGCTACAGCTGTTCAAAAAGGTACTTTCCACCCAAACAAAGGTGCTAGAAAATCAGCTCGTTTAGATAAATTTGTTAATGAACAAAAAGCAAAAACAGAATAATAAGCTTTCATTGTCTTATTATGATCGATAAACACCAAGCGTGTTTATTTTTTTATTCTTTATTTTATATAATATTAATATGTCGAAAAAATCTACCTCATTTAATACTGCAAAAGGATTAATAATTACTTCTTTAATAGCAAAATTAATCTCTTATATCGGTTGAATTTTATTAATAGTTGGTCTAGTCAAAAATAAAACAGATTTTGTAACATCTGGCGGTACAATAGCTTCAAGTACACTTATTGTTTATTGCTGATTACCTATTTTTTACTTAAAGCCACCTTGTTCAAATCGTTCAAAATGATTTACTGTAGCTGGAATTTTAGTACCAGGATTATTTGCTTATGGCAGTTATTTGGTCTGACTAGATTATGACGCAGCCGCTCTAAACGAAGAAAATTCGGAAGATTTTGAATCGTCAGAAATTGCAGAAATTGACGAAAAAAGTCCTAATAATGACGAAAATTTGGAAAAAAAGGACCAAAATTAGGCAAAAAGCACGAAAAACATAAAAAATATGCATTTTTTTAACTTTTTTTATTAAATACCTCTAAAAATGTGTTAAAATGATAAATGCCTAAGAAAGAGAATTACTTAGGCAAGAAAAATTCAATCATTTTTTTTATTAAATCGTTTTTTATTTTTATTAGATTATTCATTTTTTTATTAAATCGTTTTTATAACTTCAATGTACAATCGATATTTGGTCGTTATTTATATCGTTCGTATTTTTATCATAATCGTTGTATTTTAAATTAGAACAACTCGTTTATTTAAACTTTTTAATTTTCGAAAAGCACAATAATAATAGTGTGCTTTTTCTTTTTGCTTTTTTGTTGTTGATCTTGAGTTCTAAAATTTCAAATATTTATAAAATAGCTTCGTGGCCGTTTAAAAAAGAAATTAAAAAAAGTACAAACTTGATTTTTGCACTTTTCTACTGTTTTATAGGCTAATTCAACTTTTTATTATTATTTAAAGCTAAGTTTTCAAATTCTTTAAACATAGGGATTTTAATACCATTTAAATCAACTGTAAGACAATTATTATAGTTTAAATTTAAAAATATTCTGAAATCATTAATATTTGAACCTAAAACAATAAATCTGGTATATCTTTTTTGAGATAATGATGATACTAATTCACTAAGTAAAATGGGCTCCGTATTTTTACCGATTAATTTGTAAAAAAGGCTTTTTCTCCCATTTCCTCAATATAAAATACGTTTATATTTTTTAAATTTATATCAGCTCTTGTATAGCTCTTTATCGGTTCCTACAATAATATCAAGAAAGATCTTAATGCCACCAGATACATAATAAGGACTGAGATTTTTTTCGTCATTGTTCTCAGGTAAGATGAATGAATTAGGGAAGTTGCTTGAGAGCTTAAAAAAGTCTTCATGCCATAAAGCTAATCTAACTTCTTCGGTTTTTAACTCTTTTTGTTTATCTTTCAATATTAAAAAACTTTTTCACCCAAATGAAAAAGGAATTTTTTCTTTCTTTAAGATATCAAGCAACTCTATAAGAGGTGCACTTTTAAACGTATTTGCTAACATAGTATTACTATTATTATAATTTAAATTTTTATATATAATATAAGATATTATTTTTAATAACTAATTTAAATGAAGGAGTCATTATGGGAAAGAAAAAAGAAACATTTTTCGAGCGTTTAGTTAAGAAAAATGCAGAACAAGAAAACCAAAATGTCAAAGCAACAAAACCAAAAAATAAAAGATGAAAAATAATTTTAACTTCATCTATTTTAATTGTTGCAATTGGAACAGGTATTACAGTTCCTCTTGTTATTAACTCAGTTAAAAAGAACTATTTGGATCCATATGCTAAAACAGATAATTTAATCAATACTGATTATGACGGAAGCAAATTAAACGTTAATGTTGGTGAATTTGAATCAATTTACAAAAACCAAACAAATAACGATGTTGAAGCTAAATTAAATGAAATTGATAAAGTAATCTTATTCTATCTTTATGATAAAGAACAAAAAGCTTCTGAAGAATATCAAAAAATTTGAAATGAAACCAAAAATGCTGATGCACAAGATGTTAAAACATTCCGTTTAAGCACAATTGATGAATTAACTACTAAATTCAAGAATGAAATTTTAGATGTTCAAAACAACATGAAGCAACAATATGGAACTGAAAACTGAGAAACTGAATTTAATAAATATCTTTATACAACATTTAATAAAGCAAAAAGTATTGATGAAGCAGTAGATTACAGAGTTTTCCAATCAATTAAGAGCGACGCATTACGTCGTTATAGATTAACTTCAGGTAACAAAAAAGAAGAAATTGATAGAAAATTCAAAGATGGTAAAGCCGCTTTCCCATGATGAAATGGTAAAGAAGGCACAGCTTATTGAAAAGTTGACAATGATGATTTAGCTGTTACAACAGAAAGTTATGTATTTGAAGATAGCTATAAATTACCTACACCATTTATCAAAAACTTCGTTGAAGAAGATAAACCTGTTGTAATTAGTGAATTTGTGTTCCCTGGTATTGCTCCTAGCGATGCTAAAGGTAAATGAACAATTAATAAAGATATATTCTTTAGATATTTATTCTATGCTAAAACAGAAACATTTAATATTCCTAAAGATGGAAATCCAAAATCTACTATCGAACTTGTTAAAGAATCATTTAAACCATTTGATTATTACATTAAATTAATAGTTGATGAAAAACCTTCGAATGGCGTTTACATCATTAACAAAGAAGCATCTGCTTATAGTTCAATTCTTAGCTTACTTTCAAACGATCCAGCTAATGTTAAATCAAACTGAGGAACTTCTGGCGTTTCAACAATTTCTGAAATTTTAGATAGTAATAACTTAAATACATTCTTAGCCATGAACCCTGAAATTATGGGAGCAAACTCAATTAAAGAAATTGATTTATTTGGTAAATTAGAAGAAATCAAACAAAATGTTGCTAAAGCTGCTGGCTTAGAAACTAAAGACATTGATTCAAATGAAAAAGCTAACAAATTCAATACTGACATTTGAAATTATGTTAAAAAAGACGTTAACGAAACCACAAAAGCTGGTTTAATTGAAGAAAAATTCAACGACTTAGTTGTTAAACCAATTTCAGAATTATTTACACCTGAAGATAAAAAATTAAACCTTGTTTACAAAATTAAAGGCTTAAATGATGTTTATGGTATTTTTACAAATGACGGATTCAAGATGATGTATCTTCAAAACTCAACAAAGACACCTATTACTAGTGAATCTGTAATTAGTATGATTAAAAATGACTTCATTATCAAAAAGAAATTCGATAAACAAACTGGCGTTCAATACAATGCTCTTTCAAAAATTAACAAAACAATTTCAAGAGATCAATACATTGTTGAAATGCTTGAAGATCCAGCCTTTTTAGACTACCTTAAAAAGCAAAAGAACCCATTAGCTGTAGTTAAAAATGGCGATTCAGAAAACTATGATGATGCTTGAATTGACAAGCTTAAGAAATATGCGAATAAGGCTTTAAAATACTCAAAACAATCAAAATTTGTTTCATTAACAACAGGAGCAAAAAACTGACTTGAAGGCAAAGCAAAATCAGAATTTGTCAACGGTTTTGAAATTAAAGAAGGCAAAACCTACTTCAAAGGCAACAATACTAAAACAGCATTCAATACTCTTGTAGAATACATGAAAAATAAATACTTTAATAAATAGGAGGGACAATGAAAAAACTTAGATTATTAGGCTTAGGCTCAGTTATTGCCGCTGGTGCAATGAGTGCTTTAAGTGTTAGTTGTAAGAAAAACGAAATTGAAACTCCTGCAAGAATTGATCAATTTAACTTTTTAAGTAGTCAAGAAAGAGTTAAAGATTTAGAACAAATTTGAAAAACTTTTGCCTTATCAAATGTATATAAATTAAACCAAAAAGGTGAATTTAATGAAGCTGCTTTAAACAAAAAATTCGACGATACATTCAATGATGCTTCTAGCCAACTTTATAAAGATTCATGAGAAGCTTTCTTAATTTATGCTAATAGCAAACTTGAAAATAATTCAAACTATTGAATTAATCAATTTAGTGACTGAAACAAAAATAACCTTTTCGATGATAAAGAAGTTGAATGAATTGAAGAAGGTATGATTACTGAAGATTTATTCAAAACAATTTGAAAAGTAAATAAAACTGGTATTAGAGAAGAAATTAATAACATGTTATTAGTAAAAGCTTACTTTGCTATTTCAAGTTTAAATGAACTTAAAAAGATAACAAAAGAAGCTACAAACAAAGAATTCCAATATTACTTCGATGGTAATGATGTTAAATATGATTTAGATCACTACTACTTAAATCAATATGCTATGAACAATAAATACATTCAACTTTGAAGTTTAGAAGAAACCAAAAGCGATGATTTAGGTGGTAATGAAATCTTCTTAGGTAATACTGGTCAAAGCATTACTAATGTTGAAAGTTATAATGCTTTCTTCGAAAAATTTGGTGAACAAAAAAATACCAAAATGGCTAATTGACAGGCTTTAACAACACCTGACTTAACCAAAATTGACCTATCACTTTCAGGCTTTAAAGGTTTCCAAAAAGACAACACATCTTTCAACCTTAACTGAAATGAAAAAGATATGTTAGAAAGAAAAGATGATAGAGCCTTATACGGTGTATACTCACCAATTCAAAATACATTATTTAATTTTAATGAAATTCAAACAAGCGGTCAAAGTGTTTCAGTGTTTAATGAAACATCACACAAACTTGAAGTTGCTTATGTAAACCAAATTGTTCCAATTGGCGGCAAAGATAAAATTAAAGTTGCTAAAGATAAAGAAGTATTCAACAAAGAAAAAAGTAAATGAACTGCTGAAGATCAAAAAGAAGTTTCAGTATTATCATTGAAAAACACTATTTACAAAGACCATTTAGATAGATTAAGCTTTATGTTCTATTTAAAAGATTCAAGTAAATTATTAGAATTAGCAATTGGTTCATTTGCTCATCTCGGTATTAAATTAACAATCAACAAAAACATTCCACAAGTTTATGATTTAGTTAAAGATAAAATTTGAGTAAATGCAGACAAAAAAGATGCTGCAACAACTCCTGAAAAATAATGAATGATATTTTCTTAAAAATTATTAATCATGAACTTGATGCGAAATTCATTTATGAAGATGATAAATGCGTAGCATTTTACGATAAATTTCCACTTCAACCAGGACACTTTTTAGTGGTTCCTAAAGAAAGAAGTAAGAACATTACTGAAGCAGATGATGCTACAGCTGCACACTTAATTAATGTTGCTCGTAAATTAGCAAAAAAAGAAATTTTAGATAAAGGTATTCCTGCTTTTAAAATTTTAATTAATACTGGTAAAGAAGCAGATCAAACTATTTTTCATACTCATATTCACGTTATTCCTTATACTGATAACGTTGAAGACAAATAAACTAACATACTAAATTAAGAGAGAAAATCAAAGGTTTTCTTTCCTTTTTTTGTTGCCTGAATTCATTGCTATAATACCATTTCAATTGCTTATATTTAGCATATGAAACGATTGTGATATTGATATTAAAATTAAGGAATCAAGTTGTATTATTGGGCTTTTGTAAGGTTAAAAATGCAAGAAAAAATGCCCTTAATTGTCTAAATTAAGAGCCAATATTTTTTTATTATTTGTGCTTGAAAACTTGATTATAATTTTGACTAAAAGAACTATAAAACAGCCTAAAAAAGAATTTTATAACAATTAAGCTTATTAAACCAGAAAAGTCAGTTTAAATTGAAAATGTTGTGACTATTTACATATAGTTTATCAATATGTTTTGCATATTCTATATTGATAATTTAATAATGTTTTGTGTTTGTCTTTTACCTTTTTGTTGGTTACCCTATAAACACTTAATCTATATATTATCTATCTTTTTGATACTAGTCGTTTTGATCTTCTTTTTCTCTTTTTTGTTTAGCTTTTTTTAAGCTCTACTTCTTTGATAGCATTTGCAATATCTTCTTCTTTTATATTGTATTGCTTCTTGATTAGTTCAAAGATTTCAATAGTCATTTCAGCTTCATTTTTTCTATAAGTTTCAAGATCAGCTTTTCTAGGTCTGCCACATCTTCTATGTAAAACGATATCTTTATTGTCTTTAGATGAATTCATATTTATATTATAAATTGAAAGCAGAAGATTTAATAATTGATATTTCTTTATTTCTTTGAAATAAAAAGACACTTCCTTGCGAAAATGTCTATAAATTTTCTCCTAGTTTAGTAGAGGCTAGCTATATTGATTATATTTATATTAATTGGAC
The DNA here is from genome assembly GCF_045276205.1 of Mycoplasmopsis adleri. NCBI lineage: Bacteria > Bacillati > Mycoplasmatota > Mycoplasmoidales > Metamycoplasmataceae > Mycoplasmopsis > Mycoplasmopsis adleri. The sequence goes on from NZ_CP174162.1 coordinate 1,008,332, forward strand.
AATAAAAATGATTATTGTTATCTTTAATTGTTATGTGATATCAAAATCTAGGTCTTGGTTACTTTTCCATTACTAATTTCATTTCCTTAAATATTGGTAGATTTTTAGATGCTTTTAATAAAGCTTCAATAACTTCATCTTCGTTAGTTATTGAGTTAATTCATCCATCGTTTTTAGAGCTTGTTAATTTTAGTTTTTAGATCTTTAATCCATATATCAAATTAGTTAAAACTAAGTCATAATCTTTTAGCGTATATTTCATAATTCTCCTATAAAACAGTATGATATTGTAATTTTCTAACTTGAAATCATATATATAAATCGTATTAATAATTGCCAAGCATTTTATTATCATCATAATAAATTAATATAAAGACAAAATATTCAAAAAATGCCCTTTATCTATGATTAAATAAAAACTGAAGAAAGTAATAAAATTTATTTATAAATAAATTAGAAGGTAAATATGAAAAAAAGTAAAAAGTTTATATTATTATCACCAATAATTAGTGTTGTCTTATTTGTTCCTTTAATTTCTACAAAATGTTCTTCCACAACTAATGAAAATGTTGTAGAAGATAATAAAGAAATTAATAAATTGCTCAATGATTATCTTAATAAGTTAAATGAATTTAAACTCAAATGTGATAAATTAAAAGATAAGTCAATATATAGTGAGATATATTCAAAATATATCAACATTTATAATTCTTTAGTTAATGAATCAAGAGAAAATTGGACTATAAATGATTACGAAACTAAATATAATAATGTAAATCAGTTTATGATAAGTTTAGATAATGATGTGCAACATATTAACGAAACTAAAGACATGGAACTTAATGAAGCTAAAAATAAATATAGTAATTTAAAAGTTGAATTACTAAATAAAGTTAATGAACACTCTTCTAATATTTATTCTTCTTTAATTTCTAAAGAAGTTATTAAACAAATTAATTCTATAGCTTCAGCAGTTGATAACTCCGATAATAAAGATGAATATGTTAAAGCTTATAATCAACTTCTTGAATTAAAAACACAGTTTGAAAAAGACTTAAACATTATTCAACAATATAGTTCTGAATATCAAAAAGCAAAACAATTAATTGAAACTTATTTTGGCGATCCTAAATATCTTGAACTAAAGAATAATCAAACAAAAGAATTAGAAAAGATTAATAATTTTGATTATTCTGCTATCTCTAATTTTCAAACTGCTATAAGTAAACTTGATACATTTATGAAACAATTAGAATCAATTAAAAATGATTTCGATAAACAAATTGTTGTGAAACTATACAATCAATATTTAGCATTAAAAAATGATGTTATTAGTCAAATCAATTCTCTTTTTGGAGAAACAAAATATAAAGATTTAAAAGATATATAAATTCCAATTTTAAAAGTCCTAATTTTGCGTAAAATCAAAAATGTTACAAAAATTATAAATTATTACCAAGAAAAGCTTTAAAATCCTAAAAAAATTTAAACGAAAATACCAAGTTTTGTAAAAAACTTGAGTTTTTTGCTTACTTTTTTCCAAAAAAGTAAGTGCCTTTTTGTCAAACTTTTTAGCACATAAAAAGTTTGGATTAGAAGCGAATGCTTCTCTTGTAATTATTTATAAAATCCATAACAGGAGTCAAATCTTGACCGTAGTAAGGGTCTATAGACTTGCCTTTTTTAAAATACCGTCTTAATAACCTGTGGCAGTTTTCGATAGAGCCTTTTTCTCCCGAACAATATGGGTGACATTTATATATTTGCTTAATACCTGGCACTTCATCTAGTTTCGCATTTTCACTACCATTATCTATGGTTAGCGAATCTATTGTCAAGTTATATTTTTGCATTAGGTATATCAGCCCATCTCTAACACCAGTGCTAGTCCGCCGTACCATATGAAAATAGAAGCGTCTAGTCTTTCTATTAATTAGCGTTACGAAACAACATTGATCAGTTTTTGAACCAATAACAGTATCTAATTCATAATCATTATCTCTAAGTCTTTCATTGATTTCTGTGCTGCGTTGATCAATGCTAACTCCAATCTTTTTAAGCTTTCGACTGTCTCTTTTTGGGGGTCGTTTTTGTTTAATTCCTTTGGTGGATAAATTGACCAAAATGCCTATTTCAAGGTCTTTAAAGACTCTTTGTGATATCAAATTATATACCATAGATTTTGAAGGTTTATAGCTGTTTGGATACTTTTCTTCAAATCTTCTTAATATTTCGTTAGCGCTTAGCTTAGGCGTTCTTTTTGCTAAATCTTTATTATTTCTATTTTGGGTATAATCATCAAAAAGCTCTGTTCAAAAATTTCTAAAATCTTGATATTGTTCTATTTTCTTTTTTGAATATGCTATTCTTTTACTTTTATCAAAATTAGCAGGAAGTGTTTAAAAATGTAGGGTTGAACCTTTAAGAAAAAAGGAAAAGCAAGATCGTAAGGTCTTGTTTTTTTATCGTTTTGTTAGTTAAAAAAATTAGTTAGTTAAAAGAATAAAAAAACGAGGGAAGAACCCCCTCGAAGAACACTAAATATATTATACAAGAAATGTTCTTCCTTCGTTTAAAAAATTTTTAATTTGTTAGGAGACATTTTATGGGTAAATTTAGTGAACTTCATTTATTAGAACAAGAAGCTAGATTAAACAATGATTATAGTGAACTGGATAAATTTTGAAGAGAACAGAAATGAAAGGAAAATTATGATAAAAAAATCTATGACAAGTTAGATGAAAAATTGATTGAGGTGATACTAAAATCAAAAATAGTTATTGGTGAAAGTTATTATCAAAAGCTAAAAACAAATAAGGTATTACTTGAAATATTTATAGTGCTAAAAACATTAGGCAAAAAAGGAATTAAAACTTCTGATTTGATAGCTTTCGGTTTTAAAAAAACAAGTATCAAAAATGCTATTAAAAAACTACTTAATTTAGGAATTTTAGATTCAAAAATTTATAAAGAATTTAGATTGTTAAAATTAAGAAAAAAAGTCCTTAAAAAACCTAAAGAAAGTTTTTGAATTTTGAAGAAAAAAGATACTTGAAAAATCTTTTTGCTTTATGGTTTAGATGCAGCTATTATGTATGTGATTAATAGCTTCAAAAGTAAGGTTTATAAGTGAGATAAAAAATTGCATTCAGTCCCTACAAGACGAAGGGTAATTTTGCAGAATGCTTACTATAAAAATTTAAACATTTCGGATACAAAAATTTACTTATTGAATAAAATGATTTGTAATTATTTTTTAGTTCGTTATAGAGAAATGTTTGGAATTATTCATAAACGAAAAACTAAATTTATAACGGTTAAAAGTAAGAAAGAAAAACTTATTCATAAATTTATTGGTTATGAATTTAAAACTTTACGTTATTTGTTAATGCAAATTTAATTAGATTTAAAACTTTTTTAAAACGGTAATAAATGATTTAGTAGTAGAGTGGTTAATACGCTTCCCTGTCACGGAAGAGATCGCGGGTTCAATTCCTGTCTAAATCGCCATATGGATTAAGTTCAAAAAAAATTGCTGTTTTAAAAACTAATTGAATTTTATGTTTTGATAATGATTTTGGCACTATGTGTCTATTTTAGTTTTAAGTTGATGAAAAAAATAATAAATTTGTAATTAAGTAATGTTGTTAAGGACAAAATTATTAATTTAAATTATTAACGGTAATAAATATTTATTACCGTGAATCATTGCATATGATGGGGGAAAGTAGTGTTTAAAGTAGAAACAAAGTTTAATTTCATAACTCCTAATACTTCATACAAAACAGGATTAGGAAACGAACATAATTTTAAAAACTGAGTTAACTCTGGAATGGTAGTTGAATATATTACTAGAAAAGATAAATGCGTTGTTTTTAATAATGATGAAAATAACTATGATGCTATGAATTTAATGATGAACAAAGAAGAAAAAATTGCTTGATATCGTTCACATTTAAAAATTAATCAAAATAGCGAACAATCTGGTCTTTATAACTTATTAGACACTGAACCCAATGATGTAGAACTTGGAAAAGTTAAAAATGATTTAAAAAATTTGAAAGGTAATTTTTGAGAATTAATTGTTAATCCTGGTGATTTGGGACTTGATAATAATATTTTATGTAAAGATAAATGACATGAAGTATTACAAGAAAACTTTAAGCGATTTTTAAAAGCTAATAACTTTGATATAGATAATGTTAATGTTTATTATTCAATCCATGGAAATACTAATTATCCTCATGTGCATATGTTTTGATATGAAAAAGAACCTAAGCATAAAAGAGCAAAATTAGACTTAAATTCTATAAATGTATTCGGATATAAAGTTGGTTTGTCAATTAAATATGATGAAGATTATCAAAAGATAAATGAACTTACTAAAGAAATTTGAGATACTAGAAAACAAATTACAGAAACTATAAGTAAACATTTTCAAAATAATATTAAAACTGATAATAACAAAAATTTATATGGTGAATTTATTAAAGCATCTAAAAATATTCTCGATGAAATAAATAATAAAAAGAATATTTCATATATGCGTTTATCTGATGAAAACAAAGAAAACATTGAAATTATTAAGAAATTTTTACTAAATTCTGATAATGATTACTCTAAGCTGTTTAATTCATATCAAAAGCAAATTGAAAATTTAAACAAATTGGATATAGAAGATAAATTTCTTAAAGAACGAATTAATAAAATTATTGAAAAAGAAATGGACGATTTTCAAAAACAAGTTGGAAACAAAATTATTAAATCATTATTAAAGGCTTATGAAGAAACTAATAAAAAAGCCTTTAGCAATATTAAAGGTTTTGGAAATTTTTTTAGATCGTTTATGAATATATTTGGTTTAAACCGTTCTGAACTTGCATTAAGAAATTTAGCAGAAAGAGAATTCTTAGCTAAAGATATGAAAGAACTAGAAATGATAGAAGATGTATATCGTAGTAGATTACATTAGAGGTAATTATGGATGATGAAAGAATTTCAAAAGGTAAAATAGTTGGAAAAACATTGCTTTCTATTATAGCTAGTGTATTTTTGTTCTTTGTTTTTGCTTTTATTATTAATATTTTGATAGGCAAAAACAAAAGTCCAACAAATTATCAATTGTTTTGAAAATCTACAGTTAATGTAATGAAAACAAAAACTAATATTTTTATTTACACTGGTATAGGAATTGTGATTTTTACTTTTGGTTTTATTTTTTGGCCTCAAATTAAATCATTAGGTAAAAAAATATCAAACTATTTATTGGGTGCCAAAGCTAGCCAAAATTGACTATGAAATTATCGATTAAATGAAGGTTCTAAAAGTAAATACAATAAATTATTTAGAAAAATGATTACTAATAAAACTGAAGCTAATTGATTATTTACTTTTAGTAAAAGTCAAAAATATTGATATATAAATGATAAAGATGATAATGCAATAGTTAATGGTCCGCCTGGCTCTGGTAAAACACATAGAGTAATTTTGCCTAATATAGAATTTATGGCTCAGCTTGATTATTATAAAAAACCTCATTTGATTATTAGTGATCCTAAAAAAGAAATTATTAAGTTTACAGGTAAACTTTTAGAAGAAAATAATTACAAAATTTATACAATTGATTTTAGTGAACCAAAATTATCTTTAAAGTGAAATCCATTATCTTATGCCTGAGATTTAGTTAAAAATGATAATAAATTTAAAGATTTAACTATGGAAGATAGAATCAATAAAGCTTTAGAAGTAATTAATAATGTTATTGAAAGTCTTAATTGAGGTAAGGCTACGAATGGTAATATGTGAATTAGCCAAGGCAAAAAATCTTTAATTGTTATCGCTAACTTTCTTTTATTTTTAGCACTTGATGATAAAAATTTAATTCATAAGGATAACTTTAATTTTGAAACTATTGCTTCTTTATTAAATACTTCTCATTGAGAAAATGATAAGAAAATTTCTAGTTGAATTCTTTATGCTAAAAAACGTGCTCTTGTTGATAATGATTATTATTGAAAGAAAATTTATAACAATATTGAAGATTTATCTAAAACTCCTAAAGAAACTTTTGGTGGCATATTAGCCGAAGCACAAAGTGTTTTAAACGTTTTTAATAATGATGAAAATTTAAAAATGATTTTAAGAGATACTGATAGTTTTGATTTAGTCAATATTGCTTCTGATACGAAACCTTTTGCTATATTTATACATTATCCAGATCATAAACCTACTTCTCATTTTTTAGTCAGCATGTTAGTAGAACAAATTTATCAAGCTTTGATTGAAACTGCTAATAAAACGGATACACTCAAATTAGATAGAAAAGCATTCTTTTTACTTGATGAATTTGGAAATTTACCAGTAGTTGTAAATTTTGATAATAAATTAACTATTTGTCGTTCTAGAAATATATTTTTTATGTTAGTTGTTCAAGATTACAATCAAATTAAAAAATATAACATTTATGGAGAGGGAACAGCACAAGTTATTAAAAATAGTTGTCAAGTAGTATATTTTTTAGCTTCTAATGATGAACAAACACTTAATGATATTTCAAAAGCTTTAGGAACTAAAGAAGTTGTTGCTAAAAGTTATACTTCTTCAAATACAAATAATAATTCTAGTTCTACTGAGAGTGAAAAATCTAAACCTGTAATGGAAGTAGCAGAATTAAAATCTAAAAAACCAGATGATTTAATAATTATTAAAAATGGATATAAGCCAATTTTAATTAAAACTTTATTAGCTTATAAATATTTTTCTAATGATAACTATGTATATACAAAAAATGAAAGTAAATTAATTAGAAATGCAGATTTTGAATTATTTGATATTCGTAGCTTAGAAAAAATAATTCGAATTAATGCAGCTGAAGAAAAACAAAATAATCAAAATAAACAAATTGATACCAATAATAATGAAAATAATGGTTTAACTGAAGCACAAAAAATTAAACGTATGAAAATAGTTTTTGGTAAGTTAAAACTTTGATATGAATATCAGAATACTAAAAATGATCATATGCGAACCTTAATTCCTCATAAGAAAAATATACTTAAAGGTAAATTAGATCGAATATTTTCTGAAATGTGAGATCAATATGTTAATGATGATTTAGAAAATGATTTGATTAATATTCTTTGAGCTGAAGCTAAAGAAAAACAAATTCCTAATTATCATGACTTAGATGCAGATACTTTAATTGATTTATTACATCCAGATCAAAAATTACAAATTAATAAAAATGATAAGACTAAGACATAGTTTTATCAGAAAGGAAAAATTATGCAAGAAATTAAAAACAATAAATTTGATGAAACTTTATTAAGTGAAGAATCAAAACAAAAATTAGATCAAGATTTAAAACAAAATGGGATTAAAAGCATTTATTTAAAACCTTATTTAGACACTTTAAAAAAACTTGATCCTATTAAATTTGAAGATAATCAAAAAATAAGTATTCAAGAATTAAAAGATGCTTTAAGAAATAAAGGAGATAAATAATGATTAATTTTAAATATGATGATATTTCTTATTTAACTCAATATGCCGATTTATTAGAAAATGACCAAGATGTTTTAAATCAATTTAATTACTGATTAAAGGTAATTAATGATAATGAATTACAAAATCATTATAAAAATGAAGTTATTAAGATTAATAACAATATGCCAAATGTGCATGATGATATAAATCAAAAAATATGTTGAAATTTACTTGGCGGTGATACTAATATTGAAAATTTAAAACAATATAACGTATTGTTAAAAACACTTGGAAATGAAGATGTATGAAATCAAAGTGATCAAAACTTAAAATATGGTATGAGTGATTTTATGTCAGAAAATAATTACGCTTTAAAAGAAGATATGCTAGAAATCATTGATCAAGATTTTAAAGAAAATGGAATAAATAGCCAATATATTTATTCATTTAATTCATCTAGTGCCTTAAATAATGAATATGGAGATTATGTATATATTGATCCATATTTACATATGCATAATAAAGATATTAAGGATATTGAAGAAGAATACATTGAAAATTTAGCTTCTTTAAAATTAGATGAAATCATTGATTTAAATAATAAAGAAAGTATTGATGCAAATAATAATGAATATCAAATAACTTTTTTTGGTTTTTTCAATAGTGATAATGAAGAATCAAAAGAAGAAACCAATGCTAATTCATTAAAAAGATAAGAGGTATTTATGGCTAAATGATTTTATCGTTTGAGAGGAAGTAATACTACTGGTAAGAATGCAAAAAGTTTCCCTTGTGGTTCAGCTTATCAATATGATAAAGCTATGGAAATAGCAAAAGAAGTCATTGATAAGAAACAATATAAAGAAGTTCAAATTGAACGTATTCAAATTATCAAAATTGTTAGAAACGAAGGTGATAAAGGAGGTGATAAGAATTACTAAGCAAATCAAAATGCTTTTACCTTTTTGATTAACTTGGAAAAGTTTTATCTGATATTTTATTTTCTTAATTATTATTTGATTATTTTGCGGAATGTATGTTTTTGGAGCAAAAATATCAGTAGAAAAAAGATATGAAGCATTAAACAATTTAATATTGCTTTATATATTATATGTGCAATATTACTAAGTAGCCTTATTTATCCTTATATTTGAGTTAGAAAAAGGCGAAAATTCATTAAATCTATTAGTTAGTATTATAATTTTAGTGTATTAAATTTTAAATAAGGAAAAAATATGAAAAAAAATAAAATTTGATTAGGTTTTGGTTCTGCTTTAACTATTTCGATTTTACCATTAACTACTATGAGTTGTGATTGGTGAAATAAGACTTTTAACCCAAATAATAAAGTAGAAAATCCTAAATTTCCTAATCCTAATAAACCTAATGGAAATAATCCTGATGAAGATAATAAACCTCTTAAAAAAGATGGCTATGTCTTATATAAATCTACTAATGAAAATTATTTAAAGAAAAATAATAATTATTATTTTAAAGAATTAACTTATAAACCTGTTAAATTAACTAATGAAGTTTATAACAATCAGGGATGAAAAAATTATCGTCCTAGAATGTGAATGGCATTAAAAGAAGCGGATAATTTACTTGCTAAATTTCAGGCTTTAGGAGTTTATTTAACTGATAAAGAATATACTAATGATTTTGAAAGTGCCGTAGGCATTTGAAATATTATTAGAACTTTTGCTAATAGTGATGCTACAAAGCACGGAATTAGTGAAGGCGGGCATTTTGAAGCTAGAGATGATGAGACAAAATATGAAGCACTAATGCGGTTTTTAAATGAAATGGATGATTATTTAAATCCATCTATGGCATTTAATAGCCTTTATCGTAGTGAAGATTATTTTAATTACAAAGTAATTCCAGAAATTCAAAATGATAAGAACTGATTAAAAACTAAGCTTATTTATTCTGCTTCTACTGAAATGCCTTCTTCTTATATTAGAAATAATTATTTAAATTCTTTATTAGAAAAAATTAAAAAAGATGGTAAAGATCCTTTTGTTTTTAATTTATTAAAGCAATATACTTACGCTATGGAAAATGGGTGAAATGAAGCAAATGATGCTAGAAATTGATTTATAGCTCCTTATTCTTTTGGTTCTAATGAGTTTATAAATAATAAATTTCCTAATGAACAATTTAATATGTATACCCATAAAAAGGGATTAGATGAAACTGATAATAACCAATCTTATAATAACTATAATCCTGTGGCTTTTTCTTTTCATCAAATGAGTAGATTTTATTTATCAGAAAGATTAAATTTTGAAGTTTATAAAAATTTAATTAAATGATTTAAGGCTTTTAATAGATTAAATCCAGAAAATAAAAATAAATGAAGTGAAATTGAAGATAAATCTAAATTAGAAAATGCTTCAATTAATTTAGTAAAAACATTAATCAAATATTTAGATTGGCATCATTTATTGCTTGGCGAATTTGAAGATCCTAGTGATAAAAAAAATACCTTAGCTGATTTATTTGCTATGAAAGCATTTGATGATAATAAAATTGATTTTGAATATACTTATAGATTTGCTTATGAATTTTTATATGAAAAATTAGTTCCTACAATGATTGCTAATGATTGAGTGATGCCACATGAATTTAATAGTTTTGAAAAAGATATGTTAGATACTAATTCAAAAGATTCTTATATTTATGATTACATCTTTAAATATTTAAATGTTATTTTTAAAGATAAATTCCCTGATATAAACTTATTAGAAAAACGTAAAACTTATTTAAACATTACAAATAAAGATTTTTGAAAACAAAAATTTTTAGATAATGTTTTAAAACACTGAAATTATCAATTTAAAATAAATGTTAAAACCAATGAATTTTAACATAGTGCACGTGTGCGTATATTAATATCACGCGGGCAAACAAAAACAAAACTAACTAACTAATAGAAAAAACTAACAATTTTAACGAATTGTTTATTTCTATTAGTTTTTTTATTACTTTAAAACTTTATTGTGTTAGCACGCGTAAGCACGTGTGCATATATTAATAGGCACATGCTCGAACGTGCGCATGAAAGGAAAATATGAAAATCAATGATAAAAGTTTTAGTTTTTTAGGAGATTTTAGCGAAACAGTAATGAGAGGTATTTTTATTGCCTTAATTCCTGTAGCTATTATCGTTTTAATTGGGATGATACTTTGAGCCAGAAGCCAAAATGCCGCTACAAAGAATCCTAATGAAAGAAAACAAAATAATTTAAAGGTATGAGGTGCTTTATCTGCACTTATTATCATTATTGTTATGTGACCATTAATTGAACTTATTAAATCTAATGTTAAAAAACCTAGTGGTTCTGGAGCAGCACAAAGTTCTTTAATCAATCAAGTAATACAAAATGCTTTAATGCTTAAATTACCTAAACTAAATTTAATGGTATAAGATGAAATTAATACAAGCAATAATAAATCCAATTATTAATGCTGTTTCTGCTCCAATTAGATTAGCAATATTTGCACCATTAGCAACAATTGGATTGATTGGTTTTACTTTATTTAGTTTAATATTCATTTTATTTAAATTGTTTAGTTTAAATCTTAATAATTACTTAATGTTTAATTTAGTTCCAGGCCAAAGCTATAGTCAATTTGCTACAGCTAGACCTTGATATCAATTTTTAATTATTAGTTTTATTCTTTGACTTATTAATTTTTTCTTTTTCATTTTTAGATATGCTAAAGAAACAAATGGAGCCAAAGCTAAAGAAATATATGTTAGTGCTTTAAAGGCTACGGTAGGAGGCATTTTAACACTTATATTATTTCAAGTGATTATTTTATTTATTAATATTTTATTCATTGAAATAACTAAAGCTATTTTTAATGGAGCTACTAATTCTTCTTTAGGTTTTGATAATATAGCAAATAATATTATTAGAAATATGATTCCATCAAAAGGATTTAATCCTAAACATTATACAGATCCTTTTATTGGTGGGATATTCCCTAATCTTTATTGGGTGTATACATTTCCTCTTTGATGAGATATACACGCTAATATTGTGGGGTATGCTTTTTCTACTGGTATTTCTATTGCTCTTGTAGGAATATTAATTTCTATACCTTTAATTTTTGTTATGTTTGATATTGTTTCAAGAGTTTTTATTAACTGATTATTATTTATTTCTTTTCCATTTATTCCGGCTTTTGGAATTAATGATGGTGGAAAGAAAATGAGAATATGAAAAGAAAAATATTTTGGTAATTTATTAGCTTGTTCAGTTTATGGATTGGGGCTTATGATGTTAGGTGCTTTTATTGGTTTATCTAACACGTTTATAAATTCACAAATAAATAATATTTTAGGTTCATTTTCTATTGTTGCTAGTGGTTATCAAGCTATATTTACTTTAATTTCTATAGTTATTTTAGTATTAGGTTCTTGTTTTGCATTCAAAAAATTATCAGAAATAGCAATTGCATTTATAGGTAGCGAAGTAAGTGGTGGTCAAAGCGCTAAGGCTGGTATGAATATAGCTAAAATGGGAGCTAAGGCAGCAAAAGCTAAGGCTACTGGTGGAGCAAGTTTAATTACTTCCGCCCTTAAATAAATAAGGAGATAATATGACACAATTACAGCCGAGTAGAATAAAAAATCGAAGTAGTAAAGTTTGAAAGAAATTTAAAACTAGAGATGTTATTGAATTTACCGTTATTCTTATATCTTCGTTTTTTATTAGTTTTGGTTTAAGTAAATTAGTAAATGTTAGATTAATCTTTTTTGCCTTTTGAGTTCCTACTTTTATTTTAGGTTTAATACTTATTTTGCCTAATCGTAAAAATAACTGTAAAGTTTATATTCTCATATGAAGAATGTTTGTATTTTGAACGACACCAAAACATTATTCTAAAAATAAGGATAAAAATATGCGTGAAAGCATTGATTTAAATCCTTATTCTTGTTTAGTTAATGAATATACTATTAAAAATAAAAACGCTAAAATTAGTTTTTATAATCCTAAAAATGATAGAGAAAATTATTTATCTGTTTTTAAACTTAATGGAATTAATATTTGAAACGAAGATGAATTTACTCGTGATTCTTTCATTGATGCTTTTGCTAAAAGTTTAAATAATGTTCCTTATAAAATTTCGTTTGTTAAGCTTGAAGAAAAAGTTAATTATGATGAAAATATAAAATATATTCAAACAAAAGAAAATAAATTACATAATGATTCATTTTGGAATGACTATTACAAATTAAACAAAAATGATTTTTCTAAATTAAACACAGAAGCTTTACAAAATAATTACTATTTAATTGTTAATGGTGATTCTTTATCTGGATTAAGTGAAGCATTAGAAATTATTATTGATAAATTTAATGATAATGGGATTGGTTTGGAAAGATTAGAAAAAGTTAAATTACTAAACTTTTTATCTAAACTAAATATGTTTAATATTGATAATTTACAAATTGAAAGTTATTGTAATGAATTAGAAGCTAAATATAATAATGAAAATTCTTTGGATGAATTATTTATTTATGATAAAGTCATTATTAAAAATGATCATTTAATGATAAATAATGAACTAGTAAAAGTTAGCTGTTTAAATACTTTACCATTTGAATTAAATGATAAATGAATAAAAATATTGTTTTCTATTCAAGGAACTTGTGTATGAAATAATTTCCCTCTATCTGATGATTTTGCTAATAAAAAATTAGATAAATCAATTCTCGCTTCTATTGACACTACTAATGCAGTAGGAAGTCCTGTTTCTAATATGGTCGGGTCTATTGACGAACAAGCTACAACTGAAATGGCTTTGCAAGTAAATAGAGACGATTACAAACTTTTTGATAGTAATTTCTTTTTTGTGATTAAAGATCAAGATATAGCCAATTTAAATAATAAATATCGAATTGCTAAAAATATAGCAAGCAAAAAGAATATTACACTTAATGATTTGAGATATCGTCAATTATTAGCTTGATCTGAAGTATGTAATTATCCATTTGAAAGATTAGACCAAGAATATTATCAAATTACTTCGATTAACTTAGCTTTAGGTTGACCTTTTGAAAGTGAAACCCATAATGATAACAATAATTTATTATTAGGTTTTACAGAGAACACTAGAACACCTATTAGTTTTAGATTATTTGATATGTATCATTCAAATCGAACTAATTTTAATATGTTTGTTAACGGAACTAGTGGTATGGGCAAAACTACTTTTACTAAAAAATTATTAACTTCTATTTTAGCTGCTAATAATAAAGTTGTAGTTATTGACCCACAAGGTGAATATACTGATATAGCTACAAAATTAAATGGACAAATTATCGATTTAGGAGCAGGTAAAAATACTATTATTAATCCTTTACAAGTTAGAAATACTTTAAAAGATTCAATTAAAAATGATGTAGTTTCTTTAATTAATAATCATTTATCTTGATTAGAAAGTTTTTTTAAAACACTTTTAAATTTAGAATCTCATCGTTGAATTTTGCTTCAAAATGTAATTAAAGATTTCTATAAAGAAAATAAAATATATGAACTTAATGATATTGAGCATTTAAAGGCTTCTAAATGGCCTACAATGAGTGAGTTGATAAAATATATGTCTAAATACAAAACTAATCATTTAAATAACCCTATGGCTAAAAAGGCTATTTTAGATGAATTAGTAGAGAACTTAACTTTTTCATTTGAAAATGATGGAAGATATCAAGATTTATTTAATGGACATTCTAATATTAAGCTTGATAATGATTTTGTAGTGTTTAATACACAAAATCTTATTAATGGTGCTGATAATACAGGTGCAAAATTAGGAACAATGTGTTTATTAAATTTTGTTAGCGAAATTGTTTTTAATAATTGAATGAATAATGAAATATTAAAACGAGAATATATTGCTAAAAATAATATTCACTTAATGAATGCTAAACAAATTGAAGATACTATTAAATTTTGTGCTGTTATAGTAGATGAAGCACATTTATACGTTGATCCTGATAATCCTTCGATTTTAAAATATATGGTTTCAAATGACTAAAACAGTTCGGAAATTTAATGCAGGTATGATTTTTACTACTCAAAATCCAGGTGATTTTACCATTACTAGTTCTACAGTCGAAGATGCTTCTAGAATTATTCAAAACTCTCAATATTCAGTATTTTTTGGGCTTAAAGATACTGATATAGAAAAAGTTCAAACTTTATTTAAAAATTCTAATCAATTATTAAATAGTGAAATTAGATATTTGACTAATCATAAAAAAGGAAGATGTTTGTTTAATATTAGTTCAAATAAACGTATTAGAGTAAATATTTATTATAACCAAATTGAACAAGAGATGTTTTTTACTTATGCATCAGACTAGCACGCGTAGGCACGTGTGCATATATTAATAGGCACACGTTCGAACGTGCGCATGAAAGGAAATTATGAAAAAGAAAAATAAAATTAGTGATAAAACTATCGAAACATTATTACCATCAAAAGAAAGATTGCAAGAACTCGAAAAAGAAAAGGAAGTTAATGATTTCATTGATGGTATTAATTTAAGTGGAGATAACCAAATAGATAATATTATGAATTCTTTAAACACAGAAGAAGCTAAAGAAAAAGAAATGACTAAAAAAGAAAAATTGAGAGATAAAACACAAAGTGCTTATGATGCTCAATTTTCCGGTCGTTTTACTGAAGCTGAAGATGTAGGAATGTTTTACCGCTGAAAAAAAGAAATTGAAAAGAATGGCAAAACAGTTTATAAAGAAATAAATAATATTATTCGGAGCTATTTATTAGCAAATGAGAAAAAAGAAATAATGCGTGAATGGAAACATGATTTATTTCAAGCTTTAAGAAAAGTAAGTTGGTCAGCTTTAAGTCCATATCAATTACAAATAAATCGAAGATTTAGAAGTATGGATATTGAATTGTCGATTATTAACTTAAAGCTTAATATGATTATTAACGCTTTATTTAAGAGCAATGATGAATTAGAAAAAGAAATAGATAATCCTAGTTCTGAAATACTTACTGAATCTAAATTCTTTGAAAAAACAATTAGAGGTGCGGTAAATAAACTATCTCAAGATTGAACTAAAAAAATAGCTAAGAAAATTCAAAATGGCGAACGTGCTTGAAATGATTTTTTAGCTAGTTTAAGTGAAAATGAATTTGATGATATTTTGGAAGAAATAGGAGCTACTAATTCTACTGCTCAAGAACAAATTGAAGAAAAATAAGTTTAGCACGCGTAGACACGTGTGCATATATTAATAGGCACACGCTCGAGCGTGTGCAAGACAAAAAAGGATTTATTATGACTTATGATTTTGAATATTCTTTATTTTGTGATTATTGTGGTGAAGAAGAATGTGAAACTAAAATAACTTGTTATTACAAAAATAAGGAGGATCAATTTTTTTATGTAAGAGATTGTGATCCTATTTCATTTAGAAATAAAAAAATACCATTAAAAATTAGAAAGGTTTTAAACAATGATATATAAATGTTGCTTTTGCAAAAAACAAATTAATAATGAGCAATATTTTTTAGATACAAAAGAAGGTATTTTAAAATTTTGCTCTGCTGAATGTGAAACACATTATATAAAACTAAATTACTAAGGAGAAAAACTATGAATAAAGTTATATTAAGTGGTCGAGTAGTTAATGACGATTTTAAATTATTTGAATCAGAAAAAGGAGCGTCTTTAACTTTTAAAGTTGCTTTAATTGAAAAAAGTAAAAATACTAATTTCGTTGAAATTGTATGTTTTAACAAAATAGCTATGAATATTTCTAAGTATATTAAAAAAGGAGATTTATTAGAAATAGAAGGTAAGTTAAATAATTCTAAATATATTGACAAAAATGATGAAACAATTTACAAAACAGAGATAGTAGCAAAAAATATTACTTTCTCTGTAAAAGCTAAAAAGAATAAAAATTTAATTAATAATGAAATAGAAAATGAAGAAAATAATGACTTTAACGAATTTGGCTTTAAAACAATTCAAGATGAATAAAAATAAAAAATTATTAATAGTTGGAAGTTTAAGTTTAGTTTCAGCTTCTTTATTTTCTATAAGTAGTAGTGTTTCATATTCAAAAAGAGAAAGTACTACAAATAAAAACTTCAATAATTTAAACAATTACAAATTTTTATATAAATTTACTGAACAAAATTTAAAAATGGATTATAAAATAAGAACTTTAACAAAAACAGAAAATAAAACATTAAATTATTATGATGCAAAGATTAAAAAAAATGATTCTTGAGGCATAAATAGACATATAGCTGTTGGCAGAACAAAAGGATACTCAAATGGTTATTATACATCTAGCAATGAAATATTAAAACATCGCCCTTTTGTTGGTTTTTCAAATGCTGATAATCATTTAAATATGAATTTATCATACAAAACAGGAACATCAATGATTGATTATGAAAGTATGATAAATAAAGTTGATAAATGAGGTTGACTATATAAAAATGGTACATATTCAATTAAAGAAGACTATATGTCAGATACAAGTTTAGAAGATAATATTTTTAATTTAAATAAAAATTTATTTGATAACGGTTATTATTCCTTTTTAGAAAAAAAACATAGAATCAATTTTATTAATTCTAATTTTGATTCTGTGTTTAATGAAGCTATAAAACTTGATAACGGTAAGGGTTTTGAGTTTAAATATGCATTCAAAGATGGGCATTTTAATTGATATAATTATTATGTAGCTTATATGAAAAATTTTAATATCAGTTATGAAAAAGAAGCTTATTTAAAATATATAGATAATCGTTTTTATAATACAAATATTAAAACAAACCGAATTATAGATTTATTTAAAGAATTAAAAACTTTCTGTAATGAATCAAATATTAATAATGATATTGAGAATATATGCAATGGTAAAAAATGGATTGAAATTGAAAGTGATTCAATGGGCAACATTAATACAAAAATTGATACCTTAGTTTTTAAAAATGGAATTTCTAATATTGAAAAATTGAATATTTTATTCAACAAAATATTTACAAAAAAAATAAATAATTTCAATTTTGAATATAAATATGTGCCATTAATAAAACCTGATAATAAAATTGATATTTCAATTCAATTATTAAAAGTAATTGATGTTGCAAATTCAAATATGGATATGATTATTAATTTAAAAGATTTCGATGAAGATAAAGAACATAATAACTTAAAAAGAAGTTTAAAAGAAACTTTTAATTCTATTACAAATGATAAAGAAATTCTTTGACAACAAGCCTTTAGTTTTCTTTTTCAAATAACAAAAGAAAAACAAATAGTATTGAGAGAAAAAGAAACAGTCAAATTTGTAGAGAGTGATATATACAAAAAATATTCATCAGATTCACTGAAAGCTAAATTGCAAATTACAAAATCAAAAGTTCCAAACAACTACAAATTATCAGATTTAAATTCAAACACTAATTATTATGATGATAAGAAGGAAAGTGTTTTTTTAAGGAAGATGAACCAATTAAATTACCTGATAATGAAGATGATCCAGATAAAGATAAAGAATGATATGGCGGAAAATGATTAATTCATGGACCAATTGATATAAATTACCGGAGCTCAAAAAGTGAAAATGAGATTATAACTGTTAATGGTCAAAAAATAGATGTATTGAATTTAGAATTCAACAAAAAATTAATTGATAATAGAAAAAATATCAAAGATGATTCAAGAATAGGATTACAAGAAGGATTAGATAAAGATAAATTTAATAGTACTAATTCAGTAGCTAAAAATGAATATGTTATTGAAATTAAACAATTTGCGGTTGGAACTAACAATACAGGAGAGCCAATTAAAAGATATAAAGTTATTTATAAAATAGTTGAAAAACCAACAAATCAAATATTTAAATATTATGGATGAGATCCAGATAAAAATCCACATCAAAAAGAATTAATTACTAAATATATTTTAGATTCAAAAGGTGAAATAAAAAATGATAAAGATGGTAATCCTATAAAAAATCCTAAATATGATCCATTATTAGATCCAACAACAGGAACCAAAAAACAAATAATTTGAATTAATAATTCTTCATTATCTAAAAAAATTAAAGAAAAATTATCTTTTGTTTATCCTTGTTTGCCTAACGGAAATAAAATTTTAGATTATGGAATAATTGCAGAAGCTTCTGTTTTAGGAATGGGTGCTTTAAGAAATATATCAATTGATAAAGACATACAACAAGCTTCTGGAACAAAATATTGAAAGTGTAAAATTGGAGATTTTAGAATTAATAATGATCAAACTAAAACTTTAGAATGAACAAAAGAAAATGATATTCAATTAACAGAAATACCCTTAACTAATGGAACTTCAGAATTTAGTTATATGTCTGAGGAGGGACTATGAATTGTATTCACTGATATCGATTCTAGTATATCTAACGTACAATTAGTTTTAATTGATAAGAATAATAAACCAGAAAACTTTTTTACAGATGAAATAAGACATGCAAAAGATAATCACGGAATAGAATTAATTAATAAATTTAATAAATTTTGAAATTCTACAAATGCAATAAGTGAAGCTTTTTACAATTATTTATATTGAGAGGATAATATATCTAAAGAAGAAGCTCAAAAATTAAGCTATGAGTCTTTACTAGAAAAATATCAAAGATTTGTTACATGAAGTCAAAGATATGATCTGCCTGATATAATTCCTGCTGAAATACAAAATATTGATTTATTTAGTGATTCATTTATGAAATGAAATAAATTAAATAATTTAAATGGAAATACAAATACAGAGCGTATAGAAAAAACAATTATTGATTATATTGAATTTAATTTAAAACAATCTGCAAAACTTAGTGAATATTTTCCATATCAAAATGAGTGATGAAAAGTTAGTTCGAATAATTGATTTATAGAAGAATGAGCTGATCAAAATTCAAAAGCTAATTGATTAAAACAAGCGGCTGAGGTTTATATTTTTAATACTAAAGAACAAAAAGAATACAAAGGAATTAATTTTACTCTTAGAGGAAATGGCAAAATAGCAAACCAAAAAAGAAACTTTAATATTAGAAATGAAGCTTGACATAAATATGATAAAGAAATTGATTTATCAAAATTAGATATAAAAGATAGCTTTGAATTTAAATTAGATAAAAAAGAATTTGAACTGCCAAATAAAACAATAGATGAAGTTGATGCTGATTATAGAAAAGCAATTGAACAAAAAATTAAAGAACTAATTATTGAAGAATTAAATAACTATTATGTTAAACACAATATTGAAATGTGATTAGATAAAGATGTTGAATTACGTAATATTGAAGGAATTGTATCACAACTCATTAGAGGCAAAGCTTTAAATAAAGCAGTTGAAGCTGAGATAAAAGGTATTAATGCAAATTTATTAAATGTTAAAAAAATAAGTTTTAAAAATTTAGGTGATGGTGGAAAGTTTAATTTAAAAAATTTAAGCCATGTGTTTCTTGAAGATAAACTAATACTTAAAGAAACACAACCCAACCAAATAATTCAAAAGGTACAAAATTTTATAGAAGAAAAAGCTAAACAGCTTAATTTAAAATATGAACAGGATTATCAAATATATTGTATTGATATTGTAGCTTATTGGTATGAACTTGTGCAAGCTTATGATGATCCTAGAATTAATAAAAACCCAGAATTTAAAAAGCAGCTTTTAAAAAGCCTAAAATTCATTAATGACTATAAAACAATAGTTATCGATAATAATATAATTAATATTGAATTTGAACCAACAGACAAAATTTTAAAAAATAAACTTATTAAGTATTATGAAAAGATTAAAAATGAAATTAAAGATGATATTTTTAATAGAAATTTAAATCTTAATTTATTTGAAAAATGAGTTGTAATAATGCCAACAAAAAACACTGAAGGATTTGCGCAGCTTAAAGTATTTAATAAAGTTGAAAAAGATTATGATCCATCTATTGATGATCCATGAGTTAAACCAATAGAAAAGAAAAACAATCCAGATGATAAACAAAATAGGTTAAAATCTATTAGCAAAAAATGATGATTTCCTTTAGTTATGGTTATTAGTATTATTGGTTTATTAATAGGAGCAATATTCTTAACTAAAACTTTATTAAGAAAATATGGATGAAGTTTTGGTAAAAGAGCTAGACATAATAAAAATAAAAAATGTGAAAAAGCTATAGTTAAACGCAAACAATTTTTAAAAAAAGAGCATAACAAAAATCAAAAAGAACTAGAAAAAAAGAAAAATATACTTAAAAATTAAGAAAAATAAAAAAATATTTTTTTCTATGGTATTATAATTTTAATTAGCTTATGATGATTTGTATAAGTAATCGAACGGTAGATATGCTTATACATTATGAGAATCTACTTATACGACTTAAGCTGTAGTCCGTCTTAAAAAGAGGTTTAATGCCTCTTTTTTGTATAATTTTAATTATGTCTTTAGATTTATGAAAACCCCTAAAAATAAATAATCCAATATTAGAAGATATTTTTAATTTACCTATAGATGGAAAAGTATTATCTAATGGAAAAATACAAGTACATCCTTTAATTATTTTTGAAAGCAAAAAAGATAAAACTTATTATTGTATTCGTTTGCAAACTGCTACTCCTTCTACCATAAGAAATAATATTTGGGTAAATAATAAAACTTATCAAAAAGATTATTATTGAACAAACCATCAAGGAATTGCTATTACAAAAGATATTTTTATTGTTGATAAGGAATTATTGGAAAATAATATTGATGAAACTATATATCAAAATACATTATCGTTAAATAATCAAGATAAAAGTTTGATATTAAATGATTTGGAAAAACGTATTAATTCAATACCTCCTAATTTAAATATTTTAAAAATATCTAATAATTTAGAAAATAACTTAGTTTTATATACAAATAATAAACAAATAACTAATCAATTTTATTCTACTATTAGCCCTAACAATAAATTAATTGATCAAGAAGTAAAAGATTATTATTCTAAACATTTTGATAAAAATGAATTTCTTAACAATGTAAATACATCTAATATAGAACATACACAAGAAGCTTTAAAAGATATTAAATTATGTATCGATAAAGAACAAAATATAGCTAATGAATATTTCTTTCAATATGAATTAGATAAAGAATCTGGTAATTATTTTATTGTTAATCAAGAAGAGAATACTAATTCTAATGATGATATCGAAGATGAAGAAGAAACGAAAGGACGTTCACGTTAAAACTATAAAGCTAGTTTATTCTAGCTTTTTGTTTTAATTTTATTTATTATGACTACAGATTTATTTGTTAATGGTGTAAGTGAGAAAGATATTTTATCTACTGGACAAATGATAATAGAAAAATTAAATGATGAAGAAGAAATATTTCGAACCAAAACTAGATTGGAAAATGAAGAATATAAAGATTGAATTGTTTCGGATCGAAGAATTAAAACTATTATTATCGATGGCGAAATATATACTATCAATTTAACTCAATATTTAGATAAAAAAACAGGTAAAAAATTTACATATTATCATAATGAAATATTGAAATTAATGGGTAAGAAAAGATACTGATTAGGCAGTGTTTTAGTAGCTATAAAAACTCAAAATTTAAGACGTAGAAATAAGGAACAAAATGAAGCTTTAAAAAGCAAAATTCCTTATGATATTTATCATTATTATTTAAAAATAAAATACATAACTTTTATGGTTCAATACGATAAATTTTTAACTCAAAAATATCAAACAATTCAGATAGAAAATGATGATGCTTTTATACATTTAAATAATGGTAAATATCGAGTAAGAATGGTAGGAATTCATAATGGATATCAGGATAAAAATAATCATAAATTATTAAATAAAACGATTATTTTTCAATTTGATAAGAATGCTTTAGCTTATCAAAATATGGACTTTTTAACTAACAAAACTAAAGAAATAATAGATAAATTTTATACCTATAAAAATATAAATTTATCAGGTGATGGTGCTAGATGTATTACAAAATTTAGTCAAAATATTAAAGCTATTAGACACTATGATAAGTTTCATTTTCATAAAATTTTGTTCAATTGTCTTGGTTATAGCAAGAATAAAAATAAACAAAACAAAAATATTTTTGGAAAAGAATTTGGCAATCAATTTCCTTTATTTTTATGATTTTTGCAAAATAAAAAATATGATGAATTTGAAAATTTATTGAGAAAAAACATTGATTTTTTAAAGAAAAATAAAATATCAAAATTAAAAATTTGAGAAATAAAAAGCTTATTAAGACTGTGAAAAAATAATAAAAACTATCTTATAAATACCTATGAAAATGCTAATTATTTTGGTGGAAATGCTGAAACTTTTATTGGACATTACTTAAAAAAATATACAAAAAATGCATTTTCAAGACAAAATATTAATCTTTTAAAACTAAAAAATTCTATTAAATATTCCTAAAAATATAAACGTGATCTTCTTATAAAATCACGTTTTTTTATTGCCTTTTTATTTTGAGTTTGCACTTTTTGTAAAAAATTATATATAATTACATAGTAATTATATATAAAAGTTGTTAGTGCTAACAATTAGCAAGCACTTTTTTTAAAAAATCAAAAAGTGCAAACTGAAGTGCATGCAAAAATAATATATTATTACTTTGTAATAATATATTAAAAGGGAAAAACCGCACTACGGTAAGTAGTTTTAGTGGTTCTTCCCTTGCCCTATTCAAGGGTGCGCGCCCGCATACGCGCGCGTATATAGGCCACTTTTTGTGCTTGCACTAGTGCAAACTCAAAAAGAAATTTATATTATTTAATAAAATTTTGGTAGAATTATATTGATAAGAAAAATCACTTTATGATTTTGCTAACCCTACATTTTCCTACACATCCAATTAGCAACATTTATCATAAATTCATCAAGATCTAAATAACGAACTTTTTTAATTTTAGCATCACAACAATCACAGGTTTTTCTATCGCCTTTGCCTAAATATATTCCTTTTGAATATTTAAATAAAAACCTTTTAATCGCTTTAGTCGATATTTCAATATTTTGAGATATTTCTTTTAAAGATTGAAAATTTAGTAATCCATATATTATCTGAAACACTTCTGCAAAACCGATATGGTTTTTGTGTGTCGAGTAGTTTTTCGAGCGGCTTAAAATTTCAGAGTAATTCTTATCAACAGCGAAATGAATTTGTGAAGTTTGAATTTTGTTATGCACATTTTTACTTCTAACCAAAGTACAGAAAATTTTTTTATCGTTTTTCATATATAATTATGTTGTCCTTTCTTTTTATCATTTTTATTTTACCAAAAGGACAGAAAAATCCCGACATTTTCAAATGTTGGGACTTTTATTTCTGGAATGAATAAGATTTAAAAGATAAATATATCTCAAAAGTTAATGCTATTGAAGTTAATGAAAAGGACGAAAACAGCATTAAAACAGGCATAAAAGCATTAAATGATATTAAAGATGCAATGCTAAAAGATAAAGAACAATATGATAATAATCATATCGATGACCCTGTTCAAAGTGATCCTAATGATGCTAGAGTAGGTTATAAATCTACAACTCCAGATTGAACTAAAACAGTTGGTGAAGAACCTATTGGCGGATTTAAACATGTAATAGAACCAAATCCAAATAATGATTCTGATTTAAAAAATACATACAAAAGATCATATGATATTCATAATTTTGGAATTGGTACTGGTCGTTTAAGAGATGCTAAATTAGGTGTTGATTATACATATTTACCTGATGTTCCTAGAACATTTAAAAATAGAATTACTCTTCCAAGTACACAAAATAGAGATGTTCTTATTCGTTTCGGAAATGCTCCTTTACCTTGAGTTGAAGATAATGAAATAACAGATGATATGTTATACAACATGTTCACAATAATTGCACAAGATCAATTGTTTAATTTAACTTTTGGCGAAAGAATGATTGAAAGTAATCAACTTGCTAATGTTTATTCTAAATGACTTTCTACTAATATTATTAAATTCCCTTATATGCCGTTCTCACAGGCTTCATTAAGATTTAGATTAAAGCATGATAATACTCAAATTACTAATCCTAAAGGGGCTTCAGGAATAGATTATAAAGAGGGTGAATTAGATCCAGATAATAGAAATAGTGATAATAAACAATTTAATACACCTGAAACAATTGAAACTAAAAAATGATATGTAGCTTCTATAGTTGGTGGCATGTATGCAAGCGAATGATTAAAATTAAGTGCTGAACGTCAAAAGATGGAAAACTACTTTAAGTTCTTGGATCAAAATATTAGACCAGGAATGAAAGACTTAGATAAATTATTTGTTATTTATAAGTTTATTCTTAACTGAATTGCTTATGGTGGTAAGTCTAACGAATATGCATATATGAAGCATAATGGAGTTTGTGCTGATTATTCGAGTGCTTTAGCTTTAGCGCTTCAATATGTTGGTATTCGAACTATACCAATCATGGTAGGTTATCAAGCTAATGAATTGCATGAATTAGTTTGAGTAGAGCTTGATTTAGAGAATAATGGCCAAAAGAAATGATATGCATGTGACCCTACTTTTGGTGATGATGGTGGTAATGCTTCTATTGGTTCAAAAAGTGGTGGAAGTAGCGACACTAATTGACAATTAGATAGCTGATCAATTACTACAGGTAAAAATCTTTATGCTAATTCAAAAGGTATAAATAAGCAAAGATTATTATTTTCAATCTTTGGAAATAATATGTATGAACCTTATGCAGATTGAAAACAACAATACAATTACAATCGTTTATGATATTTAATTTGAACTGAACCTGGCAAAGATAATACTAATAAATATAGTAAAGGAAACTTCAATATTTATAATCATATTTTCTACTCTAGTGAAGAAAATAAAAAAGCTAAATACTCAAACGGAGTTTATGTTAATGGTTTTTGATACTATGTAACACATAGTAGTACACAAGGTTTTAGATTCAAAAGAACTAAATTAGAATATGATTATTTTAATGTTGAAGATGTCTCAGATACTTTACCTAAAAATATTAAAGATAAATTAATTAAAAAGGTTAAATCTAGCAACCCATTAATGTTCCAAATTAACGATTGTGCTTTTATTGTAGAGCCAAATGAATATTCACAAACTAAAAAAGTTTTAATTGTGCCTATTAATGAAAATGGCTTTAATTGAGATAAATCTAAAGAAGTTGAATTAACTGGTTCAAATAATAGAACAGTTCATGACTTTTCATTAAATTACAATGAAGATAAAATTATTTATTCTACTAATCCAATATGAGGAAGTGAATTACAAGAAATTCAATTGCCAAAAGATGTTATTGATTTATTTAATTTAACTTCAAAATCATATTTACAAAAAGGTGATGTTGAAATTTGAAAGAACTATTACACTTTATTAATTAATATGCTTAAAGTAGGTGATCTTAAAAACCAAATTAAGCAATCATTAAAAGATGAGACCTTAAGTAAATTTAATGAAATTTATGAAAACTCTAACAAAAATAATTATTATGAATCAATCGAAAAAATTAAGCAATTTTATGAAAATACTATAGCAAGTGTCTTTGTTAGTGATGAAACATTAATTACTTCAACGATTATTCCTAATGTTTATTATATTAATAAAGATTACTTTGATCAAAAAGATTCATCAGGTGAAACATTTAGCTTCCAGCTATGAAACTCACCTAATGAATTATTGAATTTAACATATGCTGGTTATAACTATTCAATTTACTATTCAAGCAGTAAAACAGCTTCATATGACAATTTTAAACTAGTCGTTTCAAACAAAAATGAACCAACTTTAACTAAAGCAGATTTAAATAAAGCGCACATTTATTCAAATGATTATGATGGATATTATTACATCAAAGCAACATCTCAAACTAATTCAAAACTGGAATATAAATCAAAAATATTTAATATTAAATTTGTTTCATCGAATGAAACTAAACCTAATAGTTTAGGTAAATTATCAGTTAGATTAAATTCAGCTCCTAGAAGAGATGTTATAACTAACTATAAAGAAGATAATAATAATTGATTTAATGAAGGTTTTTACTTATATACAGACGTACAATATGTAACAAATGAGTTAGAATTAGTGTTTATTAATGCTAAAACTAAAGAAATTAAAGTAATAGAAACATTTAGTGGTTCACTTCAAAGCCAACTCAAAACAACAATTAATGATTTAACAAATAATGAAAGCGGTATTTACGTAATTAGAACTAAAGATGCTTCAAATTCAAATACACTTTATTCAAATCCTGTATTTATCTTTAATAAAGAAGATGGTAATAACTTCGATTCTAAGCTATGATTAAACGCTATGAATTTACTTCAATAAATTAAAATTTAAGGATATATCATTTATTGTGATATATCTTTTTTGTGCATTTTGCAAGGAGGTATATTTAACAAATTAGCCTATAAAACAAGCAAATAATAAAAAGCACTCTTATTTAAGTGCTTCGATTCTTTTGCTTTTCGATCAATTGTATTTATCAATAATTTTAATTCCCGAGTTTCCAACTTTTACAATGTAATTTTTAACAACTCATCTGTTTGATGAGCTGTTTTTAATAATTTAAAATTTTAATTCATTTAAAATTCTTAAATATGTTTGATAATCTTGAATTGCTTGATTATTGTTGTCGTTAATAATATATTCTTCACTTTCAATTTTTCCGTCAATAATCTTGCATGTTTTGATTGTTTCTTTTATTACATCTTGTAATTTTTTGATTGTGATTTTTTCATCTACAACACCGAGTTCTTTCAAACCTTTGTTTAAATAATTAATAACAAAATTTAATAAAACAAGAGATAAGAAGCAAAGTACGAAATGACCTTCAATAGGCTTTTCACTTCATACATAAATAGGTCTTACAGCTAAAGCACTTTTTAAAGCTCTAAAGTTTGATTCTATTTGTCATTGTTTTGAATATAAATTCACAATTTCTTCAGGTGATAAATCAAATCTAGAGGTTTCATAAGCATAATATCCGTCAAACTTTTCATCTTCGATAATTTTGTCATAGTTAAGTTTGTAATAACCTTTACCACCAACTTTTTCGAAGAATTTAAACTTCTTTTGACCGAACATTACTTGATCATGAACTAGTCCGTCTTTATCTTGTCTTTTAATAAAATTATCGATTAAAATTTGTCTATCATTTTTATCTTTTAATGCTCTTTTTTTACTATATGTTACTACCAATCTTCTCTTGTGTCCGTTTGCTCTTCTATTCTTTCAAAACGAATAAAAAGTAGTTTCTTTATATTTAAAATTATTGTCTCCAAAATAGCCGGATTCATCTATTGCAAAGGTCTTTCGGTCATTTGAAGCCGCTTTTAATCTATAAGATAAAATGTAATCAATATCGTTATCTTCTAAGAATCTTATGTTTCTATTTGTACTCATTCCTCTATCAGCAATGAGTGTTACTTTGTTTAATTCATATTGTGATTTTATATTCAAAATAAAATTAATAAATGTTGATGCATCAGCAGTGTCCCCTTTGAATAATTTATAGTGAATTGGAATGCCGTTTTCATCTGTTGCTAAACCTAAAACAATTTGATCTTCTTTGAATTTTCCCTCTTTAGAATAACCTGGATATCTCAATCCTTCTCTTACAAAACTTTCAAAATATACCGTTGAAGAGTCGTATCAAATAATATCTATTTTTCTATTTTTATCTTTGATCAATGTATCGTTAACACTCTTTAAAATGTTATTTTTATTTTCAGCTAAATAGTCTAAAGTATTATAAAATGTCGTCTTTTCAACTTCTAAATTTATATTGAATTTGTCTTTATTTTTAAAGGATGAAAGCATGCTACCCGGATTTACAATTC
Organism: Mycoplasmopsis adleri; assembly: GCF_045276205.1. Lineage (NCBI taxonomy): Bacteria > Bacillati > Mycoplasmatota > Mycoplasmoidales > Metamycoplasmataceae > Mycoplasmopsis > Mycoplasmopsis adleri. The sequence continues at coordinate 1,036,761 of NZ_CP174162.1, forward strand.
TATTTGAAATCATATATTTTAATAAATCATTTAAATACTTGGATTTTGATACTTTAGCATCTTTAAAAGGATTTAATTTTTCTAAGAAACTGTATAACAAATCATATCCATAATTGAACTGTTTTGTTTCAATTTTAACCTTGCTTATATCTAACTCTAATTGTCTAATTATCATATTTCTATCTCAATCAGTATTGTAGTTTTGAGATAGTTTTTTAATTTTTTCTACTGGATCAGAACAATATTTTTCTCATTTTTCAACTGTACCGATACCGATAGATTTCTTATAACCTTTGCCAAATCCTCCTGAAAGTGCTAAAGATAAGTAAGTAGAGTTCTTATTTTTTCTTGAAATTAATAGTCATTTGTCTTTTTTCATATCTTTATTATACCACAAATTACAATGTAATTATGTAAAAAAATAACTTTTTTTTATTTATGTATAAATAACACTGAAAAAAGTAATAAAAAAGAGCTCCAACTTGGAAACTCAGGAAAACAAGCAAATAATAAAAAGCACTCTTATTTAAGTGCTTCGATTCTTTTGCTTTTCGATCAATTGTATTTATCAATAATTTTAATTGCTTCATCAGCTACTTCAGTGTCACTTTTATTATCACCGTTAATGATTACATAAGGAATTTTATACTTTTTAACTAGCTTTTCAAACAGAGACAAATATGCTTTGTGTAACTCTTGAAAATAACTTTCATTGAGATAAAAATTATCAATTTCAACTTGCCGACCTCTTTCAAAAATTCTATCTTTGAAAGTTTCTCAAGATATCTTAATATAAATCGATAAATCTGGAGCTGTATCTGTGTCATAAATAAAGTCAAACATCGCTTCAAAAGCTTCTAAATATTTTTTAGGTTTTTTATTCAAAGTAACTACTGCAAAAATGAAGTGTTCAAGAATAAAACGATCTAAAAATAAAAATCCGTTTTCGTGTGTATATTTTTTCAAAAACTTCTTTTCAGCTTTTTTGTTTAAATCGGTTAATGATTCAACAATAAATGATTGAAATGCGATGTCAATGTTAGGTTGTTTTTCATAGCATCATTTTAAAAAGTTATTAAAAACTGGATCATCATCACTAAATTCTTCAAGCATCATCGAGTTTTTGTAATGCTTGTTTAAGTTTTTAGTTAATGTGCTTTTACCTGAACCAATCATTCCACTAATAGCTATAATCATTTTTAACCTCTTTTATATGTTGAATAATAATTATCAATAATTTTAATAGCTTCTTCCAATACTTGTTTTTCATTTAAGTTATCTGTTTTAATTACAAAGTAATTCAAGTTGTATTTTTTAGCTTGTTTTTCAAAAAGCTTTTTGTAAACATCAAATAACTCTTTGAAGTATTCTTCGTTAGCATAAAAGTTATCAATTTCAACTTTTCTACCACGTTCAAATAAACGTTTTTTGAATGTGTCTCAAGTCATATCAAGATAAATCGCTAAATCTGGTGTTTCATCCTTTGTAATTAAATGTTCAAACAATGCGTCATAGCCTTGTAAATATTTTTTGCCTTTGGGTTTTAAATTAACATGAGCAAAAATATAATGTTCAATACTAAAACGATCTAAGAAAATATGATCTGAATGTCAATCCTTGCCTAATAAATTAAATTCATCAATTAACTCGTTTAATTTAGTTGTGTGGTTTTCAACTACATAAGCCTGAAAACCCATAGTTAAGTTAGGTTGTTTTTCATATAATCATTTTAAAAATGTATTGAAAACCTCGTTATTTTCTTCAAATTCTTCAAGCATAATGCTTGTACGATAATGACGTGTTAAATTCTTTGTTAAAGTGCTTTTACCACTACTAATCATTCCACTTATTCCTATTAACATATTGCCTCCTATTTTTATATTATTTATTTATTATAATGGTTTTAACACTCGGCAAATTTTATTTATAAAAAATTATGAAAAAACCATTTTTAAATTACAATATTAGGCAGGTTTTTTATAACAAGAAGTTATAAAAAAATAGGCTATTTTACCAATAAGCCTACATTTAAACGAATTAAGTTATTTTTATAATGATTTGTTAGTTGTAATGGTTTCAAGAACTATTTGAAAAGCATTGAAAATATCTTGTTCTCTTTCAATTTGATCAATAAATTCCATGTTAGGTAAATTATCACTGATTTGCAATACAGCAGCTGCTTTTTTATCATATTTTTTAGCTACCGCGAAGAGCGCAAAGCATTCTGCATCAACTACAGTTGAACTTGTTTCACTAATAGTATCTTTAATCGAACGGTTACTATAATACACATCAGCTGAGTGAATACTTGCTAAAGTATAAGGAATATCAAGCTTCTTAGCTGTGTTTTCAAGCTCATCAGTTAATATCTTATTTGGATAATAAACATGCGATAATTCATTATTAACTAGTCTCGACACAGCTAAATTATCACTATAAGCACGATTAATAATAACTGTATCAAGTAATTTTAATTCAGGAACATATGAACTAGCTGAACCACAACGGATTAAAACATCAACACCGTATTCAACAATTAATTCTGTTGCAATTGTACCTGCTGAATATTGTCCCATACCATGGCTACCAAAAGTAACTTTTTTACCTTTATATTCACCGGTGAAAAAGTTTTGGTTACGCATATTACTTACTTGTTTAACATTTTTTAAGAATTTATAAGCCATGAATTCCATTCTTTTAGGATCACTAGAAAGAACTACAATTCTTGCTATTTCATTTTTCTTGGCGTTAACATGTAATGACATAATCACCTCCATTTATATTAATTTATAAAATTTTACTATAATTTCTGCTTTTATAAGCGGCTTCAATTTTTATTGTTGTTTTAATAAATCTTTAGATGTAGCAATTCATGAATAAATCTTCATGAATGTTTCTTTATCAATTACATGTGTAATTAATCTAGATTTAAATGATTTGACGCCTCCAAATTGTTTTACATATTCTTCTGAAGGGGTTTTAGCAAATATTTCATCAACAATATTTTTTAATTCTTGAGTTTGAACGTCAGTTAATATAGTACTTAGTTCACTTAATTTCTTTTTTAATAAAGTAACATCTTTGCCAGCTGATTGTTCTATTTTTGTATTTAATTTTTTCTTCAAATCAAACATGTAATAAATTGCTTCAAAAATCATTTTATTTGGAGTTTCTTCCAATTCATATAAATGTTTAGCCTCTCTATATAAACCATTTAATAGAATTATTTGATCATCTTCCAAAATTGGGTTTTCTTTATTTTTCATTGAAGCTGATATAGTTTTAATTTGAGAAATAATTCGAGCAAACTCTTGCTTAATATTTAAATTTGAACTATTAGTTTGAGCAAAAATCTCATTTGCTAAATCTTGATCAATATTTCAAGCATATGATAAATATTGGTCTCCAAATTCAAGTGCTAATGTACCATCTTTAGATATTGATTTAGTTGTTGGTTGGCAACCAGCAGCTACTAAAGGTATACTCAAAGCAATAACTGGTGTTGATAATAAAAACAATTTTCTTTTCATATAAGTTCCTTTTAATATGCGTGTCTTAAGTAACAGAAAAATTTAAAATTTATTCTTGTTATTTATTTCATTTAAAATCTTGCCAAAAATATAACTTCTAATTTAGAAAATCATAAGTTAATACTCAAAGATAAGAAATAAGAATCGTTATTTTTGAAGTTCACTAAAAGCAAAAAACAACACGAATAACGTGCTTATACCTACTTTAATTTCAAGGTTTTACTTTTTTTATTATTAGTCTGTTTTATAGGTTAATTAGTTAATTTGGGCTATAATAAAAAGCACCATAAATGATGCTTTCTAAAATTAGTTTTTGGTACTGAAATAAGTAAGAATTAAAGGTTCATTAGTCTTATTAACAATTTTTACTTTGTGTTTTGTATTATTAGGTTTTGAGAAATCAAAGTAGGTAAATAATGGAGCGCTATAAGAATTAGCTATAGCTTTTGTTGAAACGTTTTCAGCTACTAATTGATCATCAACATATACATCAAATAATGTTTTCGATTCTGTGCTTGTTTTACCATATATAGTAAAGTTAACATCAGAAACTTCAAAAGTTAATGTATCATTTTTTCTTTTTGATTTAATTGAAACGCCATTAACTGGAGAGAAAGCTTCTGTACTATCATTATTTAATCATTCTCATGAACCGCTCGTATCAATAGAAGAATGATTAACTAAAGGAATAATGGTATTTTGTTTTAATGCGCTTACACCAAATTGTAATTCAGCAAATACTAAGCCTGTACCTTTACCGTCTACTCTTTTTGCTTCTACAATAAATGATTTAGCTGATGTTGGATTGAATCATAATTGATTATTTCATGTTTTACCTTCAAAAACAACTTTTTGATTATTGTTTTCATCGACTGCAATTAACTTAATAAAGTTAGGAACATAACTGCCGTGGTTATCTTTACGTGGCACGATTTTTAAAGTATCTGTTGTGATTGCTTTATCGAAGTTTACTTTAAATTTAACCTCATTTGTGCTTCATGTTTCTAAGTATGTATTTGTATTATTGTCAACAGTTGCAGCAAGATTTTTGTCTGGATTTATTGGTTTATATTTGCTTAATTCTTCTACTGTAGCTTTAAACACTGGTTGTTTAGATCAAATCAATTTAGCAAATTCGATATCGAATCTTGGATCTTCTGGTTTAAATCTTTGTTTATACTTATAAACAGGGTCTTTAAGGAATTTATCAATTTGTTCTTTAGAAAGATTTGCTACATCTAATAAATCACTTAATGAGTTTTCATAAATACTGTATTTTTGACCATTTAAATCTAAATAAGTATCGAATGAACCGCCACCGCCTTCATTATAAATACCAAGTGTTATATCGTAAATTTTGCCTTCTTCAAAGTCATATGAACCCATGTTTTCAAAACTAAGGTTATATTTATTCTTTTCAGAGATAGCTTTACCATTTACTTTAACAATCATGAAGTCATCATGTTTAGACATAAATGTGTATTTACCTGTTTTTGGAGCAACAAATTTGAATCTTGACTCAACATATTGTCTTTCTTTTCTTATGTAATTTATTCTTCCGTTTGTTTCATCTGGAATTTTAATTAAAGAAGCTTCTAAATTGTTATCTTGAATTAATTTTGGCAAATCACTAGCACCTCTTGGTTTTACGCCAGCAGGTAATTGATCATAAATATATAATGTTGGTTTATTTACAACATTTCTAACTTTGATTTTGAATTTATATGAAGGCACATAATTATCAGGTCTTCCTTCAAATTTTTCTGGAATAACATCAATATCAAATTCATCGATTTGATCATAACTTTCTGGATTAGCTGTATAAACTAATTTCTTTTTATCATTAGCATCAAAGGTTAATGTACCGCCAAGTTTAGATTTATCAGAAACTTTAATTTCTTTGAATTTAAATTTTGGATTAACTGAAGTAATTGCTTTGTTAAAGTCGAATGTATATGAACCACCAGCTGGAATTTCAAATGCTGGAGCTGTATCACTAGTATATTCAAAAGCGTTTTTACTTGGTTTATATAAGTAGGCGCCGCAAGCATATAAGTTGCCTACAAAATCAAATCCCATTTTACTTTTAATCCTATTTAATACTGCTTTTTGTTCTTTACTTAATGAACTAATGTTTTCTGGAACAGCTTTTTCAAAGTTAGGTCTATCTTTTAAATAAGGCGCAAAACTTTTTAGAGCGTAGTAGAAGTTGAAATCAAAATAATTACTTAAATATTCAGTTGTTAATAAGCCTTTATCATGAAAACCATTTCTACCTGAAGCTTTAACATAATCTACAAAGTTTAAAGGTCCTAATGAATAAACCATCGCGGCATAAAGACTATATCAGTCTTTAGAACCTTTAGTAATTGTATAAAGATCTGATAATCTTGATCATCCATCTATAAATTGTCCATTGGTTGTTATTAAGTTTCTATATCTTGTATAGTCATTTACAAATGATAAGTCAATAACTGTTGGAATATTTGTTCAACCATGGTCCCTAACATTAAATGGATCTTGATAGTTTTCAAAGTTATGGTTTACTTCGTGGTAATTTCCTCAGTTTGAGAATGAAAATTCATCTGGTCCTTGTAAGTATTTGGCTCCTCATGATACAGGAGCATATAAGTTATAACCTCCACCTCAAGCAGCAGCTCCACCTCAAATATCATCGTTATAATTTAAAGCTAATCTAGGAGCATTATATTCAGGTTATAAATATGAAACTGAATAAAAATCTTCTCATTTATTAATGGCTTGTTTTGGATAAATAACATTATTTAAATTCACTCCGCCAATACTATTTGGATTTGTGAATGGAAGTCAAATTGATGAATAAGTTGTATCGATTGAAATAATAGGAGCGGTTATTTCACCCTTTTTATATCTTTCAATTTGTTTGTCTCAGTCTTCTTTAGTTGTTTGATTATGTACATAGCTAATAGTTTCAACAGCATTATGAACTGTAAAACTGATAGGAATTGTTGAGCCTAGAGCATCTTTCATTTGATTTTTTATATAAAATGAAATTCCGCCACCAAAAGGTGAAGCTATTTTAACTCTTCTTGTAATAGGATCAATTTCTCTAAATTTAAAACCAAATATAGTTCTTAGATGTGGGTAACGATTAGAAATTTGTCCTGAATTACCATATTCTCTATTTTCTCAATAGTTTTGGTTATAAATAAATTCAATAGGGATTGTTCCATCACCCTTGTTATAACCATATCATGCTTTAAAAATATTGTAAGTTCTTTCACTAAATTCAACTTCGATAACTTCACCAGCAGCTCCATATAATCCGCTAGTATAATGACCTGTCATTAGTGTATTAATCGTAAATTGTTTTTCAACAGCAAGAGTATCATCACTAACATTCTTTTGGAATCATTTTTCAGCAAATGGGTGTTTTTTAAGTGTTCCTTTTTGAATTTCTTTTTTGATTCAATCAGTTGAGTTGTATTGATATGCTGGTTCGCCTTTTACTTTTTCATTTAATAAAGCAGTAGAGATATTAAAGTCTTTTTCAACTTCTTTACCTCCCTCTTGAGTTTTAATTTTGATAAAAGCGTTCCTTCCAGATTCATAATTGAAATCATAACCTGGATATTTAAAACCAAATTTGCTGTATTGTTCTAATAAATCAGTTTTATAAACTTGCTTATTAATTTTTCTAGCTTCTTGTTGAATTATTTTGGATGTGTAGGAAAATGTAGGGTTAGCAAAATCATAAAGTGATTTTTCTTATCAATATAATTCTACCAAAATTTTATTAAATAATATAAATTTCTTTTTGAGTTTGCACTAGTGCAAGCACAAAAAGTGGCCCTATATACGCGCGCGTATGCGGGCGCGCACCCTTGAATAGGGCAAGGGAAGAACCACTAAAACTACTTACCGTAGTGCGGTTTTTCCCTTTTTAATATATTATTACAAAGTAATAATATATTATTTTTGCATGCACTTCAGTTTGCACTTTTTGATTTTTTAAAAAAAGTGCTTGCTAATTGTTAGCACTAACAACTTTTATATATAATTACTATGTAATTATATATAATTTTTTACAAAAAGTGCAAACTCAAAATAAAAAGGCAATAAAAAAACGTGATTTTATAAGAAGATCACGTTTATATTTTTAGGAATATTTAATAGAATTTTTAGTTTTAAAAGATTAATATTTTGTCTTGAAAATGCATTTTTTGTATATTTTTTTAAGTAATGTCCAATAAAAGTTTCAGCATTTCCACCAAAATAATTAGCATTTTCATAGGTATTTATAAGATAGTTTTTATTATTTTTTCACAGTCTTAATAAGCTTTTTATTTCTCAAATTTTTAATTTTGATATTTTATTTTTCTTTAAAAAATCAATGTTTTTTCTCAATAAATTTTCAAATTCATCATATTTTTTATTTTGCAAAAATCATAAAAATAAAGGAAATTGATTGCCAAATTCTTTTCCAAAAATATTTTTGTTTTGTTTATTTTTATTCTTGCTATAACCAAGACAATTGAACAAAATTTTATGAAAATGAAACTTATCATAGTGTCTAATAGCTTTAATATTTTGACTAAATTTTGTAATACATCTAGCACCATCACCTGATAAATTTATATTTTTATAGGTATAAAATTTATCTATTATTTCTTTAGTTTTGTTAGTTAAAAAGTCCATATTTTGATAAGCTAAAGCATTCTTATCAAATTGAAAAATAATCGTTTTATTTAATAATTTATGATTATTTTTATCCTGATATCCATTATGAATTCCTACCATTCTTACTCGATATTTACCATTATTTAAATGTATAAAAGCATCATCATTTTCTATCTGAATTGTTTGATATTTTTGAGTTAAAAATTTATCGTATTGAACCATAAAAGTTATGTATTTTATTTTTAAATAATAATGATAAATATCATAAGGAATTTTGCTTTTTAAAGCTTCATTTTGTTCCTTATTTCTACGTCTTAAATTTTGAGTTTTTATAGCTACTAAAACACTGCCTAATCAGTATCTTTTCTTACCCATTAATTTCAATATTTCATTATGATAATATGTAAATTTTTTACCTGTTTTTTTATCTAAATATTGAGTTAAATTGATAGTATATATTTCGCCATCGATAATAATAGTTTTAATTCTTCAATCCGAAACAATTCAATCTTTATATTCTTCATTTTCCAATCTAGTTTTGGTTCGAAATATTTCTTCTTCATCATTTAATTTTTCTATTATCATTTGTCCAGTAGATAAAATATCTTTCTCACTTACACCATTAACAAATAAATCTGTAGTCATAATAAATAAAATTAAAACAAAAAGCTAGAATAAACTAGCTTTATAGTTTTAACGTGAACGTCCTTTCGTTTCTTCTTCATCTTCGCTATCGTCATTAGAATTAGTGTTCTCTTCTTGATTAACAATAAAATAATTACCAGATTCTTTATCTAATTCATATTGAAAGAAATATTCATTAGCTATATTTTGTTCTTTATCGATACATAATTTAATATCTTTTAAAGCTTCTTGTGTATGTTCTATATTAGATGTATTTACATTGTTAAGAAATTCATTTTTATCAAAATGTTTAGAATAATAATCTTTTACTTCTTGATCAATTAATTTATTGTTAGGGCTAATAGTAGAATAAAATTGATTAGTTATTTGTTTATTATTTGTATATAAAACTAAGTTATTTTCTAAATTATTAGATATTTTTAAAATATTTAAATTAGGAGGTATTGAATTAATACGTTTTTCCAAATCATTTAATATCAAACTTTTATCTTGATTATTTAACGATAATGTATTTTGATATATAGTTTCATCAATATTATTTTCCAATAATTCCTTATCAACAATAAAAATATCTTTTGTAATAGCAATTCCTTGATGGTTTGTTCAATAATAATCTTTTTGATAAGTTTTATTATTTACCCAAATATTATTTCTTATGGTAGAAGGAGTAGCAGTTTGCAAACGAATACAATAATAAGTTTTATCTTTTTTGCTTTCAAAAATAATTAAAGGATGTACTTGTATTTTTCCATTAGATAATACTTTTCCATCTATAGGTAAATTAAAAATATCTTCTAATATTGGATTATTTATTTTTAGGGGTTTTCATAAATCTAAAGACATAATTAAAATTATACAAAAAAAGAGGCATTAAACCTCTTTTTAAGACGAACTACAGCTTAAGTCGTATAAGTAGATTCTCATAATGTATAAGCATATCTACCGTTCGATTACTTATACAAATCATCATAAGCTAATTAAAATTATAATACCATAGAAAAAAATATTTTTTTATTTTTCTTAATTTTTAAGTATTATAAATTCCAATTTTAAAAGTCCTAATTTTGCGTAAAATCAAAAATGTTACAAAAATTATAAATTATTACCAAGAAAAGCTTTAAAATCCTAAAAAAATTTAAACGAAAATACTAAGTTTTGTAAAAAACTTGAGTTTTTTGCTTACTTTTTTCCAAAAAAGTAAGTGCCTTTTTGTCAAACTTTTTAGCACATAAAAAGTTTGGATTAGAAGCGAATGCTTCTCTTGTAATTATTTATAAAATCCATAACAGGAGTCAAATCTTGACCGTAGTAAGGGTCTATAGACTTGCCTTTTTTAAAATACCGTCTTAATAACCTGTGGCAGTTTTCGATAGAGCCTTTTTCTCCCGAACAATATGGGTGACATTTATATATTTGCTTAATACCTGGCACTTCATCTAGTTTCGCATTTTCACTACCATTATCTATGGTTAGCGAATCTATTGTCAAGTTATATTTTTGCATTAGGTATATCAGCCCATCTCTAACACCAGTGCTAGTCCGCCGTACCATATGAAAATAGAAGCGTCTAGTCTTTCTATTAATTAGCGTTACGAAACAACATTGATCAGTTTTTGAACCAATAACAGTATCTAATTCATAATCATTATCTCTAAGTCTTTCATTGATTTCTGTGCTGCGTTGATCAATGCTAACTCCAATCTTTTTAAGCTTTCGACTGTCTCTTTTTGGGGGTCGTTTTTGTTTAATTCCTTTGGTGGATAAATTGACCAAAATGCCTATTTCAAGGTCTTTAAAGACTCTTTGTGATATCAAATTATATACCATAGATTTTGAAGGTTTATAGCTGTTTGGATACTTTTCTTCAAATCTTCTTAATATTTCGTTAGCGCTTAGCTTAGGCGTTCTTTTTGCTAAATCTTTATTATTTCTATTTTGGGTATAATCATCAAAAAGCTCTGTTCAAAAATTTCTAAAATCTTGATATTGTTCTATTTTCTTTTTTGAATATGCTATTCTTTTACTTTTATCAAAATTAGCAACATTTATCATAAATTCATCAAGATTTAAATAACGAACTTTTTTAATTTTAGCATCACAACAATCACAGGTTTTTCTATCGCCTTTGCCTAAATATATTCCTTTTGAATATTTAAATAAAAACCTTTTAATCGCTTTAGTCGATATTTCAATATTTTGAGATATTTCTTTTAAAGATTGAAAATTTAGTAATCCATATATTATCTGAAACACTTCTGCAAAACCGATATGGTTTTTGTGTGTCGAGTAGTTTTTCGAGCGGCTTAAAATTTCAGAGTAATTCTTATCAACAGCGAAATGAATTTGTGAAGTTTGAATTTTGTTATGCACATTTTTACTTCTAACCAAAGTACAGAAAATTTTTTTATCGTTTTTCATATATAATTATGTTGTCCTTTCTTTTTATCATTTTTATTTTACCAAAAGGACAGAAAAATCCCGACATTTTCAAATGTTGGGACTTTTATTTCTGGAATGAATATAATTTTTAAGTATATTTTTCTTTTTTTCTAGTTCTTTTTGATTTTTGTTATGCTCTTTTTTTAAAAATTGTTTGCGTTTAACTATAGCTTTTTCACATTTTTTATTTTTATTATGTCTAGCTCTTTTACCAAAACTTCATCCATATTTTCTTAATAAAGTTTTAGTCAAGAATATTGCTCCTATTAATAAACCAATAATACTAATAACCATAACTAAAGGAAATCATCATTTTTTGCTAATAGATTTTAACCTATTTTGTTTATCATCTGGATTGTTTTTCTTTTCTATTGGTTTAACTCATGGATCATCAATAGATGGATCATAATCTTTTTCAACTTTATTAAATACTTTAAGCTGCGCAAATCCTTCAGTGTTTTTTGTTGGCATTATTACAACTCATTTTTCAAATAAATTAAGATTTAAATTTCTATTAAAAATATCATCTTTAATTTCATTTTTAATCTTTTCATAATACTTAATAAGTTTATTTTTTAAAATTTTGTCTGTTGGTTCAAATTCAATATTAATTATATTATTATCGATAACTATTGTTTTATAGTCATTAATGAATTTTAGGCTTTTTAAAAGCTGCTTTTTAAATTCTGGGTTTTTATTAATTCTAGGATCATCATAAGCTTGCACAAGTTCATACCAATAAGCTACAATATCAATACAATATATTTGATAATCCTGTTCATATTTTAAATTAAGCTGTTTAGCTTTTTCTTCTATAAAATTTTGTACCTTTTGAATTATTTGGTTGGGTTGTGTTTCTTTAAGTATTAGTTTATCTTCAAGAAACACATGGCTTAAATTTTTTAAATTAAACTTTCCACCATCACCTAAATTTTTAAAACTTATTTTTTTAACATTTAATAAATTTGCATTAATACCTTTTATCTCAGCTTCAACTGCTTTATTTAAAGCTTTGCCTCTAATGAGTTGTGATACAATTCCTTCAATATTACGTAATTCAACATCTTTATCTAATCACATTTCAATATTGTGTTTAACATAATAGTTATTTAATTCTTCAATAATTAGTTCTTTAATTTTTTGTTCAATTGCTTTTCTATAATCAGCATCAACTTCATCTATTGTTTTATTTGGCAGTTCAAATTCTTTTTTATCTAATTTAAATTCAAAGCTATCTTTTATATCTAATTTTGATAAATCAATTTCTTTATCATATTTATGTCAAGCTTCATTTCTAATATTAAAGTTTCTTTTTTGGTTTGCTATTTTGCCATTTCCTCTAAGAGTAAAATTAATTCCTTTGTATTCTTTTTGTTCTTTAGTATTAAAAATATAAACCTCAGCCGCTTGTTTTAATCAATTAGCTTTTGAATTTTGATCAGCTCATTCTTCTATAAATCAATTATTCGAACTAACTTTTCATCACTCATTTTGATATGGAAAATATTCACTAAGTTTTGCAGATTGTTTTAAATTAAATTCAATATAATCAATAATTGTTTTTTCTATACGCTCTGTATTTGTATTTCCATTTAAATTATTTAATTTATTTCATTTCATAAATGAATCACTAAATAAATCAATATTTTGTATTTCAGCAGGAATTATATCAGGCAGATCATATCTTTGACTTCATGTAACAAATCTTTGATATTTTTCTAGTAAAGACTCATAGCTTAATTTTTGAGCTTCTTCTTTAGATATATTATCCTCTCAATATAAATAATTGTAAAAAGCTTCACTTATTGCATTTGTAGAATTTCAAAATTTATTAAATTTATTAATTAATTCTATTCCGTGATTATCTTTTGCATGTCTTATTTCATCTGTAAAAAAGTTTTCTGGTTTATTATTCTTATCAATTAAAACTAATTGTACGTTAGATATACTAGAATCGATATCAGTGAATACAATTCATAGTCCCTCCTCAGACATATAACTAAATTCTGAAGTTCCATTAGTTAAGGGTATTTCTGTTAATTGAATATCATTTTCTTTTGTTCATTCTAAAGTTTTAGTTTGATCATTATTAATTCTAAAATCTCCAATTTTACACTTTCAATATTTTGTTCCAGAAGCTTGTTGTATGTCTTTATCAATTGATATATTTCTTAAAGCACCCATTCCTAAAACAGAAGCTTCTGCAATTATTCCATAATCTAAAATTTTATTTCCGTTAGGCAAACAAGGATAAACAAAAGATAATTTTTCTTTAATTTTTTTAGATAATGAAGAATTATTAATTCAAATTATTTGTTTTTTGGTTCCTGTTGTTGGATTTAATAATGGATTATATTTAGGATTTTTTATAGGATTACCATCTTTATCATTTTTTATTTCACCTTTTGAATCTAAAATATATTTAGTAATTAATTCTTTTTGATGTGGATTTTTATCTGGATCTCATCCATAATATTTAAATATTTGATTTGTTGGTTTTTCAACTATTTTATAAATAACTTTATATCTTTTAATTGGCTCTCCTGTATTGTTAGTTCCAACCGCAAATTGTTTAATTTCAATAACATATTCATTTTTAGCTACTGAATTAGTACTATTAAATTTATCTTTATCTAATCCTTCTTGTAATCCTATTCTTGAATCATCTTTGATATTTTTTCTATTATCAATTAATTTTTTGTTGAATTCTAAATTCAATACATCTATTTTTTGACCATTAACAGTTATAATCTCATTTTCACTTTTTGAGCTCCGGTAATTTATATCAATTGGTCCATGAATTAATCATTTTCCGCCATATCATTCTTTATCTTTATCTGGATCATCTTCATTATCAGGTAATTTAATTGGTTCATCTTCCTTAAAAAAACACTTTCCTTCTTATCATCATAATAATTAGTGTTTGAATTTAAATCTGATAATTTGTAGTTGTTTGGAACTTTTGATTTTGTAATTTGCAATTTAGCTTTCAGTGAATCTGATGAATATTTTTTGTATATATCACTCTCTACAAATTTGACTGTTTCTTTTTCTCTCAATACTATTTGTTTTTCTTTTGTTATTTGAAAAAGAAAACTAAAGGCTTGTTGTCAAAGAATTTCTTTATCATTTGTAATAGAATTAAAAGTTTTCTTTTAAACTTCTTTTTAAGTTATTATGTTCTTTATCTTCATCGAAATCTTTTAAATTAATAATCATATCCATATTTGAATTTGCAACATCAATTACTTTTAATAATTGAATTGAAATATCAATTTTATTATCAGGTTTTATTAATGGCACATATTTATATTCAAAATTGAAATTATTTATTTTTTTTGTAAATATTTTGTTGAATAAAATATTCAATTTTTCAATATTAGAAATTCCATTTTTAAAAACTAAGGTATCAATTTTTGTATTAATGTTGCCCATTGAATCACTTTCAATTTCAATCCATTTTTTACCATTGCATATATTCTCAATATCATTATTAATATTTGATTCATTACAGAAAGTTTTTAATTCTTTAAATAAATCTATAATTCGGTTTGTTTTAATATTTGTATTATAAAAACGATTATCTATATATTTTAAATAAGCTTCTTTTTCATAACTGATATTAAAATTTTTCATATAAGCTACATAATAATTATATCAATTAAAATGCCCATCTTTGAATGCATATTTAAACTCAAAACCCTTACCGTTATCAAGTTTTATAGCTTCATTAAACACAGAATCAAAATTAGAATTAATAAAATTGATTCTATGTTTTTTTCTAAAAAGGAATAATAACCGTTATCAAATAAATTTTTATTTAAATTAAAAATATTATCTTCTAAACTTGTATCTGACATATAGTCTTCTTTAATTGAATATGTACCATTTTTATATAGTCAACCTCATTTATCAACTTTATTTATCATACTTTCATAATCAATCATTGATGTTCCTGTTTTGTATGATAAATTCATATTTAAATGATTATCAGCATTTGAAAAACCAACAAAAGGGCGATGTTTTAATATTTCATTGCTAGATGTATAATAACCATTTGAGTATCCTTTTGTTCTGCCAACAGCTATATGTCTATTTATGCCTCAAGAATCATTTTTTTTAATCTTTGCATCATAATAATTTAATGTTTTATTTTCTGTTTTTGTTAAAGTTCTTATTTTATAATCCATTTTTAAATTTTGTTCAGTAAATTTATATAAAAATTTGTAATTGTTTAAATTATTGAAGTTTTTATTTGTAGTACTTTCTCTTTTTGAATATGAAACACTACTACTTATAGAAAATAAAGAAGCTGAAACTAAACTTAAACTTCCAACTATTAATAATTTTTTATTTTTATTCATCTTGAATTGTTTTAAAGCCAAATTCGTTAAAGTCATTATTTTCTTCATTTTCTATTTCATTATTAATTAAATTTTTATTCTTTTTAGCTTTTACAGAGAAAGTAATATTTTTGCTACTATCTCTGTTTTGTAAATTGTTTCATCATTTTTGTCAATATATTTAGAATTATTTAACTTACCTTCTATTTCTAATAAATCTCCTTTTTTAATATACTTAGAAATATTCATAGCTATTTTGTTAAAACATACAATTTCAACGAAATTAGTATTTTTACTTTTTTCAATTAAAGCAACTTTAAAAGTTAAAGACGCTCCTTTTTCTGATTCAAATAATTTAAAATCGTCATTAACTACTCGACCACTTAATATAACTTTATTCATAGTTTTTTTCCTTAGTAATTTAGTTTTATATAATGTGTTTCACATTCAGCAGAGCAAAATTTTAAAATACCTTCTTTTGTATCTAAAAAATATTGCTCATTATTAATTTGTTTTTTGCAAAAGCAACATTTATATATCATTGTTTAAAACCTTTCTAATTTTTAATGGTATTTTTTTATTTCTAAATGAAATAGGATCACAATTTCTTACATAAAAAATTTGATCCTCCTTATTTTTATAATAACAAGTTATTTTAGTTTCACATTCTTCTTCACCACAATAATCACAAAATAAAGAATATTCAAAATCATAAGTCATAATAAATCCTTTTTTGTCTTGCACACGCTCGAGCGTGTGCCTATTAATATATGCACACGTGTCTACGCGTGCTAAACTTATTTTTCTTCAATTTGTTCTTGAGCAGTAGAATTAGTAGCTCCTATTTCTTCCAAAATATCATCAAATTCATTTTCACTTAAACTAGCTAAAAAATCATTTCAAGCACGTTCGCCATTTTGAATTTTCTTAGCTATTTTTTTAGTTCAATCTTGAGATAGTTTATTTACCGCACCTCTAATTGTTTTTTCAAAGAATTTAGATTCAGTAAGTATTTCAGAACTAGGATTATCTATTTCTTTTTCTAATTCATCATTGCTCTTAAATAAAGCGTTAATAATCATATTAAGCTTTAAGTTAATAATCGACAATTCAATATCCATACTTCTAAATCTTCGATTTATTTGTAATTGATATGGACTTAAAGCTGACCAACTTACTTTTCTTAAAGCTTGAAATAAATCATGTTTCCATTCACGCATTATTTCTTTTTTCTCATTTGCTAATAAATAGCTCCGAATAATATTATTTATTTCTTTATAAACTGTTTTGCCATTCTTTTCAATTTCTTTTTTTCAGCGGTAAAACATTCCTACATCTTCAGCTTCAGTAAAACGACCGGAAAATTGAGCATCATAAGCACTTTGTGTTTTATCTCTCAATTTTTCTTTTTTAGTCATTTCTTTTTCTTTAGCTTCTTCTGTGTTTAAAGAATTCATAATATTATCTATTTGGTTATCTCCACTTAAATTAATACCATCAATGAAATCATTAACTTCCTTTTCTTTTTCGAGTTCTTGCAATCTTTCTTTTGATGGTAATAATGTTTCGATAGTTTTATCACTAATTTTATTTTTCTTTTTCATAATTTCCTTTCATGCGCACGTTCGAACGTGTGCCTATTAATATATGCACACGTGCCTACGCGTGCTAGTCTGATGCATAAGTAAAAAACATCTCTTGTTCAATTTGGTTATAATGAATATTTACTCTAATACGTTTATTTGAACTAATATTAAACAAACATCTTCCTTTTTTATGATTAGTCAAATATCTAATTTCACTATTTAATAATTGATTAGAATTTTTAAATAAAGTTTGAACTTTTTCTATATCAGTATCTTTAAGCCCAAAAAATACTGAATATTGAGAGTTTTGAATAATTCTAGAAGCATCTTCGACTGTAGAACTAGTAATGGTAAAATCACCTGGATTTTGAGTAGTAAAAATCATACCTGCATTAAATTTCCGAACTGTTTTAGTCATTTGAACCATATATTTTAAAATCGAAGGATTATCAGGATCAACGTATAAATGTGCTTCATCTACTATAACAGCACAAAATTTAATAGTATCTTCAATTTGTTTAGCATTCATTAAGTGAATATTATTTTTAGCAATATATTCTCGTTTTAATATTTCATTATTCATTCAATTATTAAAAACAATTTCGCTAACAAAATTTAATAAACACATTGTTCCTAATTTTGCACCTGTATTATCAGCACCATTAATAAGATTTTGTGTATTAAACACTACAAAATCATTATCAAGCTTAATATTAGAATGTCCATTAAATAAATCTTGATATCTTCCATCATTTTCAAATGAAAAAGTTAAGTTCTCTACTAATTCATCTAAAATAGCCTTTTTAGCCATAGGGTTATTTAAATGATTAGTTTTGTATTTAGACATATATTTTATCAACTCACTCATTGTAGGCCATTTAGAAGCCTTTAAATGCTCAATATCATTAAGTTCATATATTTTATTTTCTTTATAGAAATCTTTAATTACATTTTGAAGCAAAATTCAACGATGAGATTCTAAATTTAAAAGTGTTTTAAAAAAACTTTCTAATCAAGATAAATGATTATTAATTAAAGAAACTACATCATTTTTAATTGAATCTTTTAAAGTATTTCTAACTTGTAAAGGATTAATAATAGTATTTTTACCTGCTCCTAAATCGATAATTTGTCCATTTAATTTTGTAGCTATATCAGTATATTCACCTTGTGGGTCAATAACTACAACTTTATTATTAGCAGCTAAAATAGAAGTTAATAATTTTTTAGTAAAAGTAGTTTTACCCATACCACTAGTTCCGTTAACAAACATATTAAAATTAGTTCGATTTGAATGATACATATCAAATAATCTAAAACTAATAGGTGTTCTAGTGTTCTCTGTAAAACCTAATAATAAATTATTGTTATCATTATGGGTTTCACTTTCAAAAGGTCAACCTAAAGCTAAGTTAATCGAAGTAATTTGATAATATTCTTGGTCTAATCTTTCAAATGGATAATTACATACTTCAGATTAAGCTAATAATTGACGATATCTCAAATCATTAAGTGTAATATTCTTTTTGCTTGCTATATTTTTAGCAATTCGATATTTATTATTTAAATTGGCTATATCTTGATCTTTAATCACAAAAAAGAAATTACTATCAAAAAGTTTGTAATCGTCTCTATTTACTTGCAAAGCCATTTCAGTTGTAGCTTGTTCGTCAATAGACCCGACCATATTAGAAACAGGACTTCCTACTGCATTAGTAGTGTCAATAGAAGCGAGAATTGATTTATCTAATTTTTTATTAGCAAAATCATCAGATAGAGGGAAATTATTTCATACACAAGTTCCTTGAATAGAAAACAATATTTTTATTCATTTATCATTTAATTCAAATGGTAAAGTATTTAAACAGCTAACTTTTACTAGTTCATTATTTATCATTAAATGATCATTTTTAATAATGACTTTATCATAAATAAATAATTCATCCAAAGAATTTTCATTATTATATTTAGCTTCTAATTCATTACAATAACTTTCAATTTGTAAATTATCAATATTAAACATATTTAGTTTAGATAAAAAGTTTAGTAATTTAACTTTTTCTAATCTTTCCAAACCAATCCCATTATCATTAAATTTATCAATAATAATTTCTAATGCTTCACTTAATCCAGATAAAGAATCACCATTAACAATTAAATAGTAATTATTTTGTAAAGCTTCTGTGTTTAATTTAGAAAAATCATTTTTGTTTAATTTGTAATAGTCATTCCAAAATGAATCATTATGTAATTTATTTTCTTTTGTTTGAATATATTTTATATTTTCATCATAATTAACTTTTTCTTCAAGCTTAACAAACGAAATTTTATAAGGAACATTATTTAAACTTTTAGCAAAAGCATCAATGAAAGAATCACGAGTAAATTCATCTTCGTTTCAAATATTAATTCCATTAAGTTTAAAAACAGATAAATAATTTTCTCTATCATTTTTAGGATTATAAAAACTAATTTTAGCGTTTTTATTTTTAATAGTATATTCATTAACTAAACAAGAATAAGGATTTAAATCAATGCTTTCACGCATATTTTTATCCTTATTTTTAGAATAATGTTTTGGTGTCGTTCAAAATACAAACATTCTTCATATGAGAATATAAACTTTACAGTTATTTTTACGATTAGGCAAAATAAGTATTAAACCTAAAATAAAAGTAGGAACTCAAAAGGCAAAAAAGATTAATCTAACATTTACTAATTTACTTAAACCAAAACTAATAAAAAACGAAGATATAAGAATAACGGTAAATTCAATAACATCTCTAGTTTTAAATTTCTTTCAAACTTTACTACTTCGATTTTTTATTCTACTCGGCTGTAATTGTGTCATATTATCTCCTTATTTATTTAAGGGCGGAAGTAATTAAACTTGCTCCACCAGTAGCCTTAGCTTTTGCTGCCTTAGCTCCCATTTTAGCTATATTCATACCAGCCTTAGCGCTTTGACCACCACTTACTTCGCTACCTATAAATGCAATTGCTATTTCTGATAATTTTTTGAATGCAAAACAAGAACCTAATACTAAAATAACTGTAGAAATTAAAGTAAATATAGCTTGATAACCACTAGCAACAATAGAAAATGAACCTAAAATATTATTTATTTGTGAATTTATAAACGTGTTAGATAAACCAATAAAAGCACCTAACATCATAAGCCCCAATCCATAAACTGAACAAGCTAATAAATTACCAAAATATTTTTCTTTTCATATTCTCATTTTCTTTCCACCATCATTAATTCCAAAAGCCGGAATAAATGGAAAAGAAATAAATAATAATCAGTTAATAAAAACTCTTGAAACAATATCAAACATAACAAAAATTAAAGGTATAGAAATTAATATTCCTACAAGAGCAATAGAAATACCAGTAGAAAAAGCATACCCCACAATATTAGCGTGTATATCTCATCAAAGAGGAAATGTATACACCCAATAAAGATTAGGGAATATCCCACCAATAAAAGGATCTGTATAATGTTTAGGATTAAATCCTTTTGATGGAATCATATTTCTAATAATATTATTTGCTATATTATCAAAACCTAAAGAAGAATTAGTAGCTCCATTAAAAATAGCTTTAGTTATTTCAATGAATAAAATATTAATAAATAAAATAATCACTTGAAATAATATAAGTGTTAAAATGCCTCCTACCGTAGCCTTTAAAGCACTAACATATATTTCTTTAGCTTTGGCTCCATTTGTTTCTTTAGCATATCTAAAAATGAAAAAGAAAAAATTAATAAGTCAAAGAATAAAACTAATAATTAAAAATTGATATCAAGGTCTAGCTGTAGCAAATTGACTATAGCTTTGGCCTGGAACTAAATTAAACATTAAGTAATTATTAAGATCTAAACTAAACAATTTAAATAAAATGAATATTAAACTAAATAAAGTAAAACCAATCAATCCAATTGTTGCTAATGGTGCAAATATTGCTAATCTAATTGGAGCAGAAACAGCATTAATAATTGGATTTATTATTGCTTGTATTAATTTCATCTTATACCATTAAATTTAGTTTAGGTAATTTAAGCATTAAAGCATTTTGTATTACTTGATTGATTAAAGAACTTTGTGCTGCTCCAGAACCACTAGGTTTTTTAACATTAGATTTAATAAGTTCAATTAATGGTCACATAACAATAATGATAATAAGTGCAGATAAAGCACCTCATACCTTTAAATTATTTTGTTTTCTTTCATTAGGATTCTTTGTAGCGGCATTTTGGCTTCTGGCTCAAAGTATCATCCCAATTAAAACGATAATAGCTACAGGAATTAAGGCAATAAAAATACCTCTCATTACTGTTTCGCTAAAATCTCCTAAAAAACTAAAACTTTTATCATTGATTTTCATATTTTCCTTTCATGCGCACGTTCGAGCATGTGCCTATTAATATATGCACACGTGCTTACGC
Organism: Mycoplasmopsis adleri; assembly: GCF_045276205.1. Taxonomy (NCBI): domain Bacteria; kingdom Bacillati; phylum Mycoplasmatota; order Mycoplasmoidales; family Metamycoplasmataceae; genus Mycoplasmopsis; species Mycoplasmopsis adleri. The sequence continues at coordinate 1,058,413 of NZ_CP174162.1, forward strand.
GTGCTAACACAATAAAGTTTTAAAGTAATAAAAAACTAATAGAAATAAACAATTCGTTAAAATTGTTAGTTTTTTCTATTAGTTAGTTAGTTTTGTTTTTGTTTGCACGCGTGATATTAATATACGCACACGTGCACTATGTTAAAATTCATTGGTTTTAACATTTATTTTAAATTGATAATTTCAGTGTTTTAAAACATTATCTAAAAATTTTTGTTTTCAAAAATCTTTATTTGTAATGTTTAAATAAGTTTTACGTTTTTCTAATAAGTTTATATCAGGAAATTTATCTTTAAAAATAACATTTAAATATTTAAAGATGTAATCATAAATATAAGAATCTTTACGAGTTAGTATCTAATTAAATTCTTTTTCAAAATTATCAAATTCATGCAGGCATCACTCAATCATTAGCAATCATCGTAGGAACTAATTTTTCATATAAAAATTCATAAGCAAATCTATAAGTATATTCAAAATCAATTTTATTATCATCAAATGCTTTCATAGCAAATAAATCAGCTAAGGTATTTTTTTTATCACTAGGATCTTCAAATTCGCCAAGCAATAAATGATGCCAATCTAAATATTTGATTAATGTTTTTACTAAATTAATTGAAGCATTTTCTAATTTAGATTTATCTTCAATTTCACTTCATTTATTTTTATTTTCTGGATTTAATCTATTAAAAGCCTTAAATCATTTAATTAAATTTTTATAAACTTCAAAATTTAATCTTTCTGATAAATAAAATCTACTCATTTGATGAAAAGAAAAAGCCACAGGATTATAGTTATTATAAGATTGGTTATTATCAGTTTCATCTAATCCTTTTTTATGGGTATACATATTAAATTGTTTATTAGGAAATTTATTATTTATAAACTCATTAGAACCAAAAGAATAAGGAGCTATAAATCAATTTCTAGCATCATTTGCTTCATTTCACCCATTTTCCATAGCGTAAGTATATTGCTTTAATAAATTAAAAACAAAAGGATCTTTACCATCTTTTTTAATTTTTTCTAATAAAGAATTTAAATAATTATTTCTAATATAAGAAGAAGGCATTTCAGTAGAAGCAGAATAAATAAGCTTAGTTTTTAATCAGTTCTTATCATTTTGAATTTCTGGAATTACTTTGTAATTAAAATAATCTTCACTACGATAAAGGCTATTAAATGCCATAGATGGATTTAAATAATCATCCATTTCATTTAAAAACCGCATTAATGCTTCATATTTTGTCTCATCATCTCTAGCTTCAAAATGTCCACCTTCACTAATTCCGTGCTTTGTAGCATCGCTATTAGCAAAAGTTCTAATAATATTTCAAATGCCTACGGCAGCTTTCAAAATCATTAGTATATTCTTTATCAGTTAAATAAACTCCTAAAGCCTGAAATTTAGCAAGTAAATTATCCGCTTCTTTTAATGCCATTCACATTCTAGGACGATAATTTTTTCATCCCTGATTGTTATAAACTTCATTAGTTAATTTAACAGGTTTATAAGTTAATTCTTTAAAATAATAATTATTATTTTTCTTTAAATAATTTTCATTAGTAGATTTATATAAGACATAGCCATCTTTTTTAAGAGGTTTATTATCTTCATCAGGATTATTTCCATTAGGTTTATTAGGATTAGGAAATTTAGGATTTTCTACTTTATTATTTGGGTTAAAAGTCTTATTTCACCAATCACAACTCATAGTAGTTAATGGTAAAATCGAAATAGTTAAAGCAGAACCAAAACCTAATCAAATTTTATTTTTTTTCATATTTTTTCCTTATTTAAAATTTAATACACTAAAATTATAATACTAACTAATAGATTTAATGAATTTTCGCCTTTTTCTAACTCAAATATAAGGATAAATAAGGCTACTTAGTAATATTGCACATATAATATATAAAGCAATATTAAATTGTTTAATGCTTCATATCTTTTTTCTACTGATATTTTTGCTCCAAAAACATACATTCCGCAAAATAATCAAATAATAATTAAGAAAATAAAATATCAGATAAAACTTTTCCAAGTTAATCAAAAAGGTAAAAGCATTTTGATTTGCTTAGTAATTCTTATCACCTCCTTTATCACCTTCGTTTCTAACAATTTTGATAATTTGAATACGTTCAATTTGAACTTCTTTATATTGTTTCTTATCAATGACTTCTTTTGCTATTTCCATAGCTTTATCATATTGATAAGCTGAACCACAAGGGAAACTTTTTGCATTCTTACCAGTAGTATTACTTCCTCTCAAACGATAAAATCATTTAGCCATAAATACCTCTTATCTTTTTAATGAATTAGCATTGGTTTCTTCTTTTGATTCTTCATTATCACTATTGAAAAAACCAAAAAAAGTTATTTGATATTCATTATTATTTGCATCAATACTTTCTTTATTATTTAAATCAATGATTTCATCTAATTTTAAAGAAGCTAAATTTTCAATGTATTCTTCTTCAATATCCTTAATATCTTTATTATGCATATGTAAATATGGATCAATATATACATAATCTCCATATTCATTATTTAAAGCACTAGATGAATTAAATGAATAAATATATTGGCTATTTATTCCATTTTCTTTAAAATCTTGATCAATGATTTCTAGCATATCTTCTTTTAAAGCGTAATTATTTTCTGACATAAAATCACTCATACCATATTTTAAGTTTTGATCACTTTGATTTCATACATCTTCATTTCCAAGTGTTTTTAACAATACGTTATATTGTTTTAAATTTTCAATATTAGTATCACCGCCAAGTAAATTTCAACATATTTTTTGATTTATATCATCATGCACATTTGGCATATTGTTATTAATCTTAATAACTTCATTTTTATAATGATTTTGTAATTCATTATCATTAATTACCTTTAATCAGTAATTAAATTGATTTAAAACATCTTGGTCATTTTCTAATAAATCGGCATATTGAGTTAAATAAGAAATATCATCATATTTAAAATTAATCATTATTTATCTCCTTTATTTCTTAAAGCATCTTTTAATTCTTGAATACTTATTTTTTGATTATCTTCAAATTTAATAGGATCAAGTTTTTTTAAAGTGTCTAAATAAGGTTTTAAATAAATGCTTTTAATCCCATTTTGTTTTAAATCTTGATCTAATTTTTGTTTTGATTCTTCACTTAATAAAGTTTCATCAAATTTATTGTTTTTAATTTCTTGCATAATTTTTCCTTTCTGATAAAACTATGTCTTAGTCTTATCATTTTTATTAATTTGTAATTTTTGATCTGGATGTAATAAATCAATTAAAGTATCTGCATCTAAGTCATGATAATTAGGAATTTGTTTTTCTTTAGCTTCAGCTCAAAGAATATTAATCAAATCATTTTCTAAATCATCATTAACATATTGATCTCACATTTCAGAAAATATTCGATCTAATTTACCTTTAAGTATATTTTTCTTATGAGGAATTAAGGTTCGCATATGATCATTTTTAGTATTCTGATATTCATATCAAAGTTTTAACTTACCAAAAACTATTTTCATACGTTTAATTTTTTGTGCTTCAGTTAAACCATTATTTTCATTATTATTGGTATCAATTTGTTTATTTTGATTATTTTGTTTTTCTTCAGCTGCATTAATTCGAATTATTTTTTCTAAGCTACGAATATCAAATAATTCAAAATCTGCATTTCTAATTAATTTACTTTCATTTTTTGTATATACATAGTTATCATTAGAAAAATATTTATAAGCTAATAAAGTTTTAATTAAAATTGGCTTATATCCATTTTTAATAATTATTAAATCATCTGGTTTTTTAGATTTTAATTCTGCTACTTCCATTACAGGTTTAGATTTTTCACTCTCAGTAGAACTAGAATTATTATTTGTATTTGAAGAAGTATAACTTTTAGCAACAACTTCTTTAGTTCCTAAAGCTTTTGAAATATCATTAAGTGTTTGTTCATCATTAGAAGCTAAAAAATATACTACTTGACAACTATTTTTAATAACTTGTGCTGTTCCCTCTCCATAAATGTTATATTTTTTAATTTGATTGTAATCTTGAACAACTAACATAAAAAATATATTTCTAGAACGACAAATAGTTAATTTATTATCAAAATTTACAACTACTGGTAAATTTCCAAATTCATCAAGTAAAAAGAATGCTTTTCTATCTAATTTGAGTGTATCCGTTTTATTAGCAGTTTCAATCAAAGCTTGATAAATTTGTTCTACTAACATGCTGACTAAAAAATGAGAAGTAGGTTTATGATCTGGATAATGTATAAATATAGCAAAAGGTTTCGTATCAGAAGCAATATTGACTAAATCAAAACTATCAGTATCTCTTAAAATCATTTTTAAATTTTCATCATTATTAAAAACGTTTAAAACACTTTGTGCTTCGGCTAATATGCCACCAAAAGTTTCTTTAGGAGTTTTAGATAAATCTTCAATATTGTTATAAATTTTCTTTCAATAATAATCATTATCAACAAGAGCACGTTTTTTAGCATAAAGAATTCAACTAGAAATTTTCTTATCATTTTCTCAATGAGAAGTATTTAATAAAGAAGCAATAGTTTCAAAATTAAAGTTATCCTTATGAATTAAATTTTTATCATCAAGTGCTAAAAATAAAAGAAAGTTAGCGATAACAATTAAAGATTTTTTGCCTTGGCTAATTCACATATTACCATTCGTAGCCTTACCTCAATTAAGACTTTCAATAACATTATTAATTACTTCTAAAGCTTTATTGATTCTATCTTCCATAGTTAAATCTTTAAATTTATTATCATTTTTAACTAAATCTCAGGCATAAGATAATGGATTTCACTTTAAAGATAATTTTGGTTCACTAAAATCAATTGTATAAATTTTGTAATTATTTTCTTCTAAAAGTTTACCTGTAAACTTAATAATTTCTTTTTAGGATCACTAATAATCAAATGAGGTTTTTTATAATAATCAAGCTGAGCCATAAATTCTATATTAGGCAAAATTACTCTATGTGTTTTACCAGAGCCAGGCGGACCATTAACTATTGCATTATCATCTTTATCATTTATATATCAATATTTTTGACTTTTACTAAAAGTAAATAATCAATTAGCTTCAGTTTTATTAGTAATCATTTTTCTAAATAATTTATTGTATTTACTTTTAGAACCTTCATTTAATCGATAATTTCATAGTCAATTTTGGCTAGCTTTGGCACCCAATAAATAGTTTGATATTTTTTTACCTAATGATTTAATTTGAGGCCAAAAAATAAAACCAAAAGTAAAAATCACAATTCCTATACCAGTGTAAATAAAAATATTAGTTTTTGTTTTCATTACATTAACTGTAGATTTTCAAAACAATTGATAATTTGTTGGACTTTTGTTTTTGCCTATCAAAATATTAATAATAAAAGCAAAAACAAAGAACAAAAATACACTAGCTATAATAGAAAGCAATGTTTTTCCAACTATTTTACCTTTTGAAATTCTTTCATCATCCATAATTACCTCTAATGTAATCTACTACGATATACATCTTCTATCATTTCTAGTTCTTTCATATCTTTAGCTAAGAATTCTCTTTCTGCTAAATTTCTTAATGCAAGTTCAGAACGGTTTAAACCAAATATATTCATAAACGATCTAAAAAAATTTCCAAAACCTTTAATATTGCTAAAGGCTTTTTTATTAGTTTCTTCATAAGCCTTTAATAATGATTTAATAATTTTGTTTCCAACTTGTTTTTGAAAATCGTCCATTTCTTTTTCAATAATTTTATTAATTCGTTCTTTAAGAAATTTATCTTCTATATCCAATTTGTTTAAATTTTCAATTTGCTTTTGATATGAATTAAACAGCTTAGAGTAATCATTATCAGAATTTAGTAAAAATTTCTTAATAATTTCAATGTTTTCTTTGTTTTCATCAGATAAACGCATATATGAAATATTCTTTTTATTATTTATTTCATCGAGAATATTTTTAGATGCTTTAATAAATTCACCATATAAATTTTTGTTATTATCAGTTTTAATATTATTTTGAAAATGTTTACTTATAGTTTCTGTAATTTGTTTTCTAGTATCTCAAATTTCTTTAGTAAGTTCATTTATCTTTTGATAATCTTCATCATATTTAATTGACAAACCAACTTTATATCCAAATACATTTATAGAATTTAAGTCTAATTTTGCTCTTTTATGCTTAGGTTCTTTTTCATATCAAAACATATGCACATGAGGATAATTAGTATTTCCATGGATTGAATAATAAACATTAACATTATCTATATCAAAGTTATTAGCTTTTAAAAATCGCTTAAAGTTTTCTTGTAATACTTCATGTCATTTATCTTTACATAAAATATTATTATCAAGTCCCAAATCACCAGGATTAACAATTAATTCTCAAAAATTACCTTTCAAATTTTTTAAATCATTTTTAACTTTTCCAAGTTCTACATCATTGGGTTCAGTGTCTAATAAGTTATAAAGACCAGATTGTTCGCTATTTTGATTAATTTTTAAATGTGAACGATATCAAGCAATTTTTTCTTCTTTGTTCATCATTAAATTCATAGCATCATAGTTATTTTCATCATTATTAAAAACAACGCATTTATCTTTTCTAGTAATATATTCAACTACCATTCCAGAGTTAACTCAGTTTTTAAAATTATGTTCGTTTCCTAATCCTGTTTTGTATGAAGTATTAGGAGTTATGAAATTAAACTTTGTTTCTACTTTAAACACTACTTTCCCCATCATATGCAATGATTCACGGTAATAAATATTTATTACCGTTAATAATTTAAATTAATAATTTTGTCCTTAACAACATTACTTAATTACAAATTTATTATTTTTTTCATCAACTTAAAACTAAAATAGACACATAGTGCCAAAATCATTATCAAAACATAAAATTCAATTAGTTTTTAAAACAGCAATTTTTTTTGAACTTAATCCATATGGCGATTTAGACAGGAATTGAACCCGCGATCTCTTCCGTGACAGGGAAGCGTATTAACCACTCTACTACTAAATCATTTATTACCGTTTTAAAAAAGTTTTAAATCTAATTAAATTTGCATTAACAAATAACGTAAAGTTTTAAATTCATAACCAATAAATTTATGAATAAGTTTTTCTTTCTTACTTTTAACCGTTATAAATTTAGTTTTTCGTTTATGAATAATTCCAAACATTTCTCTATAACGAACTAAAAAATAATTACAAATCATTTTATTCAATAAGTAAATTTTTGTATCCGAAATGTTTAAATTTTTATAGTAAGCATTCTGCAAAATTACCCTTCGTCTTGTAGGGACTGAATGCAATTTTTTATCTCACTTATAAACCTTACTTTTGAAGCTATTAATCACATACATAATAGCTGCATCTAAACCATAAAGCAAAAAGATTTTTCAAGTATCTTTTTTCTTCAAAATTCAAAAACTTTCTTTAGGTTTTTTAAGGACTTTTTTTCTTAATTTTAACAATCTAAATTCTTTATAAATTTTTGAATCTAAAATTCCTAAATTAAGTAGTTTTTTAATAGCATTTTTGATACTTGTTTTTTTAAAACCGAAAGCTATCAAATCAGAAGTTTTAATTCCTTTTTTGCCTAATGTTTTTAGCACTATAAATATTTCAAGTAATACCTTATTTGTTTTTAGCTTTTGATAATAACTTTCACCAATAACTATTTTTGATTTTAGTATCACCTCAATCAATTTTTCATCTAACTTGTCATAGATTTTTTTATCATAATTTTCCTTTCATTTCTGTTCTCTTCAAAATTTATCCAGTTCACTATAATCATTGTTTAATCTAGCTTCTTGTTCTAATAAATGAAGTTCACTAAATTTACCCATAAAATGTCTCCTAACAAATTAAAAATTTTTTAAACGAAGGAAGAACATTTCTTGTATAATATATTTAGTGTTCTTCGAGGGGGTTCTTCCCTCGTTTTTTTATTCTTTTAACTAACTAATTTTTTTAACTAACAAAACGATAAAAAAACAAGACCTTACGATCTTGCTTTTCCTTTTTTCTTAAAGGTTCAACCCTACATTTTTAAACACTTCCATTATTTTTGAAGATGCATTGATATATGATGGCTTATCGTAACTTACTAGTTTTTTCGCTTGTTCGATAATACTTGGATTTTCATTCGTTGAACTATTATTTTTGCATGATGGTACACATGAAACAACTGCAAAAGGAGTTACAAATGTTGTAACTGCTAAACTTAAAATTAATTTTCTATTATTTTTCATCAATCTCCTTTAATGCTATATTAACATTTATGTTAATATTTTATACATTTTCGTAAAATCTAATTAAAATTATTTTCAATAATTTTCTTTAAATTTTTCTTACAAATTGTTTAAAAGTTCAATACTAAATTTATTGTATATTACTATAAAAAAGGCAGAATTGTTAATATATGTGTTTCAAAAATGCCTTTAAAGCACTTGATATTTTTGCTTAATAAATTTCATATCTCTATTTGTTTGAACAATTTTCAGAAAATAATAAAATATTAGCACTTATAAATAATAGAAAAGAGTTTTGCTATGAAAATTAAAGGCCTAGGAACTTCAAGAGGTATTGTAATTGCTAAAGTTTTTGTAATCAATGATATCTCTTCAAACATTTTATATAATGGTAAGGATGCCGAAAAAGAGTTAGCTTTTTATGAAAAAGTTCTTAAAAAAGTTTGCTCTAAAATTCAAGAAATTATTGACTCGATTGATGATAAAAATCAAAAACAAATTTTTGAAGCACATCTTGCGATTGCTAAAGATCCTGAAGCACATGAATACATTAAAAATGCTATCTTAAATCAACATAAATCTGCAATTTATGCAACTAATGAATATTATTCAAAGATTATTAAAAGTTTTAACCAAATGGATGACGAATATTTCAAAGAAAGGGCAAATGACATCAAAGATACATTAAGAAGATTCATAATGTATTATGAAAATCAAAATGAAGTAGAACTAGATCAGATTAATCATGATGTCATAGTTATAGCAAGTAATCTTAGACCATCTCAAACTGTTAAATTAAATACAGAGTTTGTAAAAGGTTTTGCTACTGAATTTGGTAGTTATACATCACATAGCGTTATCTTAGCTAAAAATATGAATATACCTTGTGTGGTTAATTGTAAAGATCTAGTTAATAAAGTTCAAACTGGCGACTTAGTAATTCTTGACGGAAATAGTGGAACTGTAATTATTAATCCGGATGAAAAAGATCTTAAAAAATATAAAACTTTAAGAGATGATTATTCTAACTATTTAAATGAATTAAATAAGTTTAAAGAATTACCTTCAATTACCCAAGATAACTATAAAATAGAGATATTAGCAAATATTAACTCTTGCCATGATGCTAAGGTTGCATATGAATGTGGCGCTGAAGGAATAGGTCTTTTTAGAACTGAATTTCTTTATTTAGATAATGATCATTGACCTACCGAACAAGAACAATTTAATGTTTATAAAAAGATATTACAAATGTCTAAATCAAAAACTGTAATTATTAGAACACTTGATATTGGCGGAGACAAATTATTGAACTATTATAACTTTGATACTGAATTAAATACTTTTTTAGGTGTAAGAGCTATACGTTTTTGTTTATCTGAAAAGCACCAAGATATTTTTAAAACACAATTGAGAGCGTTAATTAAAGCAAGCAAGTATGGTAATCTATCAATTATGTTTCCAATGATTACAACTATTGAAGAATTTTTAAAAGCTAAACATATCTTTATTGAAACATATAATGAAGTTAAAAAAGAAGATGATGACATTAAATCTTTAAATGAAATCAAAGTAGGTATGATGATTGAAACACCAGCAGCTGCTATATTAGCAGATAAGTTTTGTAAATATGCTGACTTTGTTTCAATTGGTTCAAATGATTTAATCCAATACACAATGGCTGCTGATAGAATGAATCAAAACCTTTCTTATTTATATCAACCACTTAATCCATCGATTTTAAGAATGATTAAAAGCATCATTGACGGGGCTCATAAGAATAATAAACCTGTTGGTATTTGTGGCGAAATAGCAGGTAATAGACAACTTGTACCTTTATTAATTGGGCTTGGAATTGATGAGCTTTCTATGAATAATAGTTGTGTCTTAAAGATAAGAGAACAACTTAGCAAACTTAATCAAAAAGATTTACAAAAATTGGCGAAAAAGGCTATAAAAATGGAAGATGAGACACAAGTGAAGAAACTTTTACTTAAGTGAAACATCAAATAAAGTATGAAAAAATATCGTTTTTGAGGACGATATTTTCATTATCAATTTTTGAAATTATAATTTCATTTCAGTCATGCTTTCGTTTTCAACTACTAGGAATCTGTCGCCTTTTTTAACACCATAAGGTTTAAGAACTTCTAATGCAGCAGCTTTGTCTTTTTTGATTAAATCAAAGTATTTTTCTGAATCTAATGATACTCAAACACTTGATGTTACACCGAATTCACCAATTAAGTTTTTGTCATTTACAACACCAACAATAATTGTGTTTGGACGGAATTTAGCAACTTCTTCTAAAAGTTTACCAGTTCTTGAAAGAACAACTGCGAATTTGTAATCACCAAAACGAGTTCTGTTAGCAACTTCATAAGCAATTCTTGCTCTCTTGTTTTCACGTGGATTAGAAATCTTTCTAACTTCTTCTAATTGGATGCCGTAATAAGTTTTGTCGTAGAATTCCATTTCAGCGCGTTTGTTAATATTTGTCATTGTTAATACTGATTCAACAGGGTATGAACCTGATGCTGTTTCACCTGAAAGCATTGTTGCATCAGCTCCTAATTCTGTTGCATAGTAAACGTCTGTGACTTCAGCACGTGTTGGATGTGGGTTGTTTTCCATTGAGTCTAACATTTGTGTAGCAACAACGATTGGTTTACCAGCTTCACGGCATTTTCTGATCATCACTTTTTCAAAATATGGAACATCATAATAAGGAATTTCAAGACCTAAGTCACCACGAGCTACCATAATACCATCTGATGCTTCAATAATTTCATCGATGTTTTTAATACCTAAATGGCTTTCGATTTTTGAAATAATCTTAATATGTTTTCCACCATTGTCATCTAATAATTTTCTTAATTCTTTAACGTTTTGAGCATTATTAACAAATGATGCAGCGATATAGTGAACACCTACTTGAATACCAAATTTAACATCATCAATGTCTTTTTCACTTAAGAATGGTAATGAGAAGTCAACACCTGGTAAGTTAATTCTCTTGTTGGTTTTAAGTTTGTGTGAGTTTAATATTTTAGCAATTACATAACCTTTGCCAACTTTTGTAACTACTGATGTTAATTTACCATCGTCAAATAAAATAACATTTCCTTCTTTTAAGTCTTTAGACATATCGTATGAAACTGTTACTTCATCTGAAGTTCCTTCGAAGTTTTCGTATTTTTCTTTTGTTGTGTAAATTTTAATTTCATGTTCAGCAGGAATTAATTGAATTCCGTCTTTCATAACACCAACACGAATTTCAGGACCTTTTGTATCAAGCATTAATGATACTGGTAAGTGCATATCTTCTGAAATTTTCTTTGCTAATAAGAATTTGTTTAAGTGTTCTTCATGAGAACCGTGACTAAAGTTTGCTCTAACACATGTTGCTCCAGCTTCAACAATCGCACGTAAAGTATTGTAGTTGTCGCTTGATGGACCAATTGTTACTACTAATTTGCTTCTTTTATCTGTTAAGTTCATTTTTTCTCCTTAAAAATAGTCGAACCACATATTTTCAATTATTATTTTATTAAATTTAAAAATGTATTTATAAATATATTATAAATATCTATTATGGATTATGGTAATATTACCATTTTTTAAGGGATTATTTTTTATTTGCAATAGGAAAATTATTCCGGTTTAAAACCAGATAATTCATAGAAACCAACGTATTGTTTATTGCTGTCGTTAGCATTTTCAATAGTATAAACAAAGGTTGCTTTACCAGCTTTTGGATCTGAAATAACAATTGGTTTACCAAAAGTTGCAGCTTCAGGTTTATATGTTGTATTGTTAAATACTTCACTGTTTGCGTTGCTTATTGTATAGAATTTAACTGCTGGATTAAAACTAAGATTCTTTGGATAATCAGGATCTTCTGTATTTAGAATAATATTAAGGTTGTTGAAGTAACCACCTTTTGTATTAACATGAATATCGCTGGTTGTACTTCATGAGTTAAAGATTAAATCAGAAACTTTAATAGTATTTAATTCAACTCCAGGTACTGGTACAACTTTAATAAATTTTCCCAATTCCTTTAATTTATAGTAATCAAAGTGATATTCGTATGTTTGTTCTTCCTTAATTTGAATTTCTTTTGATTGGTTTAAACTGTCTTTATCATTATACTTAGCATCTGAAATAAATGATTTGATGTAGTAGTGGAAAATTAACTTATCATTTGAACCAGCTTCTTTAGTTACTCAAATTGGTTTAGTTTTATCAATTGAGAATTTAGGGCTATGTTCATCATTCATTGAAACTGTTTCAGTAATTCAAAATACACTGTTAAATGCTGAATGAGCAGCTTCTATTTGTTCTTTATTTTCGCCTTTAACTGTTGGTAATTTATCATTACTTTTAAGTTGATCGTATGAATTTACTAATAAGTCATCAAGTTTTTTGTATCCGTTTTTAAGATCAAAATCACCTTTTCAAAATAGGTATCTTATTGAATTATGCATATTGAACTTGTGGAAACCTGGATTATATTGTTTTAATGAGTTAGTTTGGAAATCGGCATTATTAATGTCTCTTTTCTTAAATCCATCCATTACATAATCAACAAATTCTCAAGATGGTTTTCTTTTTCTAACTTCTTCAGTTGTTACAGCTTTTGATGATAAATCTTTGGTTTTCTTTTCAAAATATACTCTTAAGTATAATTTGCCATCGAAGTCATTAGCATATGAGTGGAAGTAAAAATAATAATCATTTTCAAAGTCTTGAAGAGAAAGATCACGCTTTTCGTTTGCTAAATAAAATGTTTTATTAAGTTGTGAAGGATATTTGTAAATAATGTCGTCTCAGAATTTTGAATTGCTAATTAAAGCTGGTTCAAGTTGTTTATAATCAGTATAATAAACAGAATATGATGCGTAAGCATATTCACTAGCATAATGAGTGGCTTTATTATATTTAACATTTGGTGTAGCTACAATAGTTCCATCCTCTAATTTAGCTGGTTCACCACTAGGTTGTATAGCTTCAGGATTAATCATGAATTTAAACTTTTTAGCTTGGGCAATTACATCATTATCATGTTTTTGTTTAGAAATGTTAAAAGCTAAAACAGCAGCAGGAGCTATAGCAGCAACTGTTGCAATTGAGCTTAAAAGAATAATTTTACCTTTTGAAGTCATAATTAATATCCTTTACTAGTACTAAGTTAAATAATATATTTAATATTTTATCATAATTACAATAAAAAAGCCATTTTATAACTTGGCACAAAATAGATTATTAGATTGTAATTACAAAAGCTACAATATAAAAAAGATGAAGAATTTTTTGAATAAAAAAACGGAAATATTCATTCCAGAAATAAAAGTCCCAACATTTGAAAATGTCGGGATTTTTCTGTCCTTTTGGTAAAATAAAAATGATAAAAAGAAAGGACAACATAATTATATATGAAAAACGATAAAAAAATTTTCTATACTTTGGTTAGAAGTAAAAATGTGCATAACAAAATTCAAACTTCACAAATTCATTTCGCTGTTGATAAGAATTACTCTGAAATTTTAAGCCGCTCGAAAAACTACTCGACACACAAAAACCATATCGGTTTTGCAGAAGTGTTTCAGATAATATATGGATTACTAAATTTTCAATCTTTAAAAGAAATATCTCAAAATATTGAAATATCGACTAAAGCGATTAAAAGGTTTTTATTTAAATATTCAAAAGGAATATATTTAGGCAAAGGCGATAGAAAAACCTGTGATTGTTGTGATGCTAAAATTAAAAAAGTTCGTTATTTAAATCTTGATGAATTTATGATAAATGTTGCTAATTTTGATAAAAGTAAAAGAATAGCATATTCAAAAAAGAAAATAGAACAATATCAAGATTTTAGAAATTTTTGAACAGAGCTTTTTGATGATTATACCCAAAATAGAAATAATAAAGATTTAGCAAAAAGAACGCCTAAGCTAAGCGCTAACGAAATATTAAGAAGATTTGAAGAAAAGTATCCAAACAGCTATAAACCTTCAAAATCTATGGTATATAATTTGATATCACAAAGAGTCTTTAAAGACCTTGAAATAGGCATTTTGGTCAATTTATCCACCAAAGGAATTAAACAAAAACGACCCCCAAAAAGAGACAGTCGAAAGCTTAAAAAGATTGGAGTTAGCATTGATCAACGCAGCACAGAAATCAATGAAAGACTTAGAGATAATGATTATGAATTAGATACTGTTATTGGTTCAAAAACTGATCAATGTTGTTTCGTAACGCTAATTAATAGAAAGACTAGACGCTTCTATTTTCATATGGTACGGCGGACTAGCACTGGTGTTAGAGATGGGCTGATATACCTAATGCAAAAATATAACTTGACAATAGATTCGCTAACCATAGATAATGGTAGTGAAAATGCGAAACTAGATGAAGTGCCAGGTATTAAGCAAATATATAAATGTCACCCATATTGTTCGGGAGAAAAAGGCTCTATCGAAAACTGCCACAGGTTATTAAGACGGTATTTTAAAAAAGGCAAGTCTATAGACCCTTACTACGGTCAAGATTTGACTCCTGTTATGGATTTTATAAATAATTACAAGAGAAGCATTCGCTTCTAATCCAAACTTTTTATGTACTAAAAAGTTTGACAAAAAGGCACTTACTTTTTTGGAAAAAAGTAAGCAAAAAACTCAAGTTTTTTACAAAACTTGGTATTTTCGTTTAAATTTTTTTAGGATTTTAAAGCTTTTCTTGGTAATAATTTATAATTTTTGTAACATTTTTGATTTTACGCAAAATTAGGACTTTTAAAATTGGAATTTATATAAAAAAACGGAAAAATACTATTACTTTTTGCAAACTAACTTTAAGTGTATAATTAGTTTGTAACAAAGAAAGGTATATATGAACGAAAAAACAAACAAAGCATTAAACTTAACAAATATTATTCTTTATTCTATTACATTAGTTTTATCAGTTCCGCTTACAATACTTTCCATAGCATATTGAAAAAATGCTTCAGGAGCTCAAAGAATTTCTATAATGGTCTCATCTTGATTATTATTGACACCAAATGTAATTCTTCTTATTGTTTTTTATTGCATCAATATTTATTTGATTTGTAAGTGTCCAGTAACAAAAATATATGTACTATATGCTGTTGGAATTGGAGTTCCATTAGTTGCTTTTATTGGTTCAATAATAGCAATGGTTGAACTATCGAAAAAACCAAAAGAAGAAGCAAAAGTTGAAGAAAAAGTTGAAGAAACTAACTAGGAGTATAAAATGAAAATAGATAAAAGCAAAAAACCAAGTATTTTATATATAGTATTTTGATCATTCCAAGCACTTTTTTGTTTCATGGTTCTTTTATTATTTCTTTCTGCATTACTATTTAATGTAGCAGATAAACAAACATATGAAGCACTACACGAAATGAATCCTACATTCACAAATTCTCCTTTTTCATATTTTGTTACTATTATGTTTAGACAAGATCTATCTATAGTTCTTTCATTCTATTTTTTAGCATCTTGTGCATTATTATTCCACCTCATTTGTTTCGGTTTTAATATTGCATTAACAGTAAGAGCAAAAACAGCAAGAATTCAAACGATTACTATAATCGGTTTATTTATCCCATTTTTAACATTAGCTGCTTCAATAATGAATTTAAAAAATGTTGATTTTAATAAAAAGA
Organism: Mycoplasmopsis adleri; assembly: GCF_045276205.1. Classification (NCBI taxonomy): domain Bacteria; kingdom Bacillati; phylum Mycoplasmatota; order Mycoplasmoidales; family Metamycoplasmataceae; genus Mycoplasmopsis; species Mycoplasmopsis adleri. The sequence continues at coordinate 1,074,411 of NZ_CP174162.1, forward strand.
AGACTTTAAGCGAATAAGAAAAACAAAAAACCTTTTGTTACGAGATTATAATTAAAAATCTACACCTTACATTAAGAAGATATATCTTTATAATAGGTATATCTTTTTTAATACAAAAAAACGCACCCACATTAAGGTGTTGCGTTTGTAATTACAATATAGTAAGCAATTTTATAGCACGGCATAAAATAGTTCTTGAATGAACTCAATTAACTCATCTAAATTGATTCTTTTTTCGCTCGAAACTAAAAAGGCTCTTGAATTATCTTTAAATAAATTATTAGCAACATATTCATTATGTTTTTTGATTAATTGCGATTTTTCTTTTTGGTTTAATTTATCAATTTTTGTATAAATAATATGGTAAGGTCATTTAATTTTTTTGACGAATTCAATTGTTTCAAAGTCGTTTTTGGTAATTCCGGTACGAGCATCAATTAATAAGAATAAGACTTTTTCATTTGGTTCATGCGCTAAATAATCACGAACACATTTATTCATATGTTCAATTTTTTCTTTAGACATTTTAGCATAACCATAGCCAGGAAAATCAATTATATAATTATCATCTTCATTAAAATAATTAATAAGTTGAGTTCTACCTGGACGCTTTGAAACGTATGAAATATTTTGACCAATTAAAGCATTTAAAAGCGAACTTTTGCCGACATTTGAACGTCCTCAAAAGCAAATTTGCATATGGCTTTTAACATCTAATCATTGGCTTTTATCTAAAACAGATTTAACAAATTTTCACATTATAATCCTAGTTTTTCTTTATGTCTAATTAAGGTTGAAGAATAATCAATCATGTCGTAATTAGGTAAGATCAAAATTGTTTCAAGTTTATTATTTAATGCATGATTACCAGCTGCTAATTCTAATTCATAAGCATAATCAGTTGTATTACGAGCTGATCTGATTATGAAGTTAGCATGATATTGTTTAGCAATATTGGCAATTAAATCATTCTTATTAAGAATAACTTCAACATTTGGATACTTACTTAATTTAGCTTTAGCTTCTTGATATCTTTGCTCAATGCCTTCTAAATTGTCTTTGTCCGGATTAATTGATACAACCATAATGATTTTGTCAAATAATAAAAGACCTTTTTCTAAAACTGAAATATGACCATCGTGAAGCGGGTCAAAAGAACCTGGATAAATAGCAATTTTATTTTGTTTCATATTATTTATATAAATCAATAGCATGTTTTGCTATTAATAATTCTTCATTTGTTCTAATTACATAAACTTTAACTTCTGAATTTTTAGTTGAAAGTTCAACATAATCATCGTATGGTTTTCAGTTTAAATCTTTATCGATTTCAATGTTTGCAAAGTGTAAGTTTTCAATCACTTTTTCACGTAATTCAGGTGTGTTTTCACCTACGCCAGCTGTAAAGACAATAGCATCAACTTTGCCTAATTTGTTAGCGTAAGATGCTGCGTAGTCAATTATTCTTTGGCAATATAAATCGAAAGCAAATTGTGCTTTTTTATTTCCATTTAAAATAGCAGCAGTAATATCTCTTAAGTCACTTGAAAGTTCTGATACTCCAAGCATTCCTGATTGTTTATTTAGCATGTTGGTAAATTCATGGATATCCATTCCGGTTTGATTAATTACAAATTCATGAATAGATGGATCAATATCGCCTGAACGAGAACCCATCATAATACCAGCAAGAGGTGTAAGACCCATTGATGTATCAAATGATTTGTTATCTTTAATAGCGCATAATGATGCTCCATTACCGATATGCATACTTAATACATTAACTTTATCTTTTTTAAGTAATTCTCTTACTTTAAGCATAATGTATTCGTGGCTAATACCGTGTGCACCATATCTTCTAATTTTGTATTTTTCACTGATTTGTAGTGGAATTGGGTAAATTGCATTAACATCTGGAATGCTTGTGTGGAACGCTGTATCAAAGTCAACAGACATCTTAGCATCAGGCATAACTTTTTGGAAAGCACGCATAGCTTGTACAGCTCCAGGGTTATGTAAAGGTGCATAAATTTTGGCTTGTTCAATTAAATCAATTTCTTTATTTGTTAATTTAACTGTATGTGTGAAGAATGGTCCACCATGCACAACTCTAAATCCAATAAGTTCAATTTCTTTAATATCATCAATGATATGTAATTCTTCTAACATTTCTAAAATGTGTTCTACAGCAACTTTGTGATCTGGTAATGGCACTTCTCTTGTAACTTTTGAGCTGGCGGCTTTAATTGTAACAGCACCAAAACCTTCAAGTGTAATCCTTTCAGCTAATCCACTAGCTACAACAAATAATTTTTCTTTATCAAGTAGTTGTAATTTAATTGAACTACTCCCTGCATTAATAACTAAAACTTTTTTATTCATATGTTTCTCCTAATTTATTTATTTTATTTTGATTGAATAGCGGTAATTAAAACAGTATTAACTACATCATTTACTGTACTACCTCTAGATAAATCATTCACAGGCATTTTAACTCCTGTAATGATAGGTCCAATTGCTCCAAAATTACCTAATCTTTGAGCAATTTTATATCCAATATTACCAGCATTTAAATCTGGAAAGACTAAAACATTAGCTTTTTCATTATAAGATTCATGTTTGTATTTTAACTTTCTAACTTCTAAATCTAAAGCAGCATCTAATTGTACTTCACCAATAGCTTTTGTGCCTTCATATACTTTATTAAATTCAGCACATGCTTCGCTTACCGCAATAGTACTTGGATTCTTTGCTGACCCATCAGTTGAAAAACTTAGGAAAGCAATTTTTGGATCAATATCAAATGATTTTACAAAATCAGCGGCATTCTTAGCAATATCTACTAAGGCTGGTACATCAGGACTTGGATTGACTGAAATATCTGTGAAAAAGTATAATTCGTCATTTTTGTGCATAATCATAACTGATGAAATTGTCTTAATTCCTACTTTTGGTCCAATTGCTTTAAAAGCGGCTCTTAAAATATCAGCTGTTGAGTAATTTAAGCCACCAACTACACCATCAACTTCTTTAGTAGCAAGTAGCATCATAGCGTAAAATGGTCTAGTTTTTAAAACTTCTCTAGCTGCTTCGATTGTATCTTTGCCTTTTCTAAGTTCCACGTATTTTTGAGCTAAAGCTTCTATTTTGTTTGGATCTTCATTCATATTTAAGATAGTAGCTTTAGTTTTAATATTTAATGGTTTTTCAACTAAAAGAATAATTTTAAGGTTAGGGTATTTTTCTAATTCCTTAGCAGCATCAATTGCTCTTTTATCATCACCATCAATTAATAAAATGGTTCTAGATTCTAGTTTTTTAATATTTGAATCTACGATATCTATGAAATTCATATTTCCTCCATTAGTGTGTTAATTTTAAACATAAATAACTAATAATACAATTATAAGTAAAATAGTAATTTTTAGCAACTTTTTAATTAGTTAATGGAACAAAATTCCACATAAAGCAAATAAAAAGATATATCTTAAAAAAGATATACCTTATTATTAATTGTGAACATTGAGTACATAGAACAAAATTAACGTTTTGACTTGTCGTAGTTAATACCGGCAGCGGCAGGTCCGGGACTAAGTTTACTAAATGCGACAAGAGCGATAATTGTGATTGCATATGGAATTGTTTGGAATAATGGTCCATATGTACCCAAGTCTTTTTTGAATAAGTTCATTGTAAGTTGTCTGAAGTTTGCACCGATAGCAAAGACACCAATTGTTTGGAAGAAGGCAAAACCAACAGCACATAACACTACATAACCAACATTTCAGTGTCCCATAATCATAACAGCAAGTGCTAGGAAACCCAAACCAAGGGTATTACCTGAATAAGCACCTTGAAGGCTTTGAGCAAAGACACCTCCTGCTACTCCAGCAAAGATACCACAGAGAATCATACCTTGTCATTTGAATTTATAAACGTTTAAACCAGCAACGTCAACAGCTTGTGGATTTTCACCAACAGCTTTGAAACGTAAACCTCAACTTGTTTTGTTCAATAAAACATATGCTAAAACTACTAATCCAATAAATAAGAATACTTTTAATGAAACTATTTTTTCAAAATCATAGTATTGTCTATCGTAGTTTAAAGCTAATTCATGAACTTTTAAAGGAATTTTGTTGTTGTTGTCCCCAAGCATTGAAGGGTTTAAAAGAACAACAGCAATACCTAAAGCAAGAATGTTTAAAGCAACACCACTTATTGTATGGTCTCATTTAAGTTTAATGGTTGCTAAACCATGAAGAAGAGAGAAGGCAATTCCAAATACTATAGCAAATCCAAATAAAGGAAATTGTAATCAACCACTTGTGGCTTGTGGGTTAATTTTGGCTAAAATTCCACCACCAATAGCATATCCGAGACCACCCATTGACATGATGCCTTCGATACCAATGTTAATGATGCCTGCTCTTTCTGAGAAGATACCAGCAATAGCACCAAGACCAAGGACTATTGAGTATAAAACAATAGCGGTTGTAAAGTCACCAAATATTTGCATTATTGTCCTCCTCTCTCGATACGAAGCATTTTTTCGTAAAGGTTTCTAAATTTATCAAATTTAGCAGGTTCGTGAATATTTGAATATTCATGTCTCATTTCAGTTCATTCTTTCTTAACTTCTTCAGCAATAGAAGCATGTTCTGCTTTTAATTTGTCTATTGAGTCTAAATCTTTTTGTTTATTAGCTTTTTCTAAAGCTCTCTTGTTAAGCATCATACGAATTGTTGCGTATGAATAGAATGTTTGAACATCATCTTCAAGTTCTTTAATTTTTTCATCGTATTCTTTTTGGGTTAATACCTTATGTTCTAATTGTTCATCATAATCTTTTTTCACAACTTCAAGTCTTGCTTCTAAAGAAGTTAAGAATGAAGGTGAAACGTTGAATTTTACTAAACCTGAAATTACTTTAACTAAGAAATCATATCTAGCAATAGCTAATTGAATATGTTTCTTGTTATTGATTTTAGCTTGAGCAATATTTGCTTTAGTTAATAATTTCACGTCTTGAACTTGTGAGTAACCAAGAACATCAAGTTTATCTTTTGATTGTAAGTTGAATTTAGATAATCCATTAAATAATTCTTCAATTTCTCTAGCGTTTAATTTATCAAATGATTCAACGTATTCTTTTCTAGCCTTGACTAATTCATGTTTTAGTTCTTTTTCTTTGGCTAATAAAGCAACAATGTTTTCTTTATTTACGTTAATTACTTCTTGAGCTTCTGCTATTTTAAGATCAAATTCATTTGAAAAATCGGCAATTGCTTTGTCTCTATTTTCAGCTAATTCTTTATAAGCATTTACTTTTTGAAGTTGAAGATTTTTAACTTCTTCTGTATCATCTTTTCCTGCTTTAATAGCAGCATCAATAGCTTTAATATTATCTAAAAATTCTTTTGATGTAATTTCATATTGATATTCAACTTTAGAAATTTTAATATTGTATTTTTTTTCTCTTTGAAGTTTTTTCACTTCGAAATAGCCTAATTTTTCAAGTTCTTTATTAATTTCACTTAATTCCTTTTGAATTTGTTCATAGTTAGATTTGGCTAATTCGTGTTTTTCTGCATCATAAAGGAATGATTTCTTATTTTGAATTTTTGATTGATATTGAGTAATTGAAATAATGAGATTTTGATATTCTTTTAATTCTTTAAGAATCTTCTTGTATTCATCCTTATTATATTGTTGCAAAGCTTTTGCTCTGCCTATTGCTATTTTGTATTCTCTTTTAATATGAGCAAGTCTTGCTTTATATACATTTTTCGCAAATAGTTTATACGACTTTTGCGAAGACATAGCAATATGTTTCTTGCAAAATTCAATTGGTCTAAAGTTAGACAACGCATTCGACAGAGCGGCAACATAAAGAATGATACCAATAATAATTTTGTCACCACCTTCAACGATTGATGAAGTAGTGTAATATTGGACATTTGCAATATTAATAGCACCATTTTGTAAACTTGCGTAGAAAATTGATGATAATAAAATTCCAATTGATGAGTTCATACCTAATAATGAAATAGCAATTGTATCAAAACCAATCAATAATGGTTGGGTAAATTTAGCACCTTCTGTACCTTGGTTAAACATTAAGAAGTATGTAAATCCAGCAAACCCGGCGAGAGCACCACTGAATCCCATAACCATAATAGTTGTTAATTTTTGGTTAACACCAGCATATGTACTTGCGTCTTTGTTGAGACCATTCATTTTAATTTTGTAACCTAATGAAGTAAATTGTAAAACAATAAATGTACCAGCTGCAAGAACAAATAAGAATACTAAAGCAAAAATTCAGAAGGTGTCTCTATTGAATAATGTACCAGTAAATTTGAAAACTGCTGATCTACCAGAATCATTTGGCGCAATACTTAATGATGTTAAATCAAATTTATTAAAGAAGAATTGAACAATGAAAACTGTAATTCAGTTTAATAAGATAGTTGTAACAACTTCATGTATCTTGAAATAAGCTTTAAGAATGCCGGCTAATGCTGAATAAGCAAAACCGATTAACATTGCTACAAGTAATATACCGAAACCTAATGCATCATTTCCACCAGTTCCAGTTGTTCCTACATATTTACCAAAAATCAAAATAGAAGCAACACCAGCGAAAGTCATTTGACCAGCAACCCCAATGTTGAATAACCCTGATCTAAAGGCAAATCCGACACCAATTGAGGCTATACCATAAATTAAAAAGTTATAAACTAAACTTGTTTTGTTAAGAGAGAAGCCAGAATCAAATAAGCTTCAGAAATATCTAAATGGGTCTTCTTGATAAGATATTGCAATGAAAATTGCAGAAATCGCTAAACCGAAGAAAACAGCTCATAATGAATTGAAGATTCCTCTTGATGTTTTTTTAGTTGAATCCAACATGAAAAAACCACGTACTTTATCTCCAAAAGAAGTTTTTTGAGTACTATTCTTCATTTCTGTCTCCTTTCTGTATTTCAAAGTCTTCGTCTAAATCTCATTCTTGTTCATGCTTATTATCATCTTTTTTAGATTCAGCCATTAATAAACCAATTTCGGCTCTTGTGTAATTCTTAGCAGGTTTAACACTAAGAACTCTACCATCATTCATAACAGCAATTGTGTCAGCTAATGCTAAAACTTCATCTAATTCATATGAAATTAAAATAATTGCTTTACCATTTTCTTTTTCTTTAATAATTTTGCTATGAATTAAGTTGATAGCACCAACGTCTAATCCACGAGTTGGTTGCACAATAACTAAAATATCATGTGGATTAGTCATTTCTCTACCAACAATTGCTTTTTGTTGGTTACCACCTGAAAGTGATCTAGCTAAAGAATCACCTTGGTTAGTACCACGCACATCATAATCATATTCAATTGTTCTAAATAATTCTTCTTTAGCTTTAGAATTAATTCAACCATGTGGAGCATATTTTTTATCATTTAATAATCTAATGATTGAATTATCTCTAATAGTAAAATCAAGAACTAAACCATGTTTATGTCTGTCACCTGGTACTACATTAATACCCGCTGCCATATTTTTCTTATTAATACTTCATTTTGTAATATCTTTTAATTGACCATCTTCTAGATTGTATAGAAAAATGTTGCCTTTGTTTGGTTTTAGCATACCGTCTAAAGCATATTCAAGGGTTTCTTGTCCATTACCTTCAACTCCAGCAAATGCTAAAATTTCACCTGCTCTTACTTTAAATGAAACATCTTTTAAAGACACACCAAATGGGTTTTTAACACAAACATTACTAAATTCAAGTAATGTATCTGTACTATTTTCATCAAATGGAACAGTGTTCTTAGGCATAACAACCTTTTTACCAACCATTGCTTTGGCAAGTTCTTCGATTGATGTTTTCTTAACATCATATGTTCCAATAACTCTACCTTTTCTTAAAACGGTTGCTTCATCACAAACTTGTTTAATTTCATTCAATTTGTGTGAAATAAAAATAATTGTTTTTCCATTTTTCTTAAATTCAAGCATTGTTTGTAATAAACCTTGGATTTCTTGGTCTGTTAAAACAGCAGTGGGTTCATCGAAAATTAATATCTCTGCATCACGATAAAGCATCTTCATAATTTCAACTTTTTGTTGTGTTGCAACAGTTGCTCTACCGGTTTTTTGTTTCAAATCAAAATGCAAGTTATATAAATCTTGGATTGACTTAACTTTAAAAGCCGCTGATTTTAAGTCAATAAGGTCGGTAAAACCATGATTAAATTCAGCACCCATAACAACATTCTCTAAGTTTGTATACACATCAACAAGTTTAAAGTGTTGGTGTACCATACCAATACCAATGCTGTTTGCGTGATTTGGATCTTTTATAATCATTTTTTTACCATTGATTTTAAAAGAACCTTCTGTTGGTTCATATAAACCAAAAAGAATTGAGGTAAGTGTACTTTTACCTGCACCGTTTTCACCAATTAAAGCATGAATATGTCCTTTTTCCACTTTAAAAGTAACATCATCGTTAGCTTTAATACCTGGGAATTCTTTTGTTATATGATCGAACTCAACAGCGTATTTGTGTTCCATGCACCCTCCTTTTAATTTGTAAAAAGATTTAACATCTAAAAATTAAAAATAATTTAATTAATATTAAATCAATTAAATTTTACTAAAAATTTCTTGTTATTGATTTATGAATAACTTACAAAAAAAGAAATAATTCCATATTTTCCCGAGTTTCCAACTTTTACAATGTAATTTTTAACAACTCATCTGTTTGATGAGCTGTTTTTAATAATTTAAAATTTTAATTCATTTAAAATTCTTAAATATGTTTGATAATCTTGAATTGCTTGATTATTGTTGTCGTTAATAATATATTCTTCACTTTCAATTTTTCCGTCAATAATCTTGCATGTTTTGATTGTTTCTTTTATTACATCTTGTAATTTTTTGATTGTGATTTTTTCATCTACAACACCGAGTTCTTTCAAACCTTTGTTTAAATAATAAATAACAAAATTTAATAAAACAAGAGATAAGAAGCAAAGTACGAAATGACCTTCAATATGCTTTTCACTTCATACATAAATAGGTCTTACAGCTAAAGCACTTTTTAAAGCTCTAAAGTTTGATTCTATTTGCCATTGTTTTGAATATAAATTCACAATTTCTTCAGGTGATAAATCAAATCTAGAGGTTTCATAAGCATAATATCCGTCAAACTTTTCATCTTCGATAATTTTGTCATAGTTAAGTTTGTAATAACCTTTACCACCAACTTTTTCGAAGAATTTAAACTTCTTTTGACCGAACATTACTTGATCATGAACTAGTCCGTCTTTATCTTGTCTTTTAATAAAATTATCGATTAAAATTTGTCTATCATTTTTATCTTTTAATGCTCTTTTTTTACTATATGTTACTACCAATCTTCTCTTGTGTCCGTTTGCTCTTCTATTCTTTCAAAACGAATAAAAAGTAGTTTCTTTATATTTAAAATTATTGTCTCCAAAATAGCCGGATTCATCTATTGCAAAGGTCTTTCGGTCATTTGAAGCCGCTTTTAATCTATAAGATAAAATGTAATCAATATCGTTATCTTCTAAGAATCTTATGTTTCTATTTGTACTCATTCCTCTATCAGCAATGAGTGTTACTTTGTTTAATTCATATTGTGATTTTATATTCAAAATAAAATTAATAAATGTTGATGCATCAGCAGTGTTCCCTTTGAATAATTTATAGTGAATTGGAATGCCGTTTTCATCTGTTGCTAAACCTAAAACAATTTGATCTTCTTTGAATTTTCCATCTTTAGAATAACCTGGATATCTCAATCCTTCTCTTACAAAACTTTCAAAATATACCGTTGAAGAGTCGTATCAAATAATATCTATTTTTCTATTTTTATCTTTGATCAATGTATCGTTAACACTCTTTAAAATGTTATTTTTATTTTCAGCTAAATAGTCTAAAGTATTATAAAATGTCGTCTTTTCAACTTCTAAATTTATATTGAATTTGTCTTTATTTTTAAAGGATGAAAGCATGCTACCCGGATTTACAATTCTATTTGAAATCATATATTTTAATAAATCATTTAAACACTTGGATTTTGATACTTTAGCATCTTTAAAAGGATTTAATTTTTCTAAGAAACTGTATAACAAATCATATCCATAATTGAACTGTTTTGTTTCAATTTTAACCTTGCTTATATCTAACTCTAATTGTCTAATTATCATATTTCTATCTCAATCAGTATTGTAGTTTTGAGATAGTTTTTTAATTTTTTCTACTGGATCAGAACAATATTTTTCTCATTTTTCAACTGTACCGATACCGATAGATTTCTTATAACCTTTGCCAAATCCTCCTGAAAGTGCTAAAGATAAGTAAGTAGAGTTCTTATTTTTTCTTGAAATTAATAGTCATTTCTCTTTTTTCATATCTTTATTATACCACAAATTACAATGTAATTATGTAAAAAAATAACTTTTTTTATTTATGTATAAATAACACTGAAAAAAGTAATAAAAAAAGAGCTCCAACTTGGAAACTCAGGAAATAATTCCATATTTTGGTTTTTTACTTAAAATACTACAAAATAGATATATAAGAAAAAGCTAGATTTCTCTAGCTTCTTTTTTTTATTTTAATTAATAATTTTTCAATTATTTTTGTGCATTAATTGCTTTAGCTAATCCATCACAAATATCTTGGAATACTTGAGGAAGTTTGTCAGGGTTCTTGCTATATGTGGTACCTAATTTTGCATATTCAGCTAAAATTTCTGCAGAGTGTTCTTCATAGTATTTTCTTGCAGCATCTAGATATTTATCTGCTATTTTATCATTGTCTGCATTTTCTAATGATGCTTTCGCAATATTTACATATCTTTCAGTTGGGGCTTCAATGCTATAGCCAAATGGTAAAGCTTCTCCTGTTGTAGCTCAGTTTTTTAATTGAGGCACTTTATCTACATTACCATATGTATAGAAGTTACCTAAAATGTTGTAAATTGCTTGACCAACTAATTTCATAACAGATGTGAAGATTTTAACATTTGCAAGAGCTAATGCTTGATCTGCATCAACACCAATAAGGAATTGATCTTTTGATAAACGTCCGGCAGCTAGAACTGAAAGCGAACCAGCAACTGGGTATCATGCTTCAGCAGCTTTAATTTCATCAATAGCGCTAGTTGCTTTAGCAGTACCTGATTCGAAACCAGAGTCTAAATTAATTGTATCTCTAATTGAGCGAGTTGTTTTTCCTCCGAGTGTTTTATTTGCATCATAAATTCCTTGGAATGTACCCATAATAAAGTCACTAACTCCTGGTCATGGAATACCACCAAATGCACCGATTGTTCTTTTAGCAGCGTCAGTTGGGTATTTTTCAGCAAAGTAATTTGCTAATGCATATCCAGCCATATATCCAGCTATATTAGTTGTAAAGTTAACAGCAATACTGTGTTTTTTCAAGATTCCATTAAGTTCAACCAAGTCATATTTTGCATTTTCTTCTTTAGCTTTTTTCTTAGCTTCTTCAGATAATGGTTTTCCATCTTTATCTTTTTCTTCATCCACTTTCTTAATTTCAGGAACAAAGTCAATACAAATGAAAATCATGTTCTTGTCTTCAACTATTTTTCTTAACTTGTCATCTTTAAATAGTTGAGCAAGAGGTGCGTTGTGTGTGAATCCACAAAGAACAACATATTTATATTGTTGGCTTTCAACAACACTAGTATATGTACTGTATAATTGTCCAGGACCTGGTTGACGGTATGAGTTTACTAAATTTCTATTACCTTTTGATTTAGCAACGTCAATACGTAATTCATATGAAAGTTTGTGAACTGCTTCTCAACCTGATTGGTTAAATGATTTATCTTCAATAGAACCTTCATCAGTAATAAATACTGTTTTATAATCCTTTTGACTTTCAGCTAATTTAAAGTCTGGGTTAGATACAATAGGTGCTAAGGTTGTAACGGTTTTTCTACCTTCAATAGGTTTACCATCTTTACCTATCATATCTGTTTCTTTAAAGAATTCGTCTTTACCACAGCTAACTGTTAATGCTACGGGAGCAATAGCGGCAAATGGTGCTAGACTAAAAAATAATCTTTTTTTCATTTTTTAAATTTCTCCTAATTTAATAGTGTATGCACTGTTAAATCCGAGAAGCGAGCGTTTCATGTCTTGTCGAATTTAACTATATTATTATACTATTTATATTATATTAATGCGAATTTTTCTAAAATGTGTGGAATGTTCCCTTTTTACAAATTTCCCTATTTTATATGTTAAAAAATATAAAAAGGACATATCAATATCGATATATCCTGAGTTTAAATACTATTTAACTTGTGAAACAATTTGTTTTAATTCTTCATAAGGAACATATCCATTGCCCTTATAAACAATTTCATTATTTTTGAAAATAAATCATGTTGGAATAGACATAACTTGGAATTCGCCGGCTAATTCTTTGTTTTGATCAATGTCCACTCTATAAACTTTTACTTTGTCTTTGTTAGAAATTTCTTCTAAAGAATTTTTAAACATTCTACATGGAGGGCATCATAAAGCGTGAAAAACTAAAATATATAAATCTTTGTCTTTATCTTGAATTGTTTCATGGTATTCATTTTGTGTAATTTCTTTGAACATTTTAACTCCTTTATATATTTAATAATAATTTAATTTTATATCAAAAAGTGCGTTTTTGTTAGAAAAAAATTAAAAAATCTAACTTTTTGTGTTTTGTGTGGTTTTTTATTGCTAAAGGACTTAAGTAAAAGAAAATTAGCTAATTAATAGCTAACTTTCGCATTATTTTAAGCATCAATATTTTTAACAAATTTTGCATTCTTTTCAATGAATTCTCTACGAGGAAGAACATCATCACCCATTAAGGTTGTGAAAGCTCAATCAGCTCTCGCAGCATCTTCAATTTGAACTTGAAGCATTTTACGGTTTTTAGGATCCATTGTTGTTTCTCATAATTGTTCAGGGTCCATTTCACCAAGACCTTTGTAACGTTGAACTGTCACTTTAACATTAGGATTTAAAGTAGACATGATTTGTTCTTTTTGGTCATCGTTATAGGCATATGCGACAAATTTGTTTTGTTGAATTTTATATAAAGGAGGTTGCGCAATATAAACAAATCCATATTCAATTAATGGTTTAAAATATCTATAGAAGAAGGTTAATAATAAGGTTCTAATGTGGGCGCCATCGACATCGGCATCGGTCATAATAATGATTTTGTGATATCTTAATTTATTAATGTTGAACGATTCATTTAAACCAGTGCCTAATGCTGTAATCAATGAAATAATTTCAGCATTAGCTAATACTTTTTCAGGTGCTGATTTTTCAGAGTTAATGACTTTACCACGAAGAGGTAAAATAGCTTGAATATTTCTATCACGGCCCATTTTAGCTGAACCACCAGCTGAGTTACCTTCGACAATATAAAGTTCACAAATTTCAGCATTTTTACTTGTACAGTTTGCTAATTTACCAGGCAATGATGCTACACCGCCATTATCTTGGCTGGCTTGAACTGCTTTAGAAGCAGCTTCAGCAGCTAAACGTGATTTCTTAGATTGTAAACATTTTGCAACGATTTCACGTGCATCGATTGGGTTTTCGTCAAAATATCTTTCTAAAACAGGGGCTAATATTTCACGTACAGCAGCACGAGCATCTTTATTATTTAATTTACCTTTTGTTTGACCTTCGAAAATTGGGTTAGGGTGTTTGATTGAAATAGCAGCAACTAACCCTTTGCCAACATCTTCTTTTGTAAGTTTATCACTATCACTTTTAATTAAGTTGTTCTTTAAACCATAGTTATTAATGATTCTTAATAAAGCATCATAGAAACCTTGTTCATGAGTTCCACCTTCACCAGTTAAAATGTTATTAGAATATGTAACAACATTAGTTTGGAAATTTGCTGTATATTGTAAGGCTACTTCAACAGAAATTGTTATTTTTTCTTTTTCATCTGTGTAAGAATTATCAGCATAAATTACATCTTTATTTATAACCTTTTGACCATTGTTAAGTTCATTAACATAATCGACTAATCCACCTTCAAAATAGAATTCTTCGACAACATCATGTACTTCATCCTCAACGATAACTTTAGTTCCTTTTGTAAGGTATGCAATTTGTTTTGCATGGTCAAAAATAACATCAGCTGAAAACTCGTTCTTTTCCATAACTGTAAAATCTGGATGGAATCTAACTCTGGTTCCTGTTTCATCTTCAGGAATATCTCCAATGATTGTTAAAGGTGTAATAGTTTTACCACCATTTTGGAAGTGTGCATAGTAAATATGACCTTCTCTTTTTACTCATACTTCAAAGTCATCACTTAAAGCATTAACAACGGATGCACCAACACCGTGAAGACCACCAGAAACTTTATAAGCATTAGAGTCAAACTTACCACCAGCATGTAAAACGGTTAAAACTGTTTCAACTGTTGAAATACCTGTTTTAGGGTGTTTAGCAACTGGAATACCACGACCATTATCACTTACATCAATGTAGCCATTTTTAGCAATTATGATTTTAATTGTGTTAGCATAACCAGCCATACATTCATCAACTGAGTTATCTACAATTTCTCAAATTAAGTGGTGTAAACCTTTGATCCCGGTTGTACCAATATACATCCCTGGACGTACTCTAACTGGTTCTAGACCATCTAAAACTTTAATATTTTCGGCACCATATTCTTTTTCATCATGAATTCTTTTTTCGTCCATTTGTCCTCCTCTTATATTTATTTATAAATATACATTTATTTATTATACCAAAAATGATATTTTTTGTTAAATAGTTATACCAGCTAATCCATAAAATTTTACTAAATTAAACAAAAATTTTTGCCTTGCATTTTGCTTATTGTGCTTAAAATACAATTATTTTGATAAAATATATTAGCAAACAATTCGAAGCGTATTTATTACGTTTTATTTTTTAATACTAAAAAAGGAGGTTTGATGGCAAAAATGAATAATATCTCCGAAGAAGAAGACAAAAAATTAGATAAAGAAATCGAAAACGAGCTTTATCCATCTGAAGAAACTCTTGAAAAAGAGGAAGATAAATCTACAAATATTAGAATTGATGATGTTTTAAGTGACAGAATTAAAGTCTCAGTAGATAAAGCAGAGCATTATTCTTCTGAAGAGGCACATGAAAATACAGTTGCTCAAGAAAACAATTATAAAAAGACTGTTTTATCAACAAGTTCATCTCGAGTTGCTTCACCACATGATTTAAAAATTAATAGATTTAAATCTTTAGAAGTCAAAGAAAATGTACTTAAAGATGAAAATAACAACTACAAGCCTGTTGTTGATAGAAAAAATACAAGATATAAATACACAAAGATGTCAAACTTTGTATTAAAGCTTTCAAGATTTTACGCTTTAATGCCTTTATGAAAACTTGGTTTAATTACTGCTGGTTTGGCTATTTTATTTGGGGTTATCGGTATCTTCTTAGTTAAGAACCCAGGTATTTATAACTTTGGTTTAGCTGCTTTAGGTCAAGCTACATCAAAATTAACAATGACCTTATTAAGAAAAAATCCAGCTATTACAGAAGCTGTATATAATGCGATTGACCAATCATTATTCTGGATTTTATACCTTGTACTAAGTATCCCAATCTTCTGATTTGGATGAAAGAAGTTAGGTAAAACCTATACTTTAATTACTTTAGAGTTCTTGGTGCTTAGTAGCTTAGTTTCAGCTGGTTTAGGTCAAATTCCAGCTCTTAACAGTTGAACTTTATTTGGTACCTTTAATCACCCAGAAATTACAACTGCTATGAAAGAGGCTGTCGCGAAAGCAAATGACTGAAATGCTGGTAGTCAAAAGAACTTGCTTTCATTATTACCACTTCAATGAAATGATGGTGGCGCAATTATTGCTCAAATTATTTATGCAGTTGTTTATGGTATTTTATTAGCTTACTTCTTTGCTATCGTTGCTATTATTGGTGGATCAGCAGGGGTAACCGGTATTATTGGTGAATATGTATCAGTATATAAACAAAAGAACTTCGGTACAATCAACGGTTACATTAACTTAATTATCATTTTAATCAGTGTTATCATTGGTAACTATATTCCAGGTAGCATCATAGCTGCTGACTTTGAAAATGTTAAGGCAACAGCTGGTGTTGATCCAACTACCGTAAAACAAATTGCTGATTTAAAATGAAATTCTGAATTATATTTCTCACCAAACTTTGTTTCAACATTTATCTGTAACTTTACTTTCGTTGGTTATCTTGATAGATTATTCCCAAGATTCAAAATCGTTCAATGTAAAGTTTATACACACAACATGGATGTTATTAAAGAAGCTATTATTAACGATGAAAGAACCATCAACAGTTTCACAATTCAAAAAGGTGAAGGTGGATACTCAGGTAACAAACTTAAAGTGCTTTCATCAATTACACTTTATAGACAAGTCCCTCGTTTAATTAAGAAGATTAGGGAAGTCGATGAGGACGCTTTAATCACCGTCTCAGATGTAGCATCGGTAGATGGTAAAATCTACATTCCTAGAAACAAATTCTAAAATAATTAATCTTATAAATTATGCTAAAAAGTTAACATCATTGCGGTGTTGATTTTTTATTTTTCCACAGTTTTATAGGCCAATAAAGAAAATGAACATATTAAAAATTTAAGCTTTAACTCTAGCAAAACGAAACTAATCTAAGCATTATATTAAAAATTTAAGCTTTAACTCTAGCAAAACGAAACTAATCTAAGCATTCTTCAGCCTTACAAAAACCAAACTCACTAACCCGCCCCTGAGTTTCCAAGTTGGAGCTCTTTTTTATTACTTTTTTCAGTGTTATTTATATATAAATAAAAAAAGTTATTTTTTTACATAATTACATTGTAATTTGTGGTATAATAAAGATATGAAAAAAGACAAATGACTATTAATTTCAAGAAAAAATAAGAACTCTACTTACTTATCTTTAGCACTTTCAGGAGGATTTGGCAAAGGTTATAAGAAATCTATCGGTATCGGTACAGTTGAAAAATGAGAAAAATATTGTTCTGATCCAGTAGAAAAAATTAAAAAACTATCTCAAAACTACAATACTGATTGAGATAGAAATATGATAATTAGACAATTAGAGTTAGATATAAGCAAGGTTAAAATTGAAACAAAACAGTTCAATTATGGATATGATTTGTTATACAGTTTCTTAGAAAAATTAAATCCTTTTAAAGATGCTAAAGTATCAAAATCCAAGTATTTAAATGATTTATTAAAATATATGATTTCAAATAGAATTGTAAATCCGGGTAGCATGCTTTCATCCTTTAAAAATAAAGACAAATTCAATATAAATTTAGAAGTTGAAAAGACGACATTTTATAATACTTTAGACTATTTAGCTGAAAATAAAAATAACATTTTAAAGAGTGTTAACGATACATTGATCAAAGATAAAAATAGAAAAATAGATATTATTTGATACGACTCTTCAACGGTATATTTTGAAAGTTTTGTAAGAGAAGGATTGAGATATCCAGGTTATTCTAAAGATGGAAAATTCAAAGAAGATCAAATTGTTTTAGGTTTAGCAACAGATGAAAACGGCATTCCAATTCACTATAAATTATTCAAAGGGAACACTGCTGATGCATCAACATTTATTAATTTTATTTTGGATATAAAATCACAATATGAATTAAACAAAGTAACACTCATTGCTGATAGAGGAATGAGTACAAATAGAAACATAAGATTCTTAGAAGATAACGATATTGATTACATTTTATCTTATAGATTAAAAGCGGCTTCAAATGACCGAAAGACCTTTGCAATAGATGAATCCGGCTATTTTGGAGACAATAATTTTAAATATAAAGAAACTACTTTTTATTCGTTTTGAAAGAATAGAAGAGCAAACGGACACAAGAGAAGATTGGTAGTAACATATAGTAAAAAAAGAGCATTAAAAGATAAAAATGATAGACAAATTTTAATCGATAATTTTATTAAAAGACAAGATAAAGACGGACTAGTTCATGATCAAGTAATGTTCGGTCAAAAGAAATTTAAATTCTTCGAAAAAGTTGGTGGTAAAGGTTATTACAAACTTAACTATGACAAAATTATCGAAGATGAAAAGTTTGACGGATATTATGCTTATGAAACCTCTAGATTTGATTTATCACCTGAAGAAATTGTGAATTTATATTCAAAACAATGACAAATAGAATCAAACTTTAGAGCTTTAAAAAGTGCTTTAGCTGTAAGACCTATTTATGTATGAAGTGAAAAGCATATTGAAGGTCATTTCGTACTTTGCTTCTTATCTCTTGTTTTATTAAATTTTGTTATTTATTATTTAAACAAAGGTTTGAAAGAACTCGGTGTTGTAGATGAAAAAATCACAATCAAAAAATTACAAGATGTAATAAAAGAAACAATCAAAACATGCAAGATTATTGACGGAAAAATTGAAAGTGAAGAATATATTATTAACGACAACAATAATCAAGCAATTCAAGATTATCAAACATATTTAAGAATTTTAAATGAATTAAAATTTTAAATTATTAAAAACAGCTCATCAAACAGATGAGTTGTTAAAAATTACATTGTAAAAGTTGGAAACTGGGAGAAAATGAACATATTAAAAATTTAAGCTTTAACTCTAGCAAAACGAAACTAATCTAAGCATTCTTCAGCCTTACAAAAACCAAACTCACTAACCCGCCAAACTCGCTGGTTTTATCTAAAGAACAAAATAATAATAAAATTTAATTAATATATTAAAATATAAATAATAAATTTAGGAGGAAGATATGTCAACAATGTTAGATCTTACAATTGAATACACACTTAAAAATTGTGCAAATAATAAATATGTTGAATTCAATAAAATCTTTGATGCCGTTGAAGCTCAATTAAAATACAAATGAGAACAAGAAGCTAGAGAAAAAAATGTTCCTTACGACAAAATTCGTTTGAATAAAGTTGGTGAATTATACCGTTTATTAACAGTTGATTCACGTTTTGAAAGAAATGCTGCCGGATTATGAACAACTAGAGAAGGTTTTGAATAATATGATAACTAATAGCTATTTAGTAAACGCTAAAGAAATGATTAATAAAGCAAGAAAAGGTAAATACGCAGTCCCACATATTAACATTAATGGTGCTTTATGAGCTAAAAACGTTTTAGAAGCAGCTAATGAAGAAAAATCACCAATTATTATTGGTGTAAGTGTGGGTGCCATTAAATATATGGGTGGCTACGAAACAACTTTTGCAATCGTTGACTCTTTAGTACGCGACTTAAATATTACTGTGCCTGTTGCTTTGCACTTAGATCATGGTAATTATGAAGCTTGCATTAAAGCAATTAATGCTGGTTTTACCTCAGTTATGTTTGATGGATCTTCATTACAATATGAAGAAAACTATGATATTACTAAAAAAGTAGTTGAATTAGCTAAATCAAGAGATGTTTCAGTTGAAGCTGAAGTTGGTTCAATCGGTGGTCAAGAAGACGATATGATGTTTATTGGTGAATTAGCTGACCCAACCCAAGCTAAAGAATTAGCAGATTTAGGTATTGACTTTTTAGCTGCTGGGATTGGCAATATTCATGGTAAATATCCTGAAAACTGAAAATCATTAAACTTTGATAGATTAAAAGAATTAAACAAATCATTAGAAATTGGTTTAGTACTTCATGGTGGAAGTGGCATCCCTGCTGACCAAGTTCAAAAAGCTATTAAACTTGGTGTATGTAAAATTAATGTAAATACTGAATTACAATTAGCCTTTTGTGCTGGTGTTAAAGATTTTATTATCTCAGGTAAAGTAGACCAAGATAAAAATTATGACCCTAGAAAATTATTAGCTGATGGTTTTTCAAATATTAAAACAACTACTAAAGAATTAATTAAAGAATTCCATTCTAACAATAAAGCATAAATCACAAGAAGACAATTTTGTCTTCTTTTATTTTTGGGAAAAATAGCACATTTTTCTCATTTTAGTTCTTTTTATTCTTCATCTAAAAATAACACCAATATAAAGGTATGAAAAAACTTTGACCTTTAGGCTCTATTATTATTTCAACTATACCTACTTTATTTTCAGTTTCATGCCAAAATGAGTGACAGACTATTAATGTTTCTGATTCATATCATGTGATTGATGGTGACACAATCCGTATTTATGATTCAAGAAAAACAACTATTCGGCTGTTTGGAATTGATACTCCAGAAACTAAAAAAGATAGCTCACAAAAGTTAGCAAAACTAGAAAATTATTATGCTCAAAAAGCTAAAATTTATTTGCTTAACTTATTAAAAAATAAAAAGTTTTATTATCAAATTATCACTAAAGATAAGTATGGTAGGTATGTTGCAAAATTGTTTTACGAGGATCAAAATCAAAAATATGATGTGGCTTTATCCTTATTAAATGAAGGCTTAGCAGTTGTTAAATATATTAATGTGGATGGTAAAAATAAATTCACTGTTAAAAATCAAGATTTAAAAGATTATTTTTATAAATTAAAAAATGCTGAAAATGATGCCAAGAAAAATAAGAGAAATATTTGGAAAGAAAATCTAAGTGATGTTTATTCAAAATTGTAATATTTAACTGTTTTATAGGGAAATTATTCAAAAATACAACTTTAAAAAACAGTTTATTTTAAGGCTTAAAATCACCTAAATATTTTTTGGACTTATTTTTAAGGTTTATATTATAATTTTAAATGCAATTTATAATTAAATTGCTCTTAACTAGTGGGAGAGAAATCATTAGAACCACATTATCGAAAGGATAACAAAATATGGCAAAATCAAAAGCTGATATTGTCCGTGTTCGTAAATTGCAATTTAATGCTGGTCAAGCTAAACCTGGTCCTGCATTAGCAGGTGTTGGTATTAACATGCCAGAATTCACACGTGCATTCAATGACGCAACACGTGATAGAGGTAATGAACCAGTTCCTGTTGAAATTACCGTTTACAATGACAAATCATTCGAATTTAAATTATTTACATCACCAGCTAGCTACAAATTAAAAGAAGCTGCTAAGATTCAAAAAGCTAGCCCTAACTCAAAAACTACTATTGCTGCAACAATTACAGTTGATCAATTAAGAAAAATTGCTGAATACAAATTACCAGACTTAAATACAGATGATGTTGAAGTTGCTATGAGCATTGTTGCTGGTACAGCTAAAAACATGGGTATTTTAATTGATGGTTATGACAATGTAGCCGCTGCTAAAAAAGCTGCTGCAGCTGCTAAAAAAGCAGAAGCTATTGCTGCTGCTAAAGAAGCTGCTCTAGAAGCTGATCAAGCTGAATTAATTGAAACAAGAGGTAAAGGTATTGAAGTTGTTACAGTTTCTGAAGAAAACAAAGAAGAAACTGAAGGAGACAATTAATTATGTCATCAAAGATTGGAAAGAAATTAGAAGCTGCTAGAAATTCATTCGATAGAACAATTGCTTACGATTTAAAAGAAGCAATTGAAATCATGAAAAGAACTTCTTATGCTAAATTTGATGCTTCAGTAGACTTAGTTTTCAAACTTAACCTTGATGTTAGAAAAGCAGATCAACAATTACGTGGTGCTGTATTATTACCAAATGGTACAGGTAAAACAGTTAAAGTATTAGTAGTTACAAACAATGTTGAAAAACAAAAATTAGCTAAAGCTGCAGGCGCAGACATCGTTGTAGATGGTGCTGCTCTTGAACAAAAAATTAAAGAAGACGAATTTGACTTCGATGTTATGGTTGCTGATCCAGCAATGATGCCTTTATTAGGTAAATATGGTAAAAAACTTGGACCTAAAGGTTTAATGCCAAACCCTAAAACAGGTACAGTTACTCCAACTCCTGAAAAAGCTGTTGAAGAACTTAAAAAAGGTAAAGCAAACTACCGTACAGACAAAGCAGGTATTGTCCATACATTAGTTGGTAAAGTATCTATGGATACAGACAAACTTGCTGAAAACATTCAAACCGTTATTACTTTAATTAAGAAACTTAAACCAGCCGCTGTTAAAGGTGCTTACATTCAAAACATCGTTATTTCAGCAACAATGGGTCCTGGTGTTAAAGTTAAAATTGAAAAATAATTTATTCGAAAATAATTAGGTTGGCGCAACGCCAATCTTTTTTATTATTTATTTTACTTTCAAATAAAAATCATTTAAAATACTAAAAAATGCATTTTTGAGCCAAAAAACAGCAAAAAACACACTTTTTTATATTTTGAGGTTATTATGAAGAAATATGATGTTATTATTATAGGTTGGAAGCAAGGACAGTAAGACACTTGCTAAGAAATTAGCTATGAATAATAAGAAAGTTGCTGTAATTGAAAAAGAGAAAAAATGTATGGAGGAACTTGTATTAATGTGGGTTGTTTATCAACTAAATCATTAGTACGCAATGCTAAATTAATAGAACAAATGCAGAAAATGAGTTTAAAAACGACTTGAAAATAATTAGAACATTTATATTCATACTCGCATGAATATAAAAATTACTTTGTTGGTAAATTGAATAATAAAATTAAGATCTTGCTTTCGGGCAAGATTTCTTTTTACTTAAATAATCAATATTTTTTACTAATAGAAAGATAATTTGGTTGTTCATCTTTTTTAAGAAGTTTCTTGTAAGTGAAATCAATTAGAATTGCTCCTAATGGACCTGTGATTAAAATTGAAAGTACAGCAGCTGTTAAAATAATTGTTCCACAAGCTAAACCTTCGGCAAGCGCTATAGCACCAATTGAAGCTTGTACAGTAGCTTTAGGAATGTAAGCTAAAACGATAAAGATTTTTTCTTTTATGCTTGTTTTACTGAATAATAAGGAAATTAATACACCAATACTTCTGAATAATAAAACAAGTAAAATTAATCCAACAATCTTAGCGCCTTCAACACTTGCTGCATATTTAATATCTGTTTGAGCACCAATTAAAACGAATAAGATTAATTCGAAAAATATTCACATTTTTGAATAACCTTTTTGTAATTGTTCAGCTTGATATTGATCTTTTTTAAATAATGTAATACCTAAAACAATAATTGAAATTAAAGCACTAAAAGCAATATATTTTTTGATATAGCCTTCTAGCTCAATTAAACCGAGAGAAATACCAAAGACTATTAATACTTTGATAACTGTGGCCATCTTTAAATATTTAAAGACTAAGTAAATAATTAATCCCGTAATAATTCCAGCAACTACACCAAGTATTAAACTTGTAGGTATATTTAATAAAACACCTGCTTCAAATGTGTTAATCGCTACTAATTGTTTAAAGCTATAAAATAAGATAATAACATAAATATCATCTATAGATGAACCAGCTAAAACCATTTGAGGAATTGAATGTTTAAGTCCGTATTTTTCATCCATTATTTTAATCATTCTGGGGACTATAATAGCTGGTGATACAGCAGCTAAAACAGAACCTAATAACATTGCTTCAAAATAATTAATCTTTAAAAACATGGGTGCAAAAATTACAACTCCAATTAATTCAAAGGTTGCTGGTATAAATGATAATAAAATTACACTTATTCCAATTCTTTTTAAAGCTTTAAGATCAAGTGACAAATTTGCTCTAGTTAAAATAATAACAAGAGCCATCTGTCTCAAATATGGCGAAATATTCATAAGTGTTGGACTTATGAAGTTTAAAACAGAAGGACCTAAAATAATTCCTAAGATTAAATACCAAATCAATTTTGGCATTTTGATTTTTTCAAATAGATATCCTACTAGAAAACCTAATAAAAAAATAACAGCAAGTGATAATAACATATATGCTCCTTAATAATGTAAATAAAAAGTCTATAGTAAAAAATACTATAGACGTCATCAGCATTTAAGCAATTTAGTTTATTCAACTCGGGAGAACATCATTCCCTTTATTGATAATTATAATACTAGTCAGACTATATGGATAATATTTTTTAGAATTCGGGCAATAATAAATTTAAGAATTTATATGATTAGACTTCTAGCTTCATTATGTTAAATTTGACAGCAATAATCGCCTAGAAAAAAGTTTAAAAAAATCCTCAAAATTGAGGATATAAATTATATTTATTTTGCTTGGCTTAATCGAATTTACCTGGTTGAATTGTAAAATTTTCGCCTTCACCATTTTCGCCATTTTCAGGTTTGTTATAATGTTGTTTAGTAATTTCTTTATTAGCTTGGTTGATGAACATACATGCTCCAACATATCCAACAATAGTACCGAAAATTCCAACTAAAAATAAAATGAAATAAACTTTTGAATCAAGTTTTGATGTTCCAACTGCTAGAATGATAGAAATAACAAAACATGAAATTCCAATTCCAGCAAAAACAATTCATAAGAGTACTATAGCTGTTAATAGAGCTGCATATAAACCTTGATCAGCAGTCCCTTGAGCAGCTCCAGCACTTGCTGGATCTATACCAGAAATAGCAGGTAAAACAAGTTTAGTACCAGCAGCACGATAAGCGGTTGGAATTGCTATAGCGTATATCATAATAAGAATAATATATCAAATTGAAAGTAATGTGATTAACGCAACTGCTAATTTTTTATTTTTTTTATAAAATTCTTTATTCATTCCAGAAATAAAAGTCCCAACATTTGAAAATGTCGGGATTTTTCTGTCCTTTTGGTAAAATAAAAATGATAAAAAGAAAGGACAACATAATTATATATGAAAAACGATAAAAAAATTTTCTGTACTTTGGTTAGAAGTAAAAATGTGCATAACAAAATTCAAACTTCACAAATTCATTTCGCTGTTGATAAGAATTACTCTGAAATTTTAAGCCGCTCGAAAAACTACTCGACACACAAAAACCATATCGGTTTTGCAGAAGTGTTTCAGATAATATATGGATTACTAAATTTTCAATCTTTAAAAGAAATATCTCAAAATATTGAAATATCGACTAAAGCGATTAAAAGGTTTTTATTTAAATATTCAAAAGGAATATATTTAGGCAAAGGCGATAGAAAAACCTGTGATTGTTGTGATGCTAAAATTAAAAAAGTTCGTTATTTAAATCTTGATGAATTTATGATAAATGTTGCTAATTTTGATAAAAGTAAAAGAATAGCATATTCAAAAAAGAAAATAGAACAATATCAAGATTTTAGAAATTTTTGAACAGAGCTTTTTGATGATTATACCCAAAATAGAAATAATAAAGATTTAGCAAAAAGAACGCCTAAGCTAAGCGCTAACGAAATATTAAGAAGATTTGAAGAAAAGTATCCAAACAGCTATAAACCTTCAAAATCTATGGTATATAATTTGATATCACAAAGAGTCTTTAAAGACCTTGAAATAGGCATTTTGGTCAATTTATCCACCAAAGGAATTAAACAAAAACGACCCCCAAAAAGAGACAGTCGAAAGCTTAAAAAGATTGGAGTTAGCATTGATCAACGCAGCACAGAAATCAATGAAAGACTTAGAGATAATGATTATGAATTAGATACTGTTATTGGTTCAAAAACTGATCAATGTTGTTTCGTAACGCTAATTAATAGAAAGACTAGACGCTTCTATTTTCATATGGTACGGCGGACTAGCACTGGTGTTAGAGATGGGCTGATATACCTAATGCAAAAATATAACTTGACAATAGATTCGCTAACCATAGATAATGGTAGTGAAAATGCGAAACTAGATGAAGTGCCAGGTATTAAGCAAATATATAAATGTCACCCATATTGTTCGGGAGAAAAAGGCTCTATCGAAAACTGCCACAGGTTATTAAGACGGTATTTTAAAAAAGGCAAGTCTATAGACCCTTACTACGGTCAAGATTTGACTCCTGTTATGGATTTTATAAATAATTACAAGAGAAGCATTCGCTTCTAATCCAAACTTTTTATGTGCTAAAAAGTTTGACAAAAAGGCACTTACTTTTTTGGAAAAAAGTAAGCAAAAACTCAAGTTTTTTACAAAACTTGGTATTTTCGTTTAAATTTTTTTAGGATTTTAAAGCTTTTCTTGGTAATAATTTATAATTTTTGTAACATTTTTGATTTTACGCAAAATTAGGACTTTTAAAATTGGAATTTATATTTATAAAATTCTTTCATATTTCTCCTTACTTTTTGCTTTAATATTATAAATTATAAATTGTGTATTAACAAATTAATATGAGTTTATGGCAAAAAATATGGTAAAAAATGTGAAAAAGATCTATAAATTTATGTCTTAATAATAATTCTCTTTATTTTATAATTTAATTAATAATTAAATAAGGAGACAAATGTTAAATATTGTTTTATATGAACCAGAAATACCACCCAATACAGCTAATATTATTAGAACTTGTTTCGCTCTAGGAGCTAAATTACATATTATTAAACCTATTTCTTTTGACTTAGCTCCCCAACATCTAGCAAGAGCGGCTGCCGGTAGATTGCTTAGCGACATACAACATGAAGTTCATGCTTCATATGAAGATTTTTATAAGAAATATCATGATAAAAATATCTTCTATATTACAAGATATGGAGAAATTACATATACAGATGTTAAATACAAAAAAGTGTATAAAAAGGACAAAGAAATCTGATTGATGTTTGGAAAAGAATCAACTGGCATTAACAAAGAAATATTGCATAATCATTTAGATCATTGTTTAAGAATCCCAATGGTTTCTGCTATGAGAAGTATTAACTTAGCTAACTGTGTAGCAATTTTAGGTTTTGAAGTTATGCGGCAATTAGACTTTAAAGATTTATCATTATTCGAAGTTCAAAAAGGAAAGGATTTCCTTAGAACATGAAGAAAATAATTACAAGTGTTAATAATCCTGAAATAAAAGAACTTAAAAAATTACTTAAACATAATAGTAAAAAAGATGATGTGTTTCTAATTGAAGGTTATCATTTAGTTGAAGAAGCAATGAAACATAATTTTGTCTTAAAAACCTATGAAACAGACAAAAATGTAAAATATGAGCAATCAATAATTATTACTGAAAATGTTTTAAATGCTTTAGCAAACACTAAGACACCTGAAGGCATTATTGCTTTATGTAAGAAACTAAATGTGCCTAAAGCATCTAATAAAATTGTATTCTTAGACAATGTGCAAGATCCCGGAAATGTTGGCACAATAATCAGAACTTCAAAAGCTTTTGGTTTTGATACCATTTATTCGAATGCAAATTTTTATAATGATAAAATCATTAGATCAACTCAAGGTGCTTTGTTTGATGCTTCATTAATTAATTATGATGATGCATATAGTGCTCTTAAAAATCTAAAAGAACAAGGTTATGTAATTTATGCAACTTCATTGGAAAAAGATAGCATTAGTTATCTTGATGCTAAATATAATGAAGATAAAATAATAATTTTGGTTGGAAATGAAGGCAATGGAGTTAACCCCAAATTATATGAACTAGCTGATTATAAAATTTATATTCCAATTAAATTCGAGAGTTTAAATGTTGGAATAGCAACAGGTATCATATTAAATCACATATATAATGAAAAGTAGGTAAACCATGGAAGATAAATTAACAAAATTCAAAAACATTAAATTTAGTCACGAACTAAATGGTTACTCTGTCTCTGAAGTTAATGGAGTTATTAATGAAATGTGAGAATACATTAATAAAATTAATGATGAAAAGAAGCTATTGAAATCTCAATATAATAAATTAAATAGAGAACTTCAAAATAAAATTAATGAACTTGAAGTAAAAAACATGACAATAGAAATGAGTAAAAAATAATGGAGCAAAAAGAAGAACAATTACTTATTAATTGATATCCTGGGCACATGGCAAAAGCCTTAAAAGAAATTAAGGAAAATGCTAATATCGCTGATATTTTCTTAATTGTCTTAGATGCTAGATGCCCAATTAGTAGTTATAACGAAGATTTTAATGCTATCGCTCCTCAAAAACCTAGATTATTTATTATTACTAAAAGCGATTTAATGGACAAAAGCAAAAAAGATATGATCCAAAAACGTTTTGGTAATGAAACATTATTATGATTAGATTTAAGAAACCCTAAAAGTAAAAAAATAATCCTTGAAAAGATTAATAAACTTTTAAAAGCAAAAATTGATCGTGATAAAGCTAAAGGTTTACTTGTATCAAGAATTAAGGTTTTTGTAATGGGTGTGCCTAATGCTGGTAAAAGTACATTAATTAATTTAATGTCTGGTAAGAAGAGTTTAAAAGTTGCAAACTATCCTGGTGTAACTAGAGATAAAAAGTGAGTAGCTGTCGATAATATCTTTTTTATGGATACTCCGGGAATTTTACTTCCTAAATTATCTGACCAAGAAGCTGCTGCTAAACTAGCTATGATTGGTTCAATTGAAACCAAAATCTTTCCACAAAAATTCTTATTTGAAAACTTTTTAAAGATAATGGCAAAATACTATCCAGAAAAGCTTATCGAAACTTTTCACATAGATCCTAAAGATTTAGAAAACCTAGATGAATATAAAACACACAATATAATTGTTCATATTGCTAATGAATTTGGTTTTAAACAAAACAATAAAATTGAGTTTAATAAGGTTTATACTTTCTTCTTAAATTGAATTAAAAATCTCAAAAATATAACATTGGATTAGAGGTAAAAATGGAAAATAAAGTACATACAAAAGAAGAAAAAATTAATACATGAATAGAAGTAATTAAAGTTAATCCGGTTATGTTTAACCAAAGAGTTAAAACAGCTTTTAGAGTATCAACTTTAACCTTACTTTTAACAATTGGTTTACTTATTTTTTGTGATATTGTCTTCTTCAAAAATACAAATGGTATTAAAAGTCCATTAGCTGCAGTTATCTTTACAAATATCTTTTTCCCTGTCTGCATTATGATAGTTTTATGATATCTTATAGTGAATATTTTTCTATTTCATGCATTAAAAAATATTAAGAATAATGACCCTGATAAGACATATAAATACACTAAACTTTATGTTATTTTAGGAATGAAAAAATTCCCTAAAGCATATGTTGAATATAGTGAAAACATCGAAAAAGGTGAAGTTCAAGAACAACCATCAAATAACGAAAAAGAAGAAACGAACAAACTAGATGAGGATTTACTTAAGAAAATTATTAACAAAAAACAAGAAGATAAAAAATAAGATTCCTTTCTATATTTCCCTGTTTTATAGTAATATTAGAAAAACGTGTAATGCTTAATTAATAGATTATTTTTAAGCATTAATCAAAATAATTAATCAAAATTTACAGAGAAAAATTAATAGTTTTTCTCTTTTTTATTTGCTTGACCGAGCGCATTCTATTATTAATACTTAATTTTAATTATCATATATAATTATTAATATTAATTATAGAAAGCTAATTTTAAGGACCAATATGAATAAAAAACTTATAAACGTGAGAAAAGTAATTGATAAATTTAATATTACTTTATCTAATAAAAATCCTGACCTCGTTTTTCGTAATATTCACTATCCTGCAATTAAACGTTTAGGTTTAGAAATCGCAAATGTTTCGGATAGTACTAGATATGCAAAAAATGTTGTTTGTTGAGGAACAAGTGAATCAACTTATTTTAGAAAGTTAGGCAAGAGAGAAGCTATTAAAACTTTAAGAAGAGTTTTACAAGCTAGACCGCCTATGGTTATTCTTTCAAAAGGTATGAATCCAGTACCTGGCGAATGAATTATAAATATCTGTGATGAATTTAGAATCCCAGTATATGTTTCTGATAAAAGTACTTCAAAAATTACATCAACAATTGGTACATATTTAAGTGATTTTTATTCAGAAGAAACTCAAGTTCATGGTTGTTTAGTTTCAATTTATGGAGTTGGTGTTTTAATCATTGGTGAATCTGGAATTGGTAAATCAGAAGCTACTTCTGAATTAATTCAAAGAGGACATTTATTTATTGCAGATGATGCTGTAATGATTAAAAATATTGGCGCTAACTACTTTGGTTACGCTCCAGCTCTTACCAAAGATTTGCTCGAAATGAGAGGTATTGGTTTAATGAATATGCTTCAAGCTTATGGAGTTAGAAGTATAGCAGACGGAGCAGTTGTTCAACTTTGTGTTGAATTAGTATCTAGTCAAAGTGTTGATTACTACTCATTAGATAGATTGGGCGATAAACAATTAGTTTATTCTATACTAGGAGGATCAATTCCTAAAGTGCAAGTGCCAGTTAAACCTGGAGCTACAGTTTCTTCATTAATTGAAGGAGCTGTAATTGCTTACTTATCTAAAAAAGCAGGTTCTAAACCATTAGAACTTATTAAAGAAAGACAAAAAAGAAGGAGGATTGATAATGGATATCATTAAGGTTGCCCCTGGTGTTTGAAGACCTGATGCCCCTATTCAGCCAGCTAAAATAGGTCCATCAGTTTTATTCAATATTGGTAGATTTCCGGTTCATACTTACTCATTAACTATGATGTTAGGTATCATTGCTGCTATTTTAACTATTGTATTTTTTTGAAAAAGAGCTAGATATAAATGAGAAATTCTATTTTCTTTAATTTTAATTACAATTCCAACCGCTATTATTGGTGCTCGTTTATGAGACTTAGTTGAAGAGCGAAATAATCCAAACTTTAACTGAGCCAACTGGTATAAGATCTGAGAAGGTGGACTTAGTATTCAAGGTGGTGTTGTTGTTGCCTTCCTATGTGACTTTATTTACGTTTATACAAAAAGAGATCAAGTTGATATTAGAAAAGTTGCTGATATGATTATTCCTACAATTTTAATTGGTCAAGTTATTGGTCGTTGAGGTAACTATGCTAACCATGAACTTTATGGAAAAATAGATTATGATGGTAGCAGTGTACTGATTTTCGGTAAAACATTTGCCCAAAACATGTATATTCAAGACCAATACGGAATAGGCTATAGATATCCATTATTCCTTTACGAAGGTCTTGCTAACTTATTTGGATATATTGTTCTTGTTTGAATTATTAATTTAATGGGATTATTAAAACCTGGTTCAAGTGCTTCATGATACTTCATTTGATATGGTTTAGTTCGTTTAGCAATGGAACCATTGCGTCAAACGTCGTTCCAAATGTATGTTATTGCTGCTTACTTATTTATTGTATTTGGTGGACTCACATTTATCTTCTTCCAATTCTTCAACCCAACGCATTATGTTTATGAATGAAGAAAATATAGATTTGTATATCAATATGCACACCCACAAATGTACATTAACTGATTAGAAAAAACCAGAATTAAAACTAAAAAATCTAAACCAATTAAAGAGGTAATTAGCTAATGGTTTATGATGTTGTAATTATTGGTGCTGGTCCTGGTGGTTTAAATGCTGCTTTATATGCTTCTAGAGCTGGTCTTAAAACTTTAATTATTGAAAAAGAAATGCCTGGTGGCAAAATTAATACTACTTCAGTAGTTGAAAACTGATTAGGTACTACTAAAATTTCTGGTTTTGAACTTTCAGAACAATTATATAAACACGCATTATCTTTCGGTGCTGAATATAAAAGTGCTGAAGTTGTAGATATTATTCATAAGAAAACTTTACATCAAGAAGTAATCTTAAAAAATCAAGACAAGATTGAAACTAAAACTGTAATCATTGCTTCAGGTATGATCAATAGAAAACCTAGAGATATTAAAAACTTTGAACAATTTACTAACAAAGGAATTAGCTATTGTGGAGTGTGTGATGGTCCTTTATACAAAGACAAAGAAATCTTTGTACAAGGTGCCGGAAATACCGCTTTTGAAGAAGCTGATTTCTTAAGTCAATTTGCTAACAATGTAACTTTAGTAGTAAGAGATAATACTTTTAGTGCTGATCAAATTACTGTTGATAAGGTTCTTAAAAATAAAAAAGTTAAGGTATTAACTAATACAAGCATCGTTGAATTAGAAGGCAATAATTCTGTTGAATATATCTATTTAAAAGACAAAGCAGGCAAAATTCTTAAGCATAAATGTGATGCTTTATTCCCCATGATTGGTTTTATTCCTAATTCTAGTTTCTTTAAGAATTTAAATATTACAGATGAATCAGGATTTATTCCAACTGATGAAACTATGAAAACAAAAGTAGATGGAATTTATGCTATTGGTGATATTAGAGTTAAATCAATTAGACAAATTGTAACCGCCGCAAGTGATGGTGCAATTGCTGCAAAAGAAATTTGAAATATTCTAAAATAATTAATATTCAATTAAGGAGTTTAAATAATTTATGGAAAAATGTGTTATTAAAAAACCTAAAATTATTTTTGTTGATTTAGATGGTACAACTATCGACTTAAAAGTTTTAAGGAATAAAAGGATCAGCAAAGAAAATTTAGAATATATTGAAAAAGCCAGACAAGCAGGTATTGAAGTTGTCGTTTCAACTGGTAGACCTCCTATTAAAGCAACTAATGTTTTCTTAGATCCGATGAAGTGTAGAGATAACTACATTGCTTGAAACGGAACTGTAATATATCAAGATGGCGTTAAAATCTTTTCATCAGCTTTTGAAAAAGATGTTGTCGCAGCAATTTTTGAAGAAATTAAGAAATACAAAATTAGCGTTATTTTTAACTCTGATACCAAAAACTATTCATTTACAAAAAGTTGATTGCTTTCATTAGGAATAAAATGAACTAGAGGGAAAGCTCAAAGATATGATGATTTTCATAATGATATTGAAATAAATAAAATGGTTTTATGACATCCTCTTAAAGGCAGATTATTTCAATTCGCTAATGTATTAAAAGAAAAATTTAGAGGAATTTGCGAAATAGCATATACAGGAAAACACGATACAGTTTTAGAAATTACACCAGTTGGTTGTTCTAAAGGAGAAGCTGAAGAAAAATTTGCTCGTGGTCGTGGCGTTGATCCAATGGATTGTGTTCATATCGGTGATACCTTAAATGATGCAACTTGTGTTGGACATGTTGGAACTTTAATAGCTATAAAAAACTCATGTTCAACTTTAAAAATGATTGCTGATATGGTTTCCCCATTCACCAATAAAAAAGCTGGTTTAGGCAAAACGATTGAATTTTATTATTTAAATAATAACGGAGAAAAAAATAAATAATGAATGCTTTTTTAAGAATGCAACTAAAAATCTATTTTAGATTAATTAGTTCATATGTAACTCCACTTGTTGTGGGTTTGTTATACATTATAATCACCATAGCAATGAAAGCATCAGTTAGTCCTGATGAAGCAAAAGAATTACTAACTGGAAACAAATATGCGGAAATCCAAACTAATATCGTATTGTTCTCAATTTTTATGGTTGGTTCTTTTGTGGCACAAACCTTTTTCTATAGATATAGAAAAGAAGGTGTAGATTACATATTATTTTCAAAACCAATTAAAAGATCACAAATCTATTTTGCTAACATTATAGCTTCATTTATTGGCTCATTATTTTCAGCTATATTAATTACGATTGAATATTTTATAAGCCAAATTATGATACCTGTTTCTGCTTATAATGCTTTTATATCTTCATTGACATTCCTAGCAGTTTCTTTAGTTGGAGCAGTGTTTGTAATTGGAATTGCTAGTGTAATTCAAACCTTAGTTGAATCAAAAGTATTCCAAGTTATGGTTGCTGTTGTCCCTCTTTTATTCTTACTTGGTTTTGGTTTTATTAAATCACCTGAACAAGCGGACTCTTTATTATCTATTTCAAAAGCAGCTAAAAACCCAACACTTTTAGTTGAAAACTCACCAAGCAAACAATCAGATGCTAATAAAGCAGTTGATAACTTACAAGACAGATTTAGAACTCAAACTAACTGAGTTGTAGCGAACCAAAGCTTAACTGGACTTTTTGAAAATGCTAATGATTTAAACTTTAACCCATTAAGTAAAGATACAACACCAGACAAAATTCTTTCAGTTACTGATTATGTAGATAAATCTAAAAAATCATTCTACGATAAAATTTATTGAGCTAACTATCGTGAATATATCTTCCCGCTATTGGTGGCTTATGATAAAAACTTACTAAACTTAAGCGTTCTTACAAATTACCAAAGAAACTTAAATGGTAAAGATGGTATCTATTATAAAGTTCTTGATAAAAATGGGAATTTAGATAATGAAACTAATGAGCTATTTAAAAAAGAATATGCTCTTGATTTGAAAAAATACTTATTAATTAAAACAAGCAATAATGACATTCTTAGTTTAAATTACAACGTTAATAATTTTAGAGAAGTGTTCCAATGAGAACAAGATTCAAATAAACTTTTCCAATTTAAATTTGATGATATTCAAAATAGAGCTTTTGATATTTTCAAAGACTTTAACAGTCAAATCATAGATAAAATTGTTGAAAATGACCCATCATCAACTCAATTATTTGACAACTTTATTTATGACAATATTGGTTTAAAACAAGACTTAACTGGTGATAAAGTTGATGCTGTTAAATTAGCTTTAACAATTAAATATACTAGTGAAATTCTTGGAGCTAGAATTAATAACGCAAATGACTTTGATCATATATTTAATAAGATAGTAAATGAATTAAACACTAAAGCTAATGATAGTAATACATTAGAAGAATTAAAGCCTTTCTATAAACAATTGGCAAGCATAAATTCTATTCCTAATAGTTTGCTTTTAAAAGCACTTCCAATTGACAAATTTAACAATGAAATAGATAAATATGTCAAAAAGATGGGTGAAAAATTAACTAATGTAACACTATTACAAAAAGCTAAAATTGAAGCTTATCAAAAGGTTATTAAAACCAGAATGATTAACTCACTTATAAAAGGTTTCGTTACAATTAGATTAATGAAGAATGTTTCAATTAATCCTGAAAATGGTGAATTTAAAACAATTATTGACAATAAAAATATCAAACCTTTCTTAGCTCAAAATCAAGAAAATTACTTAATGTATGCTAAGGATTATAAAAACAATATTTTCCAATTAATGAAACTAAACGATAACTTAATTTCATTCGAAAGAGTTGAACCATTCAACGCATGAAGTGGAACAGGAATTACTTTATTAGTTTCAGCTACATTAATTGCTTTAGGTTATGTGTTATTTAAGAGAAAGAACTTTAGTTAATTATGGAAAAAGAAAAGAAAAATAAAAAATGCGTTTTTAAAAACTTTATGGCTAAATACAAAGCAAATAAAGCTATGTTCGCAAAAGCCAAAAATTATGAAACACATAAACCTGCTGATGATATTGCATTATCAATTCAACACTTAACCAAAATTTTTAAAATAGGTTTTCAAAAATATAAAATAGCAGCAAATGATATTTCATTTGAAGTTAAAAAAGGTCAATTCCACGGATTTATTGGAGATAATGGTGCTGGTAAAACCGCAACAATTAGATCTATTTTAGGTTTCTATCCTAATATTTATGGAAAAATCTATATTGGAAAATATGATTCAACCTCAAGTAAAAGCAAAACAATCGTTGGGTATATTCCAGAAGTTGCTTTATTCTCAACTAAACTCACTGTTAGAGAATATTTATATTACTGTGCTAGAATGTCTAAAATTCCAGCTAAAGAAATACCTTCTAAAATTGATACATTATTAAAGAAATATGAATTTGATTTACCTGAATTAGATAAAAGTCCATCGCTTATGTCTTCTGGTCAAAAGAAAACTGTTTTATTAATGCAAGCTTTATTAAATGATCCTGAAATTTTAATCTTTGATGAACCTGCAGCTAATTTAGATCCTTCAGCAAGAATTCGTTTTTACGCACAAATTAAACAATTACATTTAGAAGGTAAAACTATTTTAATTTCTAGTCATATTCTTGATGAACTTGAAAAACACATTGATAGTTGTACAGTTCTTTCACATGGTCGTGTAATTTATTCAGGATGATTAAAAGATATTCCTAGAAGTGCAACTTATAATTTAAAAATGAAGTTTGCTGATAATGATGCAATGTGTGATTGATTAGATAAAAATAAAATTCCTTATGAATTAATAGAAGAACATATTTATTGCAGAATTGATGATGAATCTATTAAAAGCAAAATGTTAAACCATAGTACTAGAACTAAAAATGAATTAATATTATTAGAACCTAATACCGAAAGTTTAGGAGAAATTTATTTCAATAAAAAAGATTAAAAAGAAATCTTGGCATGTATAGATATTTTACTTGTCAAGATTTTTTATTTGTGTATATTGTGAGTTTCGGGGTTAAATGCAAAAAGTTTAAAATATAGTGTTTTTTGACCCAAATTTTAATTTTTTGATTTTTTTATATGCTATTTTTTGAATCCCTACAATCTCTTAAAAATTGTGTTTTTGATAATGATTTTGTTGCAAACTTGATGATGTGAACTTATTGTCCCATCATTTCTATGCACTGCACTTTTGTTGTAATTCAAAGAATATATTATTAACGATAACAATAATTAATTGATTAGTGTCTTTTAAACATGTTCAAAAGTTTAGACGAAATAACTTTGTGTTCTGCAAAATAACTAATCAAATATGTTTATTGCTAAAAATTACATTGTAAAAGCTGGAAACTCAAGGAAACATTCTTTATTATTTTTTCCCGAGTTTCCAGCTTTTACAATGTAATTTTTAACAACTCATCTGTTTGATGAGCTGTTTTTAATAATTTAAAATTTTAATTCATTTAAAATTCTTAAATATGTTTGATAATCTTGAATTGCTTGATTATTGTTGTCGTTAATAATATATTCTTCACTTTCAATTTTTCCGTCAATAATCTTGCATGTTTTGATTGTTTCTTTTATTACATCTTGTAATTTTTTGATTGTGATTTTTTCATCTACAACACCGAGTTCTTTCAAACCTTTGTTTAAATAATAAATAACAAAATTTAATAAAACAAGAGATAAGAAGCAAAGTACGAAATGACCTTCAATATGCTTTTCACTTCATACATAAATAGGTCTTACAGCTAAAGCACTTTTTAAAGCTCTAAAGTTTGATTCTATTTGTCATTGTTTTGAATATAAATTCACAATTTCTTCAGGTGATAAATCAAATCTAGAGGTTTCATAAGCATAATATCCGTCAAACTTTTCATCTTCGATAATTTTGTCATAGTTAAGTTTGTAATAACCTTTACCACCAACTTTTTCGAAGAATTTAAATTTCTTTTGACCGAACATTACTTGATCATGAACTAGTCCGTCTTTATCTTGTCTTTTAATAAAATTATCGATTAAAATTTGTCTATCATTTTTATCTTTTAATGCTCTTTTTTTACTATATGTTACTACCAATCTTCTCTTGTGTCCGTTTGCTCTTCTATTCTTTCAAAACGAATAAAAAGTAGTTTCTTTATATTTAAAATTATTGTCTCCAAAATAGCCGGATTCATCTATTGCAAAGGTCTTTCGGTCATTTGAAGCCGCTTTTAATCTATAAGATAAAATGTAATCAATATCGTTATCTTCTAAGAATCTTATGTTTCTATTTGTACTCATTCCTCTATCAGCAATGAGTGTTACTTTGTTTAATTCATATTGTGATTTTATATTCAAAATAAAATTAATAAATGTTGATGCATCAGCAGTGTTCCCTTTGAATAATTTATAGTGAATTGGAATGCCGTTTTCATCTGTTGCTAAACCTAAAACAATTTGATCTTCTTTGAATTTTCCATCTTTAGAATAACCTGGATATCTCAATCCTTCTCTTACAAAACTTTCAAAATATACCGTTGAAGAGTCGTATCAAATAATATCTATTTTTCTATTTTTATCTTTGATCAATGTATCGTTAACACTCTTTAAAATGTTATTTTTATTTTCAGCTAAATAGTCTAAAGTATTATAAAATGTCGTCTTTTCAACTTCTAAATTTATATTGAATTTGTCTTTATTTTTAAAGGATGAAAGCATGCTACCCGGATTTACAATTCTATTTGAAATCATATATTTTAATAAATCATTTAAATACTTGGATTTTGATACTTTAGCATCTTTAAAAGGATTTAATTTTTCTAAGAAACTGTATAACAAATCATATCCATAATTGAACTGTTTTGTTTCAATTTTAACCTTGCTTATATCTAACTCTAATTGTCTAATTATCATATTTCTATCTCAATCAGTATTGTAGTTTTGAGATAGTTTTTTAATTTTTTCTACTGGATCAGAACAATATTTTTCTCATTTTTCAACTGTACCGATACCGATAGATTTCTTATAACCTTTGCCAAATCCTCCTGAAAGTGCTAAAGATAAGTAAGTAGAGTTCTTATTTTTTCTTGAAATTAATAGTCATTTGTCTTTTTTCATATCTTTATTATACCACAAATTACAATGTAATTATGTAAAAAAATAACTTTTTTTTATTTATATATAAATAACACTGAAAAAAGTAATAAAAAGAGCTCCAACTTGGAAACTCAGGAACTAATCAAATATGTTTATTGCTAAAAATTACATTGTAAAAGCTGGAAACTCAAGGAAACATTCTTTATTATTTTTTGAAGATACTAAACTTCTATCTCACAATTATTCATAGATATTCTGCTCTTTGATTTGTTTATTGGGTTTATTTGACATATATAAATCTAGATATCTAAATAGTGTAAATATCACGAAATTTAGTATTGTAAAATTAAAGAAAATCCCTATGAAATAAATTCATAGGGAAATTTTTTATTGTCCTTTAAATAAGTCAATTTCGTCAGGGTGTACTGGGGGTTCATTTACTTCTATGTTGGCAATTTTACCTTCAACGACATGAACCACTCTATCAGCCATGGCTGCCATAACTGGGTTATGTGAAACCATTACAACCGTTGAACCAGTTTCTTTATTGATTTCATAAAGCATTTTAAGAACAATTTTGGTTGTTACTTCATCAAGTGCACCTGTAGGTTCATCAGCAAATATTATATCTGAGTTCTTTGCTAAGGCACGCATGATTGATACACGTTGTTGTTGACCACCAGACATTTGAGATGGGAATTTAGTCATTTCTTCTTCCATTTCAAAACGCTTGAATAAGTCAATGAGATTTAGTTTTTTAGCAGGGTCTTTTTGTAAGAAACCGCCAGTTTCAACATTATCATAAGCATTAAGGTTTTCAAGTAAGTTATAGTTTTGGAAGATAAAGCTTACATGTTCTCTTCTGAAGTTTGTTAATTGACTGTTTGATAAATAAGGTAAGTTATTATCACAAACTATAACATGTCCTCTAGATGGTCTATCTAATCCACTGATGATATTTAAAAGTGTACTTTTGCCGCCACCAGAAATACCATAAATAAGCATAAATTCACCTTTTTTAACATCCATTGAAACATCTTGAAGAACACGAGTTACAATGTTGTCATTAACGTAGAACTTGCTTACGTTTTTAACTTCAATAATTTTATCGCCTTCATTTTTTAAATCGTAAAATTCATCTTTTTTACGTTTTTTCTTGTTGATAGATTCAAGAATATTTTGAACTTTTTTAGGAACTACAAAATTACGTTTTTCACTTTCTTTATTTAAGTAAGCAAAAACTGTTTTACTATTAAGTTTTGTTGATTTTGAAATCTCAATAGTGTCCATTTGTTCTTGAACAATTTTGTTAACAATTTCTTCTTGGCTAAGAGTTTTAGGTTTTTTCTCTTTCTTTGGTTTTTTAGGTTCCTTTGGAGGTTTAGGTGGTTTAGGAGGTTTAACCTTCTTAGCTTTTGCTTTGTTTGGATCCTTAACTTTTACATTTATAACCTTTGTAGATTTATCATCTCACACCGGGTCTTTAAATGGATCTTTCTTTAAATCAAAATCAGCCATGTTATTTTCCTTTCAATAAATCTACTGGTTTCATCTTATTAATACTATCTCACACAATTACTGAGGTAATAGCGAAGATAAGGAACATTAAGCCAGCCGTTAATAATATATGTCATCACTTCAAGGTTAATGAAAGTGCTATTGATGAAGACATTAATAAGAAAATGTTGAATGAATAAATCATCAGGATAACTATCGGGATTGATAGTAGGATTGCTCCAACGAGAAATGGTGTGAAGGTTCCAAAGAACATCTGGATTTTTTCTTTGTTCGTGTAACCCAGAATTGACCAGATTGCGATATTCTTTTCATTTTCACTAATCATAATTGTTGCCATTATGATAAGGATAATTAATGATATCGCGAAGCAGACTACAATTACGAAGATACTAATTTGTTCAATTGTTGAACCAATTTGTTCTGTAAATCCAACTTCAATATCTTTAGAATCAATTGACATTCCAAGTGCTATATAAAGTTTATTGTTGTATATTCTACTGAAGTCTTCAATATGATCTTTAGCAGCATCACGAGCTACATTGTATAACTCTTGACTATAGCTTGCTGCTTTAGGATCTAAGAACTTAGCGATTACATCAGCACTTAAATGAGCTTGTGTTGCTAGAACACCTTTATGAACATCAAAGATTTGATCAAACATATTCTTAATTGTATTTTCATCAAGCGTACTTAAATCAAATCCATCATATCCTGATCAATAACCACTAATTGAGTAAAGTGATGTTGAATCAGTTACCTGTGCAGGTGAATCTTTTTGGGTAATAATACCGTTAAATTCTTCTGCTGATTTGAATCCAATTAAGGTATTAGCAGCATCTTTCGTAGTAATTAATTCTTTATTAATATAGGTAGGATTAATACCAATAATTTCGAATTGTGCTACTTTGTTTTTCTTAATTTCTTCTTTTAATTCTTTAAGTTTTGCAGGGTCATTTTCATAAACTTTTTCTTTAATCTTATTGACGTATCTATCTACTTTATTGTTGATTTCGAAACTTACTCTCGTTCCAACGTTTCAGTTATATTTCTTACGAACCACTTCATTTATAACAAGTGGATAAACATCATTTTTAGGTTCATAACCATAAAGCAAGTTGTATAAGTTATTTCCATTTTGATCAACTAATTTAATAAACGCGTTGTTTATATTTTCTGGTTTTTCATATCCATAAATCTTCATTGAGTCGTTAGCATTTTGAACATCTAAGTAGGTATATTCTTGATCATATTTATTGTTGTATAACACACCACCGAAACTAATGAAGTAGTCATTTACTCAAGGTTTACTTAAGTCTGATGTATCTGATAATCAGAAGGTTGATGCTTTATTATTTTTAACTCAGTTTTCAATTGGGTTTACATAGTTATCTTTATTAATTAAAGCAGCATCTTGAGCAGAAACAACAGCATTAATTTTCTTATAACCATTAACAACGAATTCACGATATTGGTTTCTAATATCTGTACCTGTCTTAATAGTTGTCATTACATATTCACCATTAGTAGCATCTCATTTGGCATACTTGAAGCTTCCTTGTTTGTCATATGGTGATTTGTAATATTTGAAGAATGAAGCTTTTTCACCTTTTTCATTTTCGTATGACATTAAGCCATTACTATCTACTTTAATTAAGTAGCCTGTTTTTCTTAATTTACCATTATCATCAAGGTTTTGAGATCATTCTAGTTCATAACCAACTTGGTCTCTAATTCTATCAATCTTAACTTTTTGGCTATCTGGCATACCATTATATGCTACTAATCATGGGTCTGCAGCTACACCAGCATCAACAGCTACATTAACTGAGAACTGTGATAATACGTGTGGAGCATTTGGACCTGGGTTGCCATTTAATCCTTTACTGTTTATGATGCTTGAATTACCTGGTTTGAAGTAATCTGATGTTTCACGATTACCTTCAGCTAAATCACCTATTGGTGTATAAATAATGTTTTGTAAATTATTAATTGTATAAGTTGAATAAATACCACCTTCGGTTGTAGGACTCTCTAAATCAAC
Source organism: Mycoplasmopsis adleri (assembly GCF_045276205.1). Classification (NCBI taxonomy): domain Bacteria; kingdom Bacillati; phylum Mycoplasmatota; order Mycoplasmoidales; family Metamycoplasmataceae; genus Mycoplasmopsis; species Mycoplasmopsis adleri. Next base: position 1,116,305 of record NZ_CP174162.1, read on the forward strand.
TTTGAATTTATAATTTCTATTAGCGTAGGTTTCATTAATAGTTTTACTAAATACTTTAATGTTAGCTACTCCAAACATTGTCGCGACGGAGGTTAATAACACACTAGCACCGAAGGACATTAATTTACCAAAACCGGTATAAGTAAGGGCAAAAGCGAATTTACGTTTAACATTTTTCTTTTGTTTTGTTTTGTAAACCTTATTATAAAGTTTTCCGGTTGGCACATTGTAAGCTCCAGTAATTAAATCATGTGGCTTACGTCTAAGTTCAATTAAGGCAACGATAATAATCAATGCACTCATACTAATAAATGGTATGAAGACTGTTAAAATCATTGTTATAAAGTCGAACTTGATTGCCGCCTTAGGCAAGGTTCAATAAGCCGAGAATATATTCTGGATGTATAGTTGCGCCCGGTTACCAATTGAATAACCTAGAATTCCACCAATAATTGATGTTACAGCTGCAAACACTGTAAGTGAGAAGGCTATTTCAATTGGACGATAACCTTGAGCAACAAGAATACCTAACACTTTAGCTTTGTTTGTAATGTATCTCTTAATAATGAAGATAATTGAAACAGCTACTAAAATGATAAAGATTGAGATAAGAATAATTGTTGAAATCGAAACAGCTTTAATAATTCCTTCAATTGTTGTAATTCTTAAAGCTCTTTCAGGGTTAATAGGGTCAACTTCATTGTAAGCGAACACACGTTGAAGTTTGTTACTATCACTAATTGATCTATCTACTATTTCAATAATTTTTTGTTGTAATACTTTGTTTGAATATTTTAAACCGTTAGCAACTAATAAGCTCTTTTTAACAACGTTACCTTGGTAAGCAGCAACAACTCTTGAGAAACCTGAATCGTTAACATAAACTAAGGCTTGATTACTTGTGTTAACTTGTAAGTTGTTTTCATCAATAACTGGGTAAATATAATCAATTGTTGTATCTTCACCCACAATCAAGAATTTGATACCATTAACATCTAAAATGTATCTATCTTCAAGTGTGTTGATTAATTGTTCCATTGCTACATTATTAGTTGGAATTGGACCATTATATATAGCTTTATTATTTTTAGCTAAGTAAGCATAATTTACTTTTGCTAGATAACTTTGGATATTGTTAAATACAATATCTTTCATTTCTTTAGGTTCTACAATAGAGTTTATAGCACTATTAATAAATCCTAATAAGTCTATTCCAAAGAGCTTTTTGTTAACTTTGTTATTTGTGAATAATGTTCAAATTTTAGCTCCATCAAGTACTAAAGTTTGTTCTTCACTAATATCAAGTGGAATAGCTGAGGTATCATTATTTTGTCATAATGAGCCAAATAGTTCAGCAATTTCAGCCCCGTTATTTTTAAGAATTTCTTCAAAGTTTCCAGTTCTGTTAAATACAATATTTGCTAAGTTACCTTTATATGTTCCAGGATCTGTACTTTCACTAGAAACATAAATCAATAACATTTGTGGGAATACAGCACGCATTATTGGGTTAATAATAACAGGTGAAATGCCAAATAATTTAATTGGGAATTTAATCCCTAAACTTAATGCGAGTTTATAAGCTTCATGACGAACATTTCAGAAGCTAGGAGTATTTAAATAACCATTTACAAATTTATTAATTGTTGTTCAATAAATACCATTTGGAGCGACTTTAGCATCCGATGAATATTTCTTGCTTGCAGCAATTAATCCAACTTGTTCTAGTAATAAATCTTTGTTTTCTAGAACAATTTTCTTTCAGGTTGCATTTTGGCCAAAGTAGTTTTGAACAATTGGTTTTTCGAATTTATCATTTTTTAAGTTGAACAAATTAAATGTATTAGGGTGTAATAAAATGTTTGAAATACCGAAATCAGTTGTACCACTAAATGGTAAATTATTGTCGGTTGCTAACGCTTGTGTAAGTCTTAGAATTTCATTATTAATACTAAATTCTAATAATTTCTTTAAGAACGCATTTGAGTCTTTTAAGTCTTTAAAACTAGGGTTTTGGGCTAATTTAATTCATGGTGTATAAAGTGAAAAACTTTGAGCACCTAATGAATATTCATTTGTAATATTTAATGGAGTTGCTGAAGTTAATACTGCTTTAAGACCTTGTCAAACAGCATTACCATCTTCATAACGATACATGGTTGCAAGGTAATCTGTAGCTGTTTCATTAGCTGGACCAATTAAACTATTTGTGCCACCTTTAGTTTGGTTTACAAAGAATAATAAGTCATTGATCTTACCAATAAGTTCTTCTTTTGTATTGTAAGTATTCAAGTTGTATTTTTGTAAAATTGCTTGAATGTTTAATGGTAAGCTAAATAAATCAAGTGTGCCTTTTTTGTTTGGTTCTAAATTAGTAACTGCTAATTGAGCTTTCGTTAATTCTTCATACATTTGGTAGTTAGCAAAGATTTTTGGAGAACTTGCTTCAAGACCATTCGTGAAAATACTTAAGAAGTCAAATAATCCTAATTTATCTGGATCATTAGCTGGAATATTAATAGTTACGCCGTTAATAGTTTGAGAAGTAGTTTTATCTGATAAATTGAACATCTTAATTAAGTTTAATTTAAATGCTCTATTTGTACCAGGGTTAGAGAACATACCATAAATTAATGACATCATTCCATCATTTGGAGTAATAATTGGTAATGCTATTTTTTCGTCTTTAATTTGTTTGTTTCTATTGGTTTCTGGGTCATATACTGTTTTAACGTAATCAAAATACTTCATTGTCATATGTGAGTCTAAGTATGATGAAATTGCGTTAAAGTCAATATTTCTAATAATGCTAATTAGACCTTCTTTGAAGTTGGTATATTGACCATCAGGGCTAATTTTAGCAAGAATTGGTTTAAGACTTGAAATTAATCAAGGAGCTTTATTAATTAATAATTTATATAAGAAACTGTTTGAAGAATCTAAGTCTAGGAATGAATGAAGGTCAATGTTTTGTATCATTTCACTCAAACCATTTTTTAGAGTTCTTTGATCTATTGATTTGAAGATTCAGTCAATAATTAAACCGGTTGATAATCTATTTGTATATTGTTCATTTTGATACAACACAGTTTTATTAGCAGAATTTTGGTATCATTCGCGAGCTAATTCACTAAATTTGTAGAAATTAATTGAGGCGAAAATTGTTTTTACAGCATCAATGAATATAGCTGGATCATTTGAAAGATTTACTAAATCAGAAGCACTAATATATTCACCTAAATCAAAGTTGCTCATTCCTTTGATAATATCGTAAAGATTTTGAACTTCGCTAGTTAAATAAATCTTTTGTTTGCTTAAATTACCTTGTGATTGAATAATTGATTTAGCTTTATCAAATATGTTGTTGAATACAGCTAATAATACATCACCAGATTCATTATGACTTAATTCATAAAGTAAGTCAAAAGCAATTTTAGGAAGAATGTTTTTATTTAATTTACTTGTTGAAAAGACATTTGCAAAATTGTTATCGTTAAGAACTTTTTTAAGAGCAGAGGTTAAATGAAATACTTGTTCAGAAGTAATAAAACCGTCTTTAACTAATTCAAAGTTTAATAAATATTTTTCAATTGAATTAGCTAAGTAATCAACTTTACCGTGGGTTAAAATTTCGTTAATTAATTCAGCCTTTGGAGATAAGAATTCAAGTGGTACGTAATAAATATTAGATAATTGTTTATCACGTCTTACTCATCCGTCGCCATCAACTTTAATAAAGTTGGTTGCTACGGTTAATTGGTTTTTATCTAAATATTGAGTTAAGAAACCTTTATCAAAACCTTCAAATGGAACGCCTTCAGGATAAACTGTTTGTCAAACTAGTTTGCCTTCATCTTCAACTAAAGTAACTAATTTATAGTAGTTTCCTCTAAATGTAATACCTAAGTTAAGTTTTTTGTATTCATCATTAATTGCTGTTTCAGTAGCATTAGGATCATCTTTTAATAAGAACTTATTAAGCATAACAATCTTAGAAGATTGTTTAGTAATTTCATTTGTTTTTGGGTTAACATCAATAACTGGTGTGAAGTAATATATAGGTTCAATATATTTTGGATTTGGATATAAGTTTCTACCAATTGATTGAATTAACATCGAAGCAACAAAGGATGGAAGTTGTTTTTGTTTGTAAATTGAATCAGAAGTCATATTTGAATAATGATTAAGGATTGAAGGACTATGTTCTTCATTAAACAATTTACCAACATTTAATTTAACGCCATCAACCACATTGTGTTCATCACCTGTGTTAATGAAGTGGAATACATTTTGTTTTCCAGATTCATCATTAATAGCATCAACAGTAAGAGTTTTTCTAAGACCAATATTGTCTTTGCCAACTAATTCTTCGACTTTGTTGATAATAGTATTTTTTGTAACATCATAAGCTTGAAGTTTAATTAAGTTATATTTTTGGTTTCTAATATCATTATCATTTAATAACTCAATAATGCTATCAAGACTTAAACCTGCGGAGTTGAGATAATTATCAATGTTCAAGATACCGGTAGCTGAAGTATCAGGAATTTTATAAGGAGTACCATTAGGTCTATTGGTTCTTGGATCATTTGTATAAAGAGCAACATTTAAGTCATCTTTTACAATTGGAATTACAATTCTTTTTGTTTTTGATTCATTATTGCTATAAAAAGTTATTGTTGTTTCTTTTATTTTTCTTCAGTATGAGAAAGTTTCTAAACTTTTTCAAAGTTTTTTAGCTTCATCGTGGTTTTTAGCTTTTGGATCATTTGCTGATATTTGAAGCTCATTCATAAATGTAGCAAAAGCACCTGATCATTGTTTAGTTGTATCACCAACATAAGTTGTGAAATAGTTTCATCTTTCAAATTTAACTGAACTTTTACGTTCACCTAAATAAGTTTTAGGCAATGTAATTGCATTATTTGCTGGTATTTCGATTTTAATCATTGAGTCTATGCTAAGTTCATGATCACAAATAGATTGTAAGTCTCATTTTGATTTTAATTTTAAGCTTTCGGTGAGTTTTTCTGGGTCTGGACCATTGTATTCAACAAATTTTGATAAATCAATGATAGGATCTTCATTAGCCATGAAGACATATTCGCTATCTTCTGCTCTACCATTTACAGTTGTGTTATATGGTTTGAAACCAAAATATTTAATTCAGTCGTTAGCATTAATTCTAACACTAATTTGATCAGTTAATCATCTATTACCAACTGAGTATTCTGGAGTAATTTCTTTTGTTTTAATGTTTATAAAAAGAGGAGCGACTTGTTCAGCAACAATACTTTTAACATTATCAATTGTTTCATATCTTAAAGTCATTAAATCACCAATTGTGTATGGCTGCCCATTTGCTTTTGGTGTGAATGTTAATTCTTGATTAACTGGAAGAGTTAATTTTTGTGTTAATTCTTTACCGTGTTCATTATATAAAGTAAATTTAACTGGGTGTAAGAATTTAATAAAAGCACTTTCTGGATTTGTTAAATCAAATTGAACATTTGGATTATTAACATCAGCTAAATAAATTGAATATAGGGTTTCAAAAGCTGATTTTTTAATATAAGCTTGTGTAGTATAAAGAGGTTTATTTGTATCTTTATAATTAAAATCATTAATATTTAAATATTCACTTTTTGGTAAAAATAAAGCATTAGTTTGTTCTGGTTTATATTCGTTTGAAGGATTCTTAATGTCATATGTTATCGGTGTATATTGTTTAACACCATCTTTTCCGATAGCTTGACCATTAACAAAATAACCTTGGTTATATGCTATACCTTGCGTAGGAAGGTTTAAGTCTACAACTATGTCTTGCATTTTCGAAACTTGTTTATAGTTATTAAAACCACTAACAATTGTGGTTCTTAAAGTTGAAAGCAATGTAAACACTGCTGAAGTTAAAAATACAAGAATACTAAGTCCTATAACCATAACTTTATTTTTAGAAAGGGACTTAAAAACCTCTTTAAATAATCTTCACATAATAACCCCTATATATTCATATATATTAATTTATTACTAATTTAGTTAAATTATATATTAATATTAAATATTAAAAATTTATACTCGGTCCTATATTTAAGCTTTAAATATAAGGATTATAATAAGATGTTTCAGTCAAAAACTATAAAGTAAATATTTTATTATTCTTTTATTTTATAGGCATTTTCGACAAAAATGATAAACCTAAATTATTAATGATATTTATATTTTAAGAACTTGTTCTTTGTCTAAATACTTGTTTTGATAAAAACATGCAAATAGTATATTCCTGAATAAACGGGACGATAACAACACACTGTTAACGAAATCTGAATATAATTCGTAAAATTTATGGATTTTTGTTTGTTTTCTTCTTCAAATTTATGTTTCAATTGAAAAAAATCGGAATGAAATCACACTTATTTTCTAAATTTAATCAGTTATAAAATGGTTTTTTACTGCTAAATTTTATGATTAATTGTGGTGTTATTTTTGGCTTTTGTTATAACGACGTCATGCGCTACAATTTTGACTTATTGCTCTATTTAACAAAGGAAAAAGAAAAACTAGCTTGTTACTTTAAGCTAGTCTCTTATATTATTTTTTAGAATCTCCTGAGTTTCCAAGTTGGAGCTCTTTTTTTATTACTTTTTTCAGTGTTATTTATATATAAATAAAAAAGTTATTTTTTTACATAATTACATTGTAATTTGTGGTATAATAAAGATATGAAAAAAGACAAATGACTATTAATTTCAAGAAAAAATAAGAACTCTACTTACTTATCTTTAGCACTTTCAGGAGGATTTGGCAAAGGTTATAAGAAATCTATCGGTATCGGTACAGTTGAAAAATGAGAAAAATATTGTTCTGATCCAGTAGAAAAAAATAAAAAACTATCTCAAAACTACAATACTGATTGAGATAGAAATATGATAATTAGACAATTAGAGTTAGATATAAGCAAGGTTAAAATTGAAACAAAACAGTTCAATTATGGATATGATTTGTTATACAGTTTCTTAGAAAAATTAAATCCTTTTAAAGATGCTAAAGTATCAAAATCCAAGTATTTAAATGATTTATTAAAATATATGATTTCAAATAGAATTGTAAATCCGGGTAGCATGCTTTCATCCTTTAAAAATAAAGACAAATTCAATATAAATTTAGAAGTTGAAAAGACGACATTTTATAATACTTTAGACTATTTAGCTGAAAATAAAAATAACATTTTAAAGAGTGTTAACGATACATTGATCAAAGATAAAAATAGAAAAATAGATATTATTTGATACGACTCTTCAACGGTATATTTTGAAAGTTTTGTAAGAGAAGGATTGAGATATCCAGGTTATTCTAAAGATGGAAAATTCAAAGAAGATCAAATTGTTTTAGGTTTAGCAACAGATGAAAACGGCATTCCAATTCACTATAAATTATTCAAAGGGAACACTGCTGATGCATCAACATTTATTAATTTTATTTTGAATATAAAATCACAATATGAATTAAACAAAGTAACACTCATTGCTGATAGAGGAATGAGTACAAATAGAAACATAAGATTCTTAGAAGATAACGATATTGATTACATTTTATCTTATAGATTAAAAGCGGCTTCAAATGACCGAAAGACCTTTGCAATAGATGAATCCGGCTATTTTGGAGACAATAATTTTGAATATAAAGAAACTACTTTTTATTCGTTTTGAAAGAATAGAAGAGCAAACGGACACAAGAGAAGATTGGTAGTAACATATAGTAAAAAAAGAGCATTAAAAGATAAAAATGATAGACAAATTTTAATCGATAATTTTATTAAAAGACAAGATAAAGACGGACTAGTTCATGTTCAAGTAATGTTCGGTCAAAAGAAGTTTAAATTCTTCGAAAAAGTTGGTGGTAAAGGTTATTACAAACTTAACTATGACAAAATTATCGAAGATGAAAAGTTTGACGGATATTATGCTTATGAAACCTCTAGATTTGATTTATCACCTGAAGAAATTGTGAATTTATATTCAAAACAATGACAAATAGAATCAAACTTTAGAGCTTTAAAAAGTGCTTTAGCTGTAAGACCTATTTATGTATGAAGTGAAAAGCATATTGAAGGTCATTTCGTACTTTGCTTCTTATCTCTTGTTTTATTAAATTTTGTTATTTATTATTTAAACAAAGGTTTGAAAGAACTCGGTGTTGTAGATGAAAAAATCACAATCAAAAAATTACAAGATGTAATAAAAGAAACAATCAAAACATGCAAGATTATTGACGGAAAAATTGAAAGTGAAGAATATATTATTAACGACAACAATAATCAAGCAATTCAAGATTATCAAACATATTTAAGAATTTTAAATGAATTAAAATTTTAAATTATTAAAAACAGCTCATCAAACAGATGAGTTGTTAAAAATTACATTGTAAAAGTTGGAAACTCGGGAAAAACTAGCTTGTTACTTTAAGCTAGTCTCTTATATTATTTTTTAGAATCTGAATCATCTTTTGGTTTGTCTTCTACGACAACTTCAACAGCATTATCTGATGAATTAATTTCTGAACTATCATCTTTTAATAATTGATCTAAATCAAGGATTGAATTATGAACTTCTGCGTTTTTAGGCTTTTCAGGTGGAAGTTTCATATTCTTAGCAATATATTCAATTTCTTCAGCAACAATTGTTTCTTTTTCAAGTAAAGCAGTTTTAATTAATTCATGAAGTTCTCTATTTTCTTGAATTAACTTAGTTGCTTGTTGTTCAGCTTCCATAATGATCTTTCTAATTTCATTATCGATTTCGTGAGCAACTTGTGCTGAAACTTGAGATGATTTTAAGTAGTCTCTACCTAAGAATGGCGAGCCTTCATCTTGTTCATATTGAACTGGACCTAATGCTGACATACCTCATTGAGTAACCATTTTTCTAGCTAATTGAGTTGCTTTTTGGAAGTCATCTGCAGCACCTGTTGAAACATTGTCTTTACCGTAAATAATTTCTTCGGCAGCTCTACCACCCATGTAGCTTGTGATAATAGCAATTAATTCTTTTCTAGTTAAGTTGTATTTTTCTTCTTCAGGAGTCATAAGGTTATATCCACCGGCTTGACCACGAGGAATAATTGTAATCTTTTGAACTTTGTTTGCACCAGGCATCTTAATACCAACAACTGCGTGTCCAGCTTCATGGTATGCTACCATGGTTAATTCAGCTTTAGTTATAACTCTGTTCTTTTTAGCAGGACCAGCCATAACTCTATCAATAGCTTCATCAATATCTTCTCTTTTGATAATATCTGAATTTCTTCTAACAGCAAGTAAACTTGCTTCATTAATAACATTTTCTAATTGAGCACCTGAATATCCAGGAGTTCTTTTTGCTACTTGAGCTAAACTAACATCTGGAGATAATCTTTTACCTTTAGCATGTAATTCTAAGATTTCTTGACGTTCTTTAACATCTGGTAATCCAACTGTAATAGTTCTATCGAAACGACCAGGACGTGTTAAAGCTGGGTCAAGTACGTCTGTACGGTTTGTTGCGGCGAAGAATAATAAACCATTATTTTCTTTCATACCGTCCATTTCAACAAGTAATTGGTTTAAGGTTTGTTCACGTTCGTCGTGACCACCACCAATACCTGAACCACGTGTACGTCCAATAGCATCAAGTTCATCTATAAAGATAATAGATGGAGCATTTTTACGAGCTTCTTCAACTACTGTTCTAACTCTTTTTGCACCAAGACCTACATACATTTCAACGAAGTTTGAGGCTGAAATAAAGTAGAATGGAACGTTAGCTTCACCAGCTGTAGCTTTAGCTAATAATGTTTTACCAGTACCTGGAGGACCTCCTAATAAGATACCATGAGGCATTCTAGCACCGGCAATTTCATATTTTTTAGGATTTTTAAGATAATCGACAATTTCTTCGATTTCTTCGATAGCTTCTTTGTTTCCGGCTATATCTTTAAAGGTTTTATCACTTTTAATTTTTTGTGCTGGGTTCTTTTCATCTCCAATAGCGCCTATCATGTTCATGCTTTTCTTCATCATGCCACGGTATAATCATCACATTAAAAGCGCTAAAATTAAAGTAGGTAAAATAGCGAAGAACAATTTACTTAAAAGTGAGGTTTGTTCTTTTTGAAGGTTCGCAACATGGTAGTTGTTTGAAACTAATTCAGGTGTAATACCTGTTGTTTTACCTCCAGCACTGAATGCAAATAATGCACCTCATTCAAATTTTTGGTTAGCTAATTCAAAACCGATAGTTTTTCAGGTTGTATCGTAAATTGACTTAGTAAGATCTCGAATATCTGAAGGAGATAAATTAGCAATTCTAGAATATGTCTTATTACCATCAACAAAGGTATACGTTACAATACCATATCAAGTATCAACCGTTAAGTTTTTAATATAGATACCATCGTTAGGGTTTTGTTGTGCTTTTCGAAAATCAGAAACTAATATTTGTGTGTCGTAGATTGTTGGAGCTGGTTTAAATCTATTAAACAAGAAAATTGATAATAAAGTTAATAAAAGTAAACCGATAATTACTCATACCACAATCTTAACACCTTTAGATTTTTTGTTTTCTTCCATACAACTCCTTTCTGTTTATGTTTATAAATTAAAAAAATATATAAATATTATATTTAATTATTAATTTTAAATAAAGAATTAATTGCCGTATAAATATGGCGATTTTTAACTTTTTGACTCTTTTTTTAAAAACTTAGAACATGTTAGTTGAATTTTTCCATGCTCTTTTGAAATATAAACATTGTCTTTAAGAATATATTTGCCTGGTTTTTTAGTGCCGACAATAAAATAGACGATTGACTGAATTTTGCCGCCTGAAAGTTTTATATCATCATAAAAAGCATGAATTAGTCTATAAACAACTTCTTTTTTGTGTTCGACTTTATTACTAAAATAGGTTTGACTAAATCAGGTTCTAAATCATTTTCTAAATTCTATTTCTGCAACATCTTCAATGTTGCTAAGTCTGTTATTAATGCGTGTTATTAATTTATACATACTTTCTTTTTGTTTTAAAGTTAAGCCGTTTAGTTTTTGTCTAACTTTATTGCGAGTATAAATAGGTTGATCATTTGTTTCATCAATAGCATATTTAATGCCATGCTTATCTAAATATTTAATGATTTGGGATTTATAAACTTTATGAACTAATGGTCTTATAACTTGCATTCCATAAATATAGTTTTTGGATTTTATTCCATAATAAAGCACATTTCTCTTTGAATCATGTTGCATAAAAGCACTTTCTAAAAAGTCATCTTTGTGATGCGCTAAAACTAAGGCTTCGCAATCTAAGATAGTGTATATATTTTTAAAAAAGTCCATTCTAATATCTCTTGCTCATTTTTCAAAATTGCCTGTTTTATACTCATTTTTGTCGATTTCTAAAATAGAAAAAGGAATATTATACTTCTTACAATATTCAATAACTATAGATGTATCATAGCTTGAATTTTCTCTTACATTATAATTAACACAAGCCACATAAATGTCATTAGGATATTTGTCCTTATACATATTTAAAAGGTACATTGAATCTGGACCACCACTAACGCCTAATAAATACATTTTATTTTTTCTTTCTTTTTGCATTGAAATCATTGATTACTGTATTGATATCATTGTATACAAATGATAAAGCGGCGTCAGCTACATCTTCTAGCACAGGTTCTAATAAATGAAATTCATCAGGTGTGAATTTTGATAAAACAAAATCTCTTAAAGGTTCTTTATTATCATTACCAATACCTATTCTTAAGCGTTTGAAATCGTTTGATTTAAAATGGTTCATAATGCTTTGAATACCGTTATGTCCTGCGCTTGATCCACCGATTTTAATTGCTGCTTGTCCTACTTTAAAATCTTTATCGTCATAAATAACTAAAATATCAGAAGGATCTATTTTATAAAAGTTTGCTAATGGATAAATAAAATCTCCTGAAAGATTCATATATGTTAAAGGTTTAGCTAAAATAAAACCATCACAAATTGCAAAAACACCATTGAACTTTTCTTTATTTAATTCAACTTTAGTTTTTTCACATATTTTATCTATAGCTAAAAATCCTGAGTTATGTCTTGTGAATTTATATGTTTCGCCAGGATTGCCTAATCCAACAATCATTTTCATATCTTAATCCTCCTTTAAAAAGTCTTTTAAATTGGTATAAACTTCTGCGTTATTTCTATTATCTAAAATTTTGTTGTAATATAAAACACTTGAACCAATTAATAATAATTCATCTTTGGCTCTAGATACTGCTGTATATAAAAGTTTCTTCGTAAGCATATGTTCCGCTTGTCTTGGTATTACTCCAAAAATAACACATTTTGATTCTGAACCTTGGAACTTATGAACGGTTATAGCATAAGCTAATTTTAGATTTTCAAGAATTTCACTTCTATTATATTTTACTTTTTTATCTCCAAAATCCACTTCAAGTGAGCCATCTTCTGGAAAAACTTCACTAATATAGCCTATTTCACCATTAAAGACATCTTTTTCATAATCATTCACTAATTGAATAACTTTGTCGCCTTTATAAAATAAAAGCTTTTCATTTTTTGCGGTAATAGTTAATGGATCTTTAAGTTCATTGTACTGAACATTTCATTTTTGCAATATAGAGTTTACAGCATTAATACCGTTTTGTCCCGCATATGAAGGCAGTAATAATACAACTTCATCTATTGAGTATTCATTAACTTTATCTTGGTAAAGTGATATAACATTTCTTAGAAACTCACTAGGATTGAACTCCATGAAATTTACCGATTGAGACTGTAAAACAGGCTTTTTGTTATTATTTATGGCTATAAAATGTTCGAAGATATCTCTTTTATCTGTTCTATAAACTTCATTTAAATGCACAACTGGAAACTTCTTAGAATTAATTAAATCTTCAAGTATATTACCAGGTCCTATACATTGCAATTGGTTCTCATCTCCAACCAAAATAAGCTTTTCTAATTTTGGACATAACTCTAAAACTAAATAAAAGATATTTATATTAACCATTGAAAACTCATCGATGATTACTACTTTAGCATTATTTGAATATTCATATGATTCAACAGCTTCATCGTCTTTTGAAAGTTTTAAATAGCTATGAATTGTTCTAGCTTCAATTGGACATTTTCTTGTTAAAATAGTTGCCGCTCTACCTGTAGGTGTTAATAATGCAATTTCATCTTGTTTATAATGTTTGCTTTTTAAAAGTGTATCTATGATTTTTGAAATAATATAACTTTTTCCTGTTCCTGGATAACCTGAAATTATTGAGAAATTATAATCGAAGGCGTTTTTATATGCTTGAACTTGAGATGCTGAAAAACTTCCACCTACTTTAAGATCATATGATTTTAAATCTTTTCTTGCTGCAAGCTCTTTAACTTTATATGCTATAAATCTTTCTTTATCTCTCATTGAGGTTAAACCAATTCGAGAATTTTCTTCATTGTAATATAACTCACCTTTATTAATCATCTCTTGTATAACTGATATTATTTGATTACGTGATATTCTACTGTTGTTATAAGCTGCAAAATCCTTAGAAATTTCATTTATTATGTCTTCAAGATAAAATAATGTGTTATTGTTCATCGCTAATTCATTTAATGCATGATATATGAATGCTCTGAGTTTTTGTTCTATTGGCATATTAGGAAGTAATAACTTCACAAAGTTTTCAACTTCTTCAAATTTAAAATTGTAGTCTATGTATAATGAGTAAGGATCTTCTTGAGTTTTGAAAAGCTCAACAAAGTTTTCATTCCCAAATTTTTGAACTAGTTTTGAATGAAATAAAGTTAAACCGTTATTAACAAAAAAGCTTAAATTATCAGTAGAATAGATTTTGCAAAAATCTACAAGGTTTTGATAAACTGAATCTTTAATAATTCCACGAACTTGATCAGGTTGCTCTAGAATTGTTTCTCAAATATCTTTACCTTTTATTTCTTCAATTTTTTCAATTGTTGCAGCACCTAATCCTGAAACATTCGCTAAAAGTATATTTCTAACTTCTTTATCGTTGTCGGGCTTACTAATTGATAAAGACTTAAGAACATAAGTATCTCTATTTTCTTGCGGACTAATTTCAATATCATAATAAGTATCTAATTCTACTTTAGTGTTTTTCATATATACACTGTAATTTTTATTATCAACTGAAACGAAAGAACAAAAGGCAAATACTCAACCTTTTGATTCTCCTCCTGCAAAGACTTTTCTAAATCTTCCTTTTAATTCTAATGTATCGTTATTCATATTGATTAATTATAAAATAATTAATATATTTTTCTTAAAAAGATATTTATTTTATGAATTATTAACAA